>JAKQKQ010000013.1 GCA_029560585.1 Verrucomicrobiota bacterium | reverse complement strand
GGGTGAGTTCGGGGCGCCAATGGTTTTCATGTTGCATGGCTGGATGGATGTCTCGGCGTCCTTCCAGTTCATCGTGGATGAGCTTGGGAGCGGCTGGCACGTGATTGCGCCGGATTGGCGCGGCTTCGGAAGAACGGAGTGGCGTGGGGATGCTTACTGGTTTCCGGATTATCTCGGGGATCTGGACGCGATCCTGACGGCTTTTTCGCCCGGGCAGCCCGTCAATCTGGTCGGACACAGCCTGGGTGGGAATGTGGCCTGCGTGTATGCAGGGGTTCGCCCGGCCCGGGTTCGGCGGCTGGTTGCCCTGGATGCCTTCGGGTTGGCTGATACGGTGCCTGAGCAGGCGCCGGGTCGCTTGGAGAAATGGTTGAGTGATCTGGCCGTGCCGGCCGCCTTTCGCCGCTACCCGGATCTGGAAGCACTAGCAGGCCGCCTGCAGCTTGATAACCCGCGGCTGTCTGTTGAGAAGGCACGTTTTCTTGCCACACATCTCGGTGAGGCTGATGCCGGGGGGGAGATCCGCATGGCGGGTGATCCCGCACACAAGCGGGTCAATCCGATACTCTATCGGCGAGCCGAGGCACTGGCCTGCTGGCGCAGGGCGAGTGCTCCAACGCTCTGGGTCGAACCCGACATGCCGGCGTTGCGGCACCGGCTCGGCGTGGACGATGACGCGCATGCGGAAGCCCGGGCCGCCTTCCGGGATTTTCGCGAGATCTGTGTGCCGGATAGCGGGCACAACCTGCATCATGACCAGCCGGGAGAGGTGGCCCGGATCCTCCAGACTTTCCTGCGGTCCAAGGAATCATGAACGCTCTCAACGCCGATCTGCATTGCCACTCCACGGCTTCCGACGGAACGCTGCCGCCCGGTGACGTGGTTCGCCGGGCCCACGCCAACGGGGTCGATCTGCTCGCTTTGACCGATCATGACGAGTTGCTGGGATTGCCCGAGGCGATGACGGTCGCCGAGGGCTTGGGTCTGCGCTTCGTGCCCGGGGTGGAGATTTCCGTCTCCTGGCTCGATCAGACCCTGCATGTGGTGGGGCTCGGTATCGACCCCACCAATGAAGCGCTCATCGCGGGGCTTGCCCAGGTCAGAAGCGGGCGGGACGGGCGGGCGGCGCGTATTGCCGCAGAGCTTGAGCGCATCGGCATTCATGGCGCCCTTGGCGGCGCGCTGCGCTACGCGGGCAATCCTGCGCTGGTCAGCCGGGCTCATTTCGCCCGCTACCTGGTTGAGATCGGGATCGCGAAAAACGTCCACGACGTATTTCTGCATTACCTTGCCCGCGGCAAACCGGGCTATGTGGAACATGTCTGGGCTACCCTCGAGGAGGCAATGGGGTGGATCAAGGGGGCAGGGGGGCTGGCTGTGGTCGCCCATCCCGGTCGCTACCGCCTCAGTCACGCCGAGATGGAGATCCTGTTTGACCGTTTCAAGGATCTCGGTGGCGACGCCATCGAGGTCTCCTGCGGAGCGCATGATGGCGGCCAGGTGCTGGCTTTCGCGCGGATGGTTCGCAAATTTGGCCTGATGGCCTCGCGTGCCTCCGATTTCCATGGCCCGGAGGATAGTCCCATCGATCTGGGGC
>JAKQKQ010000012.1 GCA_029560585.1 Verrucomicrobiota bacterium | reverse complement strand
CGCTGAAGCGCTGCTGCGCGATCCGAGCCTCGACGCCAATGCGCTGCTTGCGGATGGGGATGCCCTGTTCGTACCGGAGGCCCGGGAGCAGGTCGCGATCATGGGCGAGGTGGCAAGGCCCGGGGTGTACCCCGCGGGGCGTGGCACGACTCTGATGGACTTGCTCGCTGCGGCGGGCGGGCCCACCGGCAAGGCGGACCTTGCGCGGGTGAAGGTATATGAGGGCCAGGGCGGCAAGGCCACGCTGGGCGCTGATACCGGCGCCGACGGCCGACCGGGTGACCTGACCGGCTTGAGCCTGGCGGTCGCAGACGAATCGCTGGTGTATGAGGGCAACATCAAGGCCAATCCGCCTGTCGCGGCGGGGCAGGTAATTGTAGTGCCCTCCGCCGGGATACGGGTGCAGGTAGCCGGGCATGTGCAGCGCGCGGGGGCCTACGAGCTGAAGCGAGGAGCAGATGTCGCTGAGGGGATCACCGTGGCGGGCGGCGTTTCCGCTGCCGGGGACGGGACAAGGGTTGTAGTGACTCGGCGTGATGCGGGGAGCGATGGAGAGGCAGGCGCTGCGCGTTCCTTCGAGATAGATGTAGACGCGGTCCTCGCGGGCGGGGCGGCTGGCCTTGAGCTCGCGGACGGCGACACGGTTTATGTGCCGGAGCTCGCCGGGCAGGTAGTGGTGCTAGGGGAGGTCGCCCGGCCCGGGGCTTACAGGCTTCCCCGCGGGTCGAAGCTTGCGGACGCAGTGGCTGCCGCAGGCGGGCCGACTGCCCGGGCATCGCTGGAGAATGTGACGATATACGCGGGCGGGGACGCCTCCGTGGGCGCCGGGGCTGCCATCGGGCAGGGCAAGGTGCTGTTCGCCGGGGACGGAGCCGCAAACCCGACGCTCGGCGCGAGCGATGTTGTGGTAGTTGGGTCCCGCATGATCAATGTGACTGTGGTGGGCGCGGCGGCGCGGCCGGGGGTGTATGAGCTTACAGCTGGGGCGCGTCTGCTCGACGCGGTGGCTGCGGCGGGCGGGGCATCGGCCCTGGGAGATGCCAAGCACGTGGTGCTGACGCGGGGAACCGGCGGGCGCGCGTCGGGCGCCAACGAGGGCGCCGGGCGAGTCGCCGCGGATATTGACCTCGATGCGCTCGGGCATGACCCCAGGAGCGAAGCCAACACCTTGCTGGCCGACGGAGATGTGGTCTACATCCCCGAGGCCCCCGCGAAGCTCCGCAAGCAGCAGGCGGCGGTGCTTGGGGCAGTGGCGCGTCCGGGGGTTTACCCAGTAGATGAGGGCACTCGCCTCATGGAGGCCATAGCCGCGGCGGGAGG
>JAKQKQ010000333.1 GCA_029560585.1 Verrucomicrobiota bacterium | reverse complement strand
CCACCCGCACGAACAAGGTCATTGCTTGACGCATCTGGCGCGGTGGACGAGGAAGCCGTCGGCATCGGTCACTGACCTGAAACTTCGGGCGCTGTTCTCGGGCGCGGCTCGGGCCCCGACCCAGGATCCGGGCCGGGAGGGTTTTGGACTGTGGTGGCAGAGTCCGGCAACCGCCGGACGGCGCCACCGCTTTTGCAGCGCGCGAAGCGCGAGTTGGGACCATCGGCATCGCTACGATTTTCCGCCCCGGTGGTGCCCCCTCCACGGGGCATGACGCCTGACCCAAAATTTGGGTCGCCGACAGCGCTACCCCGGAGCCCGACCCATCCCCTCAGGCGCCCGGCAATAGCGCCATGATCGCCGGACTCGGGCGCGAGATCACGTGCGCCGCGATGAGTTTGCCCAGTTCACCCACCCGCGCGCGCCCCGCGGCAACAGCCGCCTCCACCGCGGCGATGTCACCCTCGATAATCACCGTGATATAGCCCCCTCCCAGCTTCTCTTTGCCCAGCACGGTCACGTTTGCCGCCTTGCAGGCGGTGTCGATCGCCTCCAAGACCGCCGTGAATCCCTGAGTCTCGATGAGCCCAATCGCGGGCGGTTGCTTCTTGTCCATACTTGCCTTTCTGTTCCGATCCCTTGCGCCAACGGCCCCGGCCACAGGCTCAAACACCACCGGCTGCTCGATCAGCGGACTGAACTCCGCCCGTGAGAGGATCCCGCGCTCCACGGCACCCTCCGCCGGGCGTGTCAAAAATGCCGCGACGGCCCGCACGCCCATGCGATCCGCAACGCCGGCCCCCACACCGAGCGCCGCCTCCACGTCAGAAACCGATCCGGCGATCTTCATGCACACGCCGCCCAGATCATTCAGCTCGGCCTGCAGCACCCGCACCGTGGCCGCCTTGTCCATCGCATCGGCCGCGACAAGCGCGACGGCCAGCCCCGGCGCCTCGATCAGCCCGATCGCTTCCCTCACAGCGCGCCCCGTTTGCGCAGTTCCTCAATGACCGATTGCGTGATCTGCGCCACGCGATCCCGCTCCGGCACGCCCGTCCGGGCCGGGCAACCCTCCGAGGGAGGATCCACGTAGCCGTGTTCCGAAAGAATGCACTTCAGCACTCGTTGCAGCGCGGCCGTGTCGATCTGCTGCCCCTCCGTCCGCGGCTGTCGCCCCGCGCCCAGCTTGAACCCGCGCAGCGCCACCGCCGCCTTGAATCCCTCTGGAAAATCCGCCGAGTACAACATCGTGTCGAAAAGCTCCAGCAGCTTGTACTGGAGCCGCATCGCCTCCTCCAGGCGCCCGGCCCGCGTAAGGTCGTACACCTTTCGCGTCAGTTCCGGCACGACCCCGCTCGACGCGTTCGTGCCCCCATCCGCCCCCGCGATGAGCGCCGGCACCAGGACCGCCTCCCATCCCGACAGCACCGAGAAATCCTGCCTCGTCGCCCGCACCACAGCGATGACCCTCATCAGGAACGCCAGATCGCCCGAGGAATCCTTGATCCCCACGACCCTGGGAAACTCCATAAGCCGCCGGATCGTCGGCACATCGAGCGGGCTGGCGAACATCGGAATGTTGTAAAGGGTCACGTCGATCGGGCTGTTCACCGCGATCTCCCGAAAATATGCGTACACCGAATCCGGGCTCAGCTTGTAATAAAATGGAGACACGATCGCCACCGCGCGCGCCCCATAGCCCGCATAGGTCTCGCATGCCCGGATCGTCTCCCGCGCATCCGCCTCCGCCGCCCCCGCCAAAACCGGCACCCGCGCCCCCGCCACCTCGCAGGCGACCTGCACGATCCGCCGTCGCTCCTCCGCCGTGAACCGCGTGAACTCCCCCGTCGAGCCATTCGGATATAGCCCGTGCACGCCCCGCTCGATCAGCCAGTTCAGGTACCTCCGCAGCTCCGCCTCGTCGATCCGCCCAGCCCCATCCAGCGGAACCACGTTCGGCGTGAAAATGCCCTCTATCTTGTTAGCCATACACCTCACGAAAACTTCTTGTCTACCCTATCGGACAGAGCACCTCAAGCTCCAGCCCGCACTTCCAGAGCGTGCGTAGCCTCCCCCGGACGTGTGAGATCTCACCGCGTCATCGTCCCGCATTCTCCCCGTATTCCGGCCGACCCCGCGCAATGCGGTCCCACGGCGGTCGCCCCAGGTCGCAAAAACGTGCCCGTGAAAGGAGTTGACCCCGGTCCCATTTCAAGGATCTCTCATAAGGTTCCCTCATTCTATAAATCACTTTTTCTATTCCTTGTTGTGTCTGGACCAAAGGCTGTGCCCATGCCAATTTGACTCACATGGGCGATCGTTTTTTCCCACTGGTTGGGATGAGCCTTTGCCTCGCCTGCCCGCTTGCAGGCGCCGACGTCATCTACGTCGATGACTCCGCCGCCGACGGTGACAAGGACGGCAGGTCTTGGTCCGACGCCTACACCAGCCTCCAGCCGGCCATCGATGAGGCATTCTCATCCGGCAAACCAGTCTGGGTTGCACAAGGAACGTACACACCGAACTCATGGCCAAATCCGATCGGCGGAATGACCGCACGACACCAACATTTCTCCCTAAAGAACGGCGTCTCCATCTACGGTGGCTTTGCTGGGACCGAAACCAACCTCGATCAGCGCGACCCGTCCTTATACCCCGTCATCCTCTCTGGCGACCTAAATGGTGATGACGCCGACACGAACGGAGACGGCCGCCCAGAGGCTTCGACCACTGACGAAAACTGCTACCACGTCTTCTACAATCCCTCGAGCCTGGCGAACGCCGTCCTCGACGGCGTTACCGTCAGCGGCGGAAACGCCGACGGCACATCCCCCAACAACAGTGGCGGCGGAATGTGCAACCCAAGCGCGTCCTCGCCGATCATCGCCAACTGCACCATCATAAGCAATGCGGCCTCCTCCGGTGGCGGCGCCATCCACAATGGGTGGTCCTGCTCACCGCTGATCAGCAACTGCACCATCGCCGCAAACTGGGCCTCCTTTGGCGCGGGCATCTACAACAGCAACAACGCCTCGCCGCGTATCGCCAACTGCACCATAGCGATGAACTCTGCGACCAACCGCGGGGGTGGTATCTGCAACGTCAGCTTCTCCTCTCCGCCGATCATCAATTGTACCATCGTTAGCAATCTGGCGTCGTCTGGTGGCGGCATCTACAACACCAACTCCTGCTCGCCGGGGATCACCAACTGCATCCTGTGGGGAAACACGCCCACCGCCCAGCAGATCGTTAACAACCCGTCCTCCACCCCTTCCGTCAAGTCCTGCGTCGTCCAGAACGGATATTCCGGCGGAGCCAACATCATCACGGACAACCCCATCCTCTCTGCGCTGGGCGACCATGGTGGTCCCACTCCGACCATGCCCATCTCCACAGCCACGAGCCCGGCAATCAACGTCGGCCAGAAAAGCGCCGACATCCCCACCAGTGACCAGCGTGGCTTCGCGCGCGGTGCAACGAACGACATCGGCGCCTGCGAATTTCAAGCTCTCGTCATTTCCTCCAACCTCGTGGGACCCGCGTCCATCGGCGCCCAACCCACATTCACCGTCTTCACGGACCAGGCCGGCGTCACATTCCAGTGGTACTCCGGCGCATCCAACAGCGTGTCCAACCCGCTTCCCGGCCAAACCAACGCCACCTTCACCACCCCACCGCTGGAACTCGGCTCCGAGTTCTGGGTCCGCCTCATCGGCGGCGGCATCACTAATGGCAGCGGCACGCAGTCCGTTTCTGTCCGCGGCACATATCCAAACTGGGTCGCGTTCCACGGCCTCGTCGGCACCAACGCGCAACCTGGTGCTAGCCCGGCGGCCGACGGTATCGCCAACCTCATCAAGTTTGCATCCGGCCTCGACCCCAACGCGCCCTGCATCCCCAGCGACTACTCGACCCTCGCAGCCGATCTTGCCTCGAACACGGTATCCATGACATGGATCCAGTCCAAGACCCCGACCGACGTCACCTGGGAGTATCGCCAGAGCTATGACCTCCTCGCCTGGGCGCCATTGGGAATCGCACCCACGCTGGCCGGGTCAAATGCCGCATGGAACATCTGGCAGATCACCCTACCCATCGAGACGAACCGGCTTTTCCTCAGTATTTACACGACGCTGGTCTCCCCATGACCGAGCCCTGTAGGGCCTCTCCGTGGGATGACCCGCACATTTGACCCAGGCGCCGCACGATGCCCGCGGCTGAAACTGCTCAGAACGCGGCCGGAGTCATGTGGGCTCGACCGTGTCGGACGCCTGCTCACAATTCGCGACACCCCAAGTCACCAGGCGCCACGCAACCCCGGCACACGCCGACGCCACGCCCCCGTTCGATCGGCCAATCCGCGCTCTGTCAAAACTCTTTAGAAATGTCCCCCTGTTAACTCACGAGAGAATGTCCCCTTTCTTTGTTTGTTGTCCGTTGTCTTCTTGTGCCGGCTGGGGGTGCGGGACGCAGGGAGGCCGGAGCGTAGCGAAGGCCGACCGGAGT
>JAKQKQ010000330.1 GCA_029560585.1 Verrucomicrobiota bacterium | reverse complement strand
AGCTGATGCTCAGCGAGTCGCAGGAGCGCATGCTGATCATCGCGCGGCGGGGGCACGAGGCGACCGTGAGGCGCATTTTTGCCAAATGGGATCTCGATGCCGTGGAGATCGGCCGGGTGACGACCGATGGGCTGATGCGCGTGCGGCACCTGGGCAGGGTGGTTGCGGAGATCCCCGCGAGGCGGCTGGCCGAGGAGGCGCCCGTCTATCATCGCGAGGCACGGGAACCGAAGGCCGAGATCGAGGACTATGACCCCCAGAAGTTTCCCGCGCCGAAGGATCTCGGGGCGTCACTGGTGAAGATGCTTGAGGTGCCGACGGTCGCCTCGAAGCGATGGGTATACGAGCAGTACGACCACATGGTGAGGGTCGGCACCGTGGTGCTGCCGGGCAGCGACGCCGCGGTCGTCCGGGTGCCCACCGATCCGCCGGGCGCGCTGCCGCCGGTGGGCGAAAGGTCCTTCAAGTACCTGGCGGTTTCGACGGATTGCAACGGGGTGCACTGCGCGCTCGATCCGCACGAGGGCGGCAAGCTGGCGGTGGCCGAGGCGGCGCGCAACCTCGCGTGCTCCGGCGCCCGGCCGATCGGCGTGACCGACAATTTGAATTTTGGCAATCCGCAGCGGCCGGATATCTTCTGGCAGTTGCGGCGGGCGGTCGAGGGGGTGGCCGAGGGGTGCCGGGTGTTTGGCGTGCCGGTGACGGGGGGCAACGTGAGCCTCTACAACGAGTCGCCGGCGGGGGCGGTCGACCCGACGCCGGTGGTGGGGATGGTGGGGATCATCGATGATCCGGCACACATCACGACCCAGTATTTCAAGGGAGCGGGCGACGCGGTGCTGCTAGTGGGTTGCATCGGTGGAGGGCTCGGCGGTTCCCTGTTTGCCAAGGAGATCCTGGGCCGGCGTCTCGGGCCGTGTCCGATGGTGGACCTCGCGGTCGAGCGGGCGACCCACGAGGCTTTGCTGGAAATGATCCGAAGAGGGTGGGTCCGCAGCGCACACGATTGCTCGGAGGGCGGGCTTGGCGTGGCGTTGGCCGAGTGCTGCATGTCTGGGCCGCGCGAGCCGCTGGGCGCAGAGATCGATCTGGCCCTTGCGGGGGCATCTCCGGGCCGCCTCGACGAGGTGCTCTTCAACGAGGCCCCGGGACGCGTGGTCGTTAGCGTGCCCGAGGGACATTCTGGGGCGGCGCTGGCGCTCATGGCGGAGCGCGGCGTTGCGGCGCATCGCATCGGCCGCACAGGCGGGGATGTTTTGCGGATCATTGCCTCCGATGCTAGTATTTTGTGGCAGGTGGCGCGGCTCCGCGAGGCGTGGGGTGGTGCGCTGGGCCGGTTGCTCCGCGGCTGAGCCGCGGGGGAAGATTGCGGGAATCACGGGTCATGGCCGCATTGTGCAGATTACAGGCCGGTGGCGAGTTCGAGGCGGATCCGTATCCGCGGCACGAGTGCGGTGTATTTGGGGTGTTCGGTCATCCCAACGCGGCGGAGATCACCTACTACGGCCTGTATGCCCTCCAACATCGTGGCCAGGAGAGCGCCGGCATTGTGGCGGCCGAGGGCGATGACGCGGCGTTCCGGCTCCACCGCGGAATGGGGCTGGTGTCGCAGGTTTTCGACGAGCAGACGCTCAAGGACCTGCGCGGCGTCCGGGCGATCGGGCACGTCCGATATTCGACCACGGGATCGAGCACCATCAAGAACGCGCAGCCCATCGTGGTGAACTGCGCCCGCGGCCAGATCGCCATCGCGCACAACGGCAACCTCGTCAACGCGAACCTGTTGCGCGACGAACTGGAGAATGCGGGCTCTATCTTTCAGACCACCAGCGACAGCGAGGTCATTCTCCACCTCATGATTCAGCCGAGGCGCGAGGGCCAGGAGATGTCGCTCTTGAGCGCGCTGCGCCGCGTGCAGGGGGCCTTTTCGGTCGTCATCATGGGCCAGCGCGAGCTGATCGCCGCGCGCGACCCGCACGGTTTTCGTCCGCTCTGCCTGGGGCGCCTCGATGGTGCCTGGGTGGTCTCGAGCGAGACATGCGCGTTTGATCTGATCCGCGCGGACTATGTGCGCGACGTCGAGCCGGGCGAGGTCGTCGTGATCGACGGCAACGGCATCCGATCGATCCGTTACGTCGACCCATCGCACGAGCGGGCATTCTGTGTGTTTGAGCACGTGTATTTCGCGAGGCCCGACAGCATCCTGATGGGCGGGTTCGTGAGCGAGACCCGGAAACGCATGGGCCGCGAGCTGGCGCGGCTGCATCCCGTCGATGCCGACATCGTGATACCGGTGCCCGACTCGGGCAACTATGCGGCGCAGGGTTTTGCGCAGGAGTCCGGCATCCCATACGAGCAGGCCTTCGTGCGCAACCACTACATCGGGCGCACCTTCCTGCAGCCCACGCAGCTGATCCGCGACTTCAACGTGCGTGTGAAACTCAATCTGATCAAGGAGATGATCCGCGGCAAGAGGGTCGTGGTCGTGGATGATTCCGTGGTGCGGGGCACAACCGCGCGAGCCCGGGTCGTCAACCTCCGTGAGGTTGGTGCGAAAGAGGTCCATCTACGCGTCTCATGCCCGCCACACCGGTTCCCATGCTTTTATGGCATCGATTTTCCAGACAAGAAGGACCTGATCGCCAACCAGATGACCCGTGATGAGATCGCGAAATACCTTGGGGTCGATTCGATAGGCTATCTGGACGTGGATGGCATGATCCGCGCGACCGGATGCAAGGGTTCCGATTTCTGCATCGCCTGTTTCACGGGCGATTATCCCGTGCGCTTCGACGCCCGCCTCGACAAGCTGATCCTCGAGCAGCAACGCCGCCGCTCCGGTTCGCTGGTCGAAGAGGAAACCGTCCAGCCGCGGTTGTTCTGAGGGCGCGGGTCCTCCGTCTGGGAACCCGTCACTGATCTCGCGGCGGCGACTTGATTTTCACCTCAATCATGAGGTCGGCCGCGATGGCGCCGAGGTCAGCACTGAGATTCCCGACCGTGCAGCCGGCGGGCAGGCGCAGCTGTGCGTTGGCGTGGAACATGACCTCGCCGGACATCGGCGCCGCTGCGCATTCGGTGTTGAGTTCCTCGACGTTCACGCCGCGGCGAGCAAGGGCGGCCGAGATCTGGCTGACGATGCCCGGGCGGTCGAGGCCGACGATCTCCATCGAGACGAGTTCTTCGCCCGGGACCTTGGCCGACGCGGCTTCCGGATGAAGGATCATCTGGAGGCCCTGGGATTCGAGGGCGCGCAGGGCGGCGACAAGCGCGGCTTCCTTGGGGGCGGGCACGCGGGCGCGGAGGATGCCGGCGAACTGTCCCCCGAGATGCGACATGCGACTCTCCTCCCAGTTTCCGCCGTGCCCGGCGACGGCGGCGGCGATGGAACCCACGAGTCCCGGTCTGTCCGGGCCGATCAACGTCATCACAAGAGAGCGCTCCATGCCTCATTGGTAGCCGGGGTTTGAGCGCCCGCGAGAAAAAATCCGATGTCTCAAGCCGGTCGGGCGGCGCTATTCGGATTCGGAAGGGAATGGAACCATTCCCGGCGGTCGAGAGGCCTATGTGAGGAGAGAGCGTATGAGGATGATTCCATATATTGCGGTCGCCATCTGCGCCTGGGCGGGGCTGGGCCGCCTCTGGGCAGAGAATCCCGCTGCGGCGCCGCGGCCGAACATTCTGCTGATCTTGGCCGATGACTACGGCGTCGATGGAGTCGGCTGCTATGGCTCGGATCGCTTCAAGGGCAAGACGCCCCATATCGACGCGCTGGCGTCGAGCGGCATCCGTTTCGAGCGGTGCTACAGCGCGCCACTCTGTGGGCCGACGCGCTGCCTGATCACCACCGGACGGTACGGCTTTCGGACGGGGGGCTTGACCAATCAGTCCGCCGGCCAACCGTCCAGCGCACAGGAACCGTCCATGGCGAAAATACTGAAAGCCGCCGGTTACGCGACGGGCATGGGCGGCAAATGGCGACAGATGGGCGAGATGCCAGCCGACTGGGGTTACGATGAATACATCACCGATCCCCGCGCCGGCGGATACTACTGGCAGAAGGGCTACACGAAAAATGGGCAGTTGGTCGAGAAGGATGCCGAGATCTATTACCCGGATGTGGCGCACGCATTTGCAATCGATTTCATCCGGCGGCATCGCGATGGGCCCTTCTTCTACTACTACCCATCTCATCTGGTCCATGGCCCCATCCTGCGGACACCGGACACGAAGCCGGAGACCGGCAAGAACCACGAGGCGCTCTACGAGGACAACGTCGCATATCTGGACAAGCAGGTTGGCGAACTCGTGGCCGAGGTGGACAAGCTGGGCATCCGGGAGAAGACGCTGATCCTCTTCACCGGGGACAACGGCACGGCGCGGCAATCGGGCACGATCGGCGGGCGACAGGTCAACGGCGCCAAGGGATCGATGCTCGAGGGCGGAGCGCGCGTGCCGCTCGTCGCCAGTTGGAAGGGCACCGCGCCCCAGGGGTGCGTCATCCGGGACCTCGTGGATTTCAGCGATCTCGTCCCGACGTTCGCGGAATTGGCGGGCGCGAAAATGCCGGAGGGCGTGACGTTTGACGGTCGTAGTTTCGCGCCGCAACTCCGCGGTGACAGGGGCAACCCGCGTGAGTGGATTTTCGTCCAGCTTGGCGGTAGGTGGTACGTCCGTGACGACGGATGGAAAATGAATCAGGCGGGCGCGCTCTTCGACATGAGAGATGCGCCATTTGTCGAGGCTGCGGTCGCCGCGGATTCTCAGGATCCTGCCGCCACTGCGGCCCGCGAGCGCCTGGGCGCCGTCTTGGAGAAACTCAATCCGGCCGGGGGAAAGAGCGTTCCCATTCCAGACAGACCAAAGAAGAAACGACGCGGCAGGAAATAGCCGGAGCCAGACCTCACAAGAGCGGGAGCATCCCGATCTTTTTCGACGATTTGGGTATCGGGGCGCAGGGCATGGTGCCTGATCCGAAGGCAGGCACGTGGGGGGGTGGATTTTGCCCTCTTGCCGTCGTACGTTACTCCAAAAGGAGGAGTGCCGTATGCGTGCTTGGTTGTTGGCTGGATGGTTTGTGATCGGCGGTTTCGGGGATCCTTTGTGGGCCGAACCGGACGAGGTGGAATGCGGGGTCGAGACGCGCGGGTTGGATGTTCAATTCGTGCCGACGCCGCAGGCGGTGGTGGACAAGATGCTCTCGATGGCGGGAATCAAGGAGGGCGATGTGCTGTACGACCTCGGTTGTGGCGACGGGCGCATCGTGGTGACGGCCGCAGGGCGGTACGGGATCAAGGCGGTGGGTTTTGACCTGGACCCGCGCCGCGTCGCGGAATCGCTTGCCAACGTTAAATCGAATAGCGTGGAGCACCTCGTGACCATCCAGCAGGCGGACGTGTTCGCGGTGGACCTGACCCCGGCGAGCGTGGTGACGCTATACCTTTTGCCGAAGCTGAATGTGAGGCTCATGCCGCAGCTGGCGAAACTCAAGCCGGGGTCAAGGATCCTATCGCACGACTTCGACATGAAGGGCGCCAAACCGATCGAGGTGCAAACGATGGGTGTCGAGGGCCAAGGGGGCGACGAGGAATACGACGATATCCAGCACACGATATTCAAGTGGATCGTGCCCTGGGAAAAAGAGGCTGCGGAGAAGGGGCGCTAGCCAGAAACTTCGGGCGCGGCTCGTGCCCCGACCCAGGCTCCGGGCCGGGAGGGTTTTGGACTGCGGCGGCAGAGTCCGGCAACCGCCGGACGGCGCCACCGCTTTGGCTGCGCGCGAAGCGCGAGCCGGGACCATCGGCGTCGGCTCCGCCCCCAGAAGTTATTCAGCTTTAGGCCCGCCGACGTCTCGCCGAGACGCCGTACAATTCTTGTAGGACGCCTGTGTCAGGCGGCAGCGGGCGACATGAAGTTACCACACGAATGATGCGGCGCGTTCTCGATCAGGTCAGGCGCGGAGCCGCTCGAGCAGGCCGGAGATGCGCTGGGTGGTATCGGCGTTGCGGACGGCCATAGCGAACGCCTTCTTCTGGCCGATGGCCACGACGAGGCGCTTGCCTCGGGTGATGGCGGTGTAGATGAGGTTGCGCTGGAGCATCATGAAATGCTGTGTGGCGACGGGGATGACGATCGCCGGGAATTCTGATCCCTGGGATTTGTGCACGCTGATGGCATAGGCGGGCTGGAGCTCATCGAGTTCATCGAAATCGTAGGGGACCTCGCGCTCGTCGAAGCGGACGCGGAGTTCGCGGTCATCATGCGAGACGCGGGCGATTTCGCCGATGTCGCCGTTGAAGACATCCTTGTCGTAGTTGTTCTCGATCTGGAGGACGCGATCACCGGGGCGGAACTCCCAGCCAAACCGCTGGATGCCCGGCTGGTCGTGGCGCGGGGGATTGAGTTCCCGCTGGAGGGCGGCGTTGAGCTCGCGCGTGCCGAGGGGGCCGCGGTGCATCGGGCAGAGGACCTGGATGTCGCCGTGGCGGAGGCCGGTCTTGGCGGGGATTCGGTCGCGGACGAGGGAGAGGACCATGGCGGCGATGGCGTCCGGTTCCTCGCGCGCGATGAAGTGGAAGTCGGCGTCGGGGCTGGCGCCCTCGAGGTCGGGTATGCTGCCGGAATTGATGGCGTGCGCGGTGGCGATGATGCGGCTGGCGGCGGCCTGGCGGAAAATCTCGGTGAGGCGGACGACCGGGCACGCGCGGCTCTTGATGATGTGCGCCAGGACGCTGCCGGGCCCAACGGACGGGAGCTGGTCGGCATCGCCGACGAGCAACAGCGCTGCGTTTGGGGGGTGGGCGCGGAGGACCGCGTGCATCAGGGGCACATCGACCATGGAGCATTCGTCGATGACGAGGAGGTCGTGATCGAGCGGGTTGCGCTCGTTCCGCGCAAACCCCCCTCGTCCGGGCTGATACTCGAGGACGCGGTGGATCGTGCGGGCCTCGAGGCGGGTGGCTTCGGACAGGCGCTTGGCGGCGCGCCCGGTGGGTGCGCATAGCGCGGGGCGGACCCGTTTGACGCGAAGGATCGCGAGCAGCGCATTGAGGAGGGTGGTCTTTCCGACGCCCGGGCCACCGGTGACGACCAGGAGGCGGTGCGCGAGGGCGGCGCGGATCGCGTCGCGCTGGGCCGCGGCAAGGGTCTTGTTGTGTTTCCCCTCCCACCAGGCAATCGCCCGCTCGGCGTCGATCGGCGGATAGGGTGGCGCGACCCCGGCGAGGGCGCGCAGCCGCGAGGCGATGCCCTTTTCGGCGGCCTGCAATTGGGGGAGGAAGACGAGGTCTTCGCCCCCGATGGTCTCTTTGACGAGTTCTCCGCGCGCGAGCAGTTGGCCCAGGGCATCGGCGGTGCGGTCCTCGCCGATGTCGAGCAGTTTTGCGGTCTCGCGGACGAGTGAGTCGCGCGGCAGGGCGCAGTGACCCGCGAGGGTCTGCTCGTGGAGCATGTGTTCGAGGCCCCCGCATGCGCGCAGGGGCGAATCGTGCGGGACGCCGAGCTGCTTGGCGATCTCGTCGGCCGTCTTGAATCCGATGCCGTGGATATCGCGGGCCAAGAGGTAGGGGTTTTCGGTGACCTTGGCGATGGCGTCGCTACCATAGGTGCGGTGGATCCGGACCGCTCGGCTGGTGGAGACCCCGTGGGCGTGGAGGAACACCATGATCTCCCGCACGGCCTTCTGTTCCTCCCATGCCTGCTTGATCGTGCGGCGACGCCCGGGGCCGATGCCCTCGATTTCCTCGAGGCGGCCAGATTCCCGCTCGATGACGTCGAAGACGCTTTCGCCGAAACGAGCGACCAGCAGACTGGCATAGTGTGGGCCGACGCCCCGGATCAGGCCGCTCGCGAGAAAGCGGGCGATTCCCTCGCGCGAGGTGGGCGGGTGTGACTCGATGCGCTCGGCGGTGAACTGGGGGCCGTGGGTGCGATCGACCGTCCACCGGCCCGATGCCTTCACGAACTCCCCGGCGTTGGCCGAGGCGACGGTCCCGACGAGGACCACGAGGTCGCGGTGGCCGCGGGCCTTGACGCGCAGCACGGCGAAGCCGTTTTCCTCGTTGTAAAATGTGACGCGCTCGATTTGACCCTCGAGGGTTTCGGTGCCGCCAGTCTGATCCCCGGTTTTGGCCACTTGATGCACGATCCTATGGGGTCGCGGCTCGGATGACCAGCGCGTGCGCGGTCTTGATGCGGCCGGAGATGGCGTTATGGTCCGGGCTGGAGACAATGCAATGGGCGACGAGGCAGGCGAATACTTGGGCTTTGTTGGTGCGGGCCGGATGGCGACCGCGCTGGCGGGGGGCGTGGTGCGGTCGGGGGCCTGGACCGCGGGCCGGGTGCTGGCGACCGACGTTTCCGCCGATGCGCTGAAGAAGTTCACTGTGGCAACGGGTGCGGGCGCGGTGAATTCGGTCCCGGAGTTGGCGGAGAGGTGTGGGGTAATCGTGGTGGCGGTCAAGCCGGGTCAGGTGGGAGAGGCGCTGGCGCCGGTGTCAGGACTGGCGGCGCCAAGGTTATTGATCTCGCTGGCGGCTGGGGTGCCCCTGGCGAGGCTTGAGTCTCACGTGCCCGCGTCGTTCCGGGTGATCCGGGTGATGCCGAACACGCCCGCCCTAGTGGGTGCCGGTGCCTCGGCGTACAGCCTGGGCGCACGGGCCTCCGGGGCCGACGCGGCCGTGGCGGAGCGCCTGCTGGGGTCGGTCGGTTTGGCGGTGCGCGTGCCGGAGACGCAACTGGATGCGGTCACGGGCCTGAGCGGCAGCGGGCCGGCGTACCTGTGCGTCGTGATCGAGGCGCTGGCGGATGGTGGCGTGGCCGCGGGCTTACCTCGCCCACTGGCGCTGCGGCTCGCGGCGCAAACGGTCCTCGGCGCCGGCCGCCTCGTGATAGAGTCCGGCGAGCATCCCGCGCGATTGAAGGATGACGTGGCCAGCCCGGCTGGCACAACCGTCGAAGGTCTCAAAGTCCTCGAGGCCCAGGGCGTCCGATCGGCCTTCATCGAGGCCGTTGCGGCCGCGACCCGTCGGTCCCGAGAACTGGGTCAGTCCTTCCTTCCCTGATCCTCCTTACTTGGCTTTGCCCTTCTTGTCTTTCTTGCCCTCGTCCTTCTTGCCTTCGTCGCTCTTGGGACCGGAGGGCTGGCCGCGGGCACCTTGGACGCCGTAGTTAACGACCCGCCAAACATCGTCATCGTCCTCGATGACATTGACTGTCTCGGTGGCTTTGGATTCGGACCATTCGGTCGCGAACCGCACGGACATCATGTTGGCCTTCTTACCGTCGATGACGATCTCGCCCGGCACCTTTTCGGCGGAGAGGAGCGATCGCGATTTGAAGTCGCCCCGATTGCGATGGTGGATCGTGAGAAGCTGAGAGAAAACATTCTCCCGTGTTCCCTTGCGCCATTTCTCCGAAATCTTGGTATAGGCATCTGGATAGGCGCCTTCGTCGACGATTTTGAGCCAGGCTTCTGCCGCGGCGGTCGCCTTGTCCGCCGGGGATTGCTGGGCCTGCGCGGCGGCCGAGGTTAACGCGACTGCGGCGATGATGGTGAGGGTACGATTCATGGGTGCCTCCGGGTTTGATATTCCCTTACGTCTAAAGTACCTGCACAACTGTGCAATGCGCGAAGTTTCCTCGCAAGATGAATTGAAGGGTATCCGTGGTAGCGCCGGGGGAGAGTCGCGGGTATCTGCGGGCACGGCCTGGGCGATTGTTGTGGCGAACATGGTGGGCATCGGCGTGTTCACCAGCGCCGGGTTTCAGGTTGAGGCGGTGCCGAGTGGTTTCGGTGTGCAGTTGCTGTGGTTGTTGGGGGGGGTGATGGCGCTGTGCGGTGCGCTCTGCTACGCGGAACTGGCCGCGGCGCTGCCGCGATCGGGTGGCGAATACCATTTTCTCTCCAGGATTTTTCATCCGTTGCCCGGGTTTCTGTCG
Source organism: Verrucomicrobiota bacterium (assembly GCA_029560585.1). Lineage (GTDB taxonomy): Bacteria > Verrucomicrobiota > Verrucomicrobiia > JADLBR01 > JADLBR01 > JADLBR01. The sequence goes on along the minus strand of JAKQKQ010000330.1, from coordinate 97,817 downwards.
GGCTGGGTATCCGCGACGGTGGGTTTTTCGGCGCCGATCGCGCTGGCGGCGATGGCGTTTGCGGATTATCTCGGGGGTGCGGCGCCGGGGCTGCCCCGGGTTCCGATGGCGGTCGGGCTGGTGGTGGTGGCGGCCGTGGCCCACTCTTTCAACCTGCGGGTGGGCGGTATGGTGCAGTGGCTTTCTACGCTGCTGAAGGTGCTCCTCATCGTGGGATTGTGCGTGGCCCTTTTCGCGTTCGGTGAATCGCAGCCGGTGCATTTCCTCCCGGTGTGGGGCGATGCGTCGCTGGTGTTCAGCGCGCCGTTTGCGGTGTCGCTGGTGTTCGTGATGTACTCTTATTCGGGTTGGAATGCGGCGGCGTACGTCACGGGCGAGGTGCGGGACCCGGGAAGGTCGCTTCCCCTGGCGCTGGTCGGGGGGACGCTTGTGGTGACCGCGCTCTACATGATGGTCAACGCGGCTTTCCTGGTCAGCGCACCGATGTCCGCGATGGCCGGGAAGGTGGAGGTGGCGCTGGTGGCGGCCCGGTCGGCGTTCGGCGAACGGGGGGCGCGGGCCGCGGCGGCGCTCATCGGGGTCGGGCTGGTCTCGACGGTGAGTGCGATGACATGGGCGGGGCCGCGGGTGAGCTTCGCCATGGGCGAGGATCACCGGGCGCTCCGATTCTTGGCGTGGCGCAACCGTGGGGGAGTGCCCGTCGTGGCGCTCTGGGTGCAGACGCTGCTGGCGCTGGGGATGCTTCTGACCTCATCGTTCCGGTCGATCCTGCTCTACATCGAATTCGTGCTTTCGGTGCCTCTGATGATGACGATCTTCGGCGTGATCTGGTTGCGCTGGCGGGAGCCGGGGTTGCCGCGGCCATTTCGCGCATGGGGTTATCCGCTGACGCCGCTGATATTCCTGGGCATGGTGGCGTGGTGCGATGTGGCGCTCCTGCAACGGCAACCGCGCGAATCGATGGCCGGGATGGCGACGCTGCTTGCAGGCGCGGTGGTGTATTGGTTCGCGGCCAGGCGGTCAACGACGGGCTAGTGCTGCATGTAGACCACGTGGGTCTGTAGGAATTCGTACAGGCCGTGTTTGCCATCTGCGCCGCCGATGCCGGATTTTCGCCATCCGGCATGAAATCCCTGCATGGCCTCGAAATTCTCGCGGTTGATGTATGTCTCCCCGAATCGGATCTCGTGGCAGGCCCGCATCGCGGCGCGGATATCGGAGGTGTAGATGGATGAGGTGAGCCCGAACTCGCAATCGTTGGCGAGGGCGATGGCCTCGTCGAGATCCGAGAACGTGGCCACGGGCGCGACGGGGCCGAAGATCTCCCTGCGCATGACGGGCATTTCGTGGCGGCAATTCAGGAGGACCGTCGGTTCGTAGAAGAAGCCGTTTCTTCCCTCGCCGCGGCGGGCGCCCGTGAGGGCCTCGGCGCCGCCGGCGATCGCTTCCTTCACCATGGCATCCACCTTGCGAAAGCCGGCCTCGTTGATGAGCGGGCCCATTTCGACATTTTCATCGAGGAGGGGGTTGCCGTATTTCGTGCGGCGCATTTCGGTGACGAGGCGTCCGACGAACTCGTCCTTGACGCGCTCATGGACGTAGATGCGCTCGGCGCAGTTGCAGACTTGGCCGGTGTTGATGACGCGGGAGTCGCGGATCGCGCGGGCGGCCAGGGCGATATCGGCGTCGGCGAGGACGATTGCCGGCGCCTTGCCGCCAAGCTCGAGGTTGACCTTCGTGACGTTCTTTGAGGCGGCCGCCATGACGCGCGAACCGGTCTCGACGCTTCCGGTGAAGCTGACCATGCCGAGTTTTTCGCTTGAGGCGAGGGCGTTGCCGACGGTCGAACCCCGGCCCGAGATCAGGTTGAAGACGCCCTTGGGAAGGCCGGCGCGCTCGACGAGGCGACAGAACTCGTGGGCGTTGCAGGGGGTTTCCTCGCTGGGTTTGATGACGATTGTGTTGCCGCAGACAAGCGCCGGGGCGGCCTTTCGGGCGATGAGGAAGAACGGGAAGTTCCAGGGGAGGATGCCGCCGATGACGCCGATGGGTTGTCGGAAGAGGAAGATGGTCTCGTTGGCCCGATCGCTCTCGATGATCTCGCCCTCGATGCGGCGCGCCCACTCGGCCATGTAATCCATGTAATCGGCGGTGAAATTGACCTCGATGCGTGCGAGGGGGAGGATCTTGCCCTGTTCCTCGGTGATGAGGCGGGCGAGGGCCTCGGCGTTCTCGCGGATGAGGCGGGCGATTGCGCGCAGGGGAGCGGCGCGCTGAATCGCGGGCAACCTGGCCCAGGCGGGGCCGGCGGCCGTGGCGGCCTCGAGCGCGCGATCCAGATCTGCGGCGGTGCTCTCCGGGGCCGTGGCGATGGCCTCGCCCGTGGAAGGGTTCGTCACGATGATCCGGTCACCCTTGGGCGAGGGCGCGAACGCCCCATCGATGAAGTTGTGGTATTCCCTCACGGCGAAGTCTCCATTGACATAGTCTGGGACGAGGAACGGCAACGTGCAAATCTCGGTTGCGTGAGGCGCGATCGAGGTGCGGGTATCCACCCCCGATTTTGATTTTGAGTTGAGGGCGGTGGGCCGGGATCGTCGCCCCGCCGGTCCCGAGATGGGCGCCTATGGTCCCGTGACTTCGGCGACGGCAGAATCATTGGCGGCGCGGCGGATTTCGTCGGTGGCCGACGCGGCGCCGTTGAGCGTGGCCCTGAGAAAGGCCAGGGCATAGCGCTCGAACACGGCGTGGCGCGCGGGGTCGGTGGGCCCGCACGCGAGACGACCGAGGAGGTCGCTGGGCCACTCCACATCGCAGTGGGTGGCCCTGCGCACGCGCAGCGCAAACACCGGTACCCGGAACGATTCGAGCAGCGCCCGGGCGTCGCCGTACCGATTCCATGGAGACGGTTCTGCGCGGAGGATGGCGACGGGGTGACGGATCTTCTCGGCGGCCCGGCGACCGGCCCCATTGAAGTCCACGGGATCGAGTCCGATCCAGGCATCCACGCGGCACCGCGAGGCCGCCATCAGAGACGTCAAGCCGCCCATCGAGAACCCGAGCATCGCGGCGCGGCTGCCGGGGGCGACGGGCAGCGTAATGTCCCGGGATCGGATCTTGTCCAACAGCTCCACGAGCGCGCGGCTGTTTTGAGCCGCGTTGGCCCAACTCGGCTGGTCGGGCACCGCGGCGATAAAACCGTTGGCCGCCAGGGATCCTCCCCAGCCCGCCATGTGGCGGCGGCCGCGCGAGAAGCCGTGGGCCACGATGACGATCGGCGCGTTTCCCGCTGCCCTTGGGGCGTAGAGATCCACGCGGACGTCCCGGTCAGTCAGGCGCACGCGCAGCGTCTGCTTCGTCACGCCGTCGGGCAAGGGTGGGACCGAGGTGTGGCAGGCGATGGTCGCCAGTGCGCCAGCGACGGCGGCCACGACAAGAACCCGTGACGGGATGCCGGCACGGCGGTGCATATCAGGGCAGCGCTTTGATCCGGATGTCCCGGAACTGGACGGTCATCGGTGGGCCGACGTGCACCTGAAGCGCGAGCAGACCATCCTTGGCGGCCTTTGAGGCCTGGTTGTCGATCACGTCCACCATCAGCGCTCCGTTGATGAAGTGCTGCAGGTGGTTGCCTTTCGCGACGATGACATAGTTGTTCCAGTCGTCATCTTTGATCTTCGTCTGGAGTTCGGCGGCATCGCCGAGAGAGCCGACGACCTGGGGCTTGGGTTTGCCCTCGGTCTCGGGAACGACGACCTTCTCGCCGCGCTTTGCGAGGATGCCGCGACCCCTCTCCTCGTAGAGGATGCCTGTGAAAGTCCTGGCGGCCACGATGTCGGCCTGGTAGCCGGTGATGATGGGACCGCACGCGCCCGGATCGAGCGCGCGGCTGCGGTATTGGACACCCGAATTGCCACCAGTGATGCGATACGAGAGCCGCAGCTCGAAGTCGGCGAAGTTACCGTTGGTGTAAACGAGGAAGGTGTTGTGGGTGAGCTTCGGGTCGGCCTTCGTCTCGCCTGTGATGAGGCCGTCGCGCACCGACCAGATCGCCGGGTTGCCCGACCAGCCCGAAAGATCCTTGCCATTGAACAGGGCCGTGAAGCCGGGCTCGGGTTCCGCGCCGAGAAGCGGGGCGGCCGACGCCACCAAGGCGGCCGCAAATGACACGATGATGTTTTGGTATGCGTTTGGGGACTTCACTGCAACCTCCGGCCGAAGAGCGAACCAGAACGGGCGGGAACGTGCAACGCATTTTGGGCGTCAAACGCGCGCATATCGGGCGGTGATGGCATTTGAACGATGTGACACATCGTTCCCGGCGAGGTGCCTGGTCCCGCCATCGCCGACGCACGCCTCGCTGCCATTTGGTCGGAGGCATGGCGTCCGCCGCGGTGATTGATCTTGGCCCCCGAGAGGTACCGCATCCAGAACGAAGTGCACCAGATGCCCCTCTGGCACGCTGCTAGCGTTGCGGGATTGGGGAAGGTTTTTGAGTGCCGGGGGGCACGAGGAGGCCGCCTGCGGTTTGGGCATTGGTTTCGGTGGGCGGGGGGGTCAGGCGTGCGGCGTTGAAGACCGTGAAAGTCTGGCCGGAGGCATCGGTGGCGGAGCCGAGCCCGATGTGAGTGACATCGGGGTCGAGCAGGTTTCGCCTGTGCGGCCGACTGGTCATCCAGGTGGCGAGCACCTCGGCGGAATCGAAGGGGCGGGAGGAAAAGTGCAGGTTCTCCGTCAGGGCCCACCAGCCGGAGTCGGACATGATGCGGCGGAGGTCGCCCCGGTGAAACAGTTTCCCTTTATCGGCCAAGTGGCGGGCCCAGGCGGACGCCAGCTGCTCGAGTTCTGGCGAGGGCGTGATCGGGGGGAGGTTCGCCTTGGCGCGCTGGGCGGCGATGGCCTGGTAGAGGGGCGCGAGGGGGGATGGTGGGGCAGTTGCTTGGGCGAACTGCGCCTGGGGGTGGGCCGCGGCGGGCAGCGCGGCCATTGCGATGGCCAGCAGTGGTGAGGCTGGGGCCGGGAAGCGTGTCACGGCGGAATTTTGCGCGGTTCGCCCGGCGGGTGCAAGTCGCGGGCTTTGGCGACAGGGGAGGAAATGGGTATATTCTCTCGGCATGGAGCTGGGCAGGCACATCGAGGCGGCGAAGGCCTTCCTGATGCTGGACATGGCCGATGCGGCCCTGGAGGAACTCGACTCTGCCGGGGCGGCGCACGGGAACGACCCCGATGTGCTGGAGTTGAAGGCGACGATCCTCATGCGGCGGAAGGATTGGCTTTCCGCGTTGCGGATACTCGACTTCCTGTGCCGCGCCCTGCCATTTTCCGGCGACCATTTCCTGCATGCGGCGTACTGCCTGCATGAGCTGAAGCGCACGCAGGAGGCGAAGGAGAGGTTGCTCTCCGGTCCGGCGACTTTGAAGAAGCGAGCCCTCTTTCACTACAACCTGGCATGTTATGAGGCGCAGCTCGGCGATCTCGATTCGTCGCGCCTCGCGCTGGACCGGGCCATCGTGCTGGATGATTCTTTCAAGGTGATCGCACTTCAGGACGCCGATCTGGCGCCACTCAAACTGGTGCCCTGATGCCGGGGTATCGTCAGGCATGAAGCCGCGGGGGTGCCGACAGTTCACATCTCTCCCGCGAGGCCGGGGGGGCCAAACGCCGACAGGTCCGGCTGCGCGTGTTTGGGGATGTTGTGGTTTTGACATTTGGTTTTTGGTATTTGGAGTAGCCTCATGACCCGGGCGGAGCGTGCGGCGATCATCGATCGGCGTCTGGAGGAGCTGTTTCCCGACGTGCCGGTGCCCCTGGAGCACGCCGATCCGTACACGCTGCTGGTGGCGGTGGTGCTGTCGGCGCAGTGCACCGACGTGAGGGTGAACCAGACCACGCCGATCCTCTTCGCTCGGGCGCGGACCCCCGAGGCGATGCGGCGGCTGTCGGCAGCGGAGATCGAGAGGATCATTCGGCCGTGTGGCCTTGCGCCGCAGAAGGCCAAGGCGATCCGCGGGCTGTCGGGGATGCTGTGCGACCGGTACGGCGGGCGCGTGCCGGAGGACATCGATGTGTTGCAGGAATTGCCCGGCGTGGGGCGCAAGACGGCGCTGGTGGTCATGGCGCAGGCCTTCGGGCGCCCCGCATTTCCCGTGGACACGCACATCCATCGCCTTGCGCAGCAGTGGGGGCTGACCGACGGGCGCAGTGTCGTCCAGACAGAACGGGATCTGATGCGCGCGTTTCCCGAGGAGAGATGGAATCGCCTGCATCTCCAGTTCATTTATTACGGGCGACGGATTTGCCCCGCGCGCGGTTGCGATGGGATGCGCTGCGAGATCTGCAGGACCTGTTTTCCGGGGAGGCGGCGGCCCGTGCGGGCGAAGAAGGCGTGAGGTAACGCCGCGGCCGCGCGCCCGACGGCGGGCATTCGGGGCACCACCCGGGGTGAAAATGAGACGTAGGAGCGCGCTTGCGCGCGATTCGCGCATGGAATCGCCTGCAAGCAGGCTACTACTGCCCGGCATCTGAGTTTTCGAGCTAGGCCGAATTCTTTGGCAGCACGGGTGGCGAGGCGGGTTTCTTCCGGGCGCCGCGCCTGAAGACACCGCCCTGGCTGAACTGGGTCCAGCCCCAGCGGATCCAGCCGAGCAAGGCGTTGGCGAGCCAGAGTGCCCAGGCGAGCATCAGGAAGCGATACCACCAGATCGAGACCGAGAGGATCCACGGCTTGGGGAGGGCACCTTCGGCGCGGGCCTGGAACCACCTGAGTTCGGAGCGCGTTGATCCGTTGCCGGAAATGAACATCTCCGGGCTGCCCAGCAACCCGGTGCGCAGGACGTCGAGCAGGACGCCGACGACGAAGACGGTGAGCCCCAGCAAGACGATCTGGAAGATGTTGAAGAGCCACGGGGAGGCGAGGTTCGAATCGGCGCGCCTGCCTCGCCACGCCAGTGCGAAGAGCCAGATGACAACGAACAGGGCGGGGATGAAGTCAACCTGGGTGAGGCCGAGGGCGAGCAATGCCCACTGGTGGCGTTTCAGGGGCGTGAGGTGCAACGAGGCGAGGATTTGCGCGGCGAGAAGAGCGCAGACGAGGATCGTCCAGAAGCGCACCGCGGGACCGAGGAGAGGGCCATGGGCCCAAAGGACCCATCGGTTTTCGGGCACGCGCATGGTGACATTGACGTTGGAGCTTTCGACGGGCGGGACCACGAGGTCGGCGGAGGCACGGAAACCGAGGTCGCGGGTCGTTTTCCATTCCACGTCGATGGTTTGCTCGCCGGGCTTCACGGGGACGACGAGTTTGCCGGCATCCTTGCGGACGGGGATGGCGGCGCCGTTGTGTTTCAGCGAGGTGATCTCGGCATCGGATTCGAGGCCGAAGGGGAGGTCGTCACCGAGGCTGCACTGGACCCTGAGGCTCAGGGACGAGGTCCGTTGGCGACCGCCAAGGCTGATGGTGTGATTGGCCTGGCGGATGGTGGTGGTGGCGCCGGTAATGGCCTCGGGGCGGCTGAAGGCGAGATCCACCTTTTCGCCGGGCCACGGATGCCAGACTGGGACCAGGTCCATCTGGTTCACCTCGAACACGGGCGCGAGGTCCGTGATGGAGGCATTCCAGACGGGGGAGGTTACGAGGTGCCATCGCTCGACCCAGCGGTCGGTTTTCTCCGACTCGAGGGCGATCCGATCTTTCACGGGCAACTCGCTGTCCCAAGAGAACTCGGTCTCAGCGGCCCCGAGGCGGACCTCGATGCGGCCGGCGGCGACCGGGATGTTGGATGTGAGGACCTTTTCACCGGCGAGCAGCGGCACCGAGAGCGAGACGGCCTTGCCTTTCGGGGAGAGGCGAGTGACGACGGTGTGCGCCTGCCAGACGAGGCCCACCTCGATGTGGCGATCGACCGCGACGATGGGGTTGAAGTCTTTGCGGTCGTACGCGGCCTCGGCCGCAGAGGTGCGTTTCTGGATCGCGAAGAAGACCTGCTGCTCGGGGATGCCGTTGGGCCGTACGCCTGTGACATTCCAGCCGGGGGCGTCGATGGAGACGTATTTGGGTTTCAGCAGGAATGTCCATTCCCATTCGGTGGCGTTGGGGAGGAGGCCTTCGACGTGCACGTGGTGGACGCCTTGTGGCAGCACGACCCACAGGTAATCCGCATCGCGGCGCAGGGCCTCGGGGCGAGCGCCGTTGACCTGGACGGTGACGGGTGACCAGTCGGGCAGGCGGCCGGGCAAGGGGACGGCGACGCGGATGGCGCTGTGGATCTCGGCTTCGATGGTGATCCGACGGTCGCGGAGTTGAAGAGATACGCTGGGGATCTCCGCCGCGTTGGGATAGGCATCGGGCACTTCGAGCAAGCGCTCGCGCAAGGTCTTCAGCGTCTCGGCGTTGGGGAATTCCGCTGCGCGGACTTGGGCGGGCGATGCGATCAGGCACAGCAGCGCAATGGCCACCGCGGCTTGTTTCGAGAACGGGTTCCAGGCGCGTCGTGCGCCCAGCAGCGCGGCAGCCAGGGCGAGGAGGAGGGCGACGCGCAGGATCGTGAGCAGGCGCTGCAGGGGCAGCGAGATCAGGACGGGGCGAATCGTGGTATCGGCGGCCACGGGGCCATTCCAGCCGCAGGACACCTGCCTCCAGTGCCACTCGGGCACGCCGGGGCCCGTCTGGATGCGTGCCTGCGGGTCGTAATAGAGATTGGCCTCCTTGGCCTGGCGCAACGACTTGCCAAGGGTTTCATGGGAGTCCGCCTTTGCGGCTCCCCGTCGCAGCATGATGGCCTTCCCCTCTTCTGGCATGGCCTGCTGCGCCATGGCCGGAGGCGCTTCGGGCGCGGCGGCCGCGCCTCCGAGCATGAAAGACTGGCTCTCAAACATCCTGGCACCGGCGAACTTGCCGACATCGACCGTCTCCAACTGCGGGTAGGTGACGCCCTGGATTTGCTTGGCGACGAACGGGATGAGGGCGACGACGAGGGCGGCGATTGCGATCCATTTCCAGAGGACGACGATGCGGCGGCCGATGCCGTCGGGCACGACGCGGAGCAGGGCGAGCGGCATGAGGAGCACGAGCCAGGTGTAACGCGGGGCCAGTGGCTCATGGTACGCGAGGCCGAAGGCGAAGAAGGCGAGGATGCCGAGGCGCGGCCCCCATAGGCGCCAGATCGCCAAAGAGAAGATCAGGAGGAGAAAAAGGTCCAGCAGCGACCATGCGGTGAGCCAGTCGCCACTGACCCATTCGGCGCCGAAGAGTGCCAGCAGGCGCCAGCCGGGGGGCAGATTCAGATTGATCGTGAGGGCGTCGGCGTCCGTCCGCCAACCGGTCGCGGCGATCTTTTGGGAGCGGGCCATTCGGCCGACGGCATCGAGGTCGAGGTTGCGGGCGCGGACCTCGACGCCGTGGGCGCCGGTCTTTGGATTCTTGGTGACGAGTTGGCCCGCGCCGTTGATCTTGACGGCCCCGAGTTCCTGGCCCTCGGCCGCGTCGAGTCTCCAGATCTGCTGCATGGCGCCGGTGACGTGGTCGCGATAGGTCATGGCGCGGCCGTTTTCATCGAGCCACAGGTCGCGCTGGATCTTGAGGCCCTCGGGTTTCTGGAGCCCCATGCCGCGCATCTTCTCCTCCAGTTTAAAAGCCTTGTCCGTGGCCCACTGGTAGACGGGCAGGTCGCGCCATTTTTCCGGGAAGGTGGTCTGCGAGACATCGATCGCGGGGATGCCGGTGACCTCGACCATGCGGAAGTCGGGTTTGGCGCGGAATGCGACAAGTTCCTGATCTAGCGCGGGGCGCACGCCACTGGCGAATTTGAATTCATTGGCGTGGGCGGTTCGGAAAGCGTCCGTGCGGATGGTCCATTTGCCGGCGCGGACCTGTGCCTTCATGCGGCCGGAGTCATCGACCGCGATTGGCACGGGGGCATCGACCATCGACAGCTTCCAGCCCTCGGGGAGGACGTTGCCGATCTCCTCCTCGCGACTCTTGCCCGATACGCTGATCTCGATCTCGGTGCGAAGCCACATCGGGATACCGTCCTCGATGACGCGATAGATCTGGACGGTGAGGAAGTCCTTATCGGCCTCTTCAGAGCGCGTGCGCTTGAGCCAGAGGAAGCCTTCGGCATCCCAGTTCGGGATATCGACCGGTTTGCCGTCGAGGGCGAGCGCGAGCAGGCCGACGGATTTTGGTATGGGGATCCGCTGGGGGACCTCGTCCCAACGAAAGGCGCCGGTGAGCTTGCAGGGGCCGTTCTGGAGTTTCACCGAGGGGATGCCGGAGCGGTCCACCACGGGGATGGGGTCGTTGTTGGCGCGGACGTCGAGCGGCCAAGCGTCCTTGTTGCCGGGGAGGGGCACCCATGTCTCGTGGGAGACGGTTAGATCCAGCGCGAAACTGCCCGAGGTGCGGTCTGCGGTGACGGACAGTTCCGATGGCCAGAAGCAGAGGTGGGTTTTGGGGTTGTTGAATGGCGTGGGGCAGTCGCGGTGAACATCCTGCCATGTGGCCCAGTCCTTCCAAGGGACGAGAGACTCTGGGATCTGGCGTTCGGCCGATGCAAGGGGTCCGAGGAGGAGCAAGGGGATGAGGGTGTGGGTGAGTCGGCGCATAGTATTTGCCTCCGCTGTTGGGTTCTGAGCCAGTCTCAGGGTATCCTGTGTTTTGGCGCGATGGAAGGTGAGAATACCGCGAGCGCTTCGCGCGCTGCCAAAGCGGTGTCGGCCTCACGGCCACGGGAGTGATCCCATGCCCCGGCCGGCAGCCCGACGGCGGGCATTCGGGGCACGACCGGGGGTGAAAGCGAGACGTAGGAGCGCGCTTGCGCGCGATTCGCGGATGGAATCGCCTGCAAGCGGGCTCCTGCTGCCCGGAATCTGAATTATCGAGTTAGCGCGGCAGTGGCTGGCCGGGTGGGCTGGTACCAGAAGGAGCGCCAGTATTTTTGGTCGGTGGCGTACGGATCGACGGGCGCGTCTGGGGCGAGGTTTGATCCGATGATGCCGAAGCGACGCATTTCGCGGAGGTAGTGCTCGTTGGGTCGGAAGCCGGGCCTATCGAATCGGCCGATCTGTTTGAGCTGCTGCCCGGCGGCGCGGATGCCGTCCAGGGTGGCGCGGTAATCGGGGTCGGCGGCATCGGCGAAGATGGGATTCTTGCAGAGTTCGAGTCCGCCGGCGGCCTTGGCGAGGGGCGCGCGGAGGAGGATGGACAGTTCGGGGCGGTCGAGGTTGCAGAGGGACTGCGGGTCGTTGGCAGGAGGGGCGGTGATGCCGCCGAATGCCCAGCGTTTGATCGGCTTGCCTTTTTCCATGCCGGCGTCTTTCAGGTGGCAGGAGGCGCAGCGTTTTCCGAGGGCTGGGAGCGCCGCGTAGGATGTGCCGCAGCCGAGGGCGGCGTAAGTGCCGGGATAGGTGGCGCTCGTGTCGATCCAGAGGCGGACGAGGAGTTTCTCCGCGTCGGAGAGCCTGGCCTTGTAGTGTGAGCCATCGAGGTAGCGCATCAGCTTGCTCGCAGAACTGCCGAGCGCGCGCGGCGGGAGGTTGCTTTTCGGCTGGTTTCGGTTATCGGCGACGAGGCCATGCCGCCGCATGGCCCAGTAGGCGGCGGAGTGCTGTGGGGTGTGGGCGCCGCAGAGATCGACGCGGCCATCGTAGCGCTCGGGGTTGTGGCACGAGACGCAATGGCGGTCGAGGATGGGCTGGATGTCGCGCGGGAAGTCGAGGACATCGGGAGCGCCGGGGATGGGTTCGATGTGGCTTGGGGCGCGGCGCATTGCCGCCATCGACCCGAATGATGAGAGGGGCGATTGGGTGCGCGGCTCGTGGCAACCGACGCAGCCCGTGACCTCCGCGGGCTGAAGGTTCACGAAGCTCTGCATCCGTTTCACCGCGAGGTCATCCTTGTCCAGCGCGACAAAGAAGATGGAGCGCAGGGCCGGGACCTTGAAGTTGGCCGAGCCATCCTTCTCCACCGGGACGGTGCCGAGGACGCGAGCGAGCGTGAACGAGCCGCCGATGGTCAACGGCTCCATGCCGCCGGAGAAATTGACGGGCTTGGGGAGTTGCTCCAGCACGAGGAGCTTCGCGATCTCGCCCGGGGCGACCCCGGTCATGTTGCGGCCGGCGCGGACGTCGGCGAGCATGAGCTGGCCCTCGGCATGGGCGGGATCCCATCGTGGGGCGAGGCGGTTTTCGTGGGGCCGGGGCGCAAGGGGGCGGGGCTCGTGCAGCATGAGCGGCTGCTGGCGTTTATGCGGGGCCAGGCGGCAGATGAGTTCGGTCTCGCCGGCGCCATCGACGAGGATGATGCCGCGTTCGTCGGCGGCGAGGAACGCGTCTTCGGCGAGGGGGTAGGGGTCGCGGTATTCTGGCCGGCCCCTGGTGATGGTGCGCGCGCGGTCGGGTGCGTCGGGGCCCGCGAGGGTGTCGAGGACGGCGATATGACCCCGGTGCTCCGGGCGGCCATGACCGGGCGAGAAGATGGAAACGACCTTGCCGCGCCATGGCGAGGTGTCGCCGGGCGGATTGGGGATTGGCTTGGCGTCGAGCATGGCCATGCCGGGGTTCATGTTTCCGTAGTGGACCATCTGGCCGGTGCCGTCGTGATTGACGGTCCAGAGATGGTGGTAGTCCAACTGACTGCGGTCGACGTATTCCCAGCGCATGTAGAGGACGCGTCCGTCGGGCAGGGCCCAGGGCGTGTTATCGTGCTCGTTGCTGCTGGAGATCATGCGGACACTGCGTCCATCGGCATCGCAGCCGTAGAGGGTGCCCACGCGGGAGTACCAGCAATTGACGAACCTGTGGCAGCGGCTCGATACGAACATGATGTGGCCGTCGGGAAGGTAGGTGGGCTCGTAGTCATCGTCGGGGCCGGAGGTCAGTTGGCGGAGGCCCTGGCCATCCACGCCGATCTCGTAGAGGTGGTAGGTGTGGGTGTCCCCCTTGCGGTAAGAGAAGAGGATCTTTTCTCCGTTGTAGTGCATCTGCGGGTCACGGATGCCGCCCCGGGGATCCTCGAGGAGGATTTTGAGGTTTCCGGTCCGGAGGTTCAGTCGGCAGAGTTGCGCGCCCTCCCCGTAGCCCCAGAGGACCCCGTCTGCCTCTTTGTAGGCGAGCATCTTTGGGTAGTGGCTGAAGTCGGCATAGTTGCCGAAGTTCACGTACCAGTGGTCACGGCCGGGGACGCGGGCAGCGAAGATGATCTCGTCGGTGCCGCGCATGGGACCGTCGAGAAAGCGGTGCAGGATGGGGCCGGCGAGCAGGGGTTCGATCGGTGGGAGAGGTTCGGCGGCCCACGCGAGTCCCGTCGTCCAAAGCATGGTGACGCAGAGGGCCAAGCAAGCGGGGCCATGGCCATGGTGCTTTCTTGGGGTGGTTCTCATGGTTTGTGGCGGACTGGTCCTTGGGGTCGGAGGCAGCCCACGGAGCCTACTGTGCAGCGGTCGCGGGGAGAGAGTCAACATCGCCCGGGCAAGGGTCGAGGCGGCGGGTCTCTAGCACGCTCCCCGGTACGACGCTTCCATCACACCCCGTCGCCGATCGCCTGAATGGAGCGAATTCCCAGCGGCCGCCCGTTTGCCGGGGCAGATTCCCGAGTTAAATCAGCCCCTTGCCGCGAAAGTCCTCGATGTTCCCGTGGGCGGAGGCGGCGATGAGGTCGATCATGAACCTGAGGAGGCAGACCTCCCAGCCGTCGTCCACGCCGGCGAGGACGGTGCTGAAGGGGTCGTCTTTGGCGGCGACACGCTTGCGGACATTCTCGATGGTCTTCTCGATGGGTTCGGCGACGTCGTAGGAGCGGGCATCTGCCTTGCGGAAGCGGAAGCCGTATTTGAGGATGGCGAGGTTGCGGAGGCGACCGGTGAGGGAATCGGCGTATTGGTGGGCCTCGTCGCCGAAACCATCGAGGAGGAGGCGGGCCATGTGGGATGGGGTGATGATCTGTGGCCGTTCGGCGTGGATCTGGCCCTCGCGGACGCGGGAGAGGTTGGCGGCGTCCATTTCCTCGGTGACGAGGTAGTAGTTCACGACCGAGGTGCCAAAGGTTTCGATGCGGTGCCTTGGGGGCACGATCACCCTCGTGTTCTCAAGCGCGTACTCGAAGTCATCCTGCGACAGCATATTCGTCTGGGCCGGCGGGGGTTCTGCCCGTCGCTGCACCCACCTAACTGTAACATTAGGACGCGGTGTGCAATGCGTTAATTCGCGAGAGGCCACCGGGGTCCTGTGCTAGGTTTTGGACAGGTATGGCACAGGGGAGCGAGCTGAAACGGGTGCTCATCCTTTCGGCCAGTGCCGGGACGGGGCACGTGCGGGCGGCGGAGGCGCTGGAGAAGGTGTGCCGCATGACCGGCGGGGTCGGCGAGACCATCCATTTCGACGCGCTGTCGTTCACCAACAAGCTCTTCCGGGATTTCTATTCAAAATTCTACATCCGCCTAGTCCGGGATGCGCCGACGCTGCTGGGGTGGTGGTACGAGAAGAGCGACGAGCCGTGGCTGACGGACAGGATGCGGCTCATGTTCGACAGGATGAACACCCAGCCGCTCGTCCGGATGATCGGGCGGTTGAATCCGGACATCACCATCTGCACGCACTTCTTGCCTGCCGAAATCATCTCGTGGCTGATGATGCAGGGGAGGGTATCCACGAAATTGTCGATCGTCGTCACCGACATGGATTTCCACGCGATGTGGCTATCGAGGTCGTTCCACCGATATTTTGTGGCGATCGACGAGACGCGCGAGCACCTGCGGATGATGGGGTTGCCGGCCAGCCGGGTCACGGTGTCTGGAATTCCGATCGATCCGGCCTTCAGCGAGCCATTCGACGCGGGGGCGTTCCGGTCGGCCAACGGCCTAGGGGCCGATCGGCCGTTGGTGCTCGTGTCCGCTGGGGCACTGGGGGTGGGTCCGGCCGAGCACATGGCGCGGATCTTGACCCTGCTGCGGACGCCGAGCCAGGTGGTGATCATATGTGGGCGGCGGGAGGGGCTGACCGAACGGGTGGAGCAGCGACTGAGGGAGAGCGGGGTGAAGCCCCACCTGCGTTTCAAGACGGTTGGCTACACCAATCAGATGCACGGGTGGATGCGCGTGGCGGATGTCTTTGTTGGTAAGCCCGGGGGCCTGACCGCGGCCGAGTCGCTGGCCTGCGGTCTGCCATTCGTGGTTTTCTCGCCGATTCCGGGGCAGGAGGAACGCAACAGCGATCACCTTCTGGAGAAGGGCGTGGCGATCCGCTGCAACGAGCTGACGACGATGCCCTATAAACTGGACGCCCTGCTCGGCGATCCCGCGAGGCTGGCCTCGATGCGGCTGAGCGCGGTCAAGTTGGCGCGGCCGCACGCGGCGCGGACGGTGGTGCGCACGCTGCTGCGGGGCGATGCGGACGACAGCCCGGTGACGGTCGAGGAGAAGGAGCAGGAAGAGATGGCGCGGATCGCGCGGAAACGGTGAGGGCACGATGGATGCCGAAGGACCCATGGGCCGCGGGGATTTCATGTGGGGTGTGGCGGCGTCGGCGTTCCAGCACGAGGGCGGTTACAACGGCCCGGGAGATCCCTTGAACAACTGGCACCCGTGGGAGCAGTCGCGGCGCGCGGAGTGCAGCGGGGCGTCGGTGGGATTCTGGGATCGCTACGAGGAGGATTTCGATCTTGCGGCGTCTCTGGGACTGAACGCGTTTCGGTTTGGTTTCGAGTGGGCGCGGGCGCAACCGACGCGGAGCCCGGGTCGTTCGGGTCCGCCCGCGATGGACGAGGAGGCGCTGGCAAGGTACGCGGCCATGGCGGTGGCGGCGCGGCGTCGTGGTCTGGAACCCGTGGTGACGCTGCACCATTTCACGCATCCGGCGTGGATGGGGGACGACCCGTGGCTGGGGGCCGAGGCACCGGCGCTGTTTGCGGAATTCGCCGTGCGTGCGGTCGGTGCCGCGAATGCGGCTCTGGAGGGGGCGGGGCTGCGACCGCTGCGGTGGATCGTCACCGTCAACGAGCCCAACATGCTGGTGCTCAACACGTACAGTGCGCGCAATTTTCCGGCCCGGGGGCATCGCGGTCCGCGCTCGATGTCGGTGGCGTGTTGCCGGTTGCTGGAGGCGCACGTGAGGGCCGCGCGTGCGATAAGGGACCTGTACGCGCGCCATCCGGCGTGGGGGAAACCGATGCTGAGCACGAACACCTATACGAGCGATGTGTATTGGAACGACAAGTTCGTCGCGGATCTGCTGGCCGCGCCGCAGCACGTGTCGCGCGAGGGGGCGTGGGAGTGGCTGGGCAACCGGGCGACTGGCTTCGATGAGGCGGTCCGGCGGGCGGGGCTGCCGAGGCACCATGGCGTGCGCTATTGGGTCGGGGCGCTCGTCAAACGGGCCTACGGTGCCGCCGCGAGGCGCGCGTGCCAATTCGAACGGTTTGGCCCCCTGCTGGATCTGCTGTACGAACGGCCGGGGGAGCCCGCGCTGGATTTTATCGGGATGGATTACTACGACCCATTCGTCGCGCACATGTTGCGCGTGCCGCGACTCGATGAGATCTGGGATCGGAGGCATCCGTTCCCCGATTGGCTGGTTCATCACTGGACATCGAAGTGGTGGGACTGGGTCGCTCTGCCGGAGGGACTGGGGCTGTTCGCGAGGCTGTTCCACGCAGACTTTCCCGGCGTGCCGATCATCATCGCCGAGAATGGCATGGCCTATCGCAAGCGGTGGCGGCTGGAACTGCCGTGGCGCTCCGACATGATGCGGCGGAGCAATTTTCTCAAGCTCCACTTGGCCGAGGTCGAGGTGCTCAAGAAGGACGGGATACCGGTTGCCGGCTATTTCCATTGGTCGCTGACGGACAACTACGAGTGGGGTTCCTACGCGCCGCGTTTCGGATTGTACCAGATCGACTTTCACGATGCTCGGCGCGAGCGGGTGGCACTGGACGAACTGGGGGACAACCCATCGAGGACGTATTCGGACTGGGTGCGGCGGCACGAGGGCGACTTGCGCGAGAACAGCGCGATTCTGCGATCCGGCTCTTGATTCTCGGCGGGGCCCGCAGGGGATCCGGCTGGAAAACTTCCCCGAACTGGTTATGATAATCCGCCACGGCCTTTAGCCAGGATTGGTGATGGCCGGGCGCATGCACGACACGACAGAATCCAGATTCACCGAGCCTGGGCTATTCCTCAACCGGGAACTGAGCTGGCTGGAGTTCAATCGCCGCGTCCTGGAGGAGGCGGAGGACCCGACGCAGCCGCTGCTGGAGCGCGTGAGGTTCCTGAGCATCTTCAGCTCGAATCTCGACGAGTTTTTCGAGATCCGGATCGCCGGCATCAAGCAGCAGATCGAACAGGGTTCGGTGGATGCGGAGACCGATGGGATGCGGCCCGCGGCGGTGTTCGACGAACTGCAGCGACGGATCCACGAGCTGGTGGACCGGCAGTACGGGCTCTGGAATGGCGAGATCGGGCGCGCGCTGGCGGACCACGGCATTCGCATATACGATCCGGCGGATCTGCCGGCGGGGGAGATCGGCTGGCTGGACGGGATGTTCTGGAAAAGCCTGTTTCCGATCCTGACGCCGCTGGCGGTGGATGCGAGCCATCCCTTTCCGCAGTTGCTCAACAAGAGCGCGAACCTACTGTTTCTGGTGCGCAGGCCGGGCCACGCGCAGGTGACGCACGGCATCGTGCAACTGCCGAGGTTGTTCGATCGGCTGATCCGGATCGATCCCGAGGGCGATCGGACCAGGCACCACTACGTCCTGCTGCAGTCCCTGATCCGCCGGCACGCGGACGAGCTATTTCCCGGGTGCGAGATCCTGGGGTCCTACGCGCTGCGCGTGACCCGGAACAGCGACCTGTATTTCGACGATGAGGAGGCGGAGAACCTGCTGCGGACGGTCGAGCACGAATTGCGGAAGCGCAGCCAGGGCAAGGCGGTCCGACTGGAGGTCGAGGCCGGGTGCCCGCAGGAGGTGGAGCGGATGCTGCTGGACACCTTTGGGCTGGAGGAGAGGGACATCTATCGGCTTCCCGGGCCAATGACGCTGACCGACTTGCTGCCGCTCTACTCGGTGGATTCGGCCCAGCTCAAGGACCGGCCGTTTTTCCCGGCGCCGGATCCGGCGCTGCCGCCGGAGTCGGACGCGTTTGCGGTGATGCGGCGGCAGGACGTGCTGCTGCATCATCCCTACGAGGATTTCGAGTGCATCGTCGATTGGGTGAAACAGGCGGCGGTCGACCCCCGCGTGCTGGCGATCAAGATGACGCTCTATCGGACCAGCGGCGATTCGCCGATCATCGCGGCGCTTGGGGAGGCCGCCCAGAATGGCAAGCACGTCATGGCGCTGGTTGAGTTGCGCGCGCGGTTTGACGAGGAGAACAACATCCAGTGGGCCCGGCGCCTAGAGGAGGCGGGCGTCCACGTCGTGTATGGCGTGGTGGGCCTGAAGGTGCACGCCAAGATGCTGCTGATCGTGCGCCGCGACGAGGACCGGATCCGGTCCTACGTTCACCTGGGCACCGGCAACTACCATCCGAAAACGGCGCGGCTCTACACGGATTTTGGGCTGCTTACGACGCGGGAGGAGATAACCGAGGAGGTGGTGAGGCTTTTCAACGCGCTGACCGGACTGGGTGAGTATCCCGGGTTCCGGAAGCTGCTGGTCGCGCCGCAGGAACTCCTGGCGCGCGTGCGGGGGCTGATCGCACGGGAGCGGGACAACGCGCTGGCGGGCAAGCCATCGGGCATCATCATCAAGGCGAACTCGCTGGTGGATGCGACGATCATCCGGGAGTTGTACGACGCGTCTTGCGCGGGGGTGCGGATCGAGCTGATCCTACGGGGGATCTGTTGCCTGAGGCCCGGGGTGCCCGGCGTGAGCGAGAACATCCGGGTGGTGAGCATCGTCGGCCGATTCCTTGAGCACAGCCGCATCTTCTGTTTCGTGAACGGCGGCGAACCCGAGGTTTACATGGGCAGTGCGGACCTGATGCCGCGAAACCTCTACCGGCGGGTCGAGGTGCTATTCCCGATCGAAGATGCCGCGCTGCGAAAACACGTGGTGGAGGAGGTGCTGCCCGTTTTTCTCGCCGATCGCGTGAAGGCGCGAGAACTGGGGCCGGACGGAAAATACAAGCGGATGCGTCCCGAGGCGGGTCAGGAACCCAGCCAGGCACAACTGACGTTCCGGCGCGTTTCGCGGCAACAATTCGCGCTCTGGCGGGAGTCGCGGGATCGGACGTCGGCCAACGGGCGGCGCTTCACGCCGCTGGCGGCGCCACCCCCGATGCCGAGGGGGGATGTGCTCTAGCCTGCATATTTCACGCTTCCGCTCTGGGCGGTGGTGATTGGGATGGCTCGTGGGTCGGTTGCGCGCGGGGCGGGCCGCCCCGGTGATCCGCTTCTCGATGTCCGACCCCAAATTTCGCACTGGGCGATGAAGTGGGAGTGGGGCGATGAGCGGAGGGGGGGAGGGTTCGTGGTCGGAGGGTATCTTTCTCGTCGGTAAGCCAGTTGAGATCGAATCGGGCGAATTGGATCTCGTCCCAATAGTGGGTGCTGCCCGCCGGGCCGCGCTCGTAGACCAGTCCCACGGTCATGTCATCGAGGACGGCGATATCCGAATAGGACGAGGGGCATGGCCAGATCGTCTTTCCCGGGGTCCAGGTCGCACCCTCGTCATAGCTCACGCGGACGGTGAGGTTGGTGCGACCGTAGGGGTGGAGCGTTTCGCGGAAAGGGGAGGCGGGGTTGGAGAACAGGAGGCGATTCTTTCCCTGCGTCGCCGCGAGGCTGAATCGTTCGACCGCGCCGTGGCAGCGGGGGGTGATGAGTTCCTCGGCGCGGCGCACGGGCCCCCATGTCGAGCCACCGTCGCGGCTGATGGCGACCCGATGGCGCAGGTTGGCCGGCGCGTCCTCGGCGGACTCGTCGCGGGCGATGAGCATGAGGCCGCCGTCGGCCAATTCGACCAATTGGCATTCGCTGGTGTTCGGCGCGACCGATCCGCCGAGTTTCCACGTCGCGCCGTGGTCGTCGCTATAGAACACGTGCGAGAAACTGCGGAGACGACCCCCGCCGATGTCCTCGCGGTGGCGGGCGGGGACCACGAGGCGGCCGGAGCGCAATTGGACGATGGCGTTTCCGGGACCGACCCCGTAGCGCTGCGACCAGCCCTTCGCCCATGCGGCGCCGCGCCCGCCGCTGGACGGACTGGCCTCTGCGCCCGCCTTGCCGGGGCCGAGCTTGTCCCACTCGGGCAGGGTGACCTGCTCGTGTATTGAGAGGGGCCCCTGCCACTTGGCGCCATCATTGGTGCTGGTGAAACAGGCAAACTGTTTCTTGTCTCGAAGAAAGAAGAGCCAGAGTTTGCCCGTCGCGCGATCGGCGCCGACGGTGATGTCGGTGCAGGTGCGATCGCCATCGTCGAAGACGATCTGCTCCGGGCCCCACGTCCGGCCCCGGTCGCGGCTGCGTTTGTAAACGATGTCGTGGTTGCCTATGTCACCGGGGCCGTCGTTGCGTTTCTCGGCGAAGGCGAGCAGGTCGTTGTTGGGCGCGCGGAGCAGCGCCGGGATGCGGTAGTTGGGGCTGTTTTTCTGGGCGACGGGAAAGACGCAGGTGGTCTCGAAGAGTGGCGCGGCGCTTGCGCGCAGTGGGCCGGATGCCGCGAGGGCCAGCTTGTCGGTTTCCGCCAGGCTGAAGCGCCCGCTGACCACGGAGTGTTTCTCTGTGCCGGGGCGATACTTGATATAGGTCGTGGCGACGAACGTCCCGTCGGGCAGCAGTTCGAGGCCCGGATAGCCACAGTCGCTGCCGGCGTAACTGTGCAGGAGTTTGATGCGATATTGGCAGTCGCGGCCCGAGATGATGTCCTCGTAGCGGCCGACCCAGGCGACGAAATGGTTTTTCGTGGGATTGGTCTTGCCGGTGTCGCGAAAGCAGACCACGAGTCGCCCATCGGGCGCGTAGCGCGCCATGTGGCGATCACCGTGGAGGCCGGGTGGCAGGGAAGTCACGGCGGACCAAGTCCGGCCCTCGTCTTCGCTCGTCATGTGAAGGGCGACGCGCTTCATGTTTTCGCGGAGGAGACAGAGGAGTTGTTTGCCGTTGGGCGAGCGGATGATGGCGGGCTCGCACGGCTTCAGATCACCGAGATCGAGGAGGATGCGCCACGGGGCCCACGTCAGCCCGCCGTCTGGGCTGCGTTTGAGCGGGCCGCAAGTCCCTCCATGCCCGTGCGTCCAGACGCAGAACATCGTCTTTCCGTCGGGCATGAGCAGGGTAGTGGGGTGTCCTTGATAAACGTTTTCGGTGCCGCGGGCGACGATCACATGTCGCTTCGTTTCGCGAGAGAGGTCCACCGTCGGGAGGGAGGATGCCAGGGCGCCGCAACCGGCAATGGCGAAGCAGGCTGCCAATAAGACGGAGTTGGGCAGCACGGGGGGAGAAAACACGAGACGTAGGAGCGCGCTTGCGCGCGATTCGCGCATGGAATCGCCTGCGAGCAGGCTCCTACGATTCGGTGTCTGGATTTTCGAGTCAGCGCCGCCGCCGGCGCCCGAGGGCGCCGCATCATTCATGGGGAAACTCGACGCCCGTTGCCGCCTGACACAGGCGGCCCACAAGACTTGTGGGGCGTCTCTGCGAGACGCCAAACGCATGTGCAGTTTCTGGCTAGCTTGCGGGCAGAGGCTCATCTTTCTCCGGTGCTCTGACCGGCGGTCAGCCAGTCCAGGCCGAAGCGGGCGACGGTGAGGCGGCCGGTCTTATAGATGTTGGCCCCATCGGTGGCGCCGCGCTCGTAGAAACAGAGGATGGTGCCATCCCGGGTCACGGCGAGGTCGCTGTAGCCGCTGAAACCCTCTTCCAGCAACCGAGAGATGGGCCAGGTTGCGCCGTCGTCGCTGCTCAGTTTGACCGAAACGTTGATGCGGTCGCGCGGTTTGCCGGGGGCCTCTTTGCCGTCCTTTCGCGAGAGGTTGTGGGGGTTGGCAAAGACGATGTGCCGGTCATCGACCCTGACGATGCTGCCCATACAAATGGGTTCCAGCAGCGCGTCATCGAAGCGTGGCTGGGACCATGCGGTGGCGCCGTCGGGGCTGGTGGTTATGAGCCTGCGGTGCGCGTCGGACTCGCTGCGGGCGTTGAGCATGACGCGGCCATCGGAGTGCTGCACGGCCACCGTCTCGTTGGGGTACCGGAATGGGGGCGCATCGGGGATGGCGATAGCCCCACGATGCCATGTCTGCCCGTGGTCGTCGCTGTAGATCGTTGAGGTGACCGAGGGGCGGTGGGCATGGCCCCCGGTGCCGAGCGACATCCAGATGGGGACGACGAGTCGGCCTTTTCGCGGGCCGCGCGTCAACTGGATGCCATGCGCGGGCCCGGTGGCGATCACCTTCCAGTCGTACTCCGGGCGAAACTTTGCAAAGGTCGCCGTGATCTCGGCGGGCGCCGACCACGTGGCCCCCTCGTCGTCGCTGCGCATGTAGAAGCAGCGCATGTACTCGAGGCAGTAGAGGAAGTGGACCATGCCCGTCTCCATGTCGACGATGGCCACGGCGTTATTGGCGGTGTTGTCGCCGGGCCTGTCGAGTTTCTGGGCGGCGGCGACGGGGTTGACGGGCTGCTCGCCCTCGACGTGGACGATGGTTTGGCGCGGGCCCCAAGTGCGGCCGTCGTCGGTGCTGCGGCGCATCAGGATGTCGATGGGCCCCCAGTCGCCCTTGTCGTTCTTGCGCGCCTCGCAGTAGGCGAGGGCGGTGCCGGCGCGCGTGACCACGATCCCGGGGATGCGATATAGGGCGTACCCGCCTTGCCCGGCCTCGAATAGGTCGATCTTCTCGATGGCGGGGGAGCCCGCCGGTCGGGCGATGGCTGCGACTAGGGCAAGGGCGGTTGCGAGCGAGGCGCGAATCGTGTGGGCCATGGCGTATCCTCCTCCCCGCAAGATAGGCGACTCGGCCCGGATCGGCACCTGGGTTAAACTGGCAAAATAGGTTGACCAGTCGCGGGGGCTGGTCAGGGTGGGGCGCGATGCTGGTGATTCCAGATCGGGTGCCTCTTGCGGCGCGCGCGGCGGTTGCGCTGCGGGCGGCGCTGCGGCGGGGCGAGTGGGAGGGGTGGCTTCCCGGGGAGAGGGCCTTGAGCGAGCGGCTTGGGGTGAGTCGGCCGACCTTGCGCGCGGCGTTGGCCGAGCTGTGGCGCCAGGGCTGGGTGGATGTGGCGCAGGGTCGGCGGCGGCGGATATTGCGCGGTGGGGGGGGATCGGTGCGGCGGCGGGTGGTGGCGCTCCTGGCCCCGGTGCCGTTGGAGGACCTGCCGGCGCAGGTGATATTCTGGATCGATCGGTTGAGGGAGCGGCTCGAGGCCGACGGCTGGCAGATGGAAACGCACTGTGATCGGGCCTGTTATTCGGGTCGCCCCGAGCGGGCGCTGGAACTGAGGGTGATTTCGGCGAACGCGGGCGTGTGGTTGTTACTCAGGACGACGGGGCGCGCGCAGCAGTGGTTTGTTCGGCGGGGCGTGCCCTGCGTGCTGTCGGGGACATGCCATGAGGGGATCGATCTGCCCGCGGTGGATGCGGACCTGAGGGCGGTCTGTCGGCATGCCGCGGGATTGCTGCTGGGGCGGGGACATCGCCGCATCGCGCTGCTGATGCACCAGGGTGGGCAGGCCGGGGATGCGGCGAGCGAGGTCGGTTTCATGGAGGCCTTCGGGGGAGTGAGGCATGCGGGAGCCGAGGCGGCCGTGGTGCGCCACGATGGTTCGAATGTCGGCGTGCGAAAGTGCCTGGAGCGGCTGCTGCGGCACGGCGACAGGCCAACGGCGCTCATCGTGGCGAGGTCGGCGCCGGCGCTGCTGGTGCTGACGCATCTGCAGCGGCTGGGATTTCGCGTGCCGCGGGACGTTTCCCTGATCGCTCGCGATGACGATCACTTCCTGGAGGACACTTCGCCCGAGATGACGCGCTATCGGTACGATCCGATGCTGCATGCCAGGAGGCTGTTTCGGATGGTGATCGAAAGTGCGGGCGGCGCGCCTCGTCCCCGCCAGGCCTACGGGATGGCGCGGCTGATCGAGGGAGAGACCCTGGGGGCCTGCCGGACCTAGCAGTGCGTTAGGAGACATCATCGATTCCCCCTGGTGGATGATGCTCTCTGGGCTTTCCGAAATCCAACGAGGCTGTTAGGAAGCGGATCGCTATGCGCTGCGTTTTGGCCGCGGGTCTTGTCGTCTTCGCGAACGTGGGGTTTGTCGCCTTTGGTGCCACGGGTGCGGCGGGGGATGGGAGCGCCGGGCCAGTGGCCTGGTGGAAGATGGATGAGGCGGCGGGCGCACGGGCGCTGGTTGATTCGTCCGGCAACAGCCGGACGGCGACCTGTGGTGCGGGCGCGAGGGCCGGGGCGGGCGCGAAGGGGGAGAGCGCCGTGTGGTTTTCTGGAGAGACGAATGCCTATGCGGCGTTCACCGCCCCGGCGCTCACCAATTTCTCTTTCGCTGCGTGGGTCAATGTCGACGGGGTCGGTTTGGGCGAAAAGCCCTATCCCCGCGTTGTCCAGACCCCCTCGTTTTTTCTGCACCTGACCTTCAACGAGTCCGAGCGGCTCGGGCTGTGCTTTGGGGTGGGCAATATCCAGAAGGGAGGGCATTGGGTCAGCGCTGGGGCGACATTCACGACGGGGGCGTGGGCGCACGTCGCGATGACGTACGGCGCGGCCGGGACAAATAGTCAGCCCATTTTCTACATCAACGGCAAACGCGTGGAGTACGCGTTGGGCAAGCCGTCGGGGGAGCGCGCACCATTGAAAGCGGGACCGGCGATGCTGGGCAACAGCGGCGACCGCTCGCGCCCGTTTTTTGGGCGGATGGGGGAGGCCCGGCTCTACGCGTGCGTGCTCTCTAGCGACGATGTGGCCGCGCTTGCGCGAAAGACGCCGGACGGGGGGGCGCTTGTGGAGCGGCCGATCGTCTATCGCGACCGGCTGCCGGTCATTGACATTTCGGGCGAACGCCAGCGCCATGTGGTGATTGCGGCGGGCACGGAAGATGTCTATCAGGGGCACGCCACGACGCTGCTGATGCCGGACAACAGGACGATGTTCGCGGTGTGGTGCCTGGGGCACGGCGGATTCTGCGGCCCCATGGCGCGCAGCGATGACGCGGGGCTGACGTGGACCCGACTGGATGACGCACTGCCGCCGGGTTTTCGAAAGCACGGCAACTGCCCGAGCATCTACCGCCTGGTCGATCCGGCCGGCAAAGAACGACTGTGGGTCTTCACCAGCTCGCACGGGATGGACAGGCTGATGAGCGAGGACGGGGGCACGACGTGGCGGGAGCTTCCGCCGCTGGGTTTCAAGTGTGGCATGCCTTTTACGGGGATGATCCGTCTGAAGGGTGGCGCGCACGCGGCCTTCGGGCAGACTCGCTGCAACAAGACCGAGGAGGCGGTGGTCATGTCGGTGACGGCCGACGGGGGGTTAACGTGGGCGGCGCCCCGCGTGATCTCGCAGAAAGAGGGGAAGCACTTGTGTGAGCCGTTCGTGTTGCGCTCGCCATCGGGCGGTGAACTGTGCTGCCTGATGCGCGAGAATCACCACACCGCCAACAGCATGATGTGCTTCAGCCGCGACGAGGGGGAGACGTGGAGTGAGCCCGTGGACACGCCATGGGGACTGACCGGCGACCGGCACGAGGGCGTGCAGGCCAACGACGGGCGCTGGGTGATCGCCTATCGCGACCGGGCGCTCGGGAGCTCGACATACGGGCAGTTCGTGGCGTGGGTTGGCACGTATGACGATATCCGAAACGGAAGACCGGGGCAGTATCGGATCAAACTGCTGCACCATTGCGGCGGCCCCCGCGATGGGTATGGCTGGGCTCACACCGATACCGGATACCCGGGTATGGAGCTGTTGCCGGACGGCACGATCATTGCGACGACGTACATCAAGTACTGGGACGATGCTCGCAAGCATTCGGTGGTCAGCACGCGGTTCAAGCTGAATGAGTTGGATGCCCGGAAATAGCGCTGCTAGGGATTGCTTGTGTGGTGTCTCAGATGAATCTGAACATCACCTCCCCATGGCGCATCGCGTTGTCGTTGAACAAAAACATAAGAATTGACCAAGAATGGTTTATTGTCGTTAATACGCGCCATGAGTGCTCATCGGTGGCGACCCATTCCATTGGTTGCCGGACCGATTCTCCTTTTATCGATTTTAGTCGGGATGGGGAATGCGGCGCCCGCGGGATTTACGGAGGCCACGGTTTCGGAGGCGGTGAACGTTGTCGAAGTGCTCGCCGGGGGGGGCGCGAGGGCGGCTCGTCTCCAGGACCGGGTGACCTTTCGGGATGTGGTGCGGACGGGTGTCAAGTCTCGGGCCGAGCTGACATTTCCAGATGCGACGCTCGCGCGGGTCGGGGCCAACTCAGTTTTCTCGTTTCGACCGGACCAAAGGGCCTTCGATCTGAAACAGGGTTGCATCCTGTTTCACAGTCCCAAAGGCAAGGGCGGGGGCCAGATCCACACCGCCGCGGCGACGGCCGCGGTCACCGGCACAACGATCATCGTGGCTACCACGCCGAATGGCGGCTTCAAGGTCCTGGTGCTCGAGGGCAGGGCTCGTTTGCGGATGGCCAATGGCCAGGTTTCGAATCTGCGGGCCGGCCAGATGGCCTACGTGTTACCCGGTGCAAAACGGATCTCCCCGCCGCTTAGCTTCCACCTTTCGGAGCAGGTCAAGGGGTCGGATCTCGTGAAAGGCTTCAGCGCCCCGCTGCCGTCCATCCCGCTGATCGATGCGGCCATCATCCAGCAGCAAGTCCAGATCCAACAGGGGGACCTCAATGTCACGGGATTCATGATCGGGGAGGTGACAGGGGACAACACGGTCAACCTGGTGCCCGTCAGCGCGCCCATCGTGTCGACCACCGAGAATCCCGGTTCGCCCTTCGCGTCCGCGGTTGCGACTTCCACCCCCGTCCCGCCGCCCCCGCCCTCGCGGTACGACTACGCGGTCGCCAACGACACGGCTGTCGCTCCGCTAGATCCGCTGCACACGATCAGCCCGGGCGAACTCTACGATCCACTGAACTATCAGGCGCTTTGCGCGGCGACGATGAATCAGGCGGGCGTGGCTCCGGACTACCCCTTCTACGCTGGCATCGGGGCCCTCAACATCGACTTTAACAACCCGACGCTGGATCTTTCCGACTATGACCCGGGGACGGTGGGCAACCCTCCCGTGCAGCCCAACCCCGATGACCCGAACAGCAACCCGAACGGAGACTTCGTGTTCGCGGCCGTGGGGCAACTCCGCATCCACGGGGGTTTGACCGTTTCGGGTTTCAGCGGCGAGGTGGACCTGTTCAGTCATCTCGCCCCCGTGATCGACCCCGGCGCCGTGTTCACTATCGCCTCTCCCGCCTCGTTGGGCCTCGACAGCGACGCGCTGCTCTCGCTCGGCAACGTGCAGTTCTATGTGTCGGGGGGCTCGCTCTCCCTCGACGGCCAGATGGGAGTGACGGTCAACAACGGCTCTTTTGTTTCCGCGGGCACCGGCATCTTCGTCGATGGCGGGGACATCACGATCGACAATGCAACCCTGCGGACGGACATGTACATCGGCAAGGGCGTGGTCATCAATGCGTGGGACTCCCTGACGCTGAATGCCGCCGACATCCGCCCCCGGGACACGATCTCGCTGTGGGCGGCGTCCATCGACTCAACCGGGGGCACGCTTCAGACATCGATCGGCGGCATTTTCGCCGACGCCGGCTCCGGTATCACGATCAACGGCGGCAGCTGGAGCTCGGCGGTGAATCTCCAACTCAGCGCGCCCTCGATCAGCACCATCGGGCTGACGGCTTCCGCCAATCAGTCCATCGATTTCATGGGCGACACCACCCTGGTGCAGGGGGGGAGTCTGACGACCTACGATCCACTGGGCGTGGGCGTGTGGATCCGGGGCAACACGTCGGCGACGGTGGACGGTGCCACGATCAATTCGGCGCGAGACGCCAACGTGCACGGCGGGCAGATCACCCTGATAAACGCCACGATCAACGTCAACAACACCGACCCCATGCCGCAGATATTCGTGAATGGTTCCGGGCCGGTGTCGATCCAGGGGAGCACGCTTGCGGGCACCGGGCCGGTCAATATCCAGGGCCTGACGCTGGACCTGCTCAACGGGCAGATCACATCGGGGAGTTCGCCGGGATACAATCAGATCAGCCTCATGGCCACGGACCCCGCCGCCCTGCTCAATGTCAATGGCACGGCCCTGAACTCCCAGCAGATCCGCATGCAGGCCGACACCATCCGGCTCGAGAACATCAATTTCCCGAGTGGTTCGATGGTGGACCTGGACTGCCGCCTGGGCATCTTGGCCCCCAACGCCAACACGCGGGCCACCATCATGCCGGGCGCGGTGAACTACTACGACGGGGTCAAATACGGTGGAGCGCTTTTGGATAACACGCCCCATCCCAACATCAACATCCACTGAGCGCCCTGTGAGAACCGGTCCCACGACGCTGCTTCTTGCCTGCTGTCTCCTCGGCGGCGCGGCAGCCGCCTCGGCGCAGGCGGTGGCGCGCAACATCCAGGCCGCCACCGATGTGCAGCGCCGTCAGGAGATCGCCGCGATGCCCTCCTTCGTCGAGGGCGAGGTACCCCCGATGTACGAGGGCGAATCCAGCGACCTCGGCCCGCAGCGGCTGGTGACCGCCAAGCCCGCCAAGCCCAGGATGAAGTGGTTCGAGGCCTGGGCCGACAGCCAGATCTTCTACACCTCGAACTTCGGTTTCACCGAACCGGATGGCGACCCCGATCCCATCGATACCACGATGCTCGTGAGCACGGCAGAGTTCGCCCTCTCCCCCGAGTGGGCCCTCGGCGGCGGGCGCTTCAACCCCCGCCTCGGCTACCGCCACCAGTGGTTCAACTACGACGTGGTCGAGAATGACCGCCAGCTCAACCGTTCCGATTTCGACATCCAGACCGTCTTCCTCGAATTGAAACACTCCCTGCCCGGCGACCGGTGGCGCTTCGGCACGGGTTTCGAGTGGAGCCGCTACCTGGGCCACGAAGCCCCGATCGAGGACTACGCGGAGTTCTACAAGGAGTTCATGCCCTTCTGGCGGGCCCAGTACGTTCACCCCTTCGGCGAGAACTCCCTCTTGGCCGCAGAGTACTTCGGCAACCTGCACGTGACCGAGGTTACCCCCACCCAGGATATCCTCAGCCAACAGAGCTGGTGGGTCGGGTCAGTGGCCGACAGCGCGGTGCTCACCGATCCGCGTCGCTGCGCGTATATCAACGACCGCATGGAGCACATGCTCACCGTCTCATGGGCGCAGCAGGTCTTCGCGCGCCTTGTGCTCAGGCCCTACTACCGCTTCATGTACACCGATTACCTGAAGGGCGACTGGGGCGACCGCAATGACACGCTCAATACCGTCGGCGTCATCGTTTCCTATGGCTTTACCGATTGGGCCTCGGTCCGCGCATTCGTCAGCTACGATCACCACGAGTCCGATGACGAGACGATCCCGGACTACCGCAAACTCGATACCGGCGGCGGCGTGTCGTTTTCAGTGAGATTCTGAGATCGGGCCCGTGCCCCCGGCCGGCCTATTTACCCCCACCCCCATTCATTGCTTTGCCGCGGGGACTGGGCCAATCTGTTTGACAAACGGCCCATCATAGCGGAGAGTCGCGCCGCGGTATCGCACCGGGTGCGGCCGCGTCCGGACTTCACCGTGTGTCATGGCTGAGGAATCGGCTCAAACAAACTGATGGCACAATGGAAGAGATGATATGGACATATATGTTGGCAATCTGCCGTACGACGTGACGGACTCCGACCTGGAGGAGATCTTTGGGAAATTCGGGGCCGTGGAATCCGCGCGCGTGGTGATGGACCGGGAGACCGGCCGCTCCAAGGGCTTCGGTTTCGTCGAGATGCCCGAAAGGGCGGACGCCCAGAAGGCGATCGATGCCCTGAACGGCTCCGATCTCCGCGGGCGTGCGATGCGCGTTAACGAGTCGCAGCCCAAGCCTCGCTCGGATCGTGGCGGCGGCGGCGGCGGCCGTCGGCGCTGAGCGATCCCGGTAAACCGGGATCCATGTTTTTGGGGTTCCCGCCGCACTTCGGCGGCGGGCGCCCTCATTTCTAGAATACGTCGCGCCGGTGGGGTGTCTGCTGGCGCATCGTGGCTCGCCGAAGTAGCCCGCGCTTCCGACCCCCGGCCATTGCGATACATGACCGCGATGTGACGAGATTATTGGCGCGGTCCCCGGAGGGCGTCGACGGCCGCGCGGCAACCGAGGGTGGCGGTGGCCGAGAGCGTGAGCATGGCTATGGGCAGAAGGCCCACGATGACGCGTCCGCTGATGTCGTCCATGACGCTGAATCGGAACAGCGCGGGGAGCCAGATCGCAAGGCAGCCAGCGGCGAGCCAACGGGAGTTTGAGGGGCCGATGCAAAGGGCGGCGGCCAGCAGGAGGGTCGTCGCCAGGATGGGGGGCAGGATCAGAAGGAACCAGACCAGCACTTCGGGAGCGTGACCCGGCTGGCGGCCTTCGAACTTAGGCAAGAGTTCGGTGGCCATCTGGTGAATCTCCATGGCGGGGCCGTCCTCGGCCCTGCGGGTGTATCGGGCGGTGCGCCTGAGATCCGATTCGCCGGGGTAGCTGATGTTGTCGCTTCCCCTGCACAGGAGCATGCATGTCTGACGGGACCACGTTCTGGCAACGGCGAGGGGCTTTTCGGCGGCGATGCCGAGGGCGAGTTCGAGGCAAAGCGCGTCGCGCCGGGAGGGGTCGGGTTCGAGTTCGATGAGGGCGCGAGAGACGGCACCACCAAAATGGCTTCTCCGTTTGTCGCGCGACATGCCCGGTGTTTCTTTCAACAGCGGGGCGAGGGCATCGCGCACTTTGGGCGGGGCGCGTGTCAGCGCCGGGTCGAGGTGGGCGACTGACGCGAGGATGGACGGTGCCTGCGGTGTCGGGTTGAGGTACGAGCGGGGCGACGCGGGCGCGAGGAAGGCGGCGACAATGATCGGCAGCGCGGCGCCGGCGACCGCAAGCGCCGTGCCGAGGGACCTCGTCACGGGACCGCCTCGCACGA
Source organism: Verrucomicrobiota bacterium (assembly GCA_029560585.1). GTDB lineage: Bacteria > Verrucomicrobiota > Verrucomicrobiia > JADLBR01 > JADLBR01 > JADLBR01. The sequence goes on along the minus strand of JAKQKQ010000330.1, from coordinate 66,687 downwards.
ACAATTCCCGGAGGACGATGGCCGCGACCAGCGGCCAGGCGAGAAATGCATTGAAGCCCTGGGCGCTGGCAAACAAGGCCGAGGCGAACGCCAAGGCGGGTCCGCCGCCGGCGAGCCGCATGGCCCACGACGAGATTGCCAGGGCATTCAGCGCAAACTGGAATGCGCCGGGCAACACGTGATGCGCCACGTATACCGGCATGCCGTGCAACGAGCAGCCCAGGGCGCACGCGGCCAGCGGCAAAAACGCCCATGGGCCCAGCATGCGCCGCAGGGCAACGAACAGCGAGCAGAGCCCCAGCAGCACGGCACCGTGCTGGAGCCACACCAGCGGACACAGCGCCGATTGACCCTGTGCCAGGAATCCGACGATGCCGGTGATGAGCCAGCCACCCCTGGGCGCGGATTTGGGGAGGGCCGAGGCCGCGTCGAAGATCGAGGCGCTGCCATCGTGGGCGAGCGCGAAGGGGATGGCACCGAGCACCCACAGGCGGACGGCGACCGCGAGCGCCGCGATCGCTACCCAGCACGCGAACTCGCGCCGACGCCCGATCGAGGCCACGCGATCGACCAGGCGGACGAGCCATCCGGGGGCCGCCGGCGCAAACTGGATCGCCGCGCGCCCGGTGACCGCACCCATCGCGCGCTTGCCCATGAGCCACGGGATCAAGAGCGCGGAGGCGATGAACAGTCCCCATGCGATGAAGCCGCGGCGCGGATCGCCGTCCAGTCCCAGGAACCACGATTCATCGTCGGCCACGTCAAAGAGGCGGAGCCTCCGGAAGAGCGCCTCGCCGAAGACGAGGCCCGAGTGGATGCCAATCCCGAGGTGGAGCGAGCGCGTCCGGATCGCGGAGGCGCAGAGCAGAAGGTGCAGGCAGAATACGCCTCCGAAGAGCATGCGATCGGCGGGTTCGGCGAGCAAATCGCCGGGGTTGGCGAGGTCATGGAAGAACCCGAACAAGATGCCGGTGACCACGATCGCGGGCCATCGCGGGAGGGCCCCGGCTGCGGTGCGGAGCAGGAATCCGCGAAAGATGATCTCCTCGGCGGTTGCGATGCCCAAGCCGGCGACCGCGCACAGCGGCACGGCGCCCGCGAAAGCGACCAGCGATTTTGGGGCCCGGAATTCTACGGCGCCACCGGTGCGCAGCAGCAGGGCGTAGGCCAAGTACCCGCCGATGCCGAAGAGCCAGCCGCGGGCGACCACGCCGCGCCAACCGGCGCTCCCCCTCAGGCCGATTTCAGACGGCCGTGGCCCGGTTCGAAGAAAGAGGAACACCAGCGCGAGGCAAAGGAAGTATGCCGCGATGCGCCCCGGCCCCGCTTGGCCGAGTATGCCCGCCTCGGTCCCGAACGCCGCCGTCGCCACGATGTCGAAGAGGGATGCCAAGGCGGCGAAAACGGCGACGAATGCCGCGATTCGCGCGAGCCCGTCTCGCTCGCCCAGCCGGGCCAGGGCCACCCCAATCTTCTGCCGCGCCGTCACTCCGCCTCCCTTCCCGATCCGACGAAGAGCGCCCACCCCAGCTCACTCGAAGTCGTACACGAGGACCTTCTGGCAGTTCGGCTTGAAGACGCTCTCGACGAACTCGATGTGCAGGGGGTCGTTCTGATAGCTGTCCTGCGAGGCCTTCGAATCGAACACGATATTGAGGGCGACCTGATAGGATTGATCGACCACGGGCCTCGGGCTGGTGGCCATCTTGCCGACGTGGAAGTGCAGGATGCCGGGCTGTTTGTTCAGGTATTTCTTGGCGCCGGCCACCAGCTCGTCGGCGGCCTTGGGTTTTGCGGGGTCCGTCCAGAATATCACGACATGGGAGAACATGCCTGAGCCTACATGGGTGACGCCCCGGCTGGCAACAAGGAGAGAACCGCCCGAATCCTCGCTCGGATCGTGGCCTGCCCACCGTCCCCAGTCCTGTTCCTTTTCTGAGCGATGTGGAACATGGTCAGTAACGGCGAAACAGCGTCAAACGGAAGTCAGGACGTGACGCGTGGCCCATGGCCTTTCGAGGGATGCGCCATGCGAGCATCCTGGGGAGGGCCCGCGGCCTCGCGGGCCGGGTTGGCCCGGGCGTTGCGCGGCTGGTGAATCGCGGACGCCGGGGACGGCGTCCCTCCCAACTGATATTGAAGCGCCAGCGTGGAGGTGATGGTCTGGCGTTTTGAGGCAGGCTCGCCCCGGCGTCCGCGTCCCACCCGCATGCGTTGATCTCGGTTGCGTGGCCAATGTGGCGGGGCACACTGGGGGCATGTTTCACACCGCGCTTTCTTGCCTGCTGGCCCTGACGTTGGGTGCTGCTCCGGTGGACGGGCCCGACCTGTCGTCGGTGCCGGCGGATTTGGAATTGCCGGAGATGGTGGAGGGTTCGCCCGCGCCGGGAATGCGCGTGCGGGCGACGGCGCCCGGTTTCGAGGGAGGCGGGGCCTACCACGCATTGTACTTGCCGGTGGACTGGAGCGCGGGGGCGAAGATGCCGGTGTTCGTCGAGTATCCGGGCAACGGCGGGTACACGAACAAGTTTGGGGACGTTTGCGGCGGGGTCCCGGAAGGGTGCGCGCTGGGGTACGGCCTGAGCGGCGGCCGGGGATTCGTCTGGCTCGCCCTGCCATTCGTCGAGGTCCGCGAAGGGCGACCCGGCGTGGCGCGAAAATGGTGGGGAGACGTCGCGCAGACCAAACGCTATTGCCTGGCCGCGATCGATGATGCCGTGGCCCGCTTCGGGGGCGACCCATCGCGGGTGATCCTGGGCGGATTCTCTCGCGGGGCGATCGCGTGCAACTACATCGGCCTGCACGATGACGAGATCGCGAAACGATGGTGCGCGTTTTTTTGCCACAGCCACTACGACGGCGTCATCGAACGATGGCCCTATGCGGGCGCCGATCGCGCAACGGCCCTGGAGCGGCTGCGGCGCCTGAACGGGCGACCGCAATGGATATCGCAGGAGGGCTCCACCGCCGCGACCGAAACCTACCTGCGGGAAACCGGCATCGTGGGCGATTTTGTCTTTCGCGCGATCCCATTCCGCAACCATTCGGACCGCTGGGTCCTGCGCGATTTGCCCGAGCGCCGCGCCGCGCGCCAATGGCTGGAGCTTAAGGCAACAAGCAGGACTCGAGCATCAAAGCGCGGATCGTAGGAGCCTGCTCGCAGGTGATTCGCATCGCGCGCAAGCGCGCTCCTGCGTTTCATTTTCAACCGCCCGTGGCGGCCATCGCGGCGGACTTGAAGCCTTGCCGGGGACTTGTAATTGCCGAAGGGGCGGGGCTAGACCGGGATCGTCGCCGGCTGGCTCCTCAAATCCTTCAGCAGGATCCGCGAGTTGCGGCCGCTCTTCTCCCACTGGTCGCGCCGCTTGGGGGGGAGGATATCGGGCGATGCGGGAGAGAAGCCGCCCTTTTGCTCGAAGAAGGCGAACGTCTGCGTCGAGAGGGCAAAGAGGGTCGCGATTTCGTTTTCCCGCGCGACCTTCTCGACGTAGGCGAGCAGGCGGCGGCCGATGCCCTGGTTCTCGTGGGTGGGGCTGACGTAGAGGCAGGCGATCTCGGCCGACCGGGAATCGGCATCCGGGTGCAGCGCGACGCAGCCGAGCACGTTGCGGTCGACCTCGAAGACGTAGTAGTCGTTCAGCTGCTGGAGGATCATCGCGCGGGTTCGAGGGAGGATCTCCTGGGATTGGACGGCGCGCTTGATGAGGTTCTGGATGGACTGGATGTCCTTCTTCATCGCGCCGCGTATGGACTGGTACTGGTTGGCGTAGATCATCGTGCCGATGCCCTCGTTGAGGAAGACCTCGCTCAGCAGGGCCTCGTCGATTTTGCCGTTGACGATGTGTACGCGGTCGATGCCCTCACGGCAGGCGGCGATCCCGTGGGTGACTTTGGAGCGCAGCTCTGGGGGGATCTCGTCCGGGCAGCCCTTCTGGTAGGCCTCGGCCTCATCGACGGACATGTGCTGGATGACCTCGCCCTTGCGGGTGAGCTTGTCGTTGGCGGTGACGAAGATGAGCTTAACCGCGCGCAGCGCGCGGGCCACCGCGAGCGCGACGGCATCGGAATTGACGCGGAAAGTGCGGCCCGCGCCGTCGAAACCGAGCGGCGGGATGACCGGCACGATATCTTCGGCGAGCACGCGGCGGAGGAGGTCCTCGTCCACACGCTCCACCTTGCCGGTGTTCAACTGGTCGATGCCGTCGATGATGCCAACCGGGTGCGATATGATGGCGTTGGGGTAGATGCATCGGATATCGACCGAGGTGAGCCCTTCCATGATCTCGTGCGTGAGGCGATTGGCGGCCGTGAGTGCCAGGGATAGCGTGCCGGAGTCGGTGATGCCGATGCCGTCGTAACTCGATATCGGGGTGGCGGTCTGCGCGGAGAGATCCTTGATCTGTTGGCCGGCGCCGTGGACCAGCACGGTGCGAATGCGGAGGCTCCAGAGCACCCCTATGTCCAGGATCAGGTTGGAGATGTTGTCACCGGCCAACACCGCGCCGTCCAGGGCGATGACGAACACCTTCTCCCGGTAGCTGGGCACGTAGTTCAGGATCCCGCGCAGATCGGAGACCTTCATGATGCCCATATGCGCGCGGTGGGCGCGGTTTTCAATAAAGATCATCATCGGGCCCCCGTCCTCGGGGCCTTCAGCCTGTAGACCGCTGTCCGGTTTTGTTCCGTCTCAGAAATCTGGTTTTGAACCGTCGCCGACAACCTTTAAAAGAGCCCTTGATCGAGTGCCCAGGCGGTATAGCATGAATAGTTATGACCATCAGGCGTTTGCAGGGTCAAACGACCTCTTGGGAAGGGAAGAGAATGGCGATCCGATCTGGATTCCTAAGGCATGGGGGTGGGTTGGGCGGCGCGAGCGTCCTCCTCGCGATTGTCTTCGCCGGGGCCTTCGCGAGCCGTCCGGCCACCGCACAGACGACCAACGACTGGCTGCTACCGGGCGGCGGTCTGTGGACCAACGATGCCAACTGGGTTTCTGGCGCGGTGCCCGACTCGGACACGGAGGTGGCGAATTTCACCAATGACTTTGCCGCCAACTTCAACGTCACGCAGAACGTCAGCCTGACGATTAACGGCATCATCTTCAGCGACACGGGTGCCGATCCGGACGCCGTCCTTTCGGTGGTGCGCACGGGTTCGGAGGTGCTGACGTTTGGCGGCGCCAACCCGTTCATCGATTCGAGATCCGGCACGGCCGGTGGTGCCGGGATCAATTTCAACCTTCCCATTGATATCGGGGCGGGCGGCGTGACCAAGGTCGGCGGCGGCGTGGCGAACCTGGCATCCACGCTGACCGGCAGCGGCGCGCTCACGATCTCGAACGGGACGGTCGAGATCCGCGGAAACAACACGAACTTCACCGGGGAGATCGTCGTCAACAACGGCGCCGCCATCGAGCCGCGGAGCGGCACCGCAAATTCCTTCGGCACCACGAATGCCGGGATAACCTTCAATGGGACCGGCCGGACGCGGCTGCGCGACATCAACAACATCACCTTCAACGAGCCTGTCACGATCAATGGCGTCAATGTCTCCGGCACGATCCAGGCCTACGCGTTCTCGAACGTGACGTTCAACGGGCCGGTCCTGCTGAACACGAACGGCGTGATCTCGCTTCGGCAGTTCTCGGATCCGAATGCGGGGGGCGCCAAGAGGGATTTCTTTGTCAACAGCGTGATATCCGATGACGGCAACGGCCGCGGGGTGCATTTCATCCATGATGCGAGCGGCTCTGCGGCCACCGGCCTGCTCACCCGCGCCAGCGAGATCGTGCTCGGTGGCGTCAGCACCTACGGCGGCTACACGCACATCACCGCCAACCGGGGGCCCGATGCGCTGGGGTTGTACGCGGGCAACGTTCGCCTGACCAACGGCAGCGACCGGCTGCCCACGGTCACCACCGTGATCCTCGGCGGCTTCACCAACGGCGTGGGGACCGTTTCCGGCGTGGGCCGGCTCGCGCTGGCTGGCTACGATCAAGAAGTGGCGGGCCTGATCGCGCTGGGCACCGGCGTCTCGAACCGCGTCGTGGGCGGAAGCACGGCACTTTCGACTTTGACCCTCAACATTGGCGCGGGCACGAACAACGTGTTTGGCGGCTTCCTCGGCGGGCCGGGGGCCAACGACAACAATCTGGCGCTGCTTTCGAAGGGTTCGGGCGTCTTGGATCTCACTGGCGCAAACACTTATACCGGGACTACCACCGTCACCAACGGCACCCTACGGGTCAACGGTTCCCACGTGGGGGGTGGCAGCTATTCGATTCTGAACGGTGGCGTCCTCGGTGGCACGGGTCTCATAGATGCCGCCGTTCAGGTGGCCGCCGGTGGCACGGTGGCGCCCGGCAATTACATCGGCACCCTCACCATCAGCAACAGCTTTGATCTGGACGGCACCCTTCAGATCGAGCTGCAGAACGGTGCCGGGCCAGGTGGCGCCAGCGACCTGTTGGACGTCAACGGCTTCTTTGACATCACCAACGGCACTCTCCAGTGGATCTTCTCCGAGACCCTCACCAATGACTTCTACGTTTTCGCCGAATACGACACGTTCTCTGGCGGTCCTTTCCTAGATGCGGGGGTGTTGCCGGGGGGATACATGATCGATTACACCTTTGGTGCCAACAACAACCAGATCGCCCTGGTCATTCCCGAACCCAGCACATTCGCGCTTCTCACCCTCGGCGTGGCACTGGCCTTTGGCCTTTGCGGCTCCCGCATTCGGCGGCGGGGCTAGCGGCCTGTCTGACTTTAGAAATTTCGTCAGGATGATGGCGGGCCGGTGAAGGGTCGAACGGCCGGTCTTATTTACGCCATGCGGGTCCTCTCACCGGGACACTGGCGGCTCGTTCCCGCTTGGGCGTTCGATGAAGTTCCTCAGCGGGCTGTCAGCCCAGCACCCGGTGCCGGAATTGCTTGAGCCACCGCTCGGCGTCGCGGTAGGCGGGGCAGACGCCTGCGACCTGTTTCCAGAACCTATCCGAGTGGTTCATCTCCCGGATATGCATCAGTTCGTGGAGGATCACGTAATCGCTGACCGTTGGGGGTGCTTGGACAAGGCGCCAGTTCAGGGAGATGCGCGCGCCGTCGGTCGAGGGGCGTCGGGCGTGCTGGCAGCGTCCCCAGCTGGCCTTGAGGTCGCGCACCACCACATCGGATAGGGCGCAGCCGTGGAGGGCCGCGAGCTCGCGAGCGCGCGGCGGAAGCTCGCGTTCCGCGACCCCGATCAGGATTTGGCTGGCGGCCGACGCGAGGTCGGAACCGATTTCGGCGAAAGCCATGGATTGATCGGCGAGGCTGATCGTGGGGGCTCCGTCTTCGATCTTAAGGAGGGCGGGGACCCATTCGCCGCGAAAGAGGATCGGGTCGCCGGGGCCGAGCGCGCGCGGCATTTTCGGGCGACGGTGCGCCATGCGGCGGACCTGTCGCGCGATCCATGCGGCGTGTTCGCGTGCGAACTGGAGGGCGCGCCGGCGCGACCCCCGTTTGGGGACGATGACGCGCACCTCGCCGCCGGCCGCGACGTTGATGCGGTAGCGGAAGGCGCGGGCGCTCTGATGCACGAGGACCGGGACGGATCGTCCGTCCGGTAGCGCAAGGCATTCGACTTCGGTGCCCTCGGGCACGACGAATGGGAATTCGGCCTGGATAAGGTTCGCGAGTGTCTTGGCTTCGGCCATGGGATTGGTCGCTACGGGTTGGGATGGCTCTCGATGAGCATCGCGGCCGCCTCGCGAAGCGCACGGAAATTTTCTGGATCGAGGGCATCGAAGCTGGAGGTGCCGGCATCGGTTTCGTCTTTCTTTTCCACCGTCCCCCGGAGGGGCAGGTAGTGGTCGACGAAGGCCCTGAGCTGGCCGCCGGTCCACCGCAACTTCTTGCGCGCCAGCTCGAGATATTCGATGTCTTGTTGCGCGCGACGGAACGCCTTCAGGCGGAAGGTGGCCCGAATGGCCGAGGTGCCATCTTGCTGCCGGTCGACGATGAGGATGCCGAGGGGGTCGGCCTTTCGGAGTGCGGATCCGTCGCGGTTGATGGTCTGCCAGGGCACGAGGCCAGAGGCGCCGTCGCGGTAGGCGGAGATGGCCCACGCCATGATGGCGCGGCTGCTCTGGTGGGCGGGGACCGCGGCGCCATAGACCCAGATCCTTTCGCCGGTGGTCTCCGACCGATCCATGACGACGCGGTGATACTGTGCGAAGGCTTGGCCGCTGACCACCCACAGGTCAGCCTTGCCAAGAAGCAAGCCGCGGTCGAACTCGGGCCGCGATATGTCGATGCGGAATTCGGCGCGGATCGGCGGGCCGTCGGCCTTGGCCCCACGGACGAGATCCGCGTAATAGGCCAGCGCCCGATAATCCCAGAAAGACGCCGGTTCATCGAGCACCCAGGGGCATCGCTTTGGGTCATCGAGGTCGCCCTTATTGTTGAAGTAAATCTGGAAACCGGTCTCGCGCCAGCGATGCTCATCGGCGATGCGGAGGAAATCGCGGAGCACGTCCTTGAACGTCTGGGCGTAGAGGGGTTCGGCCTTGAATGCCTCGAATGCGTCTGGGTTTCCGTTGAAGTGGGCCCGGATATGGAGTGGCCAGCTCTCGTGGAACGTGAGGTAGAAACCCGGGGCCGGGATTGGGCCGCGATGTCCGTCCCGGAAACACTCGCCGGTGAGGTAGGGGCCAAACGCGGCGACGAAATCATCCCAGTGGGCGCGTTTGGCGCCGGGGGCGAAGTCATTGTGGCGGCGTTCATCCATGCGCCGTCCGTCGGGCAGGCGCATGTCGAGGTTGCACTTGCGCGCGCCTGGCGCGGCCGAGCCATGACCGTAGTGCAGGAGGTTGCAGTGGGTGCGGTGATCGTACGCGACCCGCTGGAGCGCGTAGAATTCTGACACCTGGTCTGGCATGCCGTAGGAATTCATCTCGCAGAGGAAGCTGGCCCGTCGCGGGAGAGCGAATTCTCGGATGTGCACCTTGACGGGGATTTCGTGACCGGCCGAAATCGACAGCGTGCCGCGGAGATCTTTCGAGGGCGTGTCGAAGGGCACGTAAATGTCGGCCACGAGCGGCACCGGTTCGTCGGGCGAGAGCCGGATGGATTCGGCCGGAACGAGGGGATCGGGGATGCGCCCCGCATCGGACTCGACGAACAACGCCCGGTGGAGATCGACGCGCGCGCCGGGGATCTCGCACTTGGGGATGACCACACCTTCCCCCCTGAGGAGGACCTGAAAACCGACCACTTCTCCGCGGGCGGCGGAGAGCGATACCGAGCCATCTGCGCCGGTGGCCTCGTTGGAGTCCAACCATCCGGGCGGCAGATTGCCGATGGGCTGGCCCTTGGCGTCCAGGCGATCCTCGAGTGGGAGAATGGGGGTCGCCTCGGGCAAACGGTGGCGCGCCGGGCAAGGCGCGACCTTTGGCAGCGGGGGTGGGGGGGTGTTTGGAGCGGCGGCGATGATCGTCGCGGGCGCCGAGCGCTCGCCCTCCCGATTCACGGTGACGACATCGATACGGATGGTTGCGCCAGGCCGGATTGGGACGTCGCGGATCGGGATGGACTGGTGTTCGCGCGGGCGCACGAATGGCGTATTCCAGCGAGGGAGGGGCGCGCCATTGACGCTGACCTCGTAGGCGAAGCCGTTCGCCGGGGCGACGAGGCAAAGCCGCAAGGAATCGGGGTCACCGCGATCCGTGACCCGCAGGTCGGTCGGGGGCCCAGGGGATGGCTCGGGCGGGCCGAGATCGACCTCCAGATAGGGGGGGGATTCGCGGGACTCGCGCGACTGGATCGTCGGGTTGCGGCTGTAATCGGCGTCGTGCTCGTGGATCGCGAGACCGAACGACGCGCCGATGGCCATGGCGCTGACGATGTCGGGATCAATCGGCCACTCGTATCTGCCGCCTCTCGACGCGGCACGGGCGTGGCAGACGAGCGATTCGCCGTAGCCCCCGGAGACGGACGGGAAACTCGCGCCGGGCACGCCCCATCCTTTCTCGGGGCCGGCGCCGGACGTGAGCGCGGTGGAGCGCATCTCGTCCCACTCGGCTTGGATGGTGGAGATTGTCACGCCCGAGATCTCGGCGTCCCCCTGGGCGCAAATCAGCGTGGCGGAGCGGACGGCGCGACCCCGGAGCGACGAAAGATCGAAGCCCATCGCGACGATGTGCTGGTTGCCCTTGATCCGAATGCGCGGCGACGCGCCCGCGTTCAGATTCAGTTCCGCCGGATGCAGGACGATGGAATTATCGCGGGTGGCCGGGAGGCGCAGTGTTTCGGCGGAGGCGGCGATGGACCACAGGAGGGAGAGGGCAAAAACGGGGGTGCGGGCAATCCTGCCCGCGGTCGCAGGACGGTGCCGCATCCTGCCGGGGCAGAGAGCGTCGCCCGACCGATGGCGGGGGGATGCGCGGCCCGAAATCCCCGCGCCAAGGCACTCCCGTGACTCCCGAACGCTCGCGCTTTCGGCCACGGGAATCTCGAATCCTGTGCCTCGTGTCAGGGCAGGGGGGTCCAGGCGCCGTTGCTGTGGCTGCTCTTCAGGCAGGCCTCGATGAAGGCGATGCCCGTGCGACCATCGTGCACGTTGGCGTACTTGGCCCCGTCGCAACTGAAAGGCTGCTTGGCCTCGTACTTTCGAACGTCCTCCTCAAAGCAGCGATGGAGGCGCGCGAAGGCATCGTGGAAGGCCTCGGGATGGCCCGGTGGGATCGTGGGCTCGGCCATGAGGTCTTTGGGCAGTTCCTTCGGGAGGAATCCGTCGCCGCCCTGCACCGCGCCGCGCCAGTAGACGCGGTCTGGCTGGTTGGGCAGGAGGATCGTGATCGCCTCGGGTTCCTCTTGGCGCCACTGGAGCGAGCCCTTGGTGCCTGCGATCTCGATGCCGAGGTCGTTCTTGTGGCCGATGGAGATCTGGGAGGCCCGGACGAGCGCCTTGCCGCCGTTGCTCAGCTCGCAGTAGACGGTGAAGTGGTCGTCCAGGGTGCGGCCCGCGACAAAGACCTCCATGTGGGCCGAGACCTTTTTCACGTCGAGGCCGGTGACGTAGCGAAGCTGCATGAGCGCGTGGGTGCCGATGTCGCCGCCGCAGCAGCTGCCGCCGGCGCGCTTGGGATCGACCCGCCACTCGGCCTGCATGTTGCCGCTGTCCTCTGTGCGGGCGGCCAGCCAACCCTGGAGGTAATAGCTATCGACCCACCGCACTTCGCCCAGCAGGCCGCTGCGAACGATGTAGCGCGCGAAGCGGCTCGTCCAATGGCCGAGGTAGGTGTGCGCCACGCCGAAGAGCACTTTCTTGTCCGTCACGGCTTTCACGAGTTTCTCGGCCTCTTCGAGGGTGACGGTCAGGGGTTTCTCGCAGAAGACCGGGATGCCAGCCGCGACACACTTCATGGCCGGGTCGAAGTGAACGTGGTTGGGCGTGACGATGAGCGCGTAGTCGATGCGCTCGCCCTCGGGGAGGTCGGCCTGCTTCTTGATCATCTCATCGTAGGAGATGTAGCCCTTGATCGGGTACGCCCAGTTCTCGGCCTCGGAGAGGGCGATCTTGGGATCGGGGTGCAGCGCGCCGGCGACCACGCGCCGCGTGCCATCGAAGTGGATCGCCTTCTGGTGGGGGTTGACGATGAATGCGCCGCCGCCGCCGCCGATCAAACCGACATTGAGGGGTCTCTTGGCCATGGGTGAGTCTCCTGTTTGGTTTTATTCTGGGCGGTCGGGCATCGCGTTCGATGCCGCACCACCGCAAAACAACATTATGGAAAACCATGCAAAGGGGGTCAAGGGCAAACGCGGAAGCTTGTTTGCGACGGTCGCGCATCGGGGCTAAGATGGGCAATTCGAAACGCATGTATCCGGCGGCGGCCCGTGTGGCGCCAGCGGCGTCGGGCATCTGGCAGATGGAAAGAGATTCCGAGAAAGCGATGGGTTGGCCACGTGCGGCGGGTGGGCGCAAGTGGGCGATGCTGGCATTGGTGGCGGTGGCATATCCCAATGGGTCGGCCGCCGACGACTTCTTCCGTGCTGGGGAGAGGCTGACTTTTGATGCGCGATGGGGCGTGGTGCCAGCGGCGAGGTTGACGCTGGAGGCGGTCGGCCGGACGGAGAGCGGCGGGCACGCGTGCTGGCGGTTTGTGGGGACGGCCCGTTCGCGCGGTCCGGTCGAGGTCTTCTATCCGGTGCGCAGCCGGGTGCAGAGCACGGCATTGGCGGACGGTTTTGAGGCGAGGGAGTATCTTGAGGACAGGCGGGAGGGGAAACACCGGTACCACCGCCTCACGACGTTGGATTTTGACGAGGGCCGCGGGCGATGGATCAACTACGACGAAGGGGGGGACAAGAAGCTGAAGCTGAACGGGCCCGCCTGCGACCTGTTGTCGGTGTGCTATCGGGTCAGGAGCCTGCCCTGGAAGGTGGGAGACCGGCGGGAGTTCCGGATCTTTGCCGACGGCAAATACCACGATCTTCACATCACCGCCGACTGGCGCGGGAAGCGTTCCTTTCCTGTGTGGGGGGAGCGGGCGGCGGTCAAGATAACGAGCGATGACGTATTTGAGCCCGCGAAGAAGACAACCGGACGGATGGAGGTTTGGCTGACGGACGACGAGCGACACCTGCCGCTGCTGGGGCGCCTGAAAGTGAGCTGGGGGACGGTCGAGATCGTGCTGGCCGAGGCGGAGAACCTGGCGTGGCCGCTGCAGCGCCGCGAGGATTCGGCCAAGCGTGCGGGGCAACGTGCGCCGGGCGGGCAGCGCGAGTGATTGTCAACTTTGGCGCCACAAACCCCGGCGCCAATCGGCGGCGCGTCGGGCTTTTCAAAACCTGACACGCTGCTACCTTGTTTTTCTGGACCCAGGCGGGTGGTCTAGGAGAAATAGAAACACATTCAGATGGGCAAGGAGTGGGCGGAGAAGCGTGTGCTCGTGACCGGCGGGGCCGGTTTCATCGGGAGCGCGGTCGTGTGGCAACTCAATCGCTTGGGCTGCGACAACATCGTGGTCACCGATTTTCTGGGCACCGGTGACAAGTGGATGAACCTGAGGGCGCTCGGGTTTAGCGACTATCTGGAAGCGGATGAATTCTTGGATCGGGTGAGGTCGAGGCCCTCGGCTTTTGGCAAGTTTGACACGGTGATTCATCTGGGCGCGTGTTCTTCGACGACCGAGCGCGACGCGGCGTATCTGGCTAGGAACAACTATGGTTACACCCGGGACCTGGGGGCATGGGCGCTCGGTCGCGAGGCGCGGTTTGTGTACGCGTCGTCGGCGGCCACGTATGGCGACGGGTCTGCGGGGATGGAGGACGGGCAGGAGGGGCTGGGGCGGCTCAGGCCGCTGAACATGTATGGCTACTCCAAGCACCTCTATGACATGCACGCCTGGCGCCATGGGCTGCTGCGGCGGATTGCGGGGTTGAAATATTTCAACGTCTATGGTCCCAACGAGGGCCACAAGGGGGACATGCGTAGCGTGGTCGCAGGGGGATTTGAACAGATCCGGGCGGCGGGCCGCATGAGGCTCTTCAAGAGCTATCGGGCGGAGTATCGGGATGGCGAGCAGGCGCGGGATTTTCTTTACGTGAAGGATGCGGCGGCCATGACGGTGCACCTGGCCGGAAAGGGGCGCGCCAATGGGTTGTTCAATCTCGGATCGGGAACGGCGAGGACCTGGTTGGATCTGGCGAGGGCGATCTTCTCGACGCTCGGCCGGAAACCGGAGATCGATTTCGTCGAGATGCCCGAGACGATCCGGGACCGGTACCAGTATTTTACGCGCGCAGATATTTCGCGGTTGCGGGCCTCGGGCTTCAGGGCGCCGATCACCACATTGGAAGACTCGGTCGCCGATTATGTGGGCAACTACCTGGTCCCGGGGCGCCATCTTGGTGAAGAGGATGCCTGAGGCGCGCCATGTTGCATGAGCTGGCAGTGTTCCTGATTGCGACCGTGGCCCCGGGCCCCGGCAAAGCGGTGACGGATCCCGCGGATCTGGTGGCCGGGATCGTGCTGTCGAATCACGTGGACGCGGCCACGCTGGACCGGGCGCGGGTGCTGGAGGCGGCCGGGGCCGGAGAGCCCTGGCGGGCGGCCCCCGGCGTTTTCTTCGCTCCGGCACCGGCTGGACAGAAGGCGCCCGCGACCGGAGCGGCGCGCGTGGACCGGCTGGAGGGAGGATGGCTTTGGATCCGGGTTCGTTCGCTAGTAGGGGGCGGGGCGCCGGGCGTGATCCGCAGGGAACTCGACAAGCCGAAAGAGGCGGCCCCGGTGCGCGGAATCATTCTGGATCTCAGGTCGTTGGAGGACTACCAGAATTTCGAGGTTGGCGCGCAGTTGGCGGCGCTTTTTGCACCGGAGGGGAGCGTCCTTTTTTCCATTGAGGGCAGGGGGGCGCCGCGGCAGTTCATCGCCCGGGAAGCCGCGGGCATGCTGCTGCCCCCGATGGCGGTCATCGTGAATGCCGGGACCGCAGGCGTGGGCGAGGCGATGGCCGAATCCCTGCGGCGGCTGAAGCGGGCCGTGATTTTCGGTTCTCCGACGGCAGGGCGGGCGGCGGAGTACGGGGCCGCTGAGTTGCCCTCGGGGCGGATCCTGCGCGTTCCTTCGAGGCGCGTGGGTTGGGGCGAGGGTGGTCTGGCGTTCCATGATCCGGTTCGGCCGGATATCGGAGTGTTCGAGGGCGCGTCGGAGGCCGACATGCTTCGGCGCGAGGCGGAGGAAGGCCCTGTGGCGTTCATTGCGGAGGCGAAGCCGAGGCCGCGGCAGAATGAGGCCGCATTGGTGCGCGGGGAGAATCCAGAGCTTGAGGAGGCCATACGCCTTCGACTGGAGGCGTCCACGGAGAAGGACAAACCCAAGGCGGCCAAGGAGAAGGAGGCTCTGGATGAAGAAGAACCAGCCGATGGTGCCGATGCTGCACCGGCGGCTGCCAAAGGCGGCCCCGATGACGGGGCCGGGGGCAAAGTGGAACAAGTGATCCGAGATGAGACCCTGCAGCGGACGTTGGATTTTCTGCGGGGTCTGGATGCGCTCGGCTTGAATCGGGTCGGGGAGATTGCGCCGCCGGTGGCCGGTGCCGCTACGAATGCGGTCCCAGCGGGGACCAACTCGAACAGCCGCCGATAGCCCCGGCGGGGATCGCGTGCCCACGTTTCAGGGCAACATTTGCCCGCGGCATTTGCGATGTGGCGCAAAGTGGCCAAGGTTCGGTCACCGCGTGGCACTTGTGTCGGCCGCGGATATCTGGAAGGATGGTTGACGTGAAGAAGATCCTTTTCATTTGCACGGGGAACATCTGCCGCAGCCCGATGGCCGAGGGGCTATTCCGGTCCATGGCGGACAAGGCGGAATTCGATGTGCGGAGCGCGGGTCTTGGGACCCAGCCCGGCCATCCGCCCAGCGATCATGCCGTTGGCGTGATGCGCGAGATCGGCATCGACATAACGGCCATCCGAAGCCAGATCGTCACGCCGGAACTCGTTGTGGATTCTGACTGGATCTTCGTCATGACGCAGGGGCACCTCGACATGCTCCTGATGCTTCACCCCGCCGCTGCCGAGCGCACCTTCCTGCTCAGGGAGTTTGACGAGGACGCTCCCCCGGGAGACCGCGATATCGTAGATCCCATAGGCGGTCCACGTGATCTGTATGCGTCGGTTCGCGACGTGATGCGGGCCGCGATGCCCAGCGTCCTCCGGTTTCTGAAATCTGGCGTGGTCCCGCCGCAGATCGCGCGGGCGCGGCACGGGTTGATCCGGATCGCGCTGGGTGCGGACCACGGCGGTGTCGACCTGAAGCGCGCCGTCCGCGAGTGGCTCGATTCGGAGGGGTACAAGGTGGTGGATTTTGGCACCCATACCGGCGAATCGGTTGACTACCCGGATTTTGCCGAGAAGGTCGCCCTGGAGGTGGCATCGCGCCAGGCCGATTTCGGAGTACTGGTTTGCAAGACCGGCATTGGGATGAGCATCGCCGCGAACAAGGTGGCGGGGATCCGGGCGGCGCTGGTGCGCGATCTGGAGGCGGCAAAGACGTGCCGCGAGCACAACGACGCGAACGTCATGTGCCTCGCGGGTGATGATTTCGACGGTGGATCGGTACCGGACCTCATGCGGGGATTCCTCGGGACGGCATTTGCGGGCGGGCGCCACCAGCGGCGCCTGGGCAAGCTGCCCGGCCTCGCGCGCCGGACGCTTGGCCCACGGCGGGGGCTGCGGCTGGCGGATGTCGATCCGCTGGTGGCCGATGCGATCGCGGCGGAGTGGAGGCGGCAGAGCGACAACATCGAGCTCATCGCGTCGGAAAACTTCACCAGCGCGGCGGTGATGGAGGCGCAGGGCTCATGCCTGACCAACAAGTATGCGGAGGGCTATCCCCGGAAGCGCTGGTATGGTGGCTGCGAGAACGTTGACGTCGTGGAGCAATTGGCCATCAACCGGGCGCGCCAGCTCTTTGGCGCCGACCACGCCAACGTCCAGGCACACTCGGGCAGCCAGGCGAACATGGCCGTCTATTTTTCGGTGCTCAAGCCGGGCGACCGGATCATGACGATGAATCTGGCGCACGGCGGTCATCTGACCCACGGCCACCCGATGAATTTCTCCGGGAGGCTGTACGAGGTGGTGAGCTACGGCGTCAGCCCCGAGACGGAGGAGATCGATTATGACGAACTGGCGCGTCTCGCCGAAGAGCATCGGCCTCGGATGATCACTGCGGGCGCGTCCGCCTACTCGAGGATCATCGATTTCCCGCGGATGCGCCAGATCGCGGATTCCGTCGGCGCCATGCTTTTCGTGGACATGGCGCACATCGCCGGCCTTGTTGCCGCGGGCGTTCATCCGTCGCCGGTGCCCCACGCCGATTTCGTAACGACGACGACGCACAAGACGCTGCGGGGACCCCGCGGCGGCCTCATCCTTTGCCGGGAGAAATACGCGAAGGATCTCGATTCCCTGGTGTTTCCCGGGGTGCAGGGTGGGCCGCTGATGCACGTCATCGCGGCCAAGGCGGTGTGTTTGCACGAGGCGCTCCAGCCGGAGTTTCGCGTGTACCAGCAGCAGGTGGCGCGGAATGCCAAGGCCCTGTGCGAGGGCATGAAACGCAACGGATACCGGATCGTTTCCGGCACGACCGAGAACCACCTGATGCTCGTGGATCTCCAGCCCAACGGCATAACCGGCAAGGACGCGCAGGAGACGCTGGATCACGGGGGGATCACGGTCAACAAGAACGCGATCCCGTTTGACAAGCAGAGCCCGTTCAAGGCGGGGGGCGTGCGACTCGGTAGCCCGGCCGTCACGACGCGCGGCTTCACCGAGGAGGAGATGTTCGAGACCGCGGATCTCATCCACGAGGCGCTGGTGGGCCGAGAGGACCAGAAGGCGCTGGCGGGGGTGCGTGAGAAGGTTCGGGCGCTGGCCGCCGCGTTCCCGTTACCCGGGTGAGCCGGGCGTCGGGGTCGGCGTCCTTCCCGTGCCGTGGGGGCCGATTTTTCGGGCGGGTTCTCAAACAGCCTGCCAGGGGCTCGGCGTGTCAGAACTTGACCACGCAGTCCGCCTGGATGGTCCGACATTGCGGTGTCGTGTTGAGGTTCTCGTCCTGCAGCAGATCGGCGTCCAGCACGTCGGAGTCCAGCCAGCAGAGCGTGACCTGCCACCAGTCCCGGATGGCATACGACGCCTTGACCACGAACGCCTTGTGATTGGTGAAACTATTTGCGATATCCGACTCGTTGAAAGAGTCCGGCACGGCATCACTGCCCACCTGCTCATAGTACCCCATCAGTGACCAGCCGCCCCGCTTCTTCGTCCCCGTCCCGATCTCCACGCCGGTGCGCCAGGCGAACATGTCGGAGATGTCCCGCCAGCCGCCGGTGCTTCCAGCGCCGAACTTCCATGCCTCGTCGATATCGTCGGGATTGCCCGCGCGGTCCACGGTCGAATGGTCGTCCCGTCTGCCCACGAAAACACCGGTGTTCGGCGCCGGTGCCAGATTCCAGGCCAGGTGGGCGAAGGGGCGAATCGAAAAACTCTCCGGGAGGCCCGGCAGGCCGCGGAAGTTCCACTCAAACAGACAGTCCAGGATCTGGAATTCGCGGCCCAGGTTATTACCCGATCCCGGGGCCGTGTAGACGATGCCGGTCGCGCGAGTGCGCTGGCCGGTGTCGGACGCGTAGCCATCCGACCCGATGCTTCCGGTCGAGAGATCCTCCGCGTTCGCGAAATACCAGTAGCTCACCCCGATGCGGCCGTCGCTTTTCTTCGGGATCCACTCGAATTTCGCGATCGCCTGCCCCGCAAAAATCCAGCCGTCATCGTTGACCACCGCCCGCGAACCGTCGTCCGCCAGATTGTCGTGATGATTGCCCCCGGTGTCGGTGGTGTCTTCGTCCACTTCACTGACATCCGCAAAACACAGCTGTGCGGCGTTCAGTGTGAACTCCCATTTTCCGGCTTTCCATGTGTACTGCTCGAAGCCGCCCTCGGGCGTCACGTCGTGATCCCAGAACATCTCTGTGGTCCACATCGGCATGTCAAACTTACCCGCCATCAGCGTCAGTCCGTCCAGCCCGCTCCACTTCAGGTAAACCTGATCGATGTAGATCCCGTCCTTCCCAAAGGCGTCCCCGAAGGTGTCGTTGGTCGATGTCACCTCTTCGGCCTCATTGCCCGACGCCAGTCGGAAGCCGAATTCGAGATCATCCCGGAAGGCCACTCGGGCGCCCACCCGCAGTCGATAGCGCAACCGGCTCACATCGTCGCGAGAGTCCGGGCCGTCAGGCTCGACCCGCCCGTCGTCAAGATTGTCGAACCCGTTCTGCACGTCGCGGTATTCGTACCGCAGCCGCAGGTCGCCAAAAAGGGTCAGCTTCTCGGCAAGCTCCGAGACCCTGACCTTGTCCCTGCCCTCCTTTTTCTCATCCTGTTGCATGTCAGCCTCGACATCCTCGGCCTCCTTCTGAGTCAGGACGCCCTTTTTCACCAGTTTGTTCAGCAGTGCTTCCATCTGCTGCGCCGGAGTCGCCTGGGGCAGGCTCAGGAGCCCGATTGCGATTCCAGCCAACGCGAGCTTCTTCATGCGACACCTCTTTTCATGATGGCGAGGACAGCGTTTCCGGTCTGGGCGACCCCGGTCGCGGTCAACTGGAGGCAGAGCAGGCTGGTGGCGATGCAGTACAACCCCTGTGTCATGATGAGCGTTCTCCTTCTTGTTGCGGCGTTATGCCAAAGCCCAGGTCGCCCGGCGCCGGTGGGCCGGATCTTGGCCCCCTGGTCATTGTCCATGGCGAATAGGCGTCAGCGATGACGCATCTGTGCCGCATGGCGGTGACGCCCCCATGGCGAACCTGTTACGGATTTGTGACATTCCGCCCGACCGGGCGTGCGGGGGCAATGGGAGCACAAACACGGCCACGGGGATTCGCAAGCCCCGCCGCCGGCGCGCGGCGGGGCCGTTTTGGACTTGAATCCTACAAGTCTGAAACCCTCCCGGCCCGGATCCTGGATCGGGGCATGAGCCGCGCCCGCGAACCGCGCTCAAAGTTTCTGGTTAGATCGGCGGGCTGCCGCAGACGGCGCACGTCGGCGCACGATGGGTCCGCAGGCGGCGGAATTGCATGGCGCGCAGATCCATGACCAGCAGGGTTCCCGCCAGCGTATCGCCGATGCCGGTGATGGTCTTGATGGCCTCGGCTGCGGCGAGCGCGCCGACGGTGCCGGCGACCGCACCGATCACCGGAAATTGCCGCCGCCAGTGGGACGGGTCCTGAGGGTATAGGCATGCCAGGCAGGCGGTCTGGCCGGGGAGGAGCAGCGTCAGGTGCGCCTCCCACTCATACATGGCGCACTCGACCATGGGTTTGCCCAGGCGGACGGCCTCGCGGTTCATGGCGAAGCGTTCTGAGAACAGCGGGGCCGCATCGATGATGATGTCGCTTTCGCCAATGAGCCGGGACGCGTTTTGCCCGCAGACGTTCTCCGGGATACCGATGATCTCGATAGATGGGTTGAATTCGCGCAGTCGGCGGACGGCCGACTCGATGCGCGGCCTTCCAATAGCGTCGTGCGCCATGAGCGACTGGCGGTTGAGGTCGGACGGCCGGAGGTCGCCGGCGTGTGCCAGGACCAGGCGGCCGATGCCGGCGGCCGCCAGATACTGTGCCGCGGCGCCACCCACGCCCCCAACCCTGGACACGAAGGCGGTGGCGGCCTTCAGTCGACGCTGTGCGGTCTCGCCAAATTCCCGGACCCACATCTGCCACTCGTAACGCGCTCGGTCATCGTCGGTCAGGCTGGGGAGGGGCGAGGTCATGGTCGGTCGGCGCGAGTGCCATGCACACCGTGCCGTCGGACGATGCGGCTGGCAAGTGCGAGTGGGGACCTCATCCGCGGCTTGCCACGGGGGCCCGGATGCCGTATGCGAGCGGTTGGATAGGGCCGGGTATTGAGGAGATGGATGGCCATGAAAGTGATCGCGTTTAACGGGAGCCCGCGCCCGAAGGGTAACACCGCACGGATGATCCGCGAAGTCTTTGGGGTGCTCGAAGAGGCGGGGGTGCGGACGGAACTGATCTCGCTCGCGGGCAAGCCACTCCCCGGGTGCACGGCCTGCGGGGACTGCGCCATGACCAAGGATGGCCGGTGCAGCATCGCGGGCGACGATCTGAACGACTATGTGGTCAAGATGATCGAGGCCGATGGCATCCTTCTCGCCTCACCCACGTATTTCTCTGACGTGACCGCGGAAATGAAGGCCCTGATCGACCGGGCGGGCCTCGTGGTTCGGATGAGCGGGGATCTTCTGAAGAGGAAGGTCGGTGCCGCGGTCGTCGTCGCGCGCCGTGCCGGCAGCATCCACGCGTTCGACACCCTGAACCACTTCTTCCTGATCAATCAGATGATTGTCTGCGGGTCCAGCTATTGGAATGTGGGGTTTGGGTTGGAGGAGGAGCAGGTGGCCAGGGACGATGAGGCGATGGCGACCATGCGGACCCTCGGCCATAATATGGCGTGGCTCCTGAAGAAGCTGCGCGGGTGAGGGCCGCATCGGCCACGGGACCGAGGTCGGCGCGTGCGCGTGGATCTCGGACGCTGGGGCCGGCGTCCCTCCCGCGCCCATCTCGATGGATGTGGCGTGCGGGTTTCTCAACGCAGGATTTTCAGGCGGACAATTCTTGCAGTGCGGCCTCGCGGACGGTGGCGTTTTCGACGAGGAAGAGTTTTTCGGCGAGGGCGCGGGCCTCGGCGCGGCTGTGCGTGACATGGAGGGTGGTGACGCGGGTCGACCGCTGGACTTCGCGGAGCAGGGCGTGCATTTCCTCGCGGGTTGTCTCGTCCAGGGCGCTGAGCGGTTCGTCGAGAAGGAGCACGCCGGGGCGGAATGCGAGGGCTCGTCCGAGGGCGATGCGCTGGGACTCGCCGCCGCTGAGTCCGGCTGTGCCGCGGTCCAGCAGGTGCGCGATGCCGAGAAGGCCGGCAAGTTCATCGACTCGATCTTCGATGGCCTGCCGCGGTTCCCGCCGGATCTCAAGTGCGAAGGCCAGGTGCTCGCGGACGGTCATGGTGGGGAAAAGGGCGAGGTCTTGGGGGACGAGACCGATCCCGCGCTCGCCGGGTTTAAGGTGGGTGATATCGCGTCCGCCGATGCGAATCCGACCGGAGACGATCTGGCGGAGTCCGCAGATGGCCTCGAGGAGGGTGGTCTTGCCGGACCCGGTGCGACCCATGAGCACCCCGTAGCAGCCGCGGGGGACCGTGAGGGTGACGTCCCGGATTGAGAATTCGCCAGCGCGAGCGTGCAGTTGTTCGACCTCAATCACAGCACTCTCTCCAGTGGCGCCCGGAGGCCGAACACCCGGGCGATGCCGAGGACGGCGAGGGCGGCGAGGATCATGAGAAGGGAAACGGCGACGGCGGCCTCGAGGTTGCCGACCGATAGTTCGAGGAAGACCGTGGTGGGAAGCACCTCCGTGCGAAATCGGGTGGCGCCGGAGAACACGAGGATGGGGCCGAATTCGCCGAGGGAGCGGGCCCAGGCGAGGGTTGCCGCGGTGAGCATGCCTCGGCGGGCTTCGGGGAACGCGACCCGCCAGAAGGCTTGAGAGCGGTTGCAGCCCAGGGTGAGGGCGACAATTTCTCGGCGGGGAGAGATCTGGTCGAAGGTGACGAGCATCGTGCGCACGGAGAACGCGCAGGCGACGGCGAACTGGGCGATCACGACGCTGGGCAGCGCGTAGGTGATGGGAATGAGACGCTCGATCATCTTCCCAACCGGCGTCTGAAACAGGATGAGGAGGCTGATGCCGACCACCAGCGGCGGGAGGACAATCGGGATGTCGAGGACCGCATCCATGAGTCGCCTGCCGGGGAATCGGAAGCGGGACATGAGGTAGGCGGTGGGGACCGAGACCCAGAGTGAGAGCAGCGTGGTGAGCGTGCAGGAGAGCAGGCTGAGGCGGACGGAGAAGCGGATTTCGGGGCTGGCGAGGGCGTGCAGGAGATGGCCGGGGGTGGTGAATGTGGCGTCGGCCACCAGCATGGCGACGATGAGGATGATGTAGACGGAGGAGAGAAGGCCGAGGCCGAGGATGAATGGCCAATCGGGTCCCGGGCGATGTGCCGCTGGGGGCGTGGCTGTGGGGGCGTGGTTCACCGGTCGTGGCGCGCGCGGAAGCCCGCGGCCTCGTATCGGCTGTCTTGCTCGGCGGTGCGGAGGGCTTCCAGCAGGCGGCCGACGAGTTGCTTGTGTTTGGAATTCTTCGCGACGCTGAATGTCTGGACGGCGACGGAGCCGGGGATTTTCAGCGGGCTGATCTCCAGATGGTCGCGGGCCTTGTTGGCGTTGGCGATATAGACCACGGCGGCGTCCAGGGCGCCCGTGCGCGTCTCGTTGAGCAGCATGTCGGCGGTGGGCGTCATGGTGACGACGTTCTTCAAGACCTGGTCCCTGATGCCGGCCTTCGAGAGGAGCGACTGCGTGAGGGCGCCGAGGGTGCTCTGCTCGGGGTTGGTGATGCCGATGCGCAGCCCGGGGCGGGCGAGGTCCTGGAGGGTGCGGATGTTCTTGGGATTGCCCTTGGGCGCGACGATGACGATGTCGGTCTCGGACATGCGGACGAGGCCGTCATCAAACAGGTCGGCCACGGGCGGCACGAATGACTCGTCGCAGGTGAGGTAGGCGTCCGGGCGGCCACCGGCCTTCATCTGCGCGACGAGGATGCCGCAGCCATTATAGACCCGCGTGATGCGGGCGCCCTCGCGTTCCTCGAAGGCCTTGATGGCGTCCTCGACGGCGACGCGATTCACCGCGCCGCTGAACAGAACCAGTTCCGGTGTTTCGGCCCACGCGTCCCCTTCGACCGGGGTGTAGCCCATGGCCTTAAAGTGGCGAAGTCCCCTGTCGCTGGCGGCGAGATAGCGGGCAAAGCGGAGGGCGGCGGTGGGATGCTTGCTGGATTTTAGAATCGCGAGCGTGACGGTCTCCACGTGGGGTTCGAGTTCGGCGGAGGCGACGGCCTCGAGCTCGGGATATTGCCTCACGGTGGAGTCCCAGACGATGCCGGCGTCAACGGATCCGAGCTTCACGTCGTTGGCGACATCGCCGACGGTGGGCTTGAAGACTTTGACGCGGGCCGCGAGCGGGGTCCAGCGCCCCAGTTTATCGAGGGTGTCTTTCGTCAGTTTTCCGATAGAGGCGGCCTCCGGGTTGGCGAGGGCGACGGCGACGCCGTCCCTGCGCAGGTCGTCGAGCGACCGGATGCCTTTGGGGTTGCCCTTGCGGACAGCGATGACGGGGTGCTGGCGGGCGAGCGGCAAGGTTTCGGCAATCAGGCCCCGCTCGCGCGCGAGGCGGATGTAGCTCTCGTCGGCGGCAATATAGATGTCGCCCGCGTGGCTGATGCGGAGGTTATTGAGGAGCGTGCCGGAGCCGCCGTACTGCAGTTGGATGGGGCTGCCGTATTCCTTCTGGTAATCGGTGGCCGTGGCGTCCGTGGGCGGCTTGATGCCGGCGGCACAGAACACGACGAGGTCACCGCCCGCGGTGATCCTGCCGCCTGGATGCCGGAACAAGAGCAGGGCCAAGATCAGGATGGCGACTATGGACAGCGGGACGATGAGCCATGATGCATTGATGGCGGCCCGAGTGGTGTGGCGCTTGTGCCTTCGCATGACGATCACAAGGTTATTGCAACGGGCTTGCATGGAAAGCCCGATCCGTCCCCGTGTGCCGGCGGCACGGCCTACGGCGCCGTCGGCGCCGGCACGGCGGTCAGCAGTCCCGGCACGAACGGGGGGCTGCCGCGCTTCTCGATGCGGTGTAGCATTCGTCGCATCACCCCCGCACTTGGCATGCTTCGCACGATGGTGGGTGGGACGCCGGGGGCGCCGGATTGTATCATCTCGTCGGCATGCAGCAGGTGGCAGTTCCAGAATCGGGCCACCACATAATGCGGCTGGCCGTTGTCTTTGAACAAGAGGGCCTCCTCCCCGATGTCCGGGACGGGGGTGGCGAGGGGGGAGCGCACGGCGGCATTCCAAAATGCGCGGGAGACCTCGATCGAGCCGAAGACGGTGAGCTGGACAGTACAGTTCCGTCCCGGAGGCCCGTCCACCCAGGATCGGATGAACGTCACGGATAGCTTCTCCATCGGGTTTCTGGCCTGGCTGGTTTTGAGACCCTGGGCGACGAGCTCGTCCGCACCCGGGAAGAGTGCCCAGATTTCCGGGTCCGTGGCATAGTCCCCAAAATACTCGAGCGGGTAACCCAGGGCCAGATAGCCGCTGAGGATCTCGTTTGCGTCAACGTGGAACCCTGTCATCACCTCAAGTTCCTTGCGCTCCTTGTCGTTGGGCACGGCGTGCGACTTGGAAGAGTTGTAGCTCTTCAGGAAGTTTTGCCAGCACCCTCGTGTTTCGTTGGCCGCATCCGGGGGAGGCACCGCGGTGCCGCCGGCCCGCAGTTTGTTCTCCAGTCGGACCAGCCAGATGAGCCCTTCCATCGCGTTCTCGGCCCATTCTATGTAGTAGTGGTCCCTCGCCGCGTCGATGCCCTCCTTCGGATCGGCAATTGTGGGCGGAAAGGAACGAAAGGGGGCGGGCGGCGTTGCCCGGCCCGTCTGGTGATCATGGCTCATGACGTGAATCGTCTCGTGCCACAGCAAACCGCTGTTCGGATGGGAGGAGGAGATGCTCCGCAGGTAGGTCGCCGGTTCGGCGGGAATCTCCAGCACGCGCGAATTCGGGATGTATTGCGCATCCGAGCCGCTCCCTGTGACAACAATGCGGAGGTCCGGTCGCATGAGGGCGGTCCGGAACCTCTCCGGACTTCCCAGGCAGATCCATTTTCCGAATAGCTGCCCGTCGTAGATGTGGATCATCTCGGCGACCTTTGCCGCGTAGGCGACCCGCCGCGTTTCCTGTTCGTTATCCCCTTGCCCCAGTGCGCCGCCGAACAAGCCGATCAAAATGTACGCGACCAGTGCGCCCTTCCGCATGATGTCACCCTCCTCTCTCGCCGATGGCCCTCGTAGCGAACGTAACGCGCTGCCGTCGATCTGTCAAAATCATGCGTTCTCGCCCTTGTGAGCGGATGGTCGAGGGGCGATCCGGATGAGCCCACATTTGTCCCGGAATGCGCTTCTCTATCTCTCGCCGGCGATATCGATGAAGGCAACCACCTGGGCGGGGGCGCCGGGTTTGGGTGCGGCGGGCATCCGGCGGGCGAGCGGAGAGTAGCGGGCATCCGACCATCGCTGGCCCTCGTATTCGAGTCCGATGTCGGTGATCACGGCCCCGGCTTTTGACCCGGCCCCGGTCGCGGGGATAATGGCTATCTCGTTGAGGCGGCGCAGGCGCTCGGCGGGAACGTCGAACGCTAGCCCTCGCGGTGCTGGCGCATCGGGCGGCACGGTGGCGAGGGGCTGGCCGTTGAAGAGGATGCGGTTATCGGTGCCGATCGTGCCCTGCAGGCGGAATGTCAGCCGCGCGCCGCCAGCGGGTCTGAAGTGGGATGCGCGGCCGTTGGCGACCACGACCGGCTGGCGTTCTTCCCATTGCCTGGAGCCGCCGCGGGCTATCACGCGCAGATCATACGTGCCGTCTTCGAGGGCTGATGAGTCGAGTTCCATCTCGAAGGCGGCCGCAAGGTTCCCCCGGCGGACGACGTCTGCCTTTGCCGTCTGGCCGGCCAGCAGGCATTCCACGCCGGTGATTTCGCGCGCGAGATCGGCGACGATCCCGCTGATTCTCTGGCGCCCCCGAACCAGACTGGTGAACGACGGCATCGCGATATCGATCGAGCGTTCCTCCGCCCAGTCGAGGTAAACGTGTTCCTGTTCGGTTCCCTCAAGCCGGAACAGCACGTAACCCAGCGGCATCGGCGGATACGGCAGGATGCCGTGCCAGGCGTAGGAGATCGCCCCGCCGAGGATGTGCGGTGCGCCGGCCCATGTTGTTTCCGAGCGACCGTGAACGTGGCCCGCCAGCGTCATGAGCAGCTTCTTCCCCTGGAGCGCCGCCTTCAGGCGCCATTCGTTCGGGCGCGTCTCGGGCGTCTCCGGCTGGCGCACGCCGCCCAACTCGGGAAACATCGGCTCGTGCATCATCAGGATGATCGGCTCGTCGGACCCCACTCCGGCAAGGTAAGCGATCGCCCAATCGGCCGACTCCCGGGTCAGGCCATAGGTCAGGGTCCGATCATTGACGGTCGTTCCATCGAGCGCGATGAAGTGATACGGCCCGTGGCGGAACGCGTAAGTTGCCGGGCCCAGCCGCTGGCGGTAGAGCGCCTTGCCGAACCCGGGTTCGGCACCCGTGACCTTCGGGTTCGCGATGCCGGGGATGTCGTGGTTGCCCATGAGATTTCGCAGGGGCGGCCCGAGGGCCTTGCTCGTGCTTTCGTAGAGGTCGAAAAGCTCGTTGGCGCGCTCCATGCTGGCGCGGGTTGTATCGATGGCCAGGTCGCCCGTGTGCACGACGAATTGGACGGGCACGGGCAACTTGTTCACGTGTTCGATGTAGCGGAGGTACTGTTCCACGACGTTGGTGTGGATGTGCGGGTCGGTGCCCTGCACGAAATAGAGGGGTCCGTCCTGCCGAGCGGCCTCCAGTGGGAAGTCGCGCGTGATATTGGCACTGCCGTCCGCCACGTGGGTCCACCATCGCCGCATCGGCCACGTGCCTGGCGCATTGACGACGAAGACGGCGGCGGGTCCGTCCGGCAGCGCCAGCCGATAAAGGCCGTCGCCGTCACTCCGGGCAAGCGTGCGCTCGTCGGACACCACGCATTGGGAGACGCCCTGCTCGCCCGGGTCCCATGACCCGTTGCGGTTGGCATCCAGAAACACGCGGCCGCCGATGGTTCCCGCGCCCGCCGGGGCGAGCGCGAGCAACCAAACCATGCCGGTGGCCGCGAGGCCTGCACGACCCATATTCATGTTGTTGGACGACGGGACCGGAGCGTCTGCCACCGGCTCCGCCCTGTCAAAGCCAAACGCGCGCAAGCACGACCCTACGTTTTTGAGATTCTGCCATCTCGCATGAGGACGGTTCGAGAGGCGTGCCTGGCGGCTTTCGGGTCGTGGGTCACGAGCAACACCGCGCCGCCGGCCGCGGCGAACTCGGCGAGGTATGCGAGGACAGCTTCGCCGTTGGCCTCATCGAGGTTGCCGGTGGGCTCGTCGGCGAGCAGGAGCGGCGGGTCGTGCAGGAGTGCGCGGGCGAGGGCGACGCGCTGGCGTTCGCCCGTGCTGAGGGCCGCGGGCACGTGGTGGATCCGTTGGTCGAGTCCAAAGCGCGAGATCAGCTCGTGGGCCTTCCCTTTGCCATCGGCTATCGGCAGCGCCATGGTGGGCGCGACAACGTTGTCGAGGACATCGAGGTAAGGGATGAGGTGGAACTGCTGGAAGACGAAGCCGATTCTCGCGGCGCGGTGCCGGGCGCGCTCGTCGCCGGACATCGCATAGAGATCCTTGCCGGCCACCGAGACAGTGCCCGAGTCAGGTGCCAGCAGGCCGCCGGAGGCGAGTAGCAGGGTGGATTTCCCGCAGCCACTGGGGCCGTGGATCGCGATGAATTCCCCTCCGGCGACCGACAGTGAGATGTCGGCCACGGCCCCCACCGCGCCGGATGGTCCCGCGTAGGTTTTCTTGAGGTTCTGGATCTGGAGGACGGGGTCGCTCATTCTTCGCGGAGGACGATGGCGGGGTCTTGCTGCGAGGCCAACAGGGCGGGAAGCCAGGCCGCGATGAGGGCGAGAATTGGGGCCAGCCCGACCGAGGCCACGACCAGGCCGGGCTGGAAGAGGGATGGGATATCGCCGACGTCGCCCCAGGCGGTGCCCGCGAAGAAACCCGCGGCGCAGCCCGCGATACCGCCGGCGATGCCGATGACGGCGGCCTTGCCAAGGAAGACGGCGAGGATCTGGTTCGACCGGACGCCGAGTGCGCGCAGCACGCCGATCTCGGCCCGGCGGTCGCGGACGTTGCCGAACGTGGAGAGCCCTATCCACGCCATGCAGCCGACGAGGGCGATTGGGACGAGGACGGCGGCGAAAGCCTCGCGCTCAGAGCGCAACTTGGCCCTTTGCCGTTTCTCCGACTCGATGGCGGCGCGGGCGGCCTCCGCGGCACGGCGTCGCGCCTCGGCGCGCGCGATGACCTGCGAGGCGAACTCTATGACCTGGGTATCGGGGAGAATGGTGGCGATGTCGGCGCGGACTTTCTCGAGGCTGTCGGCGGCGCACACGCACTCGAGCGCGAGGATGCCGTTGATCTGTCCGGGCCGACGGAAGATCTCCTGCGCCTCCCTGAGGCTGATCCAGGCGGTGATGTCGTCTTTGTTGCCGCGCTCGCCGTGGCACTTGGCCACCTTGAACTGGCGGCCCATGAGCGCGATGGTGTCGCCCTCCTTGACCTTGGCTCCCCGGTGCAACTCGTATCCCAGAACGATGGTCCCCGGGCGGACAGCCTCGAGGATGGGCGATTTGGCCGTGCGCTGGGCATAGGGCACTTCGCCACGGGTGCCGATCACGATGACGGTGCGGTCGCCCTGCTCGGGCCAGCGTGCCTTCTGCTGGAGGCTGGGCAGCAGGTGCTGGATCGTGACGATGTCGGATTTCGCGAGGCGATCGACGTACTCCTCGGGCATGTATTTGGACGCGAAATCGTCGGCGTAGAGATCGGCCAGGTTCTGGTCCTTTGGGAGGATGAGGACGTTGAAACCGAGGTCCTTCATGATCTTGCGGTAGTCGTCCTCCATCTTGGCCATCTCGCGCTGGGTCTCGGCCTCCTTGGCGGCGACGATCTGGTCGGTGCGTAGATCGTGCGCGCGGAGGAGGGTCATGGCGCCCGCGAGGGTGGCCACGGCGATGCAGACGGACAGCAGTCCCAGGGCGAAACCGATCTTGCGGTGGGTTATCTCGCGGAGGATGAGGCGCCAGATGGTCATCGGGGCATTCGGGGGTTTCGGCCTCGGATCATGTATAGCGATGCCGCGCCGAGCACGCAAAAAGCGAGGGCGACGATGATCACGACGGATCTGATGAGGGCGCCGCCGTTCGAAGCCGCGGCCTCGTGCGGGTTCGCGGGGGCGCCGCCGGTCGCGATCGTTCCCGTGGCCGATCCGCGGGCCGCCGCATCCGCGAATTCGGAGAACCCCTTGAGGGGGGGCATCTCGTGGGGCCCGGTCAATTCTCCGGTAATCAGGTCGTCCCAGTTGGCGCGCGTGAGCAGGTCGTAGCCCGGGTTCATTTCCTTCATCTGGCAAGAGCAGGGGCCGCAGAGCATGCTCGAGGCCTCGATGATGACGTCCTCACTCATGTCCTCGCCCCCGATGCCGCCGAGGATTCGGGCGCGGCCGAACGAGGCGAAGGCCAGCGGGCCCATTTCTTCGGCGAGCGAAGGCTGGCCCGCCATGAGCATGTCGATCAAAACGCGTTCGGCCGGATCATCGCGCGCGATCTGGAGGGTGGAGAACTTTATTCTCAGGGGGATCTCTGAAAACACCTCGGAGCCGGGCTGGCCGATGCCGGCCGGCAACCGCAGCTCTTGTTCGAGCAATTTTGTCTTCTCCCCGATGAGTTTTGCGGCCTGTGCGTCGGCCTTGGCCTTGCCGCTGGTGAGGAGAATCCAGACGACCGATTCCCCTGCCGCGAGGCGTTTGACGAGTTCCCTTCGCGCAGGGGAATCCAGCAGCCGGGCCGGGTCGGCTTCGGCCAACGGGCCCGCCCACACTGTCGCCGGGGTGTCCCGTTGCGCGGGTGCCAGCAGGACAGCCCACGGGAGCGCGGCATCCTTCTGGTTCTGGAGCTTCCAGAGATCGCGGGGGGCTACGGACTTGTCATTCGCGATGTCCGCCGAGATGACGTCGAGATTGCAGTGGCCGGAGCCATCCACCGACTCCTCCCGAAGCGCCTCGACCCTGGCCTGATCGGCGGTGGCGAGCGGGCCGCGGTGGAGGACGACGAGCTGGTAGACGTCGGAACGCCAGCGCTCCAGCGCGTAACGAAAAACGGGAACATCGCAGGCGGGGACGGTCGTAATCACCAGCGGCACCAGCAGGATGCCGAACCACGCGCGCGTGAGACGTTGCCAGAACATATGTAGTGTTTGAATCTAACGCAGAAGTCTCGGCTGTCACGCATCGACCCCGATCGGCCTCCCGGCTGATGCGGGCATCCTGGGGAGGGCCCGCGGCCTCGCGGGCCGGGTTGGCTGTGCGGCGTCTCCGCGAGACGCCAACGCCGGGGTGATGGTCTGGAGTTCTGAGGCAGACTCGCCCCGGCCTCCGTGCTTTACCGCAGAGTGGCTTCTTGCCTGCCGCGTGCGGGATCATGCAATATCGGGAGCCATGAGCACCTCGATCGATCGGCGAGAGTTTCTATCAGCGCTGGGTCTGGGCGCCTTGGCGAATGGCCCATCGTCGGGGTCCGGTGCCGAACCGGTTGAGGGCGGCGGCGGCATGCGGCTCTGGATCAACGACGGCCTGGCGGCGGCCAAGGGCAAGCCTTGGCGAAAAATACACCTTGATTTTCATAATTCGCAGCACCAGCCCAAGATCGGGGAGAAGTTTGACGCGGGGGAATTCGGCGATCGGCTGCTGGCGGGGAACGTGAATGCGGTGGTGGTGTTCGCGAAAGACATGCACGGATATTTCTATTATCCATCGAAATACGGCCCGGTGCATCCGGGGCTGTCCTTCGATCTCTTGGGCGAACAGGTGAAGGCGTGCCGGGAGCGGAAGATCCAGGTGCTCGCGTACTACTGCACGACGTGGGATCATCACATGGCGAACGCGCATCCCGAGTGGCTGCTCATCCGGCGCGACGGATCGAACTACCTGCCCAAGAAGGGGCAGACGCCGGGATGGACGGCGCTGTGTCCGGCGAACGAGGATTTCGTCCGGACGATGTGCGACCACGCCACCGAGTTCTTGTCGCGCTACGAACTGGACGGGACGTTCTTCGACATGTCGGAACCGAAGGACGCGGAGTGCTTCTGCCCAGAGTGCTTGAGACAGCTGAAGGCGAGGGGGGCCGATCCGAAAGACGCGGCGGCGCAGCGCGCGCACAAGCACGAGCTGCACCTGGCGCTGTTGAAGCGCCTGCATGCGGCGAGCAAGGCGGCGCGGCCGGGCTGCCAGGTGGACTTCAACAACATCGGACTGAGTCGCGTGAGCGACCGGGTCCCTTATCTGGATAATGTGGATGTGGAGGCCCTGCCGACGGGAGGCTGGGGCTACTGGTATTTTCCCTTGCAGGGGAGATACAACCGCGCCTTTGGAGTGACGACATACGGCATGACGGGGCGCTTCAATACCGCTTGGGCCGATTTTGGCGGGTTGAAGCTACCCCAGCAGCTCGACGCCGAACTCGGGAGCATCATCGGGCTCGGCTGCCGCTGTGACGTGGGAGACCAGATGCCGCCCACGTGCCGCCTGGATCCGGCGGTGTATCACGTCATTGGAAAATCGTTTGGTAGGATCAAGCAGCTGGAGCCCTATCTGGAGGGGGCGGCACCGGTGGCGGAGGCGGCGATGCTGATCGGGTCGGAGCCCTTGCGGTTGCTCAAGGATGAGAGCCTCTACGGCATCGCGAAGCTCATGATCGAGTCACGGCTTCAGTTCGACGTGATGGAGCCGGAGGGCGCGTGGGAGCGGTACGGTCTGGTCGTGATCCCCGATGGACTGAGGGTTGGCCCGGACATCGCGGGAAGATTGAGCAAGTTCATCGAGGGTGGCGGTGCGGTGATCGCCTGCCACGAGGGGGGGCTCTTGGCCGGTGAGGAGAAGAGTTGGCTGGAACCCGTTGGGCTCACGTATGGCGGGATGTCGCCATTCAAGCCGGCGTACATGATCCCGGAGGAGAATTTCACTGGCGAGATCCCGAAGTACGAATACGCGCTGTACGAGGGGGCCTCGCAATGGAGGATCGGGGGCCCGGCGCGGATGGTTGCCCGGCTCGGGGAGCCGCTCTTCCAACGGAGCGCCGAGCATTTCACCAGCCACCGGCAGTCGCCTTTCGATCACGCGACGGACTACGCCGCGGTGGCGGTGAGCGGGCGCGTGGGGCTGTTCGGATTCCCGCTCGGCGGCAGCTATTTTTCCCAGGGTTACTGGGTGTATCGCGAGGCCTTCCGGCACGTGCTGGACGCCGTGCTGCCGAGTCGGGTGGTGTGGACGGACGCTCCCCTAAGCACCGAGGTCTCGGTCACGCGGCAGGCCCGCGGCGAAGGTCGGCCCGAGCGATGGCTGGTGCACGTGATCAATTTCTCCGCGACGCGGGGCACCCCGAAGCACCCGGTGCTGCACGAGGATCCCATCCCGTTGGCCGACGTGACGATTCAACTGCGGGCGCCGGCGAAATTCTCTGTCTCCAGGGCCATCGTCGCGGGCAAGACTCTGCCCGTGCGGGCCGTCGCGGGCGGGGGTGCGGAGGTCACCGTGCCCCGCGTGCCGATACATGAGATCGTGAGTTTCGAGGTTGGGTGAAGCCGGTGGGGAACTCCAAATGGACGGCGTGACGAATTCGAGATTACCGCGACCCGTGGTGATGTTTCACGTGGGGCGCTCGGGCAGCCGCGTCGTCGGCGACCTGCTCGACCAGCAGAGTCCGGTGACGTGGGAGGGAGAGATCTATCGGAAGGCCCTTGCGTACCAGAGGAACGGGATCCCCGCCAAGGCGAAAGGGGAATGGCCGGTCGAACCGGAAGGTCTCTTGGTCGCGAGGCAGCGCGAGCACCGCAAGGAGTTCTACGGATTTGAGGTGAAGTTCCAGCACCTCGAGCGGTTCAAGATCGGGGTGCGGGATTTCCTGCTATTGCTGGAGCGGCACGGCTGTCGGCATTTCGTAGTCCTGCGGCGGGAGAACCTGCTGCGCAAGATCATCTCAAGTCGGGTGGGTTCGGCGATTGGCCGGTTCCATTTGGTGGAGACGCCGCAGGCGCCGACCCGCGTGTGGATCGATCCGAACCGGACGAAGGTGGACGGCGTGGAGAGGCCGCTGATCGAGGCGCTGGAGATCTTCGACCGGCAACTGGCCGAGCTCGATGCGCTCCTCGAGGGACGCCCGCACGTGGCCCTGACGTATGAGCGGGATGTTGCGGCCGATCCTCGGGTTGCGGCGCGAAAAATATGCGACTTCTTGGGCATTCCCGAAGAACCGATGGAGGTCCGATACGCCAAGACGAATCCTTGGCCGTTGCGGGAGGTGATCGAGAACTACGGGGATGTGAGGGACTGCCTGCGGGGCACGCGCTTCGAGTGGATGCTGGAGGAGACGGGGCCTGCGTAGCGGGCCCGCGATCGGGGATGTGGCCCACTCGGTCGACGCCACGACTGGCTCTCCCCGGTTGGGTTATTGGAGAACCACGGCGTCGCTCGCCCGTCCACCAGACTTTTCAAAATGCGGCGGGGTTGTAAGGTGGCTTCCGTGTCGCCCGTCGTTTCGGTCATCGTTCCCACCCTCAACTCCGCGGGGGTGCTCGCTCGCTGCCTTGAGGCTATCCGCGGCCAGGAGTTTGACGGCGCCTTTGAACTGATCGTTGCCGACGGTGGTTCGACCGACGAGACCCGCGCCATCGCCGCGCGTTACGGTGCCGACGTCATACTGGACAATCCGCTTCGTACCGGCGAGGCCGCCAAGGCCGTCGGTCTCCGCCGCGCCCGCGGGGAGTTCGTCGCGTTCATCGACAGCGACAATTTCATCGTGGGCCGCGACTGGTTGCGACGCATGGTCGCCCCCTTCCGTCAGGCGCCCGACCTGATGCTCACCGAGCCCCTGTACTTCCACTGGGACCGGGCGGACCCGCCGATCATCCGCTACTGCGCCCTCATGGGCATCAACGATCCGCTCTGCTATTACTGCGGCAATTTCGATCGCCACAATCACGCGACGGGGCGCTGGACGGGCCTGCCCGTCAAGGCGTCCGACAGGGGGGATTGGATCGCCATCGATCTCGGGCCGGGCGGACGGATTCCGACGCTTGGCGCCAACGGCACCGTGTATCGCCGCAGCGTCCTCGAGGAGCTTCCGCCGTCCGACTATTTTTTCGATGTCGATGTGCCGCGGCGGCTCGCGTCATCCCGGCCGCGCCTGGCGGCCAAGGTCAAGACCGACATCCTGCACTGGTATTGCCCCCGATTCGGTGATTTCGTGCGCAAGCAGAGGCGCCGCATCCGGGATTACTACGCGTTTTCGTCGCGGCGCGTGGGCGGCGATTTTGGCGGCAGCTATTCGCGGCGGGGCCTCCTGGGCTTCGTCGCCAGCACGTGCCTTGTCATACCGGCCGTCGCCACATCGGCCCGCGGTTTTCTGAAACGGCCCGATCCCGCCTGGTTCCTCCATTGGCCGCTTTGCCTGACCACGCTCTGGATCTATGCCGCGGGGGTACTCCTGCGGCCCCGGCCCGAAAGGCGCTCCGGCTGATGCGCGCCCTCGTCATAACCCACTATTTCACGGATGGGCCGGCGCAGGAACTGGCCGCATATCTCCGGCGTCGGGGCGATCACGTCACCCTGATCAGTCATCCGTTCCCATATTGCGAGGATACCCGTTCGTGGGTCGAGCGTCCCTCCGGTGGGGCCGGTTCGGGCGATGCCGAGATCCGGAGATTCGTCCGGTGGCGGGGCCCATCGCCGCTCTTCTACATCAAGGATGTGCTGCTCACGATTATCTGGGGCCTGCGGGGCGGTCCGGCGTTCGACCTGGCGATCGCCTGCGATCCGCTCAACGCTCTCCCGGCGATCCTTCTCCGCGCGTTCGGCCGCACCCGCAAGGTGGTGTTCTATTCGATCGACTACGCCGACCGGAGATTCTCGTCTCGGGTTCTCAACGCCATCTACCACGCGCTCGATTTCATCGCCTGCAGGTTTTCCGACAGGGTCTGGGCGCTTTCGGATCGGATGACGGCGCGCCGCTCGGAGCGTTTTCGCGGTCGCCGCCTTGCCCCGGCGGACACGGTCCCAACCGGGGGCGACTTCGAGCACATCGCGCGGCGCCCGGACGCCGAGGCAAATCCGCTGCATCTCGCCTACCTCGGGCACGTCCGCCGTTTCCAGGGGCTCGAGCTTGCCCTGGAACTGGTGGCGTCGCTGCGCGGGGAATTTCCGTCGCTTCGCCTCACGGTCTTGGGCCATGGCCCCATCCTGGGAGATCTCAAGGCCAAGGCGGTGGCCCTCGGCATCGCCGACCGCGTGGATTTTCGGGGCTACATCGAATCCCATTCCGAGGTGGAGAGCATCCTCGCGCGGCAGGGTGTTGGCTTGGCGCTGTATGAGCCCGACCCCACGAGCTTCACCTACTACGCCGATCCGAATAAACCCCAGATCTACATGGCCTGCGGCCTGCCGGTCCTCATCACCGATGTGCCAGCCTCCGCCCGGCAGATCGATCATGCCGGGGCCGGCCAGCTCGTCGAGTATTCGGTTCCCCCTGTCGCCGCAGCGCTCCGCCGGTGGCTCGCGGATCGCCCTGGCTATCTTGCCGCCCGGCGCAGCGCCATCGCCTTTGCGGAACGGCGCTCGTGGACGCGCGTCTTCGATGCGGCGATCGCCGCGCTCGGGCCTGCTCGGTGAGGCGGCGGATCGGCCTGAAGATTCCACGCGGACACCGGGGCGAGGCTTTCTCAGAACGCCAGACCATCACCTCCACGCTGGCGTCTCAGTATCAGTTGGGACGGACGCCGGCCCCGGCGTCCGCGATTCACCAGCCGCGCAACACCCGGGCCAACCCGGCCCGCGAGGCCGCGGGCCCTCCCCAGGATGCCCGCATGGCGCGCCCCTTTTTGAACAGGAAAGCGCCATCCGGGGAATCCGCGCCGTCGGAGGTATTCCCTACGCCTGGGATTTGCGGAAATCCAGGATGTGGCCGACGAGCTGTATGGCGGCGCGCAAGAGGAACTTGACGTCGTCCAGCGTGCGGATCTTCTTCAACTTGCCCATGATGAAGGGCACTGAGAGGAACGACCAATATAGCTCGCGCGCGAATTGGCGGACGTGCTCGGTGGTGCACTCGCTTTTCATGACCTGCTTGCGCATGTCGAAGTCGTCGTAATCCTTCGTCAGCAGCCAGTCGTTCGCGAGGCACTCTTTCCAGAGGCGCGTGCCGGCGTAAGGGATGCAGATGGTGGCCTGGAGGGTGTCGATGTATCCCTTCTGGAAGAGCTCTTTGGTGAGGGCGATGGTTTTCTTGGCATCGGCGAGGGATTCCCAGGGGTAGCCGACCATGCAGGTGACGTGTGGCTCGAGGCCGCCCTCCTTGGCCCATTTCATGGCATCGCGGATGTCCTGGACCGTGTTGCCCTTGTTGAGGCGCACGAGGGTCTCATCGCAGCCGGACTCGACGCCGAAGAGGATGAAGCGGAAGTTCGCGCGGCCCATGAGCGCGTAGTCCTTGGGCTTGAGGATGCCGGGCTTCATGTTGCAGCCGATGTGGACCCGCCCGTTGAGGCCGCGGGAGAGCATGCCCTCGCAGAATTCCTGGAGGAAGCTGCCGCAGGGGAAGGTGCCGGTGTCATCGAAGATCTCGCGGACGCCGTATTTTTCCACGAGCATCTCGACCTCGTTGAGGAGATCCTCGGGCGTGCGTTTCTGGAATTGGGGATAGATGACCGTCCAGGAGCAGAAGGTGCAGCCGCCGTCTTTGCGCCACCAGCAGTCGCGGCCGGCCATGGTATAGGTGCCGGGCGTATACTTGTAATTTCCGTTCTTGTAGGCGTAGAGCTGCCACTTGGTGAGGTCGCGATCGATCCATGGCAAGGTGGCCAAGTCGCCGGTCTGGGCGAAAGCGCCGGTGTCGGCGATGCGGGAACCGTCGCGGTAATAGACGCCGCGGGGCATGGGTTTGGACTTGTCCGACAGGTGATCGCAGAGCGCGAGGAGCGAGAAGTCGTAGTCGCCGCCGGAGACGATGTAGTCGACGGGGCAGTTTTCCATCGATTCGTGCGGCAGGGCGGTGACGTGGTCTCCCATGAGCACGGTGGTGAGCGAGGGCTTGCGATCCTTCAGCTCGCGGATGATGCGCCAGTGTTTCTTGACGACCGGGGTCTTGCTCTCGATGGCGACGAGTTCGACGTCGGAATCGATGATCGACCTCTCCCAATCCGCGAAGCTCTTGCCCTCGGCGACGGCGTCATCCCAGACCACGGCGTGGCCCTCGCGCTGGAGCAGGGTGGCGGCGGTGGCGGGGATGACGGGGTAGATGTACGTCGGGGCGTTGAACCACTGGAATTGACGATTTTGGGACAGAAGCGGGATCCCCTTCGTCGATTCGAGGGGCGGATAAGAAATGGCGACTTTCATCCCTGCTTTTCCCTGTGCGTGTCAATCTCTGGCGCTGCCGCTCCGATCAAGAATGCTAATCCGTAGGCCACGTGGGTGGGGACGATAAACGTGATCGCCCCCACCGCCACCCAAAACTGGCGTTGGCGGCGCCATATGTCAAACGAGGCGACCGCGAGCGCGGCCGCATAGGCGCCGAGGCCGACGGCGATCCAGGGGCGAAGGGGCGGGAAGGGCCAGGCGATGAGGCTAAAGCATATGAACAGGACCCAGAGCGAGGGCAGGAGGTAGAGGGGGCGGAGGGAGGTGCGCGGATACTTTCGTGCGAAGTGGCCCCGGTGGAGGCCGTAGTTGGCGACTTGGGCGAGGTGTTTTCTGAGATCGGCGCGGCGGTGGTGCCAGACCATCGCGCCTGGCTCGTAGACGATGCGAAATCCGGCCTCGATGATCTTCAGGCAGAGGAGGGTATCCTCGCCGGGCCAGTGGCGAGTCTCGAAGCCGCCGAGGCGGTCGAAGAGTTCGCGGCGGACGAGGAAGTTGACGGTGGGCCAGTCGTCGATATCGCGGGTCTTGCCGATGGGCCAATAGCGTTCGGGAAAGCCGCCGCTGAGGCGGCTCAGGAAGGTGGCGCCAGAGACGCGCTGCCAGAAGGCGTCGCTTTTCGGGGTGACGGCCGGGCCGCCGACGGCGCCGATGACAGGATCCTGGAAATGGCGGAGGGCGTGCTCGAGCCATACGGGGGCCGGATAGGCATCGTCGTCGATGAAGGCCAAGATCTCGCCCGATGCGGCGGCGGCGCCGATGTCGCGTTTTTTGGCGGGGCCGACGGGACCCGTGGCGATCACGCGCGCGCCAGCGATCTGATCGGCTGGCGGGTTGTCTGGGAGGATGAGGATTTCGAACTCGCGGTGTGTCAGGGCGGCGTAGTGCGGGAGGGCCTCGCGGATGTAGTCGTTGATGGCGGGCACCGGGATGATGATGGAAGCCTTCATGGGATGCGGGGCGTGATGTGGCGGGAAGATTGAAGCGCGGGGGTCCGGCGGGGCAAGCCGCAAAGGGACGGATCATTGCTGCGAACTTCCGACAACCGGCTTCAACTCCCAACATTCAACAGCCAGCGCAATGATTTTCGTTCCCAAAAAGTTGCGCGTGGATAGCCTACGCGGGATGTTGCGGAGAATTCCGGCGATCTGGTGGGCATCGGGGCTGTCGCTGCTTGTGTTGCTTGCGATATTCCGCGGGTTCGATCTTGGGGCGACGATCCCGCGGACGGTGGATGTGAACGTGGGGAATTACGCGAACGCGCGGTTTACGCTGCCCCCGACGGGGCTATTTTTTCCGGACTATTGGCTCGGGATTGGTTTTGGCGCGACGACGCTGCATGCCGGCTCGCTGATGGCGCTGCTGCCGCCGTGGGAATTCTTCACGCTCTCGTATCCTCTTTACGCGGTTCTGGCGGTTCTGGCGATGTACGGTTTCCTGAGGGAGGTGGGGCTGGGCCGGTGGGTCGCGGTGTTCGGAGGCGTGGTGTACGGGTGGCAGGGGCCGCTGCTGACGAACGTGTTCTCGGGGCATTTTCTGCCCTCCGCGCAATGGTCCGTGGTGGCGTGCGCGATGTGGGCCTTGCTGCGGGCGGTGCGGGGGGGCGGCTGGTTGGCGGCGGCCTTGTCGGGCGCCTGCGTGGGCATGTGCCTGGCGCTGCAGCAGGACACCGGGATGCTCTTCAGCCTGATGGTGGGTTTCTTTGGGCTTTTCCTCGCTGGGAGGGAGTGGTGGCAGGGGCGGCGCGCCGGGGCACGGGACGCGGTGGCGCGGCTGGCCTGCGTCGTGGCCGTCGCCGCGGCGGTGGGGTGGCCGGTGGTCTCTGACGTGCTGCGGCAGAATGTCGTGGCGGCGGCGCCACCGGGAAAAGAGAATCCCGGAGAGCGGTACGCCTGGGCGACGCAGTGGAGCCTGCCCCCGGGTGAGACGATGGCCTATCTGGTGCCGGGTTTCTTCGGGTGGAAGACGGGCGATGCCGGCGGCCCGTACTGGGGTGAGGTGGGCAGGACGGTTGGCTGGGAACAGAGCAAGCAGGGGATGCGGAATTTTCAGTTGGACCAGCAATCACTGGGGACGGTGGCGTTCCTGCTGTGCCTGCTGGGGGGATTTGCGCTGGTGCGGTGGCGGACGCTGGGCGACGCGGTGCCCCGGTGGACGGCGGAGCAGCGCGCGATTGGCCTGTTCGCGGTGGCGGGTGCGGTGGCCTGCCTGCTGCTGGGTTTTGGTCGTCACGCCCCATTCTATCGATTCTTCTATGAACTGCCTTACATGGACACCTGGCGCAACCCGATCAAGTTCCGGTGTCCCGGGCATTTCTTCATGATCACGATGGTTGCGATGGGGTTGGATTGGGTGCGCCATCTGGTCGGGGGCGGCGAGGCGCTTGCGGGACCGCGGAAGCGGCTGCGGAATTTCCTGTTGCTTGTGGCGGCGGGCATGGCGGCGGGATTCCTATTGATCGGGGATCTGGGGTCCGAGGGCGCCGGCGATTTCAAGGCGCAGGGCTACGGGGATGCGGAGGTGGAGGTGATTCGGGCCGTGGCGCAGTCGAGCCTGGCCTTTGCGCTGGTTTTGGCGCTGGCGCTGGCGGGGGGCGTGCACCTGTTTGGGAAGAAGTTTGTGGAGGCCGGGGCCAAGGGCGGCGAGCAAGTCTTGGATCGTCTTTGCCTTGCCGCCTGCGTGCTGGCGACGGTGCAGATGCTTTGGGTGGTGGGCCATTACGTCGAGCCTTTCCGGTTTCAGCGATATCTGTCGGCCAACGCGCCGCTGGTGCGCGTCCTCAAGCCGGAAGGCCAGCCCGCGCGCGTGAAGGTTTTCAATCAGGATCCGGCCCTCAATGATCTGCTCACCACGCTGCTGCCATACCACGGGATTTCCGCCATCGACATCCCGGCGGTCTCGCGGATGCCGCACGACTACGAGGCGTTCTTCCGTGCCCTGGGCAACAATCCGCTGCGGCTGTGGAAGCTCGCCGGCGTGCGGTTCGTGCTGGCGCCCGCGCAACTCGTGCAGCAGTTGCAGCAGGGGGTGCCAGGATTCGCGGGGAACATCGTTCGGGCGTTCGGATTTCGGGCATCGGGCGGGCCGGAGGACGGGGCATGCCTTTCGTCGGTCGCACAGGGTGAGCCGGTGAGCCACGTCGTCATCGAATTGAAGGAATCCCTACCGAGGGCGACCGTCTTCGGGAAGATCGAGGTCCTGGAAACCCCGGACGCGGTGCTCGCGAAACTGGCGGCGACAGATTGGGATCCGGCGGCATCGTTGCTCTTGGATAAAGGGGCGGCGGACCGGGTGGGGCTGGCCGGGGGAAGGGCTTTCACCGGTGGCGGGACCGCAGTGGTCAGGGCCTATGGGAAGAGGCGCATCGAGGTGACGACCCGCACGCAAGATGGGGGCGTGCTAATGATCAACGACCGTTTCGACGCCAACTGGCACGCGACTGTCAACGGGAGGGCCGCGGAGATCGTTGCGGCCGATTATATCATGCGGGGCGTCGTCGTGCCGCCGGGCGAAGCCACGGTGGAGATGCGCTATGCGGCACCGGCCGGAGGCGTGTGGCTGAGCATCGGGGTCTGGATTGGTGTGCTGGGGTGGTGGGTCGTACAAAGAAGCGCGGCTGACTCGAAGACGCCGTTTGCTCGCAAAAGCGGCGCGGCCGCGCGCCGCGCCCCATAAGCTGGCGCCCC
This sequence comes from Verrucomicrobiota bacterium, assembly GCA_029560585.1. GTDB lineage: Bacteria > Verrucomicrobiota > Verrucomicrobiia > JADLBR01 > JADLBR01 > JADLBR01. The sequence continues at coordinate 25,181 of JAKQKQ010000330.1, read as the reverse complement.
TTTCCAGCATCCCGCACCATGCCTCGCGCGGCGGGGCTGACCGGATCGAGAGCGCGCCGCATCATTCGTGTGGAACTTCTGATGACGCGGAGACCGCGTAAACGCGGCACCAGTGCGGTGTCTCATTTAATTCTGATACATCTGCTGGGAGGGCCCGCGGCCTCGCGGGCCGCAGGTGGCACCTGGACGCCGGGGCCGGCGTCCCTCCCAAATGGACCGAGAGTTCTCGCTCAGGTTCATCGGTTACAGTGCACTAGTCGTCCACGCGCCGGATTATTCATAATGAAACTTCTGGGGGCGGGGCCGTTTTGGACTGCGGTGGCAGAGCGTAGCGGCGACACCGCTTTTGCCTCCGGCGGAGCCGAAGCCGATGGTCCCGGTTCGCGCTTCGCGCGCTGCCAAAGCGGTGGCGCCGTCCGGCGGTTGCCGGACTCTGCCACCGCAGTCCAAAACCCTCCCGGCCCGGATTCTGAGTCGGGGCACAAGCCGCGCCCACGAACGGCGCCCGACGTTTCTGGTCAGGGCGCGGTGCCCGGCGTGATGTAAAAGCCGATTGGGGTGGTGCCGCCATCGGACCGCGAGGGATCCGACGATTTTTGATTCGGCGCCGCGGCAGGGGTGGCCTTCGCGGTGGGGGCCGGATCGAAGAGTCTGCGGTTGGCTTCGCGGTCGGCGCGCCACGACGGGGCATCGAGCCCCGATGGTCGGGCCGCGTGTTCGATGACTCGCCGGGCCAGGGCCATGGCGGGCTCGTGGCCGGTCGCCATGTCGAAGTCGATTGAGCACCAGGTGATTCGCCCCCAGCCGTAGTCCATTTCCATGAGAATGGTAAAGCCGGGTTGACCGATGGGATCGAGCAGCGATCGCCAGCCCCCTCGATTGGGTGCGCGGATCGGAGACTTCGCCAGGGGCGAGGGCCATCCGCCGAGCGCCTCCGGTGGCAGGCCTTGGGCGACCGCTTGATTCAAACCACCGGGCCCAGCCCGGAGGCAGGGTTCGGGCGAAGGCTCAAGGCCCACGAACTCGGCGATCCAGATGGGATCCTGCGCCAGGATGAGGACTTTGCCCCCTGCCGCGGCGAACTTCTCGATGTCGCCGGGCATCGGCTCTGAACCGGTCAGCGCATCTGGACCGATGATGAGGAGAGAGGCGCGTTCCAGGCCGTCCCACGTGCGGTACCGGAGCCCGAGGCGGGTCATCAGGGCCGTGGTCTTGCCGCCGGAATCGAAGATTTCGGTGGGTGATTTTTCGTCCGCGGCGCGGGGCCGAAGACCCGCGGATTCAGCGAGCCGTTGCCACCAGTCCGGGGCATCAGCGAAAGTGATCTGGGCGGATGCCAGGATGGTGATGGCCATGCATGCCCGGAACCTCATCGTGCCAGTTTGGCGCCAAATGCATCGTGGCGCCAGAGAGAACGGTTTTCGGGGGCGGCGGACGGGGGCTGCCGAGCGGATCCGTTCAGCGCCCGAGTTCTTGGAGGAGGCGGTCCACGGGCAGGCCGACGACGTTGTCGGCGGAGCCCCTGATGGCCTCAACGATACTGCGCCCGTGTTCCTGGAGCGCGTAGGCCCCGGCCTTGTCCATGACATCGACCCTCTCGAGATAGCGGTCGATCTCCGCATCGGAAAGCCGGCGGAACCGGACGAGCGTGACCTCGCGGAATATGCTCAGCCGGTGCGAGGGCCGCGGCCGGATTATTGCCACGGCCGAAATAACGGCGTGCGTACGACCGCTGAGCCGGTACAGCATCGCGCGTGCCTCGTCGCGGCTCCGCGGCTTGCCGAGCGCGCTGGCGCCCAGGGCGACGACCGTATCGCAGCCGACCACGATGTCGGTCGGGTGGACCCGTGCGACAGCCTTGGCCTTGAGCCACGCGTTGCACGACGCAATCTCACCCGGACTGAGGAGAGGCGGATCCGAGGCATCGATCTCGGCCGCGTGTGCGGGAACCACGTCGAACCTCAGCCCGCGGGCGCGGAGAAGACGGGCGCGCCTTGGCGAAGCAGAGGCGAGTACAAAGCATGGGGGTGGCATCGGCGCAGGGGCTAGCCTGCATATTTCACGCGCTTGCGTGGAATATGCAGGCTCAAAGGAAAACCGCGATCCGGCGAAGGCCTTAGGGGACTGCTGGGGGTCGTCGAGTCGCAAGGCGCACTCTGCATATGCGAAAAGGCCCGGAACCTGCTTTTCGTGATCCCGGAAGTCGTTTTCATGGCGCGGCTTTCCCAGAGGAATCTGTCGGCCTAAGCCCGACAGATTCCTAGCCCTATGCGGCCTGGGTGCCCTTGAGTTCCTTTTCCAGAAACTCGACCTTCTGCCTCAACGGCAGATCGGCCGCCATGCGCTCGGCAACGGCGCCGCAGGCGTGGAGCACCGTGCCGTGGTCGCGGCCGCCAAACGCCGCCCCGATCTCCTGGAGGGAGGACTTAGTCAGGCGACGGGCGAGATACATGGCGATCTGCCGCGGCCGGGCGATGCTCGCCGGTCGCTTCTTGCTGGTCATGTCGCTCGGCCGCAGGTCGAAGACTTCGGCGACCCGCTTTTGAATCGCCTCGATGGAGACGTTGCGGCGCTGCTCCTCCTGGATCAGGTCGCGGAGCTTGGGCTCCATGGCCTCCACCGTCGGCGATTTTCCGCTGAGGGACGCGTAGGCCGCCACCCGCAGCAGGGCGCCCTCGAGGCGGCGGACGTTGTTGGTGATGTGCCGCGCCATGAAGTTCAGGACATCGTCTCCAATGGAGACCTCCATCGACGCCAGTTTCTTGCGCAGGATCGCGATGCGGGTTTCGATGTCGGGTGGCATCAGCTCCGCCGAGAGACCCCACTCGAACCTCGACACCAGGCGCTCCTCGAGATCGCGCATGTCGGACGCGCACCGGTCGCTCGTGAGGACGATCTGCTTGCGGCCGTCGAAGAGCGAATTGAAGGTGTGGAAGAATTCCTCCTGGGTCCGCTCCTTCCCCCCGAGGAACTGCACGTCGTCGATGAGCAGGACATCCAGCGACCGGTACTTGCGCCGGAACCGGGGCAGCGCGTTCTTCTGCAGCGCATCTATGAATTCGTTGGTGAACTGTTCCGAGGTCACGTAGCAGACCTTCGGGGTCTTGCCGCGGCGCACCACCGCGTTCCCTATGGCGTGCATCAGGTGGGTTTTGCCGAGACCCACACCGCCGTGGATGAATAGGGGATTGTAGGTCTTGCCCGGCGCGGTCGCGACGGCCTGGGCCGCGGCATGCGCCAGCTCGTTGCTGGAACCCACCACGTACGACTCGAAATCGTATCCCGCATTCAGCCCGATGACACCCGAATGCCGACCGTTGTGCGCGCCCTCCGGTTCCTCCGTGAGCGGGGACGGCAGGTCCTTGGAACGCCCTTCCGTGACCTGGAACTGGATCGCGGGAAGATGGCCCAGCACCGCCACCAGGGACTCCTTCAGCGGGACGAGGAAATTCTCCTCGATCCAGATCTGGTAGATCGTGTTGGCGACCCCGATCCGGACACCCTTTTCACCGATGTCCAGAAGACGTGCGCTGGCGAACCACCGGGCAAACGCATCCGCGGGAATGCGCTGGCGCAGTTCGACGCTGATGCTCGCCCAAACCTCCTCCAGTTGCTCCTTCATGCCTCCTTGCCCCCGCGACCAGCCTGTTTTCCTTGGCCCCGGCGTGCCGGTGCGCGCCGGTGCGCGCTATTCACCTTACCACTCGGTGTTCCTAAGCCGCCACTTCTCCGAGGTACATCTACAAAGTACCGCGCGGGTCGCGTGCGGCAAGTGAATTGTGGCGGCGGCGAAAAAAAGTCGCATCCGCGGCGCGCGCGAAGTGCCTGACCACGGACTGGAGCGAACGACGGGGTGTTTTTCACAGGTTCTCCACACCGGGCGCGGGTTCTCTCTGGTCCTCCAAGCCCCTGCCTTCCATCGGGATAGGGGGGATGCCGGGGGCGGGGTTTGCGGGTTATTCCCAAGCATGATCGGGGGGTGTGTTGGGGATGGATTCCGGGTGTTTTGGTGATGGGGGGTTGGAGGGAGCGGGAGGCGGGGGTGGCGGATCGCGGTGATCGGCTGGCTGTGTTGCCGGGTGGCGGAGGATGCGGCGGATGGCCCAGGCGGCATGTTCGGGGACTGGCGGGGGTGCGGTGGCGGCGGCGGCACGGAGCGCGGGGATCACGGAGGGGTCGCCGGTGTTGCCGAGGGCGATGCAGACATTGCGGAGGAAGCCCTCCCATCGGGCGCGGCGGACGGGGGATCTGGAGAAGAGCGAATCGAAATCGTCCTTTGTCAGGGTCAGCAGACGGTGCAGTGGGGGGAGGGGGTGTGGCAGGAAAGCGTTTTCGCGGGATGCGAGCGCGAAGCGGTTCCAGGGGCAAGCCTCGAGGCAGTCGTCGCAGCCGAAGATGCGGGCGCCGAAGGCGGGGCGGAGTTCCTCTGGGATTGGGCCGCGGTGTTCGATCGAGAGGTAGGCGATGCAGAGGCGTGGGTCGAGCTGGTAGGGTGCCGTGATCGCCCCGGTGGGGCATGCGGCGATGCATCGGGTGCAGCGGCCGCAGCGGTTGGTGGCGGGGGCGTCCGGGGGCAATTCGAGGTCGGTGATAATGGCGCCGAGGAAGAACCAGGTTCCGAGCGTTTCGGAGATCAGCATGGTGCTTTTGCCTATCCAGCCGATGCCGGCGCGCGCGGCGGCGTCGCGCTCGATGATGGGGCCGGTGTCGACATAGGCGCGGGCCGATGCCCCGTGAAGAGATTGGAGGAGCGAGGCCATTTTGCGGAGGCGCGGCTCGATGATGCGGTGGTAATCGTCCCCGCGGGCGTAGGCGGCGACTTCGCGGGAACGTTCCGGGGGCGGGGTGCGGTAGCCGAGGCCGACCGTTACGATGGACTTGGCGCCGGGCAAGACGAGTTGGGGGTCGAGGCGGCGTTCGATGCCCCTTGAGAGCCACGCCATTTCGCCGTGGCGCCCCTCCGCGATCCAAGCCCGGATGAAATCGGTGCGGTCGGGCGGGAGGGCGCGGGCAACGCCGAAACGCTGGAAACCGAGCTCAAGCGCGAGCCGGGCCAAGTCAGCTTTTATCTCGGCGGGCGTCACGGGGATATTATTCCTCAAGGGGCGTGGCCCAACAAGCCGGGGGAGGGGCCGGTTGCAAATTGGTGAGGAGCCACGAGATTGCGGGCAGCGTGGACGAGACCATCTACTGGCGGTGTCGCAAAGAGGGAGGCGCGTTCTGGCTGGACGGGCGTTGTTGGCTGCGTTTCTCCGGGAGCGACGTCGTGCGCTTTCTCAACGGCCAGTGCACCAACGATGTCAGGAGGTGGGACGGCTCGCGGTCGCTGTGCGCCGCGGTGGTTTCAGCGAAGGGGAGGCTGTTGGCGGAGGTCTTTCTGGCGCGCGCCGGCGACGGGGGCATAATCGTCGATGGGCCGGCGGAGCTGGCGGGGGCCCTGGTGGGACGCTTTGGGCAATACGTCGTCGCCGACGATGTGAGCATAGTGGGCTGCGGGCGGGACTTTCGCGCGATGCACGCGTGGGGCGGGGCCATTGCGGCGCTGCGCGATGGCCGCGGGTGTTCACCGAACAACCGCATTGGGTTTGAGGGCGCCGACATCTTCTGCGAGGGGCCGGCGGCCCCGGAAATGGGGGAGTGGTTGTGCCCGACCGAGGTTGCCGAGGCGCTGCGCGTCGAGTCGGGGGTGCCGGCGTGGGGACGTGAGCTGGATGGAGACACGCTGCTGCCAGAGGCGGAATCCGGGGACCGTTGGATCTCCTACACCAAGGGCTGCTACATTGGCCAAGAGGTGATCTCGCGGATCAAGAGCGTGGGCCACGTGAACCGGAATCTGGTGGGCATCGTCCTGACCGGCGATGCGGTGCCCGCCGCGGGGGCAAACGTCATGGCTGGCGGGAAGCTGTCCGGTCGGGCCACTAGTGTGGTGCGCTCGCCCTCGCTGCAGAAAACGATTGCGCTGGGTTTCTTGCAGAGGCACGATTCCAAGGTCGGCACTGAGGTCGCGATCGGCGGCTCGCCGGGCGTGGTCGTCGCTTTGCCGTTCGTGAGCTAAATGAAAATAAAGATCCTGTATCTGGTGGCGTCCCTGGCGTGCGCGTGGGGACTGAGTGGCTGTTTCTTCGGGCTTTTTGGCGACGATAAGGGCGCGGCGCAGACGCAGCCGGATCCCGTGATGATGAGCGCCGAGCAGCAGAATGAGCAGAAGGGCGAGAAGGATCATAAGAAGAAGCGGAAGCATGACGAGGGCCAGACGGAGCCGTCGCCCGTGATCGCATCGGAGGCGCCCCCGCCCATGCCCTTGCCCAGCGGCAATGTCGATCCGGAGACCGAGGTGGCGGTGATCACGACCCCCCTGGGCAAGATCGTTATCGCGCTAAACGACGAGCAGGCGCCGAAGCATTCGGAGAACTTCCGCCGGAACATTCGCACCGGTCTCTATAATGGCACGACATTCCACAGGATCGTCCCCGGTTTCATCGTCCAGGGTGGCGATCCGAACAGCAAGGACGAGGACCGCGCCAACGATGGCCTCGGTGGCACCGGCTACACGTTGCCCCTGGAGAAGAAGCTCCGGCACGATCGGGGCGCTGTCGCGGCGGCGCGGAAGCCGGACAAGGTCAACCCGCAGCGGAGGTCGAACGGTTCTCAGTTCTACGTATGCGTATCGGACGCGCCTTTTCTCGACGGCAAATACAGCGTCTTTGGGCGCGTGGTGTCCGGCATGGATGTCGTCGACCGGATTTCCAAGGTTCAGGCCGACGCGAAGGGCAATCCCCAGGACCGCATCGAGATCAAGGCCCAGCTGATGAAGTTCAAGGACGTGGGCGGCGGATGAGCGGCGGCGGGATGGGCGGGCCGCGGTAAGTATCCAACATCCAAGCGCCTGGGCGGTCGGCTACTCGCCCCGGGAGGAGAAGATATCGAGGGCCTCGACGAGTCCGGCGGTGAACTCGCGGGTCGCGACGTGGCCACCGCCGCCCGCCACCGCGGCACGGACCTCGGGGATCGCGTTGATGGGGCACGCCAGCATGGCGGCGACATCGGCCCGGAGCATGGGGAGATCGTTGTAGTGGTCGCCGCAGGCGAAGGTCTGGATCGGCGAGGCACCCACGAGGCGCTGCACCTCGGCGAGGCAAGCGCCCTTGTGGTAGTTGCGGTGGCAGAACCGGAAGTAGACGTCGTTGCGCTGGACGGCCAGGTCGGGATAATGCGCGAAGAGCCCGTCGAGGAATGCGGTGATGCGATCGGCCTCTTCGATGGAGGACGCCCGGACGCCGGCGAATGAGGTTTGCTCGTAGAGGCACACGGCATCGGTGTGGAGCCCGACCCATCCGCGGATGAACGCGAAGGCGTGGTGGACCTCTTCGGCGAGCTTGGCGTGGGCGGCCTCGCATTCCGCGTTCCAAGGATGGAGCGGGCGGTAGGCGTCGTTTTCGAGCCGGTAGATCTCGCGCTCGCCGCTGGCGACCCATGCGGGCCAGGCTTCGCGGGGGATCTGAAGGGTGCGGAGCCGCTCGAGGATGCTATCTATCCAGCGCCCGGTATTGATCATCCAGACGGGGCGATCCTCTCCTGATCTCTCGAGCCAGTCGAGGAATGCGTCGGGCCGTTCCTGATCGGGTTCGAATCCGACCAGGGTGCCATCGAAATCGGTGCTGAGGAGGCGGATCGGTGTCATGGTGGGTGGGCCGTTCGCTATCTCTGATCGGAGGGGGCCGCGCCGGCGCCGAGGGCCGCGCGCGCGGCGGGCAAGACCTGCTCTTGCACGTTGGCGATAGATCCGGGGAGTTCGGCGCCCGCGGCCTGCGGGTGGCCACCCCCGCCGAAGCGGCGGGCGACCTCGTTGACATTGACCGCTCCCTTGGATCGGAAGCTCATCTTGACGGTGCCGTTCTTGCGCTCCTCGAAGACGATGGCGAGATCGACGCCCTCCGTGGAGATGATATTCTCGATCATGCCCTCCGTGTCCTCTGGCCTGGCGCCGGTGCGGGCGTACATCTCTTGGGTGATGCGGTAGAAGGCGAGCCTGTCGCCGCAGTCGAGCGTGAGGTCCTGGAGTGTCTCCTTGAGCAGTCGCGTGCGGCGCAGGGGGAACGAGCCGTAGCAGGCGAGCGAGAGATCGGCGATGCGGGCGCCGAGCCGGCTGAGTTCGGCGGCGACCTCGAAGGTCCGGGCCGTGGTGTTCCGATATCGGAAGGAGCCGGTGTCCGTCGAGATGGCGACGAAGAGGTTATCTGCGATCGCGGGGGTCACCGGCCATCCGGCCCGGCGGAACAGTTCAAAGAGCAACTCGCCGGTGGCGGGGCGGTGCGGGTCGACGATGTTGATGGCGCCGAAGCGCTCGTTGCTCTCGTGGTGATCGATGTTGAGCCAGGGACGGATGGCCCAGTGCTGGCAGGCGGCACCCAGGCGCTTGGCCGCGGCGCAGTCGACCGCGATCAGGGCATCGGCATCGGGCGCCTGCTGGGGCGGGCGCTGGACCTTCTCTGCGCCAGGCAGAAACCGGTACCGGTCAATCATGCCGTCCTCGCAGTAGAGCGAGACGCGTTTCCCCTGATCCTCGAGGGCGAGGCCGAGTGCGATCAGGCTCCCGTAGGCGTCTCCATCGGGCCGTACGTGCGTGATGAGGGCCAGCGACCGGAGTGGGCGGAGTCCCTCAATCGCGGCGTCCCATGCCGCTGCTGGCGTTTCTGACATCGGGTGACGCTAGCAGCCCAGCGGACTTTGAGAAGTCCGACGGTCGGCGCCGGGGCTTGACGGGAGGGGGGGGTGGGCCGAGCATCCCACGATGATTAAGAGGCTGGCCGGGCCCATTCTGGGGATGGTGGCGCTTCTGGCGTCGTGCGCCCTGGGCGCGGCCGCCGGGGGGCCGCCCACGAAAGCTGAGGCGGAGGCGATATTGGCGGGACTTCGGACCGCCGCGGTGGCGAGGGACTGCGCGGCGATATTGGCCGCGATGGACGACTCTCTGGAGATCAAGACGACCCTGCGGCTCGGCCCATCCGACAGGCTTTTCGTGCACACCCGCGAAGAACTTGTTAGCGAGCTGCCGAAACTCCTGACGCCCGCGGCCGCCCCGCGCGTGCAGACGCATATTCTGAGTCTGACGGCCGCGAGCGATGAGCCCGCGGCGCTCATGAAATACCAGTGGGTCATCACGCTGGCCCGTCCGGAGGGCGATCTGCGGGTTGAGGCCACGGGGGGGGCGATTCTCCAGAGGGCCGGCGACAAGATCTTGATCGCCCGGGCCAACCAGCTGATCCGGAAACCGGGGCGCGAGGGAGGGGCCAGGGCATCCAGTCCGAGCGAGAGCAAGAACAACACCAAGGTCTGGGAGTCCCCGAAGGCCAAGAAGAAGGCGGTGTCGGAACCCGGAGACCAGGGGGCCGCCACCCCATCGGCGCCGGGAACCCCTCCTCCCACCCCTTGAAGGCACCATTCCGGGGTCCATAATTTTCATTGCAGATCGAAGAACCGCGACTACAGTACAGCCTCTTTTTTATGGCCGGGAAAACCTCCAAATCGAAGAAGGCCGCCCCGAAGGGGGGGGCGATGAAGCGCAACGCGAAACCCGCGCAGAAGGCGCACGCCCGCAAGGTGGCCCCGAAGGGGGCCTCCAAGCCCAAGGCCCCCGCGAAGGGGAAGGCCCCGGCGACCAAGCTCGCCAAAGCGAAGCCGGCGGCCGCGCCGGCACCGGCGAAACCGGCTTCGCCGGCTGTGTCGGTGAACCACGTGGCGCGCAAGTCTGTTTCGGCAACAAGCGTCACGTCGGGCAGGGGCCCGGTCTTGGTGGAGAGCGTCAGCCGACCCGCCCGCAGGGTGGACGACGTGCCGTTTGAGCAATCGGACGACTATCGGCCAGAGCCCAGCAAACCCGTGGAACTGACGGCGTTCCTGCGGAAACAGAAGCAGAGGCTCGAGGAACTCAAGGACCACCTTCTGGACCAGATGCAGGACGTGTCGCGGGACAACTTGCGCGCGGCCCCCGACTTGGGTGGCGGATCCGCGTTTGGCCAGCACATGGGCGACGCGGGCAGCGATGCCTACGAGAAGGATTTTGCCCTGAGCCTGCTTTCCCAGGAGCAGGATTCGCTGTACGAGATCGACGAGGCGCTGAAGCGCATCCACGAGGGGAACTACGGCATCTGTGAGAAGTCGGGCAAGAGAATCCCCCACGAGCGGCTGGAGGCCATCCCGTGGGCGCGCCTGACCGTGGAGTGCCAGGCGGAGATGGAGCGGGCGCGCAAGGGCCACAACAAGTGGGAGTCGCAGCCGCACTTCATGGACGTCGCCGAATCGGGCGAAGAGGATGAGGATGAGGAATCTGAAGAGGAACCTCGCGCGCGCAGCAAAGAGCAGCAGCAGTGATGTGGGGTTGACCGGAGGATGAGCGATGATTGGCAAACCTGACAAAAAGACGCGGGGAAAAGGGAGGCGCCAGCAGCGCGGCTTCCCCAAGCGACGCATCGACATCAATGCCGACGCGATCGATTTTCGAAACACCGAGCTGCTCAAGAAGTTTCAGACCGAGAAGGGCCGGATCCTGCCGCGGCGGGTGACCGGAATGCCGGCGAAGCTGCACCGGAAATTGACGCTGGCCATCAAGAGGGCCCGGCAGGTGCTTTTGTGCAAGTGAGGTTATAGATATGTCTAGGCGATGCCAGATCACGGGCGTGGGCCCCGTCAGGGGGCGCCGCATCATACGGAGCGGCAAGGCGAAGAAGAAGGGCGGCATTGGCTTGCACGTCACCAAGGAGGTCAAGCGGACTTTCTTGCCCAATCTCGTGACTAAGCGGATCTGGGTGCCGGAGCTCAAGCGCCACGTCAGGGTCAAGCTCACGGCGCGCGCGCTCAAGACGCTTGATCGAAACGGTGCCTATCGGACACTGAAGGACGCCGGGCTGGTGTGATGCGGCGGGTCGGCCGGGGGTGCCGCCATGACCGCGTTCCGGTTTAGCCTCAACGATTTCACGCTCTCGTTTCTGAGCGTGCTTTTCGAGGGGTTTCCGTTCTTGGTATTCGGGACGCTGGTCTCCGGTGTCATTGACGCATTCGTTCCCCCGGCATGGTTTCGGCGTGCGGTGCCTCGCAACCGGGTGGTGGCGGTGGCCCTGTCGGGGCTGTTTGGCCTGGTGTTTCCCCTTTGCGAGTGCGGCATCGTGCCGGTGATGCGGCGGTTGATCCGCAAGGGGGTGCCGGCGGCATGCGCCGTGACCTACATGCTGGCGGCGCCGATCGTGAATCCGATCACGCTGTTGAGCACGCTGGCCGCCTTCCAGGGTCAGGGGCCGTGGTGGATGGCCTCGCTGCGGCTCGGTCTCGGGTATGTCGTGGCGGCGGGTGCTGGCCTGTTGGTTCTGAGAGTGCGGCCCGAGGCGTTTCTGCGGCATGCCTCGGCGGATCTCCCTGGGGAGGGGAGTTCGGACGACGGGGATTCTTTGCCCATGCGGGCCAGGTTTGCCCGGGCGGTGCGCTGTTCCGCCTCGGACTTCTTGGACGTCGCGGCGTTCCTTGTCATGGGCGCGGCGATCGCGGCCGTTTTCAACACGGCTGTGAGTCGGGAGATCATCGTGCCCCTCGCCTCGAGCGCGCCGCTGGCGGTCGGGAGCCTGATGGGGGGCGCGGTCGTCCTGTCGCTCTGCAGCACATCGGATGCGTTCATCGCGGCCACGCTGAACCAGTTCCCCTTCGCATCCAAGCTGGCCTTCTTGGTTTTTGGACCGGTGTTCGACCTGAAGCTTGCGTTCATGTATAATGCCGTATTCCGGACGTGGTTCGTCGGCCTGCTCGCGCTGGGGACAGGTGCGGCGATCTTCTGGATCTGCGTGAACATTTCGCTGCAACCGTTCTGATGATTGGTGCAGGAGGTGCCATCGATGGGTGAGCGTGCGGTTGGCGTGGCTGGATGGCGGTCCCGGGCTGCGGAGTCGCTGGGATCGCTGACGCTGGTTTGCTGGGGGGCGGTGTTCTTGGCGTATTTCGCCCGTGGCGATCTCGTTGTTTTCGTCGCGCCATTCTTTCGCCCTTTGATCGCGGCCGCGGGGGCCGTTTTGGCGGCGATCGGTTTTGGGCTTTGCCTGCTGCCCCGGGGGGTGCCCTGCTGCCATCCTGGGGACGACGGCGGCCACGATCTCGGGGACCAGCACGATGGATGCCAGCACCACGGCCATTCGCACGGCGAGGGACTGACCCTCGCACTGATCGTGCGGACGGTGGCGCTGATGCTCCCGCTGGTGCTTCTGTTTTCCGTTCGGCCAGAGGGCTTCTCGGCGACGACGGTGAGAAACCGTGGGATCATGAGGGCCCCGCCGCCGACCCAGAAGAAGTTGGATGTCGAGATCGTTGCGCCGACGGCTGCGCGGCCCGATGCCGGGCCGCGAAAGATCGAGGCCGAGGCCATATTCACGGAACCGGAGGGGCACCGGGCATCGATCGGCGTCGGCGGTGCTGACGAGCTGACCGTCTACGACATCATGGTGTTCGCCGCCGATCCGGAAATGAGGCAGAAGATGGAGGGGGCCCGGGTGAGGGTCCTTGGCCAGATGGTGCACGATGCCAAGAAGCCAGGGTCATTCGATCTGGTGCGAATGTTCATCGTGTGCTGTGCCGCGGACGCGCGGGTTCTGGGTCTCAGGGTCGACGGCAGCGGTCCCGCCGGCGTCGAAGAGATGGAGTGGATCCAGGTGGACGGAAAGCTGGGCTTCCAGCAGGTGGGGCCCGGCATCCCCCAACCTTTCATTCGCTCCGAGAGCATCGAGAAGGCCGACGAACCGGATGAGCCCTTTTTGTATTGATGGGCCGGGGCGGCCGATGCGTCAGTGCGTGGCAGCGGGGTTCTTGGGCAGCTTCTGGACCAGCTTCTCGTACTTTTTCAGAAGCTTGTCATAGTTCGTTTTCGCCTGGAGGACCTCGCGTTCCAGCGCAACGAAATCCGGATCGTTGGCCGGATCGAGCTGGGTGTCTGGCATGATCACGCCCGCGGGTGCCGGCGGCGGGGCCTCGAGGGGGGAGGGGAGTGGCTGGGTCTGGTAGTCGACCTCTTCCGCCTTCGCCGCAGGAGCCGGAGGACCCGCGGCCGCATGCTGCGCGGCCTCGTTCGATTTTGGCGAGCTGGTGCCGCGCCTGCCGAAGACGGCGGCGAAAGTGACTGGGGCTGTCGGCGGGTGTGATGGTGGCGGCGCGGCCTGAGATTCGGTGGTCTTGGTCTCCTTTTCTCGATGTGCCTGGATCAGCGCCGAGATCGGTCGTCGCTCCCGCGTGTCGCGATGGATGGCGGCGCCATCCTCGGCCAGCAATTTGACCGCGATGAACTCGAGCAGGGTGGGGAGGTTGGTCGGGCCATACTCGGTGCCGTCGTTGAGCGTCACGAGCCACTCCATCTCGAGTTGGGGGAATTCAAAGGCCTTGCGCCACAGTTGGCCATCTTCGGAGAGCTCGTCGTACGGGTTGATCTGCGCGGAGCGCGCCCAGTGCACGAGTTCATCGAGGGTGCGATCCTCGAACACTTGGCCGTCGGTCTTCCTGAGCGTCCAACCCATCGCGCTAGTCCTTTTTCGGTATGAAGATCTCTTGGCCCGCGCGCACAATGGCGCCCGGACCGAGGTTGTTTGCCCGGATGATGTCGTCCGCAGTCACCTTGACACCTTGGGCGTTGTAGGCCCGCGTGATCGCGGTCACCGTCTGACCTTTCTCGACGATATGCTTGTAACCTTTCTCTTGCTTGGCCGATGCCCCGCTCGCGGGGGGTGCCGCGGGAACCTCCGTCTTGGCGGGTTTCGCCGACGTTGATTTCGCAACGATTTGGCTCACTTCGTCAAGCAGCTTTTGGCGGTCGGCCGCCTGGGCGGCGGTCAATTCCTGCATGGAACGTTTTAGCGCCTCGTTTTCCGAGCGGAGGGCGTCGGTCTCCGAGCGCAATTTGGCGACTTCGCCCTGAAGGTTCTCCATCTGGGAGGAGAGGAAGTCGAGCTTGTCGGCCGCTCGGAGGACACGCTCCCTGTCGATGCGGGCATCTTCGATGGACGAAGGAGACGCGGCAGGCAGGGCGGCCACGCCAAGGGCGGCGAAACATGCGGCGACGGCGCAACGCTTCACGGCCCTATCTTAATGGGTCAGCCGCCGGCTACAAGCTCTTCGAAGGCCTTCTCGGAGTGGACCGGGATGCCGAGCTGGCGGGCTTTTTCGAGCTTGGAGCCGGCCTCGTCACCGGCGAGCACGAAGGCTGTCTTCTTGCTGACAGAGGAAGCGACCTTGCCGCCGAGGGCGCGGATGCGTTCCTCGAATTCGTCGCGGGGCTTGCTGAGGGTGCCGGTGATGACGATGGTCATACCGGCGAGGGACGAGGCTCCTTCCTGTGGGCGCGGCGCGGTGGCCTCCATGGAGACGCCGGCCCGGGCGAGGTCGCGGAGCATCGCCTGGCTGGCGGAATCGTTGAACCAGGTGCGGATGCTCTGGGCGACGATCTCGCCGATGCCTTCGACGGACTGGAGTTCGTCGGCGGTTGCGCTCTGGAGGGTGTCGATGGTGCGGAATCTGCGGGCGATATCGCGGGCGGCGGTCTCGCCGACGTGGAGTATGCCGAGCCCGAAAAGGAGGCGCTCGAGGCCACGGTCGCGGCTTGCGGCGATGGCGGCCACGAGGTTGCGGGCAGATTTTTCGCCCATGCGCTCGAGGGCGGCGAGCCGTGATGCGTCGAGCGCGAAGATGTCGGGCAGGCCGCGAACGAGTCCCTGGTCAGCGAGCTGTTCCACGAGGGCCTCGCCGAGGCCCTCGATGTCCATGGCGTTGCGCCCCGCGAAGTGCAGGATGCGGCGCTTGAGTTGGGCGGGGCAGCCGGAATTGGTGCATCGCAGGAAGACGTCCTCGCGGACAAGGTCGCCGCCGCCCGGGCAGATGGGGCAGCGGTCTGGGGGATGATAGGGGGTGGTGTTGGGGGGCCTTTTTTCTGGGACGGGGGCGATCACGGCGGGGATGATCTCGCCGGCTTTCTCTACGATGACGGTATCGCCGACCCGGATATCCTTTCGGGCCAATTCTGAGAAATTATGGAGGGTGGCCCGGGTGACGGTGGTGCCGGCGAGTTTGACTGGGGCGAGTTCGGCGACAGGGGTGAGGACGCCGGTGCGGCCGACCTGAAGGGTGATGGCGCGCAGGATGGTCTCGGCCTGCTCGGCCGAATACTTGTAAGCGATCGCCCAGCGTGGCGCCTTGGCCGTAGAACCGAGGCGCTGACGTTGGTCGAATCTATCGACCTTGATGACGGCGCCGTCCGTGTCGAACGGGAAACCGTGGCGGTCATGATCGAGTTTGGCGATGGCGGCGAGGGCCTCGTCGGGGGAGTGGCATTGCCAGACCTGTCGCGGGCCGGGGAGGCCAAGTTCGCAAAAGACCGCGAGCAATTCAGTGTGCGATCCGATGTTGGTACCGCGGACCTCGCCATGTCCGTACAAGACCACGGATAGCCTGCGTTTGGCGACCTCGCGCGGATCCAGGAGCTTGAGCGAGCCGGCCGTGCTGTTGCGCGGGTTGGCGAAGAGCGGGAGGCCGTCTGCCTCGCGCTGGGCGTTAATCCGGTCAAATTCGGCGCGCGACATATAGACCTCGCCCCTGAACTCCAGGACCTCTGCGCTGGTGCCGATTCTCAGGGGCAGGGAGCGGATGGTCCGCGCATTGGCGGTGACGTCGTCTCCCGTGACGCCATCGCCTCGCGTGGCGGCAGTGACGAGGTGCCCGCGCTCGTAGCGGAGGGAAATGGCGACACCGTCCACCTTCGGTTCGATGACGTAGGTCATCTGTTCGCCCGGCAGGCGCTCCGTAATTCGTCGGAAGAATTCGCGCAGGTCGGTTTCGGAGTAGGTATTGTCGAGGCTCATCATCGGCACAGCGTGCCGGACGCTGGTGAATTCTAAGAGGGGCGCTCCCCCAACGCGCCGGGTGGGGGAGTCGGGTCCGGAGAGGTCCGGGAAACGCGCCTCGAGATCGACCAGTTCCCGATAGAGCCGGTCGTAGTCTTGATCAGAGATCTCGGGGGAGGCCTCTTGGTAGTAGAGGCGGTCATGGCGCTGGATCTCTTTGGCCAGTTCCGCGTGGCGTTGGCGGGCCTCGTCTGGGATTTTCACGGTGGTGAGGGTAGCGCGCTGGGGGCCGTCTGCCAAATCCAAGCGCGCGGGGCCTTTTCATGCGTTCCATCTCGCGATAGAGTGATCCGCATATGGCCAAACCGAGAACTTGCCGCGTCGTCTGCATTCACGAATTTGGGGATCCGGCCTCCGTTGTTCGGGTCGAGGCGCGGGAGGTGCGGCCGCCCGGGGCGGGCGAGGTACTGATCGAGATGCTGGCGGCGCCGATCAATCCGGCCGATATCAACATCCTGGAGGGCCGCTATGGGAAGCTGCCGGACCTGCCTGCGGTGCCGGGCAACGAGGGCGTTGGCGTCGTGGCGGAGTGTGGGGCTGGTGTGGAAGACTTGGCGTCGGGTCGATGGGTGAAACCACCGGCGGGTGTCGGCTGCTGGCGCGAGGCGCTCGTGGCGAAGGCCGAGGATTGCATCCCCCTGCCTGAAGGCATGGACACCGAGCAGGCGGCGATGATATCGGTGAATCCGCCGACCGCGTGGCGGATGCTGGAGGATTTTGTGGATTTGAAACCGGGCGATTGGGTCGTGCAGAATGCGGCGAACTCGGGGGTGGGCCGGTGCGTCATCTCGATCGCGAGGCACCGCGGTCTCAAGACGTTGAACGTGGTGAGGCGCGCCGACGTTAGGGATGAACTGAAGGCCATGGGGGCGGATGCGGTGGTTCTGGAGGACGAGCCATTTTTCAAGGACGTGGCGGCCATCACGGGTGGACCGCGACCGCGGCTGGGGCTAAACGCGGTCGGCGGCGAGAGCGCGGGGCGGCTTCTGCGCTGTCTTGCGTCCGGCGGGACACTGGTGACTTATGGTGGCATGTCGAAACAGGGTTTCACCGTCGGGGCGGCGCAGATGATCTTCGCCGACCTGAGGGTGCGCGGTTTCTGGGTGAGCCGATGGGTGAAGGAGGCGCCGCGACAGGTCGTGCGCGACCTCTTCGCGAAGATCGCGCCGCTCGTGTGCGATGGGACGTTGCGGGTCGCGGTGGATTCGACGTTCCCCATCGAGCGAGCCGCGGATGCGATCCGGCGAGCAAGCGAGGGCGGCCGCGGGGGCAAGGTGTTGTTCCGGTTCCGTTGACATGCTGACCCCAAATCCTGACCACCAGCGACGTTGGGCATGGGAGGGACGCCGGCCCCGGCATCCGCGTCTCACTGGATGAGGAAAGGCACCTGTCATGCGCGGCGCGCGAGGCGGCGGGCCCTCCCGGCGGAATCGTGTCAGCGATGGGGTCAGCCCTGAAAGGCGCTACTTCAACAGATCCAGATCGCCTTCCGGGATGCGGACTACGGAATTGGCGTGATCCTTGGCGCGCGGCAGCTTGGCCCAACGTGCGGCCGCATCTTTCCATCGCTGCACGCGGGTCGGGTCAAGCAACGGGTCGCCCGTCTTCTGGCGCCAAGTCGTTATCGCCGCTTCGAGCCGCTGGCGGGCGGCGGCATGCGCTGCGTCGTCGGCCAAGTTCTTCGTCTCGCCCGGATCGGCCCGCAGATCGAACAGCTCGACTGCCGCCTGGTCCTCGCTCGGCGCGAGGTTCAGCAGGAGCTTGTAGCGGTCGTCGCGGGCGGTGCGCTGCGGCCGGAACACATCGGGCGTGTGGAAATTCATCTCTGTGAAAAGCACCGCGCGCCACTGCTGCGACCGGCCCTGTAACAACGGCTGGATGGACTGGCCGACCAGTTCTGTCGGCACGGCAACACCGGCGGCCTGGAGGATCGTCGGCATCAGGTCGACCTCCGAGACCATCTCGCGACACACCCGTCCGCTCTTCGCCATGCCCGGCCAGCGCACCAGCAGCGGCACGCGGACGCCGTCCTCATAGCTGGTGCCCTTGCCGCGGACAACCGGCAGGCCGTTGTCACCGATGAAAATGACCAGCGTGTTCTCCGCCAGTCCGGCCGATTTCAGTTCGTCCATCAGCAAGCCCATTCCCACGTCCAGCCGCAGGATCGTGTTGATGATCGTGGCGGTCAGCCGCTTTTTGGCGGCCTCGGTGGGCGCCTTCAGCGGAAATGGCTCCTGGATGTCGGCTGGGCGGAATGGTTTCTCGGGAACGCCGTCAACTTGGTCCACGTCCGGCGTGTACGGGCCGTGCGGGTCGAAGAAGTTGACATAATAGAAGAATGGCTTGCCCGACGTCTTGGCCGACCCGAAGAACTCGCGGCTCTGCTGGGCCACCCAGCCGACGCTGCGGGTCACGGGGGCGGATGTCTTTTCTTTGGCCGGCATCCAGTCCCAGGGGAAATCGGCGGACGGTTCGACATGGAGCTTGCCGATGATGCCCGTGTGGTAGCCGGCGCCTTTCAGCAGCGCCGGCAAGTTCTTCTGCCCGGCATCCATGCGGAAACCGAGGTGCGCCAATCCGACTTGGCCGCTCTGATGCGGCCAACGCCCCGTCAACAACGAGGCGCGCGAGGAGCTGCACGACGACTGCGCCACGTAGAACCGATCGAACCGCACCCCTTCGGTCGCAAGGGCGTCGAGCTTGGGCGTTCGGAATCGCGTCTCGCCGTAGCAGGATACCTGACAACCCAAGTCGTCGGCCGTCACCAGCAGGATGTTTGGGAACGGCCGGCTGTCAGCCGCCCGTGCCGACAGTGAGATCGTGAGGCAGAGTAGGAGATTAGAAGGGGAGAGTCTCATGATTTTTTGGGGTGCGAGAAAGGGTGGCGGTTACCGCGCGCGTTTCAAGGAATTCAGGATATCGAGCGACTCGTTCTCGATGATCTCGCCCGCACGCGTGGTGAGGTAGGAGTGCTCTCCGAACCAGGTTTCATAGCTGCCCCCTTCAAACGCCTTCGAGGTGGGCACATAGCCGTGCGCGCCGTTGGTCTGCTCCGCGACCATCGTATGCCTGAACGGCGAACGCTTCTTGATGGCCATCCCGATTTCACAAAACAGTTCGTCGGGGTTGGTCACGATCGCGAAATCGTCGCCGATGCGAATCCCAGTGAAGAAATATGGGTAGCCCGGCTTTTCCCTTTTCTTCATATTGTCGAACGCCGCTCTGTAATGCTCGAGCTGTCCGGGCCAGTTCCGGGCAATCTCCGCCTCCTTGAGTTCCGGATGCTCTCGTCCCGGCATCTGCGTTTCCCGGGTTTCGATCGAGAGCGACGGCTTGGCGACGGGTTCGAGTTGTCCAAGGCACCGGATGATTTCCCCCCCGAGCTTTTCACCAAGCAGTTCCCTTCGCGCGCTGTAAACGGGATTCACGTCACCGCAGGCACCCGTGAGAAAAAACATGGGCACATCATATTCCAGGTGCCCCTGGACATACTGTTGGACATCGCCGGGATAATCCGCCGATACGACGGGGGCCCGGGTATTGGCGGCGTGACAGGCGAAGTTATACACGACCGCCTTGTATCTTTCGTCTTTGCCGACCACCGCCAGCACGTCGAACTCGGGATCGGCCGGACCTTCCGCCGGGTATTTGTCGGCTTCCGCGGGAGCCAACTGCCATCGGTTCCACGCTTTGCCATCTTTGATCACCCTTCGGCACTCGCTCACGCCCTCAACCTTGCCCCTCGAGGTGCCGAGCCTGCAGGGCACGAGATCGCCCGCGGCAATCGCCACCGCCTCCGCAATGGGTGTCACCAGTCGGTCCCCGTAATAGCTCCACAGTGGACCGTAGTGCGTATGGGAAGCGCAGATGATGACATTCGCGGCTGGAATGCCGGTCCTCGTCTCGATCTGCCGCCGCGCTCTCACCACATGCTCTACGGGGTATTTCAACGTGTCCAGGGTGACAATCGCCACCTTCTGGCCGCCGCCCGAAAGAACCAAGGCCCTCACATATAGGCGAGTGCGCACCGATGACGACTTTTTCGGAGTTGGCGAGCCCGCCAGTATGACTGGCGCGGTGGGTGTGATGTCCACGATGCCGACCCCCGCATTGAGATAGCCGCTGGATGTTGCTGCATCACCACACGTCGCAAGTACGGTCGCAGCGAACAGAATCAAACCCACGCCAGACGCCAGGACATTTCTCATAGGGGATTTTCGGTTACGGGGTTGTCCCCCGGCACTCTGCATCTGGCGTTCTCCAAACTGCTAAATCCAACGACGCGGGGTATGGGAGTTGGTCTGAGGCAAGAGGTCAAGGCGAATGCCCCGGGCTTCACTCGTCTCTCAGTGCGGCGACGAGATTGCCCGCCAGCGCGCGCCGCGTCGCGGCGTGGACGGAGAGGGCTCCGGCGGCGATAACGCCGGCAAGGGTACACGTGAGGCCAAGGAGGGGCAGCGTTCCGCCGGTCGCGCGGATCGCGGGCCAGGTGGCGAGCACGGCTGGCACGATGCCGCACGCGGTGCCGAGGGCCAGGATGAGGATGTGTTCGCGGAGGACGAGACGCCGGACGCCATCGGTTGAGAAACCGATCGCGCGGAGCATCGCCAGTTCGCGGCGTCGCTCGAGGACGTTGCGGAGCAGGACGGTGCCAAGTCCGGCGGCACCGAGCAGGACACCGAGGCCGCCGGCGACTTGAAAGATGGCGAGGTACGTGTGTTCGACCGCCATGAGGTCGGCGAGCCTGGCTACGGCCGGGCGCACCTCCCACCCCATGTCGGCCAGTGCGCGACCGATCTCTAACTGCGCGGCATCCCGGCGATCGGGCGGGGCGTCGATCAGGAGGAGACGATAACCCGAGGCATCGGGATATCGGTCGAGGAAATTGCGGTCCGAGATGACGAGCCAACCTTGGAGGATCGATGGCGCAAGCAACCCGACGATCTCGACTTCGAAACGGTGGCCACGGCCATCCGCCATGGGCAGGCGGGCGCCGATGCCGAGGCCCAGCGCCCAGACTGCGGTGGATTCGTCGGCGAGCGCAGGCACGACGTCCGAGCCCAGGTCGGTGTCGAGCAGTCCCCAGCCGTCGGCGACCTTGACCCCCGGGATTGCGCGAGTGATGCGGAATGCACCGCGGGACCGGAGTTCTCCCGGGTCGATGCCGAGGAGGCGCGGCGTCTGCGCCTTTGTCGGATTGAGGCAACTGGCGTCATCGCCATCGCGCACCCTTCCGGGAACGGCGTGGACCTGAGCCGCCGTTTTGGCCGAAAGGCCGAGGTCCGCCATGGCGGCGCGATCGCGCGGGTCGTTGGCCAGGGCGACAGGACCCTTGGCCAGCAGTGCGAAACCGCCGGTGCCCGAATCGCGTCGGTCGGCGCCCGAGAGTGGATCGCGGCGGTGGGCGCCCGCGGATGCAACCATGAAAATGCCGCAGGCTAGCAGCGCAACGGTGGCGGTGCTTCGTCCTGGTCGGCGCGCGACACCCAGCCAGGCGAGTTGGCGTGGACTAAAATTTGCGGGGGATTTCGGGGCGGCGATGGCCGAATGTCTCAACCACGCGGCGGCGGCACCGACGGTGGCGAGAAGCATGGCAGCGCCCGCGCCAAAAAACCGCATGGCCTGCGCCTCACCGCCCGTGGGCTGGGGTCCGAGGAACATGGCCACCGCGGCGCCGACGCCCAGAATCGAAACCACGATCCATCCGGCGCGTCCGCGACCGAATCGCGCGGTTCCCGCATCCGGGTCTTCGCCCGCGAGGAGAGCGCGTATGGGGCCGCGGAGACGGCCGCGGGCCGTCCATGCGATGGTCGCACAAGAGAGGAGGACGCCGATGATGGCGCCCGCCGCGGCGGCAGAAATCGACACGTGCATGCCGAGGGGTGCCGAACCCGACGTGGACAGCCATATGTGATTCAGCGCCCCGATGGCGAGCGCCATGTACGCGATGCCCAAGAGGACTCCGGGGAGCATCCCCATCACGGCGAGAGCTGCGCCCTCCATGATGAGCAGTCTCGTGGCGGCGGTCCGGCGCCAGCCCATGGCGAGTAGCGCCCCCGCCTCGGGGCGGCGACTTTCGACAGTGAACGCGAAAAGCAGCGCCGTCAGAAGAAGGGCGGACGCGATCAGGAACATGTTGAAGCCGACGAAGAGACCGCCGAAGTCCACTGAGCCTTCCGCGGCACGGAGCGCCTCGGCCCTCGCATCGCGGAAGGCAACCCCCAGAGAGCCGGGGTCGATGGCACGGGCCAGCGAGGCGGCGAGGGAGTTGGCGTCGGTGGCGGGGAAGCGAATTGCGGTCATCGAGCCAAAACGATTGGCCCAGAGGGCCTCGCCTTCCCGGAGGGTGATGAACGCCTTTGGGGTGCCCCGGTGCTCATCCCAGTAGGCCTCGTCCTTGTCGCGGATCTTGGAGAGGTCCACTTTGAAGCCGGGATCCCACTTGCGGCAGTCGCTCGCGCCGGCAAGACCCGGAAAATCGGGCATGAGGGTGGGATCGTTTGCGCGGCCCGAGATTGGCACGATGGCCGCGACGCGGAAGGTGGTGGCGCGCTCGATCAACCTGCGGCCGTCGCCAGGCGCAAAGTATCGGAGAGTGATGGTGTCGCCGCTGCGGGCGCCGATATCGGTGGCAAGCCAGTCGTTGAGGACGATCGAGTTGGGGGGCATGCCCGCGGCCACCGGGCCCTCGACGTGAGGGGGCATGGCGGCAACGACGGAATAGGGCGCCGAGCGTTCACCGCAGGCGATCTCGTTGACGACGTAGGTGAGGACACCGCGGCCTTGCGGGACGGCGCGCATGACCGCCTCGGCAATGGGGGGAGGGATGAACACCTCGCGGCTGCGCAGTTCCAATTCCCCCGTGGCTGGGACGGGGCGGAGTTCAAGGCCCGCGTCCTCGATGCGCCACGAACGGCGCAGGGCGGCGTTCGCGGCGGTGGCCTCGCATCCGTTGCCGAGCAACAGGTTGACGCGGCCCGAAAGGCCAAAGTGTTCCTGAAGCCAGGTTAAAGGGACGAACACGTTGTCTGGGGGTGAAGCACCGTGCTCGAGGGAAAACTCGCCCAGCGCATCGCGGGGCACGATGCCCGCCACGACGATGCGCGCGGGTTCCGCGCCCGTTGCCGTGGGCGCGAAGGGGGCCTCGGCCGCGATGCCTCCTTCGCGGACCAGGCGGAGGGTGATCCACTCGCCGGGTTTCGTCCCGAGTCGCCTCGCCGCACGGGGACTGAGCCATGCGCCATCCCCATGCGGATGGGTGACTCGCCCCGGCCTCGCAAACCCCCAAAAACGTTTTTCGGCACCGATCAGTTGAATGGCGAGTGGCTGCACGGAGGCCGACGCGGCGGTGGCGCGCAGCGCGAGCACCGGGGCGAATTGGCCGCCGGTCTGTCTGGCGAGTTCCTCGGCCATCGTGTGGCGCACGAGGCGCCTGCCGGTCTGGAGGGCGATCTGGACATTTCCGAGGCGATTCTCCGCGGAATTGCGCAGGCTTCGTTTTGCGGCGTCACCGGCGAGGAGGGCGCCCGCGATCGCCGCCGCTGCGGCGCATGTTCCGAGAACGGTGCCGGCGTGGACGCGCCGGTGGAACCAGAGGCTGCGGCGAATCCAGCGCAACGCGTTCATGGCTCGCCCTTGGCCGAGAGGCGCCCGTTGGAGAGTTCGAGGATTCGGCCCATTCGCGCGGCGATGGGCGGGGCGTGGGTGACCAGGATGAGCGCCGCGCCGGCATCGCGATGGAGTTCAAGGAGGAGTTCGATCATCGCGGCGGCATTGGCGGCATCGAGCGCGCCCGTGGGTTCGTCGGCGAGCAGGACGCGCGGGCCGTTGATGAGCGCGCGAACGGCGGCGGCCCGCTGGCATTCACCCGAAGAGAGCTGGCCGGGCCTGCGGTCGGCCAGCGAGGCGATGCCGACCCGATCCAGGAGCGCGCGGGCGCGGTCAACGAATGCGGCGCCCGCTCGCCGATCGCCGATCGCAAGGGTGGGCAGCAGGGCGTTTTCCAGGACGGTGCAGTGAGGGATCAGGTGATGGGCCTGGAAGATCCACCCGAAGTCCCGCGCGCGCATCGCGGCGAGATCTGGCTCGGACATCGTGGTCGGATCCTTGTCGCGGATGCGGACGGATCCCGAATCGGGCGAATCGATTGCCCCGATGATGTTCAGCAGGGTGCTTTTGCCGGAACCGGATGGCCCGACGATGGCGATCGTTTGACCGGGCTCCACCCGGAGATCGATGCCCCGGAGCACATCGCCCGCCGGCCCGTAGCGCTTCTTCACTCCCTTGAGTTCGATCAGGGTTTCCTTGGACATGGCGCGCCTTTCTTACAAGTGACAATCTGCCGGATTTCGCGGGGCCGACAAGAGAATGGGGTCAAGGGCCCGGGCCGTCAGGGGCCCTTGGGGGTTTCGATGGTGCAGACGCGAAGGCATCGACCTCCCGGATGTGGTCCGGCAGGGGTCGACCCTTGGCGCGTTCCTCATCAATAAATTTGCGCGAGAGCGCGACGACGGCTTCGCGCACCTCGGCGGCGGAAGCGGTGGCGGGCATGGGTGTTCCAAAGAAGACCGACACCGGATATGGGAAGTGGGTTGGCATGCGCTTGAAGGGCGGCGTCCGAAAATGGCTGAAGATGCTGCCGTAGGCGCCGCCGAGGTACACGGGGATGATCGGATGGTTGCTGTCGCGCAGTATATATTCAAAACCGGATTTGAAGTCGTCGGGCAGGCCCGTGGTGGAAATTTTTCCCTCGGGGAAGATGCCGACGAGTTGGCCCCCGTCGAGCGCGGCGCGGGCCTCACGGAGCGATGCGAGGATCTTCTTGGGGGATTCGTCCATCGAGATGGGGATGACGCGCATGATCCGGAAGAACCAATTGAGCCAGCGGTTCTCATAGATTGCGCGGATCATGACAAACCTGACGTCGCGATTGAGGCAGGACCCAATCAGCAGGGCATCGACGTAGGAGACATGGTTCGAGATGAGCAGGGCAGAGCCCCCGCCAGGGACATTCGCCGCATCCCGCGCGTGGATGCGATAGCAGAGCCACATGATCGCCTGGACGACGAATCGGGCGAGACGTTCGGGCAACCGCCGGCGTACGGGATGGGCTGGCGGGGGTGGGTTGTCGGAAGGCATCGCTGTTTTTTTAGCAGGGGGAAGAGATTTTGGAAGTCGGCCTATCGGCTGTTTCCGAGTCAGGCGTCATGCCCGCCGCGGTGGGCACCACCGAAGGTGAAAATAGGATGTAGGAGCGCGCTTGCG
>JAKQKQ010000277.1 GCA_029560585.1 Verrucomicrobiota bacterium | reverse complement strand
AGTTTTGGGGTCAGGCAACAAATCTGGACTCCTTCTGCCATTCTTTCCATGCCTTTGCTCCCAGGCGCTGGCCAAGGGTGTCGCGGCATCTTCGCAACTGCTGGGAAACATTGGCTGCAGTTCGCATCCCCAGGCGCTCCGCGATCCAGCCCTGACCGACATTGGTCTGACGCCAGATGGCGTCCGCAACGGCCAGCCGCCGCGGATCGCCCCCGCGCGCCCCGCGCATCGCTTCTTCTTTCACTCCAAAGCATCGGCATCCCGCTTGAAGCAACCACTCGGCTCGCGCCAAGCCATGGTCGTGACCCTGCGGCCCACCGCGATAGTTCCGGCTTTGCTTCTCCTGAAGGTCCTCCTCCAGGCGATCCAGCAGCCAATCCCGAAAACCCGCACCGCCCAAATACCATCCGTGCGACAGGCTGCGCGCTCCGTATCCCCCTTCCCGCTCGGCCGGGTCCTTCCGCTTCCTCGCCTCCGAGGCCTTCCACTCATTCGCCAATCGATCCCCAATCCGCCGGTACGCCCGCCTCCCCGACGCGGAGTCACTCAAGCCTTCCAGATTCAATCCTGTCCCCACGCGCATCCAAGGGGGGCGCTTGCCTTTCGTCACCCCGTAGGCCTGCACCAAGCTGCTCCACCCGTACGATCCCCATCGCCCGTCCTTGGCGCGCCTCATCAATCCCGCCCTCACCGGATTGAGGTGAACGTACCACAGCACCTGCCGCAGATAATCCAACTCCCCACCGTGCTCCGGCGCCTCGATCACCAACGCCTTGTACCGATCCCCGAACACCCGCCCCCACAGCCGATGCGCGCTGTTGAGCCGCCGGGTGTACGTGTTCATGAACCATTTCATCCCCTCCACCAGATTGGCCCGCGGCGTCCGGATCACGAAATGGAAATGGTTGTCCATCAACACCCACGCATGCACTTCCCAGCCACTCTTTTCGCACGCCTCACCCAACGTCTCCACCATCATCCCGCGGTCGCCCTCCTCCAGAAAAATCGCCTCCCGCCGATTGCCCCGAGCCATGACATGATACCACGCACCCTCGTACTCCACCCGCACCACTCGAGCCATACTCTGAAATTGCCATTCGCGCCTCGTGTGTCAAGGTTTGTTGCCTGACCCCTTCCCTGCGAAAGGGCGCGGCTATCGACTGACCGATGAAACCTACGCACTGCCGCCCGTCGAGATGTCGCAAGGCGACCTCGCCAACCTCGCCGCGGTGCGCGCCGCCCTCGGCCGTATATCCTCCCTGCCAGCGGCACGAGCCGTGGATGGCCTTTTGGGCAAGATCGCCGAGGCGGCACCCGCAGGATACGCTGAGATCCTCGACAAGATCGGTGACCGTTTCGGCGCCCTGCACGAGGCGCCCGCGCGGATCGAGTCGGACACCTGGACTGTCCTCAGCGATGCGGTAGCGGCGGGCCGCGTCATTGCCGCTCGCTACCGCCGATTCGACGGCGCCGAACGCGACTACGTGATCGAGCCCCTGCGGCTCGTCTCCCACCGCGGCAACTGGTATGCACTGGCGCGCAAGCGCCCCGGCGGTGAATTGCGCGCGTTCGCTCTATCCCGCTTTGCTTCTGCAACCCCAACCGGCGAGACCTTCCACCCTCCGAAGCACTTCGACTGGTGCAGGGCGGCGAAAGATACCTTTGGGATTGGGCTTGGCGGCAGGCAGGGGCGCGTGCGCCTCCTCTTCTCGAAGCCCGTTGCCGCGGCCATCACCGAGCGCGTCTGGCATCCCAGCCAGCAGATCCTCCACCGCCAAGACGGGAAGGTCGAATTGCGGCTGCGGGCGGTGCCGGGCATCGAACCCGTCCGCTGGATACTCTCGTGGACACCAGACGTGCGCGTGCTCGGACCCGGGTCCAGCGCCATCTGCAACCCGACCGTCGAAACCGTCCGTGAACCGGTGAATTCCCTCACAGAAGAACCCTCCCAAACCTGTCCCTTGTGGAGCGAACACGGCATAAGACCCAGTGCGGCACAAGTGCCCTCGCGGGCGCCATAAATAAGTTTCATGTCGCTTTGCCGAAAATTCTCTAATACCTGACGACCCGGTTTGACATTGCGGCCTGATGAACCTACAAAACTTCCCGCGCGTTTTAAGAAAACTTATGAATGTCCTCGTGAATCTGCTCCGCAGTTCCCTCGGGCGGAAGCTCGTGATGGGCGCCACAGGGGCCGGCCTCTTCGGCTTCGTGATCGTCCACATGCTCGGCAACCTTCAGATCTTCGCGGGGGCCGAGACCCTCAACCAGTACGCGATCCTCCTCCGGACCTCCGAGGAACTGCTGTGGGGCTTTAGGCTGGCCCTGCTGGGCATGGTCGCCTTGCACCTCTACTGCGCGATCACCCTGACAATCGACAATCGGCGGGCGAGGCCGGCCGGCTACGCCGACAAGCAGCCGCTCGGCGCCACGATCGCCTCGCGCACCATGATGATCAGCGGCGTGATCGTCGCCGCCTTCATCGTATTCCACATCCTCCATTTCACCACGCGCGATATCTTCACGGACTACCAGTCGTGGAAGACGATGGTCCACGGGCGAGAGGGGCACGATGTGTACCGCATGGTGATTCACGGTTTCTCGATCCCGTGGGTCTCCGTTGCGTACATCGTCGGGGTGGGCCTCCTGTGCGTCCACCTGAGCCACGGGGTCCAGAGTTTCTTCCAGTCACTCGGCCTGGTGAGCCCGGGGTATCAGTCGATCATCCGCGCGGCCGGCATCGTCGCCGCCATCATCATCTTCGTGGGCATGGCGCTCGTGCCCGTGTCCGTACTGCTCAAATGGATCTCCTGAATTCACCATGAAGCTCGAATCGCGCATACCCTCCGGCCCCCTCGCCCAGAAATGGGACAGGCACCGCGCCGAGATCAAGCTCGTCAATCCCGCGAACAAGCGGAAGTACGAGGTCATCGTGGTCGGCAGCGGCCTCGCGGGCGCCTCGGCGGCCGCCACCCTCGCGGAGCTGGGCTACCGCGTGAAGTGTTTCTGCTTCCAAGATAGCCCCAGGCGAGCGCACAGCATCTCGGCCCAGGGCGGCATCAATGCCGCGAAGAATTACCAGAACGACGGCGACAGCGTCTACCGGCTATTCTACGACACGATCAAGGGCGGCGACTTCCGCGCGCGCGAGGCAAACGTCTACCGCCTCGCCCAGGTCAGCTCGAACATCATCGACCAGTGCGTCGCTCAGGGCGTGCCCTTTGCCCGCGAGTATGGCGGCACGCTCGCAAACCGCTCTTTCGGGGGCGCGCAGGTCTCGCGCACCTTTTACGCCCGCGGCCAGACCGGCCAGCAGCTCCTGCTCGGCGCCTATCAGGCCCTGAGCCGACAGATCGGCGCCGGGACGGTCAAAATGTACCCCCGCACCGAGATGCTTGAACTGGTCGTAGCCGAGGGCGTCGCGCGCGGTATCGTCACGCGCAACCTCGTGACCGGCCAGATCGAGGCGCACTCGGCCCACGCCGTGATCCTGGCCACCGGCGGCTACGGAAACGCGTATAACCTCTCCACCAACGCCCGCGGATGCAACGCCACCGCCATCTGGAGGGCCCACCGGAAAGGCGCCCTCTTCGCGAACCCCTGCTTCACGCAGATCCACCCGACCTGCATCCCTGTCTCCGGTGACTACCAGTCCAAGCTCACCCTGATGTCCGAATCGCTCCGAAACGACGGCCGCGTCTGGGTCCCGAAACGCAAGGAGGACTGCGGCAGGCCCCCGGCCTCCATCGCCGCGGAGGATCGCGACTACTACCTCGAGCGCCTCTACCCCACCTACGGCAATCTCGCCCCACGCGACATCTCGTCGCGCGCGGCCAAGCGGGTCTGCGACGAGGGCCGCGGCGTCGGTTCGGGCGGCCGCGGCGTCTACCTCGATTTCTCCGATGCCATCGGCAGACTCGGGCAGAAGGTCGTGGAGGAACGCTACGGGAACCTCTTCGATATCTACAAGGAGATCACGGGCGAGAACGCGTACGATGTGCCCATGCGCATCTATCCGGCCATGCACTACACCATGGGCGGCCTCTGGGTGGACTACAACCTCATGAGCAATCTCCCCGGGCTATTCATCGCGGGCGAGGCGAACTTCTCCGACCACGGCGCCAACCGCCTCGGCGCCAGCGCCCTGATGCAGGGACTCGCCGATGGCTACTTCGTCCTCCCGTATACCATCGGCGGCTACCTCGCCACCCTCAAGCCCGGCGCGACGCTGCCCCTGGACCACCCCGATTTTCGCAAGGCCATCGAGGACGTCGCGGGACAGACCCGCCGCCTCCTGTCGATCAACGGCTCGCGCACGCCGGACTCTTTCCACAAGGAACTCGGCAAGCTCCTCTGGGAGAAGTGTGGCATGGCCAGGAACCGCCAGGGCCTCGAGGATGCGATCAAGACAATTCCAAAAATCCGGGAGGAATTTTGGCGGAACGTCAGGGTCCCGGGCCAGGGCGAAGATCTCAACCAGGCCCTCGAGCGCGCCGGCCGGATCGCGGATTTCCTCGAGCTGGCCGAGCTCATCTGCGTCGACGCGCTCACGCGCGAAGAGTCTTGCGGCGGCCACTTCCGGGAAGAATACCAAACCGAGGAGGGCGAGGCGCTTCGCGACGACGCGAACTTCTCCTTCGTCTCCGCATGGGAGTTCAAGGGCCTGAACGGCTCGGGACGCTGGGACCTTCACAAGGAATCCCTCGTTTACGAGGAAGTCCACATGGCCCAGCGCAGCTACAAGTGATATGAACGTCTCACTACGCGTATGGCGACAGAAGGGCCACGGGGCCCACGGCAGTTTCCAGACCTACGAGGCCCGGGACATCAACCCCGACATGTCCTTCCTCGAGATGCTCGACGTCGTCAACGAGCAGCTCATCCTGAAGGGTGAAGAGCCCATCGCCTTCGATCACGACTGCCGCGAGGGCATCTGCGGCATGTGCTCGTGCGTCATCAACGGCGAACCCCACGGCCCCGAGTCCAAGGTCGCAACGTGCCAGACCTACATGCGCGCCTTCCGCGATGGCGATACCATCACGGTCGAGCCGTTCCGGTCCCGGGCCTTCCCCGTTCTCAAGGATCTGGTCGTCAACCGCTCGGCGTTCGACAGGATCATTCAGGCGGGCGGGTTTGTTTCCGTGGCCACCGGCGGTGCCCCCGACGGGAACGCCATACCCGTCTCCAAAGAGATCGCGGACATCGCCATGGACGCGGCCGCCTGCATCGGCTGCGGCGCCTGCGTCGCGGCGTGCAAGAATGGTTCGGCCATGCTCTTCGTCGCCGCCAAGGTCAGCCAGCTGAACGTCCTTCCCCAGGGCAAGCCCGAGAAGGACCGCCGCGCACTCCGCATGGTCCAGGCCATGGACGCCGAGGGCTTCGGCAACTGCTCCAATACATACGCCTGCGAGGCCGCCTGCCCCAAGGGCATCAGCGTCAATTTCATCGCCCGGATGAACCGCGACTTCGCCGTCGCCCTGCTCAAGAACAAGCCCGCCTGAACTGCCCGTCGCGCGGGTCTGGCGCAATGGGCCGGCGCACCACGGCCACCTAGCCCGGATATTTCACAGCCTTGCGGGCTGTGAAATTCCGGGCCCTGGGAAAACCGCGCCATGAGAGCCATTTATTGGGAAAGGTCAGGCAAAGACTGGGATTTTTCTCGGTTGCAGAGTGTGTTTCGCGGATCGGTGGCACCAGACCCTCCAAAATCGCGTTTTTCGGAGCGCGGTTTTCCTTTGAGCCTGCATGTTTCACGCGGAAGCGTGAAA
>JAKQKQ010000269.1 GCA_029560585.1 Verrucomicrobiota bacterium | reverse complement strand
CCACCGGTCCGCGAAACACACTCCGCAACCGCGAAAAAACCCAGTCTTTGCCTGACCTTTCCCAATAAATGGCTTTCATGGCGCGGTTTTCCCAGAGCCCGGAATTTCACAGCCGGCAGGCTGTGAAATATCCGGGCTAGGAGCCTGCTCGCAGGCGATTCCATGCGCGAATCGCGCTCCTACATCTCGTCTTCACCCCTGATGATATCCCCCGCGTAGGCTTGAAATCTCGGCTGTTTTCCACCCACCGAGTACCCGTCAGTACTTAGGCGCAGGCAGATTCCATGCCTGACAGTATTCCACCAAAGCGGTTTCAAACTCGGGAGCCATCCGCGGAAACGTCCCTTGCGTCGGCGGTTCCTGGTGCTGATAGAGCGTCACGACGCTTCCCTCTTGCAGCGCCACGGGCCATCTGCCTTCCACCGTGACCCACGCCTCGCGATCAAACCCCATATTCCGAACTTCCAGGCGGTCGGGCGCCGTCCGGGGCGTCCGCTTAGGTGGCCCCTTTTGTCCTGCCGCCTTCGCGTCCTCTGCGGCCATCCGGTCCATCTCGTCGTAGTGGGCGACATCATCCGCCGACAGCTTGACCTCGAACTTCGCCTCCGGCACGGACTCCTTGAAGTGAAGGCAGAGGAGCCCATTCTTGTTCTCCTCCCCGACAAAAAACTCGGGTTTCAGCCATTCGAAACCAATGTACTTGTCGATGAATCGATCGGTCGAGAAGTCGCCGATAACCCCCTCCTCCTTACGTCCCGCCGGGGGCAATTCTTTCAACAAGATGGGGGCGTCCACGGGAAATTTCTCCATCATGATCCTGTCATAAAACCAGATGATCGTCTGCCCCCCGTTCGACCAGATTGTCGTCTGGCGGCCCACGTTAGGCCCTTTGACATACTCGATCATCCTCGGCCCCACCGGCGCAGCCAAGCCTTTCTTGCCCGATGCGCCGGAACCTCCCGCTTTGCCCTCGGTGTCCGCCCATGCCATCCGCACTGTCCACCGCGCGTAGGGCGGCGGCTTCGCCACGAGTGGCCCCGTGATCCTCAACGCCTGAGCAGCCGTGACTTCATTCGTGCCCCCGGTTGCCGCCACCGTCGCCGGAACCTGAGGGGCCGCCGGCGGCACCGCCGGCGCCTGCGCCCGCACAGCGCCCGAACCACACAGGACGCCCAAAACCATCCCTGCTGAAACCGAAATAAACCGCCGCATCATCGCTCCAGTCTTAAGAAGCGCCGAAAGCTACTCGAATATCGGCTCGATGTCGACATCAAGCACCTCGCCAGTCAATCGATCCATCGCCAGATGAACCCAGAAACGCCGCTCGCCCTTCACCAGGAAATCTTTCGCCTCGCGGCTCGCCGCCGTGAAACGGCCCGCCTGCGCGACCACATCGATGAACAGGTTCCAAGTCCGGGTGTTGCAGACATCCGTCAGTGCCCGCGCAACGACCTCTCGTCCCACGTCGGTGTATCTCATATTGCCCAGCGCTCCCCGTGGCCCGCCCTTGTCGAACACCTTTTCGCACATCTCCGCGATGTCGCTGATGTTGCGCAACACGTGATCCGGATTCGAGGTTGGCCCAAGATACTCGCGGATCCCGTCCGCGATCGCTTCCGCGCCCGAAGCGTCCAGCCGCTCCGTATTCCTGCCCGGCACCTTGCTGTACAGCGCCGTGCCCGACAGCAGGGCCGAAAGGACCTCTTTGGGGGCAGTGTTCGGGTTCACCACGCCCGCGCGCACCGGCCGATACGTGTCGCCCTCCTCAAGGCAGAAGAGGTCCAGCAATCCGCTGTCGGCGCTGTCGGCCCAGAACAGGTTGAGCGTCTTCCATGGGTCGTCCCGCAGCACGTAACCCAGCTCCCCGACCGACTGAAATGGCCGGTTCAAGAAAACGGGCCGACCGACGTTGTCCTCCGCGTCCATTCGCATGGAGTACGGATTCGTCCCTTCGCCCCGCCACCCGTCGCCGCGCCTCGCCACCCCATCGTGGTCTCGCGAATACATCATGCTCTTCCCACTCCCCATCTCCGCATCCCCATCATTATTTTCGCAAAATTCCGACACCGCTGTCTGATAATACATCGTCCCGACCCCCGCCACCCATTTATACCAGAACCAAAGATCGTATTGATCAATCTCGATATTCAGGTCAGACGAGACCCAGCACTTGTCGTTGGGATTCGCAGAATATGGCGCGATCCAAGCCGGAAATTGCCACCCCGGATTATTTGCGCCGTAGCGCAAATAGTCCAATTTGGTGCCCGCGCCATCGCCCGGTGACCCCGACCACTGATTCGGATTGAGGTGGAAATCCCTCCTGGGAAAATCTCTCAGCGTGGCACCAACGGCCTTCTCGTACTCATAGGTGCCGGTGCCGATCCCGCCACCGTGCGTGAATCCGTACCTCTGGCAACGGGGATCGCTCACGGGATTGAAACTGTGGCCCACGGGCCAACGTCTGCCATAGAGATTCGCGTGAAGCGGGACGTAGGCCCAACAATACGCGCTGTGATCGAATGCGGGCACCCCCGCAAGTTGCGTCCCGCTCTTCTTCGGGACGAACACCTGATAGGTGAACCACCCTTTCCCACCCTCTGACTCTTTCTGCAGCTCGACAATTACGGGCTGGTTTCCCTGGAAATACGGATAGATGTGGTTGTCCCTGTGCACCCACCGCATGATGGTGGTGTCCCACGCAAACCATTCAAAGTCGTTGTTAGCGTTGCTATCGAGGTCGAGATTCTTGACCACCAGCGCGTCCCCAAGGCGCAGGCCCGTTATGCTGGCCTGCAGTTGCGTGAACGTATCCAGGGGATTAGACACCCGGACGTTCAGGTCTGGATCATCGTATTTGAGCAGTTTCGGCTCATCGAAATACGAGCGATTTTGACCCGCGTTAAACTCAAAAAACGCGGGACTGCTCGCAAAATTTCGGCCGTAGCGCTGGGGGGGGAACTGAGTCCGGACCTGCTGCTGAAACAGATCGTTATACGTGACCATCTGGCCGCCGCCGCCGGCCAGATTTTCGGGGTCGTATTCTCGGATGTCGGGACTTCCGCCGCCCGTGTTCCTGTTGTTCCCCGGGAGATACGCCCGGTAATCCAGATAGGTATTCCCCTGCCGCGCGACGAGCCGACAGCGCGTCGGTTTGGTATCCCGCGCGTTCCGGTGCGGGTTCCAGAGCTCAAACTGCAGGAAATACGTCACGAACGGAGTCTTATTATCCTTGTTGTCGCCCCAGTTGGGCGGGCCCGAGATGGGCGCCACTATCCATGACTCTCCCCCCTTCGGCACGCTC
The DNA here is from genome assembly GCA_029560585.1 of Verrucomicrobiota bacterium. Lineage (GTDB taxonomy): Bacteria > Verrucomicrobiota > Verrucomicrobiia > JADLBR01 > JADLBR01 > JADLBR01. Next base: position 15,323 of record JAKQKQ010000269.1, on the reverse strand, counting down.
TTGGATCGGTCGCGCATAAACGTGGTCAGGAACTCGTCGATGTAGGGGAGGTTCTCGATGCCGCGAATCGTCGACGCCAACAGATTGACGCTCTGGATGTAGCCCTGCCTCGTGGCCTCGTCCGACATGCTCCGGATGATCGTTGGGTCAGCATCCGTATCGTATTGGTCGATTATATTGGCCCCTATCTGCAGGATCTGGTGGTAGGCGGAGCGATCCCGCCCCAAACGGAGATCCATCCCCTCATAGTATCCGCTCTTGGCCGTGGAGCCCCACAGCACCCCCTCATTGATGAGTTCGAAGAAGTTCGGCTCCCGGCCCAATCGCGCGATCTTGTCCAACGTATAGATGATCCTCTTCTGCTCCGTGGCCTGGGCTCCATCGGGATTGTAGACCCACTCCGCGACGCCGCTCCCCTGCCCCGCATCACCGCGCTTCACCAGCCCGAAGTAGTACCAGATGTCCTGCGCCGATGCCCCGCTGTTGGGCTTCAGCATGTTGATGCGGCTCAGGGCAAACCGCCTTTTCAGCAACGGATCACCGACATTGAACTCCGTGCCATCCGGGGCCGTGAATTCCTGTTCCACCGTCACTGCGGCGGCCCATCGATTGGTGCTGTTCTTGTCGAACGAATCCTTCTCGTACTTCTCCTTGCACTTTCCCTTCAATCGTTCCGCAATCCTCGGCCACCAGGATGGCGCCGCCTTTTCCCGGCTGAACACCGTCAGGTATGGCAGCGCGTTGGTGTCGCCCAGCACCTCCTGCCCTTTGGCAGACCGCGCGAAACCCACCAGGTCGCCGCGCCCAAAAAACCCGTTATCGCCCGCGGCGTTGGTCATGAATCCCTGCTTGGCCGCGTTGGTCACATAGCCCATGAAATCGGTCGCCGTGGCCTTGTTCCGCCAGTCCACGAGCGCCTGCCGGTCCACGTGCGCGTCCCCCGGCAAGCTCATCGCGGACGGATCTGCCCACGCCAGATTCCCCTTCGCCATCAGGCTGTACTGGTCCAACTCGTCGGGATATCCCGCGACGCTGATGTCCAGCAATCCGGACACGTCGTAGACGGTGTATGCGAATCGTCCGAGCACGAAGTCCTGATTCTCCGGATCATCGTCCTTCTTCCGACTGTCGGTCACGGACGTCACCCGCTCCGGTCCACGCCGCGACACGTACACCCAGTCCGGCACGTTCCCCTCGGCAGCGGTCGCGTCGTCGAATGTCGGCGCCTCGTCGGCCGTCATCAGCCCAGGCGCCAACCAGCGACTCGGGCCAAAGCGTCGCCCGTTCGCCGACCCGGCAAGGGTGGACACATCCGACGCCACGTCCAGGCCGCTGTTCCCATCAAACTCCCAGCCGTCGTCGCTGGAGAAAAACTCCTTGCCCCGCTGGCTCATCTTCACAAGGGACTGGTAAAATTCGCCGCCCTCCCGCTCCACCGTGCGCTGCGGCAAGAAATTTGCATCTGCCAGCGGCTTGAATAAGACGGCGGATTCATCGTTGGCCTGGCTTCCCGAGTTATCGTAACCCTGCGACCCCAGCTGGATCTCGCGCCGAAGCCAGCCCACGACAAACTCCACGGCGCCTCGCCCTATCCCATCCGCCTGCGGCATTGCCGCGAACGATGACGACGCGGCCAAGTCCAGCCTCGCCCGCGTCACGAACGCCACCACCAGCCCGCTGATGAGCGTGACCAGCACCAGCGTTACCACCAGCGCCATCGAGCGCCGCCCCGATTTCCCGTTGATCAGGTTCATAGTTTCAGTCCTTCCTGCCCGCCGTCGGCAATGACACCACTTGATGGAACACCCGCACACCCTGGCGCGCCTCGGTGGGCATGGAGGCCGACTCACCACTGATGGCCTTCTCCCATTCCTCGGGCTCCAGCGACGAAAACGATCCAGTGACCTGCTGCAGATTCCCCGTCTGCTTCATGGTCTGAAACGCGCGCTCATCAGCGACGGCCAGCGCCAGAAGGACCGCCACCGTCCTGTTGGTCTCAGCTCCGGGCACGAACCGCTTCTCCATATCGCCGTTTCTCTGGACGAAGCGATGCGTGAAACCCACGACATTCGGGCACAGCCGACGCTCGGTGGCCGAATCGACCTTGGACCCGTACGGTGGGTCGTCCCACTCGAATGCGTGGTCGGCCCGAATGAGATAGCCCGAATCCTGGGATCCCGCCTTGCCCAGCCGGTACTGGACGAAACTGAGCGCACGCACATCGGCCTGCTGGCTGGCGCCAGATGACGCACTGCCCGCCACGATGCCCGTCACCCGGGTGCTGAATTCCAGGTTATCGTTGCCCGTGTCCCGCGCGAACCCGGGCAGATCGGATATCGGCAGCGACCTCTCGATGTCGAGCCGCATCCGCGTCATCACCGCGCGGGCCGCCGTGAATGTGTCGCTCTTGCCCTTGCCCCCCAGCCAGACACGGGACACGTTGCCCATCACCTGGGCCGAAAACACGGTGATGACCGCCAGGATCCCCGCGGCGACCACCAGCTCCGCCAGCGTCAGACCCGCCCTGGTTCCCCGAAAACCCCTTTTGGAACAGTTCATGGTTTTCATCGCTCTCCCGCCATCATGGTGAACACCTCGTAACTTTCGGCCCTCTCCGGTGACCTGCGCGCCAGTTCCACCGGCCATAAGACCCGCAGGTGCACCCGAGCCAAATGCGGGGTGATGGGGTCATCCCAGCCCCAGCTCCGGTACTGGCACAGGAACTGCGCCTGTTGGTCGGCGGAGGGCACCTTCCGCCCCGACATGTCCACCACCTCCGAACCGGACGCAGCGCTGTTCGCATCCACGCCCACCATATCCGAGAGCCTTGGCAGCACGATGTTCTCCGAAGTTGCCTCTGGCGCAGCCCGCCTCTGATTGATGATCGCCGCAGCCACGTTCGCCGCCGCCGTCTCCATCACGCTGTCACGCTGCGTCGAAAGCGCCACGCTCATCAACCCCAGCAACGATACGATGGCCAGGCTGAACACCGCCAGCGCCAGCACCACCTCCGTCAGGCTGAATGCCCCACCAAAAACCCTGTTCGAACTGACTCCTCCACGGCGCATGTCCATTACCTCGGTTGATATATAATCGCCTGGCCAGTCAGGCCGGACACCCTGATGACCGTCGCCTGCCTCCGGTCTCTCTCCGAAGGCGTCGCCCCCGCATTCTTCTCCGGCATTACCACGATCTGAATCACCTCGGGGATCGCCGTGGTGATCGATGCCTCACCGCCCGGATGAAAGTGGATGCTGCGGGTGTAGGCCTTGTCTTTGATCTGAAGATGGAGACCGCGGTCCGCGGCCGCAAAATCGGCCACCTCTTTCGCTTGAGGCAAAGCGTCGTCGGAGTTCAGGGCGTTCTCCTCGGGTATCGCTCCGTCCAGACGTATCTGGCGGATCTTCTCCACCGGAGAGATCAATTCGATGCGCGCGTCCTGCGGATACTGGACTGCCGCGTTAGCACTCCCCGTGTCGAAGCCGAGTCCGGTTCGCGAGGCGAACGCCACCATCTCCACCCAAGACTCCCCCGACTCCGCATTCTCGGTGAACGCCACCCACGCGTGCGTGTTGTTCGCCACCGCGTACGCCCGCGCCTGATCCAGCGTCCCGCCAATCCGCGTCAATGCCTGAGTCATCGCTCCCGACTCCGATACACCTTTCAGCGCGGGCACCGCCAATGTCACCAATACCCCGATGATGCCCAACACCGTCAGCAACTCGGCCAACGAAAACCCTCTCCGCTTCCCTGAAACCGTTCTCATCCTCATTTCCCTTCGTCTCACGCTAATATACGCGTATTCATTGTACATGCAATGTAAATCGCGCACGTCATTGCCCGCTTACGTCAACTGCTCCTCACATGGTGCAACAGCCTCCGTTCGAAAGACTTTTGAAATGTCACGAAACTCTGATCGTCTTCTGGTGAGCAAAAATTCAATGGTCTATCCGACATCCGCTCTTAACGACATCCAAAACTGCTTGCGAGCGTGCAAGATCCAGCCTAATCTCTCCCGACACGGGCGCGGTTGGCTCAGTGGTAGAGCACCTCCTTGACACGGAGGGGGTCACTGGTTCGATCCCAGTACCGCGCACCATGGCGACGGATTTCACCCTGCGATCTCCTCGAAACTCCAATTCTCCCGCGTGGTCGCAGTGGCACGATAAGCAGGGGTGGCGCCACGCCGCGCGGCAACCCATTCGCCGAGGCGGCAGGCGCCTGCCAACGCGCCTGTGGGCGACCAGCCCCAACGCAGTCCCGCCACCAGAGCGGCCAAGAACGCATCGCCAGAGCCGACGGTGTCGGCCACCTTGACGGGCCGGGTCGCTTCCCAGTGCCACTGGTCCTCCCACAGAAGGCCCGCACCCTGCGCGCCACAAGTGACGCACACCGCTTTCCCGCCAGCCACATCGCCGATTTCCCTGGCCCCTCGCTCGATGTCGCGGCCGCCCCTCCCGCATCCAGCGAGACGATCCAACTCGTCGTCATTGAGCTTGATGATGTCCGCCTTGCCGAAAAGCCCGCGCACAACCCCCGCGTCATCAAAGGGAGGCCGCAGGTTCACATCGAACACCTTCAGTGCGCTTCTTGCCGTGGCCAGCAGCAGTCCGAGCGCTTGCCGGTTCGCCATCGAGCGTTGCGAGAGGCTGCCAAAAACGAGCACGTCCGCCCCGCCCGCCGCGGCGATCACCTCGTCGGAGACCGGCACCGCATCCCACGCCACATTCCGGCGGATCTCGAAGCGCGGCTTGCCCTCCCCATCCAGTTCCACCGCCACCGTGCCGGTCGGGACGCCGCTGAGAACCGCGACGCCTCCCGTGTTCACCCCCCAACCTCTCAACAGCGCCAAGAGTTCAGCCCCGAGCGCATCGCTCCCGACCGACGAAACGGGCATCGCCCGCCATCCCAGTCTCGACAGGTGATAACCCACGTTGAAGGGCGCACCCCCGGCAAAGCGGCCCTCCGGCAGGATGTCCCAAAGCATCTCGCCAAAACACAGTGCCAGGGGAGAGTCCTTCATGCCTTGGATGCAGATCATGCGCCACCGCCGTCTCGAGCGCAAGGGTGGCCTGCATGGCGCGCGCGCCCAGTTGAGGGATTCGTGCTCTGATTCGGCTTGCGCGCCCGCGCCGCTTTCGTGTTGCATCACAGCGTGCAACGCGTCGATGTCGAACTTGGGCCAAGATCCTATCCCATCCTCATCGCGGACGGACTGCTTCGGCAAGCCGGCCGCCTGGCTGCCGAAAAGATCGTCCCCTGCCAGGCCGCGGTGGTCACGTCGCAGCCCATCGCCCGCCACTATCTCGATCCGCTGGTCGCATCCCTGCGAGACGCGGGCTTTGATCCTCATCCCGTCCTCGTTCCAGACGGCGAGGCGGCCAAGTCCTTCGCGGCGCTGGAACCCGCCCTCTCCGATATGGCCCGCGCCGGCCTCGACCGCCGATCGGCGGTGTTCGCGCTTGGGGGTGGCGCCGTCGGCGATGCCGCCGGCCTTCTGGCCGCACTGTTCATGCGCGGCGTGCCCTACGCGCAAATCCCCACGACGCTCCTCGCCATGGTGGACAGTTCCGTCGGCGGCAAGACCGCCGTCAACCTCCCGCAGGGCAAGAATCTCGTCGGGGCCTTCCACCAGCCGGCCCTGGTCATCATCGACCCGTCCACCCTCGCCACCCTCGATGATCGCGAACTGCGCGCGAGTGTCGCCGAGATCATCAAGTATGGGATCATCAGCGATGCCGCGCTGTTCGATCAAGTCGCCACGGGCCGCCCCTCGGAATGGGCCGCCATCATCCGGCGCTGTTGCGAGATCAAGGCGCGCGTCGTCGAGCAGGACGAGTTCGAGCGAAAAGACATCCGGGCCCTGCTGAATTTCGGTCACACCATAGGCCATGCGGTCGAGGCCGCGGGAGGCTACGGGGGCTGGCTGCACGGCGAGGCCGTGGCACTCGGCATGGTCGCCGCCGCCCGCCTCAGCCAAAGGCACGCCAACCTTTCGGCCGATGAGGAATCGCGCATCCTCGCGGCAATCGCGCGACATGGGCTGCCCGTCCGATGGCCAGAACTCGACGAGGCCAAGGTCTGGGAAATCATGCGAAGGGATAAGAAGTTTCGCGCCGGCCGCATGCGTTTCGTGCTCTCCGACCACATCGGCCATGCCTTCGTCTCCGAAAACCCACAAGAACAGGACGTGCGCGACGCGATCGCCGCGCTCAGGCACTGAAGGCTACGTCCAAGGGCCCGGCCGGATGGCGTCTGCCGCTTCCCCTTGCGGCCATTGATTCGAAACGTCTGGCGGTCGTCCGCTCTGGCGCCGCATGGCGAAAGCGCTGGGTCAAGGAGCAAATTCTCGCGCCGACTCGAAAATTTTGGCCGGGCAGCAGGAGCCTGCTTGCAGGCGATTCCACGCGCGAATCGCGCGCAAGCGCACTCCTACGTCTCATTTTCACCCCAGGTGGTGCCCCGCCTCCGGGGCATGGGATCTGACCTGAATAATTCGCGCGTTGGCGTGAACCGTGCAGGCTAGATTTTCCGCCATCCCTGCCGGAACACGACTTTCCCCTGCCCGGCGAACCCCACCTCGAAATCTGACTTGGGATAGCCCGCGCCGGGCAACCATCGAAACGCCTGGAGCGAAGGCTGCCGATCAAAACAGGCGACGATATCCTTGAGGTAGCCCGGATGGTCGATGGTCAGGCGAATCTCGCCGCCGGGCTCGAGGGCCCGCAAGCAGGCTGCCGCGAACTCGTCCCGCACGAGCCTGTGTTTCCAATGCCGCCGCTTCGGCCACGGATCGGGATGCATCAGGTGGATCACCGAGACCGAGGACGGCGGAATCAGATATCGCATCAGGTATCCCGACTCCAACCTCAGCACCCGAAGATTGCCCAGCCCCTGGCGCCACGCCTTCTTCGCAATCTTCCGCGCCCGGCCCAGAAGCCGCTCCACCGCCAGCACGTTGAATGACGGATGGGCACCCGCGAACCCCGCGGCGAAACCCCCATCACCGGCCCCAAGATCCAGGTGCAGGGGCCCGCTCCTGCCAAACACGTCCCCAAAGTCCAGGGGCCGACAAACGTCCGCCACCCGCACGAATGCCGCTTCAAAACCCGGCAAACAACCTGTCGAGATATGCTTCGACATCGAATGGTCCGAAATCTTCCAGGCGCTCCCCCGTCCCCGTCCAGACCGGCGGAATCCCGCATTCCTGACGTATCGCAAAAATCGCGCCCCCCAGCCCGCTGCCGTCAAGCTTCGAGGCGACGAGGCCCGTCAGCCGAACCGCCTTGGAGAACTCCCTCGCCTGGGCCAGCGCGTTCGCCCCGGTGTTCGCATCGACCACCAGCAGCGCTTCCTGCGGCAGTTCTGGACCGTGCTTCCCTAGCACGCGCGCCACCTTGGACAACTCCGCCATCAGGTTATGACGCGTGTGCTGTCGTCCCGCCGTATCGACAATCACCACCGCCTCGCCGCCGGCCTTGGCCTCCTCGATGGCCCGGAAGGCCGTGGCGGCCGGGTCTGATCCCGGCGCACCGACTGTCACGGGTGCCCCGAGCCTGCGGCCCCAAATCTCAAGCTGGTCGCCGGCGGCCGCACGGAACGTGTCCGCCGCGGCGAGCCGCACACGCCTCCCCTCCCGTATGTGCCATCCCGCCAGCTTAGCCGCCGACGTCGTCTTGCCTGTCCCATTGACGCCCACCAGCAAAATCACGTGCACCGGCTGTCCCAGGGACGGTGGCCGCGCGACGCCCAGTCCGGACCGGATCGCCTCGCGCGCGACACGCACGACATCTTTCGCGCCCCACCCTGCCTCCCCCCGCACGCGCTGCACGAACTCCCCCGCGAACCTCGCCCCAAAGTCCGCCTGCACCAGTGCCGCCTCTAGCCCGTCCCAATCCTGTCCCCCGCCGGAAACCGACGCCACCAGCCGCTGCAACCAGGCCTTCATTCAGCCGCCGGCCGATTGCCGCGCCGGACGCAAGAGCTCGTGACAAACACGGTCCAAGATCCCGTTCACGAATCGCCCGGACTCCTCCGTGCTAAACCGCTTTGCGATCTCAATCGCCTCGTTGATCGAGACAACGGGCGGTATGTCGTTGCAGTGATGCATCTCGTAGAGCGCCATCCGCAGGATGCACCTGTCCAACACCGCTATCCTGTCCAGCGCCCAGTTCTGTGAATGCGTCCGGATCACCTCATCCAGCGAATCGCGGTTCAACTCCACCCCGCGCACCAGCTTTTCCGCAAAGGCCTTGGCCGCATCCGATGGCTTCGACTCCTGCATCGACCAGAACGAGCCAATCGCCTCCTCAAGCCCCGTCACCTGGTCGATCTCGCGCAGGTACAGGATCTGCGCGGCATACTCCCGGCCCAGGCGCCTCGACCCGACCTGTCCCTTCTTTTCGGATGCACCCTTCATGTCAGACTCTCAAATCTGCCATCGCGAGGGCGGTCGCGGCAGCGTCCCGACCCCGATTCAGTTTCTTGCCAAGGCACCTCGCGCGCGCCTGTGCCTCGGTCCTCACGGTCACCACCTCGAAAATCACGGGAATATCCCGCCTCAGGGCTATGTCCATGCACGCCCTTGCGCACTCCGTCGCGATGAGTTCCGCGTGGTCGGTCTCGCCGCGCCATATGAGGCCCAGCGCAATGAGCGCATCGAATCCGCCCCGGCGCGCCAGTCTGTCGAGCACCAGCGGTATCTCGAACGATCCAGGCACCCGAACCACCGCCACCTCGTGGCCGCACAAGACCTCTTGGGCGGAGGCCAGTAGCGCGTCCGTGTATCGGGCGTTGAACTTGGAACAAACGATGCCAAAACGCATGGCACTTCAGCATGGCATTGCCATCGCCCGGCGCAAGCACCCAGCGAGCGAAATCACTCCCGGAACTCGCAGCCCAGCCGCCGCTTCAGCGCCACCTTGAGTGCCTCGTGGGCCCCGTTGACCTCCTGATCGGTCAATGTCCTATCCGGGGACCGGTACCGGACCGAGTAGGCCATCGACTTCCGATCCTGCGGCAATCGCTCGCCAGTGTCGTCTGAAAAGATATCGAATAACGTAACGCGCTCCAACAGGGGTTCCTTGGCCTCGGCGAACGCCCTCTCCACTTCGGCATGCGCGATGCCCCTCGGCACCACAACCGCCACGTCGCGCTCGACGGCAGGGTACACCGCCCATGGCCGAAACCGCCGAACGGTCGCCCCGGTCACCGGAAGCGCCACGTCGGCATAGGCAGCCGACCCGCGGATGCCCAGCGCCTTGAGTTCGGGCCGCCCCACCGTCTGCGCCAGGGCGGGAGACAGCCCCAGCGCATCTAGCGCCCCCTTCAAATCAAAAAGGTCCATGGCGCGCGGCGCGCCGCCCCAATGCGGTTCATGGTCGGGTCCGGCGACCGCCAACGCCAGATGCCACCTCTCATCACCCTCGCCAAACACGCGGCCGATGTGAAAGAGGCGCACGCTCGCGTTGCCCTGATCCAGGTTCTCGGCCACCACGCGAAGCGTCTGTTGCCGCAGCGATCGCCTCAGGGAGACCTGGCCCGAAATCATCGGGTTTGAGAGCCTCTCCGAATCCTCCGGGCTGTCGCCGAGCGGCCCGAGCACGATCTCGCTGAAACCCATGCCCGCAAGGCGCCGGCGCCACCCCATCCTGACATCGTAATCTCGGTCCGCCGGAGACTCGGGCGCCGGGCTCAGCACCGCCCTCGAAGGCACGGCGTCGATGCCCGTGATCCGCGCCACCTCTTCGATGAGGTCGATCTCCCGGACCAGATCGCCCCGCCAGCTCGGCACCCGACAACGCACCGCTCCGACACCCGCATCTTCAACGGAGCACCCGATACCCTCCAGAGATGCCCGAATGGTCGCCATCCCATGATCCACACCGAGAACCCCCGCCGCTCGCGCGACCCGCAATGGAATCTCGCGCTCCGGCGCCGCATGGCTTCCCGCCGCGCCCCCTGCGGTCACTCGCCCCCCCGCCAGCTCCAAGATCAAACCCAGCGCCCGAGACCGGGCCCTTTCGACCAGTGCCGGATCCGTCCCGCGTTCAAAGCGGTACGAGGAATCCGTCGCAACCTCAAGGCGACGACTGGTCCGACGAATGGCCGCGGGAAGAAAACGCGCCACCTCCAGCACGATCGCGACGGTCTCGGCCGTCACCGCCGTCGGTTCCCCGCCGATAACACCGCCAAGCGCCACGGGACGGTTGCCGTCCGCAATCACGATATCCTCGGGCCCAACCGCATACTCCTTGTGATCCAATGCCACCAGCTTCTCCCCCGGCCTCGCGCGCCTCACCACGATCCGATCTGCGGGCGCCAGCCTATCCCGATCAAAGGCGTGCATGGGTTGCCCCAATTCCAGGAGCACGCAGTTCGTTATGTCCACTATGTTGTTGATCGGGCGCAGCCCGACGGCCGATAGCCTCCGTTTCAGCCAGTCCGGGCTCTCACCGACCCGAACGCCATCAATCACGGTCGCCGTATAGCACGGGCAATCCTCCAGCGATGCGACATCCACGCTGAACCCGCGATCCGCAACGCCAGGCCCCGCGCCCTTCCCCGGCCTGTTCTCGCGCCATCGGGCCAATCCGCATGCGACCAATTCCCGCGCGATCCCCTCATGCGAGAGCAAATCTGGACGATTCGGCGTCACTTCCAGGTCGAGCACCGTGTCGGGTGGGAACAGCCGCGAGATCGGCGCACCCACGGGCGCATTGCCGGGCAGTATCAGTAGGCCATCCTGGTCGTCCGAAACGCCCAGCTCTCGGCCCGAGCACATCATCCCCTGCGACAGCTCGCCGCGAATTTTGCTCTCCTTGATCGTGAACCCCCCGGGCAACACCGCCCCCGCCAAAGCCAGCGGCACCCGGTCCCCCGCCTTGAAGTTCTTCGCCCCGCATACGATGCGCCGACTCCCCGATCCCATCTCCACTTCGCAGATCGTCAACCGATCTGCGTTCGGGTGCCTCGCCACGGTCTTCACCTCGCAAACGACGACTCCCTCCAACGAAACGCCCGTCGCCTGCACCCCTTCCACCTCGATCCCGGCCATCGTCAGCGCATCGACCACGCGGGACACATCCGCCTCGATAACCACGAAATCGCCCAGCCACTCAAGGGAAACTTTCACCGCCCCTCGTTAGCGTTACATCACCGCAAAGTCCATAGCAGGTTGACCGGACACGCGCAGCACTCCAGGGCTCTGGGTTATTCCACGGCAACCTGTTGGAGTTCAGCCATTAGGCTGAATCGGGCACGAAACAGGCTAGAGCCTCGATATCTCAGATCTTCCTGAAAATACCCACCACCACCCCCTGGATCTCCAGCCGCTCCACCGGCTGAATCAGGGGATATTTGGGATTCTCCGACTTGAGGCAAAATCCGCCCCTCCTCTTGACCAGCCGCTTCAGCGTGCTCTGCCCGTCCACGAGAGCCACGACGATGTCCTCGGGCCGGGCGGCACGCTGCTCGACGATGGCCAGATCGCCATCGTGGATCCCCGCCCCGATCATGCTGTCGCCCCGCACCTTCAAGGCGAAGCCATGTTGTCGCACACCGGCCGACGAAAGCTGACGCGGAACCGCGAGTTCTCCCAAGGGCAACTGGGTCTGCACTTCGGCGGGCCCAGCCGCGATCGAACCGAAGATCGGGACCACATCCACCATGTCCACGCCCCGCCCCCGGACACGGATGCTCCGCGCCTTGCCATTCTGCTCGATCAGGCCCATCCGTTCCAGTTTGTCCAAGTGAAATGCCACCGCCCGCGGGCTCCGGAATCCACACTCCCGCATCAGGTCCCGAATCGCCGGCCCGAAGCCGTGCTTCCGCCAGTACGCCTCGATCCGACCGAGGATCATTTCCTGAGACTCGCTCAACTCCATGCGCCCACTATAATCCGCTTGTATAAGGATTCAAGCAAAATCCGAAGGGACGGGTGGGTGCCGGGATCGGCGCCGCTACGCCCCGACCTCGCGCCGGGCCGTATCGGCCAAGGCCGTGCTCAGGTATCGCTCGCCGGTGCTGCAACCGATGGTGACGATCAGCTTGCCCTTGTTCTGCGGGCGCTTGGCCACCTCGATCGCCGCTTGGACGTTTGCGCCCGTCGAAATCCCACCGAGGAGGCCCTCTTCTTTCGCGAGTCGTCGTGCCATCTCGAAGGCGGCCTCATTGCTCACCGTGACGACATCGTCCACGATGCCGAGGTTCAGGTTCTCCGGTATGAAACCGGCGCCGGTGCCTTGGATCTTGTGCGGTCCCGGCTTGAGCGGCTGGCCCGCCCGTTTCTGCGTGATGACCGGGGAATCCGCCGGCTCGACAGCGATCCCCGCGCACCCGGGCCGCCGCGACTTGAAGACCTCGGCACAGCCCGTGAGCGTGCCGCCGGTACCCACCGCGGACACCAGGATGTCGATCTTGCCATCGGTGTCCTTCCAGATCTCCTCGGCCGTCGTGCGCCGATGGATCTCCGGATTCGCCGGGTTGGAGAACTGCTGCGGCAAGAAAGAGTTCGGGGTCTCCGCGACGATCTGCTCGGCCCGCGCCACCGCCCCCTTCATGCCCTCGGCCGCGGGCGTGAGAACCAGCTCGGCACCCAATATCCGCAACAGTATCCTCCGCTCCAGACTCATGCTCTCCGGCATGGTCAGGATCAGTTTGTAACCCCGGGCCGCGCACACGAACGCCAGCGCGATGCCCGTATTGCCAGAGGTCGGCTCCACGATCAAGGTGGCCGGGTCGATCTGGCCCGCCTTCTCCGCCGCCTCGATCATCGCCATCCCAATGCGATCCTTGACACTCCCGAGCGGATTAAAGAACTCGCACTTGAGTGCCACCGTCGCGCCCAGCCCCGCCGCCACGCGATTCAGCTTCACCAGCGGCGTCCGACCTATCGTCCCGGTAATGTCGTTGCGGATTGGCATGATGTGCATTCTTGCTGCCGGTTTGGCGCCCGGTCAAGGCCCAACCGTGCGAAAAACAAAACGCTGGCGCGCCCACACTCCCACGCTAGAATTAACAATCGATTATGAGCGCGTCCGAGGCCATGCCAGATAGCCAGATCGCATTCCGGGGAAAACTCGACCTCGAGCTCGCCCTCGTCGATCTCGTGCAAATCACCTGCCTGGCGGGCCGGCCCGGCAAACTTGTTGTCCGCAGCCAGAATCGCGTCGGCACCATGTTCATACGCGAGGGTCGCATCGTGGCGGCCGAGGCCGGCGACCGGGTGGGCGAGGACGCCATATTCGAAATGGCCGTCTGGCCCCAGGGCGAATTCCTCTTCGCGGCAACCGACGTCGACATGGAGCAGCAGGTCCGCACCGACACCAACACGCTGCTCATCGAGGCGGCCCGAATCCACGACGAGGCCGACCGCGCGGGACTTACCGCGGCGGCGATCCAAAAGACTTTCGGCGAAGGCGGCCCCGGCGGCGATCTCAGCCCCCTCCAGCGAGCCTACGCGGAATTCCTGCATGACAGGGAGCGCTACGAGGCGACCCTGCCCGACGGTGGCACCCGGCGAAAACCCAAGGGTTCCCCCCACCCGACACCCTGGTTCGGCATCGCCTTCATCATCCTCATGCTCGTCGTGGGCATCGGTGTGACGGTCTACCTGATCCTCAAAGCCGGTTAGCGACTCGATTTTAGCCGAGGGCGGCGAGCCGCTCCTCCACGTGCGCCGCCATCAGCGCCTCCGTGAATGGGGCGATCCCCCCATCGAGCACCGAGGGCAGGTCATACAGCGTGAGGTTCACCCGGTGATCGGTCACCCGATTCTGCGGAAAATTGTAGGTCCTGATCTTCTCATTGCGATCACCCGATCCCACTTGAGAGCGGCGCTGCGCCGCATAGGCCTCGGCCTCTTCGCGCTGTTTCCTCTCCAGCAGCCTGGTGCGCAGGATGCTGAGCGCGCGCTCCTTGTTCTTCAATTGCGAGCGGGCGTCCTGACACCGCACGATGAGACCAGATGGAACATGCAACACCTGAACGGCCGAGTCGGTCGTGTTCACCCCTTGTCCGCCCGGCCCGCTCGCCCTGCAGACCTCGATTCGCAGCTCATCGGGTTTCAACTCGATGTCCACCTCGCCGGCCTCCGGCAGCACCGCCACCGTCGCCGTCGAAGTGTGTATCCTGCCCTGGGCCTCGGTTACCGGCACCCGCTGCACGCGATGCACCCCACTCTCAAACCTCAGCCTCCGGAAGGCATCTTCCCCAGAGACGCGAAAGATCACTTCCCGAACACCCCCGAGGTCAGCGGGACTCATCTCCAGCACCTCCATGCGCCAGCCCGGTGTCCTCTCAACATGCCGGCCGTACATCCGGAAAAGGTCTGCCGCGAAAAGCGCCGCCTCGCTGCCACCCGTCCCCGCCCGAATCTCGACGATCACGTCCCGATCCTCATTCGGCTCCGGGGGCAAGATCGCCGCCCGCAGCGCAACATCTAGGGCGGTGATCGCCAAATGGAGCTCTTCCCGCTCCGCGCGCGCCAACTCGACGAACTCCGTCTCATCGGCGTCCATCGACTGCAGAAGCGCGTCGTTCTTGGCGAGGGCCTCGCGGGCGCGGCAGTATTCGCCATACTGGTCCAGGGCGCGCCTCAGCTTGCTGTGCTCCCTCCCAACGTCTCGTGCGCGCGCCGCATCCGCGAACACGGTGCCCTCCCCCAGCTCGCGCTCAAGCTCGGCAAATCGCGCCCTCAGGCGCTCAAAGTGTGGCGCGAGATCCATGGCTCAACGGATAGGGCCGACCCGGAAAAAAAGCAAAAGGGCGGCGGCGCCCAAACGCGCCCCGCCCCGTGCAACGCCGGATTCTAGCGTCCGCCCTTGCCTTTGTCCTTGTCCTTGCCCTTCTGCTTCTTGACCTGCTCGGAGAGCTTGGCCGTGCCGAAGCGACGGGTGAATTTCTCCACTCGGCCGGCCGTGTCCACAAACCGCTGCTGGCCCGTGAAGAACGGATGGCAGGCGGCGCACACGCCCAGGTGGATGTCTTGCCTTGTCGAGCGGACGCGATATTCCGCACCGCACGTGCAGCGGGCGACCGTCTCCTTGTATTCGGGGTGAATCCCGGCTTTCATAGAAGCGGAAGATAAAAGCCCCATCCCGCCAAAATTCAACCCAAATTGTTGACGGCCCAAAACTTGTTGCCTCCGGCCCCACGGCCAAAAGGGCGCCCAGTTCACCCCATGCCCACATCAGGGGGAACACGACCTAGCCTGCATGTTTCACGCTTCCGCGTGAAACATGCAGGCTCAAAGGAAAACCGCGCTCCGAAAAACGCGATTTTGGAGGGTCTGGTGCCACCGATCCGCGAAACACACTCTGCAA
>JAKQKQ010000268.1 GCA_029560585.1 Verrucomicrobiota bacterium | reverse complement strand
GCCCGCCGACCAGCTCGACCAGATCCTCGCCCCGATTTTCGACCGCGCCGCCATCAAGGAGGCACAGGCCATCGCGTCCGGCCTGCCCGCCGGCCCCGGCGCCGCCTGCGGCAAAATCTATTTCAACGCCGACCGCGCCGTAGAAGCCGCCGCGCACGGGCAAAAAGTCCTGCTCGTGCGCGTCGAGACCTCGCCCGAAGACCTGCGCGGCATGATCGCCGCCGAGGGCATCCTCACCGCCCGCGGCGGCGTCTCCTCCCACGCCGCGCTCGTCGCCCGCCAGATGGGCAAGGTCTGCGTCTGCGGCGTCAGCGCCCTCCAAGTTGATTACGACGCGCGCAAACTCACCGTCGGCTGCCAAAACTTCGAGGAAGGCGACTTCCTCTCGATCGACGGCACCTCCGGCCTCGTCTACGCAGGAGAAGTCCGCACCGCGCCCTCCGAAGTCATCCAGGCCTTGGTGCACGGACGCGTGGAGTCGCGCCAGAGCCGCGTTTACCGAAACTACGCCCAGCTCATGAGCTGGTGCGCCAAGGTCACCCGCCTCCAAGTCCGCACCAACGCCGACACCCCCGAGCAGGCGCGCCAGGCCGTCTGCTTCGGCGCCACCGGCATCGGCCTCACGCGCACCGAGCACATGTTTTTCGAGGGAAACCGCATCGACGCCATGCGCGAGATGATCCTCGCCGACAACCTCGACGCACGCAAAGCCGCCCTCGCCAAACTGCTCCCCTACCAGCGCGAGGATTTCCTGGGGATTTTCAAAGCCCTCAAAGGTTTCCCGGCGACGATCCGCTTCCTCGACCCGCCGCTCCACGAGTTTCTCCCGCACACCAAGGAGCAGCAGCTCGACCTCGCCAAGAAGCTCGGCATCTCCGTCGAGAAAATCATGGCGCGCGTGCTCGAGTTGGAGGAATTCAACCCCATGCTCGGCTTCCGCGGTTGCCGACTCGGTATCCGCTACCCGGAGATCACCGAAATGCAGGCGCGTGCCGTCTTCGAGGCCGCCGCGCAGGCAAAAAAGGAAGGCGTCAAAGCGCTGCCCGAGGTGATGATCCCGCTGGTGGGTTTCAAACGGGAACTTGAGCTCCAGGTGGCCCTCGTCCACGAGGTCGCCCGACAGGTCCAGGCCGAGCGAAAAGTGAAACTCACCTACAAGGTGGGCACCATGATCGAGGTCCCCCGCGGCGCCCTCGCCGCTGACCAGATCGCTGAAACCGCCGAGTTTTTCAGCTTCGGCACCAACGACCTCACCCAGACCTGCCTCGGCATGTCGCGCGACGATTCGGGGGCCTTTCTTGGCGCCTACCAGGAGTCAGAGATTTTGAAGAAAAACCCATTCGCCTCACTCGACACCGAGGGCGTCGGCGCACTCATGCAGATCGCCATCGCCAAGGGCCGGCAAACGCGCCCCGACATCAAGCTTGGCATCTGCGGTGAGCACGGAGGCGACCCCGACTCGGTGAAATTCTGCCACCGACTCGGCCTGACGTACGTCTCGTGCTCACCATACCGCGTGCCCGTCGCCCGCCTCGCCGCCGCGCAAGCCGCCGTCGCCGACCTCGCAAAAAAATAGCGATATCGCCGCAGACTTCCCTCGTGAATGCCCCGCGTCCCCCAAAGGCGCGGGGCGTTTTTTAAGGCACTGGGAGTGAGGATAAATGGCCCTAAAAATCCGGCCAGAAGGTAAGGTATTCCCTTACATTACCCCAAAGGGAAACCCTACTCCCGTCGATAAAACAGCCCGCGCAACAGGAATAATACGCACCAAATACTACGCAGGAATAACCCTACGGATTGGTGGTATGGCCCCTCCTGTATGTCGCTCATACCCATGAAATCCCAAAAGCTCAGTATCAAGCTCGCCCTTGGCTTTGGCGTGCTCATTCTCATCACAGTATCCCTTGGCCTCACGGCCATTTGGAACATGCGAAACGGCGCCCGCGCCGCCGCCGACATATCGACTGCCGGAGTCCCCGAAGTCACCATGATCGGCGACATCGAACGATCTACCCGATTGCTCATGTATGAGATACGCGGCTATGGCCTCAACGAAGACCCGGCCTTCTTCAGCCGCGGACAACAGCACCTAGCCAATCTGAAAAAAAGCCTCGCCGCCGCTCAGGAAGCCGGCACGCAAAATCCGGGACTCGCCAATCTGAAGGCCGCCGCGCAGGAGTTCTCCGCCCGCGTCGCCGACTACGAAAAGCTCGTCCAGCAAACCGCCACTGCGACGGCCGCGATCAAGGTTGATCGCGAAGCCCTCAATGCCGCAGCCAAACTTCTCATGGAAAAGCTGGGCGGCTTTGCGACCACACAACAGCAAGCGCTCCAGCGGGAGGCTGCGGCCGGGACCGCTCCCGAGAAACTCGCCGAACGCGCCACCAAGCTCGAACTCATCGACCAGCTCAACCACACCACCTACAAATTCCGGCTCGGGGTCTGGCGTGCCCAAGCAGAGCGCAACGCCCGGGCACTCGCGGAACTCGATGCGGTCTTCCCCCAAGTCACCGCCATCATCGGCAAACTCCGACCGATCACGCGCGATCCTGCCAACATTGAGCAACTCGAAGGAGTCCAGACAGCCAGCGACTCCTATCGCCAGACCCTCGCCTCGCTCATCCAGCACTGGCAGGAACGCGACGCCATCGCCGAGAAGCGCACCCAGGTCGCCACCGCCGCCCTCGCCGACGTCCTCCAACTCGCCCAAAACTCCTTCGGCAAAATCAGCACCGATACCGCCGACACGACCCGCGACCTTCGCGTCTCCGCCACAGTCGTCGCCATCGGCCTGATCGTTGCCTTCTGCATCGGGCCCTCGTCGCGTGGCTTCTCACACGCGCCATCACCAAGCCCATTCAAGCCGTCGCCGATTCCCTCACCTCTGGCTCGGAATCCCTCGCGGCAGCCGCCGGACAGGTCGCCACCGCCAGCCAGTCTCTAGCCTCGGGCTCCAGCGAACAAGCCGCCTCGGTCGAGGAAACCAGTGCCTCGCTCGAAGAGCTCTCCAGCATGACCAATCGCAATGCCGAGCACGCCGCCCAAGCCAACACCCTCGCCCAAGAAGCGCGTAACGCAGCC
>JAKQKQ010000262.1 GCA_029560585.1 Verrucomicrobiota bacterium | reverse complement strand
CGGGCGCTGTTATCGGGCGCGGCTCGTGCCCCGACCCAGGATCCGGGCCGGGAGGGCTTTGGACTGCGGTGGCAGAGTCCGGCAACCGCCGGACGACGCCACCGCTTTGGCAGCGCGCGAAGCGCGAGCCGGGACCATCGGCTTCGGCTCCGCCGGAGGCAAAAGCGGTGTCGCCGCTTCGCTCTGCCACCGCAGTCCATAACGGCACCGCTCCCAGAAGTTTTACCATGAATAGTCCGGCGCGTGGACGACTCTGGTCGGTGCCGCCCCCGCGCGCCGGCGGCGGCGCTGACCTGAAACTTCAGCGGTGTTCGCGGGCACGATCCACGCCCACGAACAGCGCCTGAAGTTCCTGGTCAGACCGCATGGCCCGGCCGCCCGCCCGACGGCGGGCATTCGGGCACCGGCGGGGGTGAAAATGCCTGGTCCTCTTGCGGTGCAAATCGGTGCGAGGACGCACCGCACTCCACAGCGCTGCGCGCGAAACGGGGCATTGTCATGGGGTGCCGACATTCTCCCGGGATGTCGCCGGATTTCGGCCGAAGGTCTTTGGAGTGCGGACCGTCCACGGGCCGCTTTTTGCGAGCAAACGGAATTTTCGAGTCAGCCATAGGGGAGGATTTGGTGCCGGGCGTGGCGCCTTGCCCGCGCTGGCACCGCGCGTAATGTGGCGGAATGAGATTGCGCGCCTTGGCGTTCATGTTGCTGACCTTCGCGGCCACGCCGTTTGCCCGCGCCGCGGACAAACCCGACATCGTGATCATACTCGCCGATGACATGGGCTACAGCGATATCGGTTGCTTCGGCGGCGAGATCAAGACGCCCACGCTCGACCGCCTCGCCAAGGACGGCGTGCGGCTGACCCAGTTCTACAACACGGCGCGATGTTGCCCGACCCGCGCCTCCCTCCTAACCGGACGGTATCCCCACCAGGCCGGCATCGGCCACATGATGCAGGAGACGCCTTTCCCCGGATACAAGGGGAATCTCAATCGCCGCTGCGTCACGATCGGCGAGGTGCTTCGACCGGCGGGCTATGTCACCGGCGCCTTCGGCAAATGGCACGTTGCGCGCGATACGAAGCCCGATGGGCCGAAATTCAACTGGCCGCTCCAGCGTGGCTTTGATCGATTCTACGGCACGATCCACGGCGGTGGGAGTTTCTATGACCCGACGTCCCTCTGCCGGGGCAATGATTTCATTCCGCCCGATCGACCGAGTTTTTACTATACGGACGCGATCGCCGATGAGGCCGCGAAGTTTGTCCGAGAGACGGAGCAGGCAAAGCCCCTGTTCGCCTACGTGGCGTTCACCGCGACGCACTGGCCGATGCACGCCAAGCCCGATG
Organism: Verrucomicrobiota bacterium; assembly: GCA_029560585.1. Lineage (GTDB taxonomy): Bacteria > Verrucomicrobiota > Verrucomicrobiia > JADLBR01 > JADLBR01 > JADLBR01. The sequence goes on along the minus strand of JAKQKQ010000262.1, from coordinate 17,854 downwards.
ACATCGCTAAGTACAAGGGGCAGTACGACAAGGGCTGGGACGCTATCCGCGAGGCGCGGTTCCGTCGCATGCGCGACATGGGATTGCTCGACCCGATGTGGGGCCTGAGCCCGCGCGACGAAAAGGCCCCCCCCTGGGCCGACGAATCGGCGAAGGAGTGGAACATCCGCTGCATGGAGGTTTACGCGGCCATGCTTGACTGCATGGACCAGGGGATCGGGCGCATCGTCAGCGCGCTCAGGGACACGGGGCGGCTGGATAACACGCTCCTCTTTTTCCTCGCGGATAACGGCGGCTGCGCGGAAGCGATGGGACGCAATGGGCCCGAGAGAGCGGTCGCCGGTGCAGACACGGCGCCGCTCCTGGGTCCCGGCGATTTGCAGCCAGACATGATCCCGAAGCGCACGCGCGATGGGAAGCCCGTCCGCCAAGGCATCGGTGTGCTGCCTGGCCCAGCGGATACGTTCATTGGTTACGGCCTGCCATGGGCAAATGTCTCGAACACGCCGTTCCGCGAATACAAGCACTGGGTCCACGAGGGCGGGATCAGTTCGCCCCTCGTCATTCATTGGCCGAAGGGTATCGCGGAGAATCAGCGGAACGCGTTCTGCGCGGAGCCAGCGCATCTCATCGACATTATGGCCACTTGCGTCGACTTCGGCGGCGCCACTTACCCGAAACAATTTGCCGGAGAGAAAATCCAGCCCATGGAGGGGGTCAGCCTGCGCCCGGTCCTTGAGGGCGGGCGGCTCATGCGCCCAGCGCCGATCTTCTGGGAACACGAGGGCAATCGCGCGCTCCGCCAAGGGCGATGGAAAATCGTCGCAAAACATGGGAAGCCATGGGAGCTGTACGATTTGGACAAGGACAGGTCTGAATTGCGTGATCTCGCCACTTCCGAACCGGACCGCGTGAAGGAACTGTCCGCCCTCTGGGATGCCTGGGCCGCGCGGGCCTATGTTCGCCCCTGGCCGGTTGGGGATCTCACCGAGGAAGGTGGCAAGAGACCGGCGAAGAAGCGCAGGTGATTCCATATTCCGCCTAAGAGGCACTGCGTGCGGTCTGCGTGGCTACGTATTCGTTGATTTTCCTTGTTGCACTTCGCACGGAGTTGTAGCGTAACTTATAATGTTTTGGGTGGTTGGCTCAGTCCTTGTCGGAGGGAGGACGCCGGGTGGACGATCGCGCGGTTTGCTCATCTCCCTTGTTGTTTTGTTATTCGGGAATATGGGCTCTGCTGCCGTTCCCAGTCCCGCATCGTCGCCCACAACAGGATCGGTCGCGATGGCCACTGCGGATGCACCGTTGGCTATCCGCCTCAACGGCAAGTTCTACAATCGGCCTGTCGGCTTTAAGGTAAGAAATGGTCGGCTGAGTTTCATTCACTTGCAAGGAAGCGCATCGATTCCCGTCGAGGATCTGGACGCCAACGAACTATCGCAACTGCCACGGTTCTTGCGCGATCAGATCGCGGCGGAGGTGATCGCGCAGGCGAAGCGCCGGGAGGAGGAAGCAAAACGACCAACTGAGGAGGGCGTCAGCACACCGCGTCCGCCTTCAACTGGGGGAAGCAGGCGGCCGGGACACTCGGGTGGGTTGGCTGGGCCCAATGGGTCTCTCCGGTTTGTCCCGGTGCAGGCCGAAGGGGGTGGCGCGGTTAAAGTGGATAAAATCTTGCCTAAGGCCGGTGGCGCCATTGGTGGCGGCACGGTCGCAGGCAGTGATGGCGAACTCGGCACTGTGGCACAGGCATCGAGGGAAGTGCGGAGTGCGGTCGAAGCGCAGGAGCGAGTCAGGCAGCGGATAACCGCTGCCGACATGGAGGGTGCCATTAGCGAGCTGAAGTTCCTTGCCGACCTGACCCCTGCATCCAAGGCGGATGGCGAGTATATAGACGCGACGACCTTGAACGCGGCCACCAAAGTCTTCGACGAGGCATTCCGCCAGAATGATCCGGCCGCTGCCGAGAATGCGGTCAGGGCCGCCTCGTCCGTTGGAGGGACGCGGGCGGAGGTCACCAAATTCCTCCAGGGGGTTTTTTCCGACCTGTGCGAAATGGCCGCGCGGTCCGAATTTGTTTCCGTGGGGCGCTGGGTGGACTGTCTTGAGGCACTTGGTCCCGCCTATGCGGTTACCGTCGAGATGGGCAGGCAGCGGGTATCGCGCAAGGTCTTGGCGCGTAGCCTGGCCGAACTACAGGTCTTGCACTTCAATGAGGCATGGGAGGGGTACCACCTAGCAAAACGGCTCTGGTTGGATAACCCTGACCTGCAGAAGATCGCGATGATTTTGGAAATATGTTGTGCCATCGTGATCGGGGTGTTCGCATTCTCGACTATTTGGCTCATCAATCGATACCGGGCATGGCGGGCGATGCGAATCGCCGCCGCCAAGGTTGCTGCCACTGGCTCTAATTGGGTCGTCCGGCGGACAGATCCTGAGGCGATGGGCGGTTGGGGATCGGCGAGGCGGGAACCTTCCACACGACCCCGGCCCAAGATGCGCGAGCCCTCCGCCGAGCAGTGAACGTTTGGCGCGGGCCGCAGTGGTCACGGAACCGAGACGAACGAATGCGGGTGGATCGCGGACGCCGGGGCCGACGTCTCTCTCACGCCCATTGCGATGGTGTGGCGAGCGGGCTTTTCAATGTCCGGCTGGCTGCTAGACGGGGTCCATGAGGCGGATCGCGTTTCGGTTGCTGGTTGTGATTGGGTGTTGCTGCGGTGTGTCGGGGGCGGGGCGGGATGGTGGATTCGAGTCGTGGGTCGGGGGGCGCGTGGGCGGGTGGAACGCGCTGTGGACCCGGGATGCGGGGGCTGGCGATTTGGCGTCGGACGCGGTGACAAAGCATGCGGGTGAGCGCTCGGCGCGGGTGACGCACCGCGGCAACAAGGACTGGAGCCTGAATGCGGTCGAACCGATCGGAGCGAAAGCCGGCGATATCTTCGAGGTGCGGGCGTGGCTCAAGATCGATGGTCAGGGGCAGGCGTCCCCCTGCGTCGCGGCGACGGATGGTGGCGGCAAGACGGTCGATTGGTCCCTCGGCGGAGAGGAAGTGTGCGGCCCCTCGGAGTGGGCATTGTCCGAATCGCGGTTCGTGGTCCCGGATGGTGTGGTTCGGCTGTTGCCGCGGGTGGTAGGCAATGGGTCCGGAACCATTTGGATCGATGAGTTTGACTTGCGCAAGGTGGGAAGTCTCGCGGAGATGCGATCGCCGGAATTGGCCGATCGCATCGCCATTTCCAACGCCACGCTCCTCGTGGAGTTTGACACGGCATCGGGGGTCCTTGAGGTTCAGGGCCGCCGGACGGGAAAGATCGCGAGACAGTCCTCGGGCGCGCGTGTCGTGGTGAAGTCCGCGAGGGCGGAGGGAGCATCGGCGATGCACATCGTAGCCTATGATCCGATCGACGCGCGGGAGATGGGCATCGCCGTGGAGATGGAGGGTGACGCGGCCGAGTTCACGCTCGAGATCGCGGCGGCGGGAAAGATGCGGCGATCCCTGGCATTCCCTGGGCCGTTTCTCACTGGGCCGGGGACCCATCTGGTGATCCCGATGAACGAGGGGATCTCGTATCCGGTGGACGACCCCGCGGTTTCGCCGATGCGCCTGATCGCCTATGGCGGCCACGGGATCTGCATGGGGTTCTGGGGCGTCACAGACGGTGTGGGCGGGCACATGGCGATCATCGAGACCCCCGACGATGCCGCAATTCGCATCGAGCGCCGCGACGGGTCGCTGTGCGTGGCGCCCGAATGGGACCCACAGAAGGGTTTCTTCGGCTATGCGCGCAGGCTGCGGTATGTGTTCTTCGACGGCGGCGGGCATGTCGCGATGTGCAAGCGGTACCGCGCGCACGCCCGGGCCGCGGGGTTGATCAAGACCCTGGAGCAGAAACGGAAGGAGATCCCCGCCGTCGATCTCCTCATCGGCGCCGTCAACGTGTGGTGTTGGGAGAAGGACGCGGTCGCGATCGCCCGCGATATGAAGGCCGCCGGGATCGGGCGGATTCTCTGGAGCAATCGTGGCACGCCGGAATCCATCGCGGCCATGAACGAGATGGGGGGTATACTCACGGGCCGCTATGACATCTATCAGGACCTCATGGATCCGGACCTCATCGCGCGGGGCATCGTCCGTGGCACGCACAGCGACTGGACGCAGTCGGGCTGGCCCAAGGACATCATTATCGATTCCAGGGGCAAGTGGATTCCCGGCTGGGGGGTGAAGGGGACGGACGGGGCCATGCATCCCTGCGGGGTGCTCTGTGACAGCCGGGCCGTCGAGTACGGGAGGGCCCGCGTGCCCCAGGACCTCAAGGAGCATCCCTACCGGGCGCGATTCATCGACACGACCACCGCCTCCCCTTGGCGCGAGTGCTACAGCCCCGACCATCCCATGACCCGGACCCAGAGTCGCGAATGGAAGATGCGCCTTCTCGAATACATGTCGAAGGACATGCGGCTCGTCACCGGGTGCGAGACGGGCCATGAGGCATCGGTGCCTTTCCTCCACTATTTCGAGGGCATGCTGAGCCTCGGGCCATATCGCGTGCCTGATGCCGGTCGCCAGACGGCTCGCATCTGGGACGAGGTGCCCGAGCGTGTCGCCAAGTTCCAACTCGGACACCGCTACCGCTTGCCCCTCTGGGAACTCGTGTATCACGACTGCACGGTGGCGCAGTGGTACTGGGGCGACTACAACAACAAACTCCCGTCCCTTTGGGACAAGCGCGACCTGTTCAACGCGTTGTACGGGACGCCCCCCATGTTCATGTTCGGGAAAAAGCTCTGGGAGGAGAGTCGCGGGCGTTTCGTTAAGAGCTACGGTGCCACGTGCCCGATCGCCCGCGCCGCCGGCTACGCCGAGATGACGGACCACAGGTTCCTCACGCCGGATCGTGATGTCCAACAGACGCGCTTCGCCAACGGCATCACCGTGACCGTGAATTTTTCGGATGGGGTCCGGAAGGTCGAGGGCTTCGGTGAAATGGGGCCGATGTCGGTGCGGGCCCAGGGGATGTGAGGGATGTAAGGGCGCCACGGAGAACCCCGGAGCGTCCGGCAGGAGCGCGCTCGCGCGCGGTTCGGGTCGGAGCACCCACAAGGCGGGCCCCCGACCGATAATCAGACCCACGGGATCGGGGCACGAGCCGCGCCCGCGAACAGCGCCCGAAATTTCTAGCTAGTGCCGAGAGCATGTTGAAAAATCGTTCGCTCTTCCCATTTTGTTGATACCATCGCGAGGTGGTCGGCGTGAGGTCGCGCCGCAAACACCGACAGGAGAGGCGGGATATGGCACAAGACAACATCATCGAAGAACTCAAGACGGCCTATGCCATGGAGCTGGAGACGGTGCAGAACTATATCGCCGCCTCCGTTAATCTGGATGGCGTGAGGTCCGATGTCATCAAGAAGGCGCTGGCGGCCGACATCGCGACCGAGTTGATGCACGCGCAGACTCTGGCCGGGCGCATCAAGACGCTGGGCGGTTCCGTGCCCGGATCGATGGCACTGCCGCGCAACCAGCGGTCCCTCCAGCCTTTGGCCGACACGACGGATGTCGTGGCCGTCATCAAGGGCGTGATCGACGCGGAGGAAGGGGCGATCGGCCAATACAACAAGATCATCCGCGCCTGCGAGGGCACCGACTACGTCACCCAGGATATGGTCATCGGGTTGCTCGGGGGCGAGGAGGAACACCGCCGCGAATTCCTCGGATTCCTCAAGGAGTACGAGAAATAGCCCGCGTGATCCAGCGGGACTGCGCGAGGGCCAAGCGCTGGCTCGAAAATTTAGATGCCGGGCAGTAGGAGCCTGCTTGCAGGCGATTCCATGCGCGAATCGCGCGCGAGCGCGCTCCTACGTCTCATTTTCACCCCCGGTGCTCCGGCAGCCGCCGGATGGGATCTGGTTCGAGAATTCCGTTTGCCCGCAAAAGCGGCGCGGTCGCGCGCCGCACTCCATACGCTGTCGCCCCTTCCCGGCATCCCGCGCCACGCCCCGCGCCTTGGAGTGCGGAGGCAATGCCGCCGCACGCCTCAGGCGGGAGATAGTCCCGGGACGTGGCGGCGCGTCCAGGCGAGCCGCCGCCGCGTTCGCCCTAGGCGCGAACTTTTTTAGATGCAATTCACTTGCATCTGATAACGACGGTGGCAGAGTGCGGCCATGGTGGCGGAGCGCTTTGGGTTCGCGGGTCGTCTGCTGGCGGCGGCGGTGGTCCTGGCGCTACCGGCTGTCGGCTTGCGCGCCGAGGGGAGGCCGCTGCGCATATTGACATCGTTCTATCCCATGTACGTGCACGCGCTGAATGTCGCCTGGGCGGTGAACGGGGTTAGGGTCGGGAATCTGACGGAGCCGATCACGGGCTGCCTGCATGATTTTCAGTTGACGACGGTGCACATGCGGGCTCTGGCGGACGCCGATGTGCTGGTCGTGAACGGCGGGGGCATGGAGTCTTTCTTGGACAAAGTGATCGCGCAGCGGCCCGGGCTCAAGGTCATTGACGCGAGTCTCGGGATCGAGTTTATTCGGGGCGCTGGGGGGGATGGGCACGAGCACGGGACTGGCGGAGTGAACCCCCACGTGTGGGTCAGCCCGGAACTGGCGATCCGTCAGGTCCGGAATATCGCGGAGGGGCTGGCGACGATCGATCCGGCGAGGGCCGGTGATTATCGGGCCAACGCCGATGTGTACGTCGGGAAACTGGAGGCGCTGCGGTCGCGCATGAGGGTCGAACTCGGTCCGTTCCTTGGAAGGCGGGTGGTCACGTTCCACGAGACATTCCCGTATTTTGCCCGCGAATTTGGCCTGGAGATTGCGGCGGTCGTGCAGCGCGACCCGGGGACGGAGCCTTCGCCGAAGGAATTGGCGGAGACGATCGATCTGGTGAGATCGGCAAAAGTGGGTGCCGTGTTCGCGGAGCCGCAGTATCCCATGGCGGGCGCGGAGGCCGTCCGCCGCGAGACGGGCGTCAAGCTTGGGTTGCTCGATCCGGTCGTGACCGGGCCGGATTCGCCCCCAGAGGCGCGCGATGCGTATCTGCGGGCGATGGAGAGGAACCTCTCGGTGCTGAAGGAGACGCTGCGGTGAGCGGTGGGGCTTCGGACGGGCAGGGGTTGTTCGGATTTGGCGCGCCGCACGAGCCGTGCGGGGCCTGCTCCACGGACATCCGGGGGCTGTGCGTGCGGCTCGGCGCCAAGGAGATCCTCCGCGATGTGGACCTACATCTGCACTGCGGTGAATTGGCCGCCGTGGTCGGCCTGAACGGGGCGGGCAAATCCACGTTGCTCCGCGCGATCCTCGGCGAGATCCCGCACACGGGTCGAGTGTCGTTCATGGATCGCGATCACCGGTTCCCGGTATCGCCGCAGATCGGATACGTGCCGCAGCGCGTCGAATTTGATGCCTCGGCGCCGATCAGCGTCGCGGACCTATTTGCGGTGGCGATATCGCGGCGGCCGGCGTGTTTCGGGTTGTCTCGGGGCGTGCGCGAGACCGTGCTTGCGGGCCTGCGCGCGGTCGAGGCATCCCACTTGATTGATCGCCGGCTCGGGGCGCTCTCCGGAGGCGAACTCCAGAGGGTGCTGCTCGCGCTCTCGCTGACGCCGCCGCCGAACCTCCTTCTTCTCGATGAGCCGCTTTCGGGGATCGATCTCGCCGGCCGGGAGCGGTTCTATCGGCTGGTCTCGGATCTGCGCCGGCGTTTTGACATGGCCGTCGTCCTCGTCTCACACGACCTGGCGGCGATGGTGGATTTCGCGGACAGGATGATTTTCATTGAGGGCCGAGTCATTTGCGATGACAAGCCGCCGAACGTGTGGGCGGACCCCCGCGTGCGCGTGGCGTTTGGCCTGGATCCCCACTCCCGCCGTGCTGGGGGAGGGGCGGAAAAATGATGGATTGGTGGCACGCGCTGGTCGGAGGGTTGCCCTTCGAGTGGGCGCGCTACGCGTTCATGCGCAACGCACTGTTCGCCATTATCATCGTGTCGCCCCTGTTCTCGCTCATGGGCGCCCTGGTGGTGAGCCAGCGGCTCGCATTCTACTCCGATGCCGTGGGACACTCCGCTCTGGCCGGGTTGGCCATCGGGCTGTTGCTGGGGATGGTGGACCCGTTCTGGGCCATGATCGTTTTCTCGGCGGTGTTCGGGCTCGCGATCTTTGGACTCAAGCGCTGGAGCGCGGTGCCTGTGGATACGGTGATCGGCCTCCTGATGTCGTTCGCGGTGGCGCTCGGGGTCCTGCTCCTCTCGCGAGGGGGCAATTTCATGAAGGTCGGGCATTTCCTCGTGGGCGACCTGTTGAGCATCACATCCGAGCAGATCGCCCGCCTGTTGCTCCTGATGGTGCCGGCGACGTTCCTGGTGTTGCGCTCGTTCAACGCCCTGACGCTGGCGAGCCTGAGCCCATCGCTGGCCGCGAGCCGCGGTTTCAGGATCGGCCGTGAGGAGGTGATCTTCGGGTTGCTGGTGGCCCTGGCGGTGACCCTGAACCTCCAATGGGTGGGCATTCTGATCATCAACTCCCTGCTGATCCTGCCGGCTGCCGCCGCGCGCAACATCGCCCGAAATCTCCGGGAGTACGTGGGCTTCGCCATGGCCAACGGCCTGGTATGCTCGGTCGCCGGACTCCTCCTGGCCTATTACCTCGGGACATCGGCCGGGGCGACGATCGTCTTGGTGGCCATGGGTGTGTTTGTCGTTACGGCGCTGGCGCGGCTAGCTCGAAAATAGGGCGTAACGACCGAGTAGCGAAGGGCTTGCGCCCTTCGGCGTGGGCCATGGGCAAGATGCCCATGCCTCAAAACTTACACCGATCTCCGATAAGCAGAGATTCTTTTGCCTTGAGCAGCGAGCTCAGGACGAGCAGGACGCTTTCCTCGGTGCAAATCGCGGTATCTGTACCGCGTTCCAAACAGTCGATAAAATACTCGATTTCCCTGCCGTAACCGTCGTACTTCGGCACATCGAGGATCTCGCCGCCCTTGCCCGGCAGGTATCTCATCAGCGACCCCGTCGAGTCCGGCCCGATGTTCTCGCCGGCCTTGAAGAGGAATTCCAGCGTGCCTTTCGTGCCGAGCGCGCGGAAATGCATCGTGAAAGGATAGCCCGGGGTCATCGAAAGGCTGCCGTCCACGATGGCGTTCGCGCCGTTTCGGAATTTGAAGATGTTCATGACGTCGTTGTAGTTATCCATCTTGTCCTTTGTGCCGGCGCTGTAGACGCTCTCCGGCTCGCCGAACAGATAGTGCAGATAATCGATATCATGTATCGTCAGGTTGAACAGGGTCTCGCCGCTCACCTTGGGATCCTTATACCACTCGCCCCACGTCGGCATCTGGCCCAATCGCGCCGCGTAAACGGTGACGATGTCGCCGATCTCGCCGCCCTGGATGATCTCCCGGATCTTCTGATACTCGGGCCAGAATCGAATCACTTGCGCGATCATAATCCGAACGCCGTTCTCGCGGGCCGCCGCAAATATCCTCCTGGCCCCCTCCATGGTGAACGCCACCGGCTTCTCCAGCAGGATGTGCCTCTTGGCCTTGGCCACCTTGATGGAAAAGTCGACGTGCAGATGGCTCGGCAGACAGATGTCCACCACGTCGATCGGCTCTCGCGCAAGCATGTCATCCAGGTCATAGTAGGCCCTGAGACCGTGCTCTTTTGCGAACGCGTCGCATTTCTCGCGGTTGTTGTCGCACACCGCGGAATACCTCGCGTTGGTCGAGTGGTTCCGGCGGTAACCGCCGATGTGCGCGTTGCCCATGAAACCGGCACCCAAGACAGCAATGGTTTTCATATCTGGTCCCCTTCCGTGTAGTTATACTCTGCCAAGAGCCTTTAGGTATTCGAAGGACGCCTGCATCTCCCTGTCCGCGACGAGGATATCCCCGGGCTGGTCCTTTTCGCGCATGCAGTAGTCCTGGGTATACTCGATCTCGATGGAATACGGGCCCCCGTAACCCACGCTGTCCATGAATCCCATGAACTCCTTGAGCGGCAGTTCGCCCTTGCCGGTGGCCGGAAAATTCCACACGCCCTTGCCGCCCACTTTGTCCTTCAGGTGGACGTACTTGACGTGCTGGTAACACTTCTTGATGTCTTCCATCGGGTCTATGCCGCCGTACATCACGATATTCGCGGTGTCGTAGTTGATGCCGAGCAGGGGAGAAGGGATGCGTTTCAAAAAACGCGCGATCGCCTCGCCGGTATGATACAGGCCGTGCAGCTCTATCACCATCGTGATGTGATGCTGTTCCAGTTTGGGCAGCAGCCGCGAGATGTTTTGCACCAGGATGTCGTCATTCAACGACTCCTCTTTTCCGAAGTGCGCCTCGCCGGTGGACGTCACGACGAAGGGGCATTCCATCTTGGCGGCGAGGTCGATGTTGGCCATGAAGTCCTGCAGTCGCTCCTCGTCCATGATGTTCGCGTGACCGGCGAGCGCGATGGAGGTGAGGCCGTGAGAGGCGATAAGCGCCTTTGCCCTATCGAGCTCGGCGTCGCTCATGCGGGCGTGGATGTGCTCTGTCCAGCCGCGCACCGCGGCCAACTCGATGTACTTGAACCCTGCGCGAGAAACGCCGCTGAGCGTCTCCTCGAAGGTGAAGCCGTGGTATGAATTCGCGTTGCCTGCAAATTTGTTGTTCATGGATGGTGCCTCTGGAGTGCGGATCGGAATTTGGATTTGGTGGCATGGTTGACCTTGCGCGATGAGAGGAAGGCGGTGAGTCTCGCGGGAGGCGTGGCATCGATGGCGGCCGGACTTCCGAGGACCCACTTTGGCGTCACGCCCCTATTGAACAGGACCGGGATGTATTCCGCTATTCCCAAAATGACCAGAACCGATATTTTTCTGATGGGCCGTCGCGAGGCGGCACGGCATGAGACCGATATTCCAGAAACTGACGACGTTCCCGGAGGAAGGGTTCGCGTTCAAGGAGATCCGGGGGCGGGGCTTCGATTGCCCCTGGCATTTCCACAACGAGTGCGAGCTGATTCTGGTGCACCGGAGCGGCGGATACCGGATGCTGGGGGATCATCTGGCGGCGCTGCGGCCCGGGGACCTGGTGCTGATCGGGCCGAATCTGCCCCACATCTATCACAATGACGAGGGCGCCCCGGGCGGTGCCCCTCGGGTGCACGCGCTCTTGATCCAGTTCGAGGTGGATTGCCTCGGTGAGGGACTCATGCGGCTGCCCGCGATGCGCCACGTGCAACGATTGTTGGAGAGGTCGGCGCTCGGGCTGGAGGTGTGTGGCGCAACGAGGGCGCGGGTCGCCGAACTCATGGGGAAGATGGGCCGGCTCTCTGGCGTGGCGAGGATCGCGCGATTTCTGGAGATCCTGGATGTCTTGGCGCGCTCCCGGGAGTGCCGCTCGCTGGCCAGCCCCGGGTTCGCGGCGTCCGGCAATCCGTTCGACCAGGATAGAATGAATCGGGTATGCCGCCACATCGGCGACCGGCTCGATCAGCCGATCTTTCTGTCGGAGGTCGCCCGACTGGTGCACCTGAGCGATGGGGCATTCAGCCGGTTCTTCCGAACCCACACGGGCAAGACCTTTCCCGCCTTCGTCAACGAACTGCGCATCGGGCGCGCCTGCCGCCTGCTCGCGGAGAACGAGATGAACGTGACCGAGGTCGCCTTCGCGAGCGGCTTTGGCAACCTCTCGAACTTCAACCGCCAGTTCCTTCGCCTGAAGGGCACGAGCCCCAGCCACTTCCGCAGTGCCGTGGTCGGGGCGCGATTGTAGCGCGCGCGCCGCGGCGAAGCGCGCGGGCGATGGCGTTTTGGGGAATCAGAATAGTATCGAAATTCGCTGTCTTTCGCGTGGCGCCACGGCCGCCGGGAGAGCAACGTAGGGCACCATGGCAGACAAGAAACTCACATCCACGATCAAGTCGTTGGCCTCGCAAAAACTCGCCATCGAGGGCGGACCGAAGGCCGTGACCACGCCGCTCGGGCACTGGCCGTCCTTCAGCGAGGAGGCCATCAGGGACGTCGAGGCCGTCCTGCGGTCCGGCAAGGTCAACTATTGGACGGGCAAACGGGGCATGGAGTTCGAGAAGCAGTTCGCGGAGTGGCAGGGCAGCAAGTACGCCATCAGCGTGGCCACGGGCACCGCGGCGCTCCATGTCGCGCTGGCGACGCTTGGGATCGGCCCCGGGGACGAGGTCATCGTCCCGAGCTACACGTTCATCGCCACGAGCTTCTCCGTGGTGCAGGCCGGGGCGGTGCCGAGGTTCGCGGACGTGAACCGCGACGACCATTGCATCAGCGTCGAATCGGCGGAGCGGCTGGTCACGAAACGCACCAAGGCGATCATGCCCGTGCACCTGTACGGGAACGTCTGTGACATGGACAAGATCCGGGCGTTCGCGAAGAAGCACAAGCTCTTCGTGATCGAGGACAACGCGGAGGCATTCGGCGGGACGTACAAGGGGAAGAAGACCGGGACGCTGGGCGACATCGCCGGATGCAGCTTCTGCCAGAACAAGACGTTCACGACCGGCGGCGAGGGCGGGATGATCACGACCGATGACGAAAACCTGGCGTGGGAGGCCCGAAGTTTCCGGGACCACGGCTACGACGTGAAGGAACGGATGAACCTGATGGCGCTCGAGCAAAAGCTGCCCTACATCCACAATCGGGTCGGCTGGAACTATCGGATGACCGAGATGCAGTCGGCGATCGGCCTGGCGGAGATCGCGCGGATGGAGTCCTGGAACATGCCGATGCGGCGGCGCAACGGCAAGATCCTGGTGGACGCACTCGGGTCTTTGCCGCAGGTGCTGCACGCCCCGATCGACACGCCGGAGCGGCGGAACGGCTGGTATGTCTGCGCGTTCTCGCTGGATATCGAGAAGATGGGCTGCGACATCCAGAAGTTCGCGAAGGCCGTCGTCGCGGAGGGGGCGCCCGTGTGGAAGGTGTTCTGGCCCCAGTGCCACACCGAGAAGGCCTTTCAGGAGCACAGGGGCTTCGGGAACTCGGGTTTCCCGTTCAAGTCCAAGGAGTACGCCGATCCGGCGAGCGCCGATTACACGCACGTGGAAGTGCCCAACGCCCGCTGGCACGAGAGTCACACGTTCACCTGCTTCGCGTATCCGGTCTATTCGGAGCAGAACATGGCGGAGATCGCGGGCGCGGTCACGAAGGTCATCAAGGCGTACAGCTGAGCGGCGGGGGCGAGCCTCGCGGACGGAGCAATTATGGCGGATACGGTGAAATGGGGCGTCGTGGGCTGCGGCGGCATCGCGCGCAGACGCACGATCCCGGAGGGGATCGCGCGGGCGCGCAACGGGCGGCTCGTCGCGGTATGGGATGTCAGCGAGGCGGCCACGCGCGAGGTTGCGGCGCAATTTGGCGCGAGGGCGTCGGCCAATCTCGATGCCCTGCTCCGGGAAGACATCGATGCGGTTTACATCGCATCGCCAGCGTCGGCGCACCGCGAGCAGGCGGTCGCTTGCGCCCGGGCCGGAAAACATACGCTCTGCGAGAAACCGCTGGGGATGACGGTTGCCGAGGTTGAGGAGATGATCGGAGAGTTTCGGCGCGCGGGCCGGCTGCTGGGGACCGCGCTCATGATGCGATTCCACGCGCAGCACCAGGCGGCGCTCCAGATCATCCGGGAGGGGCGGCTTGGGAAGCCGGTGCTCGGGCGCGCGCAACTCTCCTGCTGGTATCCCCCGATGGCCGGCGCGTGGCGGCAGGATCCCGCGACAGGAGGGGGCGGTTCCCTGATCGACATGGGGGGCCACTGCATCGATCTGCTGGAGATGTTCTTTGGGGCGGTGCGGCGCGTGAGCTGTTTCACGAACCGCTCGGTCCAGAGCTACGCCTCGGAGGATAGCGCCGTCGCAACGCTGTTTTTTGAAAACGGCGCCATCGGTGTGGTGGATGCGTTCTTTTGCATACCCGACGAGGCGAGCCAGAACCGGCTCGAGCTGTATGGCTCGCTCGGCAGCATCCTGGCCACGGGGACCATCGGCCAGGGGGATCGCGGCACGATGATTGCCTGCCTGAAGTCGGGCGCTGGCGGCTACGACGCCCAGCAGGCGCGGGCATCGGCCGAGTCTACCCCCATCGCCCCGGAGCCGATGAACATGTACCGGGCAGAGATCGAAGAGTTCGGGGCGGCGATCATCGAGGGGCGCGAGCCGTCCAACGATGCGACCCAGGGATTGCGGAGCCAGAAGATCTTGGCGGCGTGCTACGAGTCGGCGCGCAGCGGAAGGGCGATCGAGGTGGGATGAGGCGACGCGATGTCGCCCGATACATGAGGAGGCATATGGACAAGGCACTGACGCGCAGAAATTTCATACGGACCGCCGCGGGGGCATCCGCGGCGCTGGCGGCCCGGCCGGCGGTGACCGCCGAGAACCGGCGCCGTTCCATCGGGGCCAACGACCGCATCCGCATCGGCCAGATCGGTTGCGGCGATCGCGGCATCAACGTCCACATGAAGAGCGTGCAGAAACACGGCGACGCGATGAACGTCGAGTTCGTGGCGATCTGCGACCCGTGGAGACTCGCGCGCGAAAAGGCCTCCGCGCAGGTCAAGGAATGGTATGGCCACGACCCGCAGGCGTTCGTCTCATACCGGGATCTGCTGGCAAAGGCCGACGTGGATGCGGTGATGATCGCCACGCCCGATCACCAGCACACGACGCTTCTCGAGGCCGCCGCCAGGGCGGGCAAGCACGTCTACGTCGAGAAGCCCATCGCCACGGACTTCGACCGGATGGTCAAGGCCGTCGATGCGGTCCGCGAGGCAGGCGTTGTCTGCCAGGTGGGCACCCAGCTCCGCAGCCTGCCGACGATGGTCGGATGCCGGGACCTCGTGAAGACCGGGATTTTCGGGAAGATCACCCGCGTGGAGGAGTGCCGGAATTCCGACCAGCCCTACTGGTACCGGTACCTCAAGGACGTCCGCGAGGAGGACGTCGATTGGAAGGAGTTCCTGATGGATCGGCCGATGCGGCCCTTCCGTTCCGATCTTTATTCGGGCTGGTACGGGTACTACGAATTCTCGCAGGGGCCCGAGACAAACCTCGCGGTGCACTTCATCGATCTGGTGCACTTCATCACCGGGGTGAAGTTCCCCGAGACCTGCGTTTGCCTGGGTGGGACCTACTATTGGAAGGACGAGCACGGTTTCACCGCGCCCGATCAGACGCAGGTGCTGTGGAGCTATCCGCCGAGCTCCGAGACCGGCGCCGAGGGCCTGTTCGTGAGTTGCACGACGAACACCGCCAGCAGCGCCGGCTCGCTGAAGCGGCTGTATGGCGACAAGGGGATGCTGAAGTTCGATAACTGGAATGCGCCCACGTACAGCCCCGAGGGCGGCAAGAAGCGCGATGGTTCGATCCGGGGCGAAAACCCGGTCCCGCCCGTCGAGCGGCCCGACCACTTCCTGGATTGGCTCCAGTGCATGCGCGAGGGCCGGACGCCGCACGCGTCGATCGAGGCCGGCTACCAGCACGCCGTGGCGGTGCTCATGGCGTCGAAATCGTACGAGACGGGGCGCAAGATTGTCTACGATCACGCGAAACGCGAGATCAGGTCCGCCTGAGGTGAAACTTCACGACGTCGGATGTCGCCATCCGGCATCGGATGGGCACAACTGGGGTGCGTTGAAGATGGATAGGATGAGAGAAAGCGAGAGATTATGGAAACGGTGGAATTGAGGACGCGGCGGGGCTTTCTGAAGGCGGTCGGGCTTGGCGCTGCCACGGGGGTGTTGGGCGCGCGCGCGTCTGGCGCCGGGACCACATGGCCCGTCGCATCTCGCGACGCGCACCTCAAGGAGACCGGCCTGCCCGACTGCTGGGCGGCGCTGAAGTTCCTCGGGATCGACGCCATGGAGGTCGACATCAAGGACGACTTGTCCTGCCCGGCACTGCACCACCCGACCAAGAAATACACCGTGGCCACCGACGACGGCATCCGGCAACTCGCCGACGACCTGGCGGCAGCGGGCGCCCGAGTGACCGCCTTCTGCATGCACAATCATCTCGACGAGAGGCTCGAGGAGGAGGTCGCAATGACCGCAAAGCTCGCGGCCGCCGCCGATCGCCTCAAGGTGGGGGTGATCCGGCTGGACGTCGTCCCGCGCAAGTTGCAGCCGGGAGAGTTCCTGCCGTTCGCCATCGGCGCATGCAAGAGATTGTGCGAGGCGACCTCGGGATCGAGCGTGCGATTCGGCGTCGAAAACCATGGCAAGATCACCAACGATCCCGCCTTTCTGGACAAACTCTTTGACGGCGTGCGCTCGGATCGACTTGGCCTCACCCTGGACCCGATGAATTTCTATTGGTTCGGCCATCCGCTCAACGAGGTGTACGGGATCTACGAGAAGTTTGCGCCCAGGGCGTTCCACACGCACTGCAAGAACCTCCGCTACCCGGAGGACAAGAGGAACGTCCGCCGCGAGATGGGCTGGGGCTACAAGGATTATGCCGCGCCCGTGTATGATGGTGACATCGACTTTCGCCGGGTGGCCGCGATCTTGCGCAAGGCGGACTATCGGGGCGACCTCTGCCTCGAGGAAGAATACCTTAAGATCCGCAAGATTCCCGAGGCCGAGCAGCCCGCGGTGCTGAAGCGAGAGATCGCGCTGCTCCGCGAGATAGCAGCCGGGGCTTGTTGAGCTTTCCAATAGCGGCAGAGGACCGCCGCAAGTCCATGACGCGGGGCGTGTTGTCGGATGCTGGGAACGGGTGCCAGCCTTTGGCGCAAACCGTCCCCGGCCCGCTTTTGCGAGCAAACGGAATTCTCGAACCAGATCCCATCCGGCGGCTGCTGGACCACCGGGGGTGAAAATGAGACGTAGGAGCGCGCTTGCGCGCGATTCGCGCATGGGATCGCTTCGTAGGAGTGCGCTTGCGCGCGATTCGCATCGCCTGCAAGCAGGCTCCTACTGCCCGGCATCTGAATTCGCGAGTCAGGGGCGCGGCCTTGCGCCCTTGCCCCGACAACGGGGGCATAGGCCGAAGAATTCCAGGGAATGGCTCACCGACGAGAAACCGTGCCGCTCCTCCAGCGCGCGCTCGATGTCCCCGAGGTCGCATTCCTCGACGTGCTGGACCTTTCCGCACGCGCGGCAGATGAGGTGGTGATGGTGGTGTCCCGCGCCGCAGCCGCCTGCGAGAAGTTCAAATCGTGACTGGCCGTCGCCAAAGTCGCAGCGCGCGACGAGGCCCGCCGCCTCGAAGCGCGTCAGGCAGCGGAATACCGTGGCCCAGTCGCCGGAACGGGGCAGCCCGCGATGGATCTCGTCGATCGAGAGCGGACGGCGCGCCATGGCGAGCCGCTTGAGGATGGCGATTCGCGCCGGGGTTGCGCGGAGCTTCCTCCCGCGCAGTATCGCCGCAGGCTCGGGTTGCGATTTGGGGCGCTCGTTCAATTCGTCAAAGGTCGAACGCCGCGCGAGGATTGTCAAAGCCAGATCCCATCCGGCGGCTGCAGGACCACCGGGGATGAAGATGAGCCGTAGGAGCGCGCTTGCGCGCGGTTCGCGCATGGGATCGCCTCGTAGGAGCGCGCTTGCGCGCGATTCGCATCGCCTGCAAGCAGGCTCCTACTGCCCGGCATCTGAATCTTCGAGTCAGATCCCATCCGACGGCTGCCGGACCACCGGGGCGGAAGATCGTAGCGAAGCCGATGGTCCCGGCTCGCGCTTCGCGCGCTGCCAAAGCGGTGGCGCCGTCCGGCGGTTGCCGGACTCTGCCACCGCAGTCCAAAACCCTCCCGGCCCGGATCCTGGGTCGGGGCACGAGCCGCGCCCGCGAACAGCGCCCGAAGTTTCTGGCTAGGATTCATGCCCTTTGCGGCGTGCGCCACGGGAT
>JAKQKQ010000249.1 GCA_029560585.1 Verrucomicrobiota bacterium | reverse complement strand
GGCAAAGACTGGGATTTTTCGCGGTTGCAGAGTGAGTTTCGGGGATCGGTGGCACCAGACCCTCCAAAATCGCGTTTTTCGGAGCGCGGTTTTCCTTTGAGCCTGCATGTTTCACGCGGAAGCGTGAAATATGCAGGCTAGCGCCACCCTCGCGCGCCAGGGGCGGCGCTGACTCGAGAATTCAGATGCCGGGCAGCAGGAGCCTGCTCGCAGGCGATCCCATGCGCGAATCGCGCGCAAGCGCGCTCCTACCTCCCGTTCTTCCCCGGTGGTGCCCCCAACGATGGGCATGACGACAAACTTGAGAAGAATTGCCAATATGCTGAACACGAATGAGTTGTGAGTCTTTTGGGGTGCGGCGATGATCAGGCCGAAGAGTGATCGGGTGCACGTCAGCCCCAAACCGGCCCGTGCCAACGCGTGGGCCAGTTTCACCCTGCGGGCCATTCGCGTCTGCGGATCCGAAGAAAATTTTCTGAATGCCAAAGTTTTTTGTTGCCACCGAAAACCCTTTCACTATATTCGCCCTTCCTTCTGCTTTGCGGGCGGCAATCGCTGGCGCGCGGGCAGGTGGTTTTGACCCTGGTGCCAGAGGGCGCAGGGGGCGAGTAAAACACCGAAGGTTTCCTCGGGTGACGCGTCGTCGCCCAGAGGGGGTCCCCGGAGAAGGATTGGAGATCATTTGTGCCGACGATCAATCAGTTGGTGAGGAAGGGGCGCAGGGCGGCTCAAGCCAAGAGCAAGTCGCCGGCGCTCACGAACTGCCCGTTTCGGCGCGGCGTCTGCGTGCAGGTGATGACCCGCACGCCGAAGAAGCCGAACTCAGCCCTCCGCAAAGTCGCGAAGGTGAGGCTCACCAATGGCTACGAGGTGATCGCCTATATCCCCGGCGAGGGGCACAATCTCCAGGAGCACTCGATCGTCCTGGTCCGTGGCGGCCGCGTCAAAGACCTTCCCGGCGTCCGATACCACATTGTCCGCGGCACGCTCGACTCACTCGGCGCGGCGGGCCCCAGCAATACGAACAAGGTCAACCGCAATCGCTCCCGCAGCAAGTACGGCGTGAAACGGCCCAAAGAGGCCGGCGGCGGCGATGCCAAGAAGAAATAAGGAATAGGGATTTCCCGGAGGGCGCAACACCATGGCAAGGCGCAGGAAAGCTGAGAAGCGCGAATCGATGCCGGACCACAGGTACGGCGATCTCCTCGTCGCCCGTTTGATCAGCACCGTGATGCGGTGCGGCAAGAAGTCCGTGGCCGAGCGGATCGTCTATCAGGCGATCGATATGGCCAACAAGGGACATGAAGGCGCCGAGGGCGACCCCCTGGTCGTATTCCGCAGGGCCATCGAAACCATTAAGCCCCGCGTTGAAGTCCGCGCCCGTCGCGTTGGCGGCGCCACCTACCAGGTGCCGAGCGAGGTGCCCATCGAGCGCCAGACGTCGCTGGCCATCCGATGGATCGTGATGTTTGCACAGAAGCGCAAGGGCGTGCCCATGGCCCGCGCCCTCGCCAACGAATTGCGCGACGCGGCCAGCGGGCAGGGCGGCGCGGTCAAGAAACGCGACGATGTCCACAAGATGGCGCAGGCCAACAAGGCCTTCGCGCATTTCCGCTGGTGATCCGGCGGAGGGCGGAAGAGAAAAATCTAGGGAACGGCACGGATGAGCACTATGGCAACGGCGGAGGAAAACAGGCTGGCGATCGACAAGGCGCGGAATGCGCCCAATCGCCGCATGCCCCTCGAGCGCACCCGCAACATCGGTATCGCTGCCCACATAGATGCCGGCAAGACTACGCTGACGGAACGGATCCTTTTCTACACCGGCGTCATCCACAAGATGGGTGAGGTCCATGAGGGTGGCACCGTCACCGACTGGATGGAGCAGGAGCGCGAGCGCGGCATCACGATCACCTCGGCGGCCACGACGTGCTTCTGGACGCAGCGCCCCGAGGAGGGGATCTTCAAGCAGTTCGAGGGCATCCCGCACCGCGTCAACATCATCGATACCCCGGGGCACGTCGACTTCACGGCCGAGGTCGAGCGCTCGCTCCGCGTCCTCGATGGCGCCATCGCCGTATTCTGCGGCGTCGCGGGCGTACAGCCCCAGTCGGAGACCGTCTGGCGCCAGGCGAGCAAATACAACGTTCCCCGCATCGCGTTCGTCAACAAGATGGACCGCGTCGGCGCCAACTTCGCGCGCGCCGTCGATGACATGCGCAAGAAGCTCTCCGCCAACGCGTGGCCGATCCTTTTGCCCCTCGGCGCCGAGGATAACCTCAAGGGCCAGATCGACGTCGTCAACCAGCGCACCATCATCTACAGCGACAGCGACCAGCTCGGCTCCACCTACACGGTCCGCGAGCTGGAGGGCGGCGAGAAGGACATCGCCGAGCGGGCGCTCCAGGAACTCGTCGATGCGGTCGCCAATGTCGATGACCACATCGCCGAACTCTATCTCGAGGAGAAGAAGCCCACCATCGAGCAGCTCAAGGCCGCGATCCGCCGCGCCACCATCGCCAACAAGTTCGTGCCCGTCGTCGGGGGCAGCGCCTTCAAGAATAAGGGCGTGCAGTACCTCGTCGACGCCGTCATCGATTACCTGCCTAACCCGCTGGACATCCCGGCCACCAAGGGCCACGACATGCACGACGGGTCCAGCATCATCCGCGAGACCACCGACTCCGGCGATTTCTGCGCCCTGGCCTTCAAACTCTGGGCCGATCCGTTCGTCGGAAAGCTGGTCTACTTCCGCGTTTACAGCGGCACCATCAAGAAGGGCGACACCATCCTCAACCCCCGCACCGGCCGCCGCGAGCGCATCAGCCGCCTGCTGCAGATGCACGCCGACAAGCGCGAGGAACTGGACCAGGTGTTTTCCGGGGATATTGCCGCCACCGTCGGTCTCAAGGACATCAAGACCGGCGATACATTCTGCGACGAGGACCACCCGCTGCTCCTCGAGCCGCCCTCGTTCCCCGAGCCCGTCATCAGCATGGCCGTCGAGCCCAAGACCAAGGCCGACCGCGAGAAGATGGGCGAGGCGCTGAGCCGGCTCTCCGAGGAGGACCCCACCTTCGTGGTGACCACCAACGAGGAAACCGGCCAGACCATCATCGCCGGCATGGGCGAACTCCACCTCGAGATCATCCAGGATCGGATGCGCCGCGAGTTCAAGGTCGAGACGAATGCCGGCGCGCCCCAGATCGCCTATCGCGAGGCCATCCTGACCTCGGCCAAGGGCGAGGGCAAACTCATCAAGCAGTCCGGTGGCCGCGGCCAATACGGGCACGTCATCTTGGACGTCACGCCCCTCGAGCGCGGCAAGGGGTGCGAGATCGAAAACAAGGTCGTCGGCGGCAACATCCCGAAGGAGTATATCCCCGCCTGCCGGAAAGGCATCGACGAGGCCCTCCAGACCGGCGTGCTGGGCGGCTACCCGATCATCGACGTCCACGTCAACATCCTCGACGGTTCCTACCACGACGTGGACTCCAACGAACTGGCGTTCAAGATGGCCGCGATTTTCGCCGTCAAGGACGCCATCGGGAAGGCCAAACCCGTGCTGATGGAGCCCATCATGACCGTCGAAGTGGTCTGCCCCGATGAATTCCAGGGAGACATCATGGGCGACCTCAACAGGCGCCGCGGCAAGATCAGCGAGATGACTAGCCGGGACAACGCCGCCATAGTCCACGCCGAGGTGCCGCTCGCGGAGATGTTCGGATACTCGACGTCGATCCGCTCCATGTCCAAGGGCCGCGCCGCCTACAGCATGGAACCCTCGCACTTCGAGCAGGTCCCGGCACAGATCACCCAGCAGGTGCTGGAGAGAAAATAGGGCGGACGGACCAGAGAGGAAAAGAACCATGACAGGTCAGCGAGTCAGAATCCGTTTGAAGGCCTACGACCACCGCCTGCTCGACCACTCGACCTCCGAGATCGTCGAGACGGCCAAGCGCACCGGCGCCCGCGTTGCCGGCCCAGTGCCGTTGCCCACCAAGACCGAGCGATTCACCGTCAACCGTTCCCCGCACGTCGACAAGAAGAGCATGGACCAATTCGAGATCCGCACCCACAAGCGGATGCTGGACATCATCGACCCCACCGCGAAGACCATCGACGAGCTCAAGAAACTCAACCTCCCGGCGGGCGTCGATATCACCATCAAGATCTAGGGGCATCGCCATGGCAATGGGACTCTTGGGCAAGAAACTGGGCATGACGCGGATTTTCGATGAATCCGGCGTGAGCCATCCGTGCACAGTCGTGCACGTGGGCAGCAATGTCGTCACGCAGGTCAAGACCGCCGAGAAGGACGGCTATGAGTCCGTCCAGATCGGCTACGAGGACGTGAGGGAATCGCGCGCCGCCAAGCCGACCATCGGACACTGCAAGAAGGCGGGCACGGCCCCCAAACGTTTCATCCGCGAATTCCGCGGGGCCGGCGACTCCAAGCCCGGCGACGTGGTGCCATTGACCACCTTCTCGGTCGGCCAATTCGTGGACGTCATCGGCATCAGCAAGGGCAAGGGCTTCCAGGGCGTGGTCCGGCGGTTTGGCCAGAAGGGCCAGCCCGCGGCGCACGGCTCCATGATGCATCGGCGGACCGGCTCCATCGGCTGCCGCTCCACGCCGGGACGGATCTGGAAAAACAAGCAGATGCCCGGGCACATGGGCGCCACCCGGATAACCGCCCCAAACCTGAGGGTACTGCAAATCCGCGAGGAGGATCAGGTGATCGTCATCCGCGGCGCCGTGCCCGGTGCCAACGGTTCGTTCCTCGTCATCCGCGAGGCCAAGAAGAGGCCCGCACCAGCCAAGGCGTGATCATGAGCGCGAAGGTCCTTACACCCGAATCCGCAAAGGCCGCCCTCAAGGTCGAGCTCATCGTCGGCCAGAAGGGCAGCCACGCCGTCCACGACGTCGTGGTGGCGATGCGGGCCAACCGAAGGGCGGGTACCGCCTGCGCCAAGCAGCGAGGCGAGGTCGCCGGCACCGGATCCAAGCCGTGGCGCCAGAAGGGCACCGGCCGCGCGCGGTCCGGGCAGGTCCGTTCGCCGCTGTGGCGCAAGGGCGGCGTTGTTTTTGGCCCCAGGCCCCGCGACTACTCCAAGACGACCACCAAGGCCATCCGGCGGCTGGCGCTGCGCAAGGCCCTGAGCGAGCGCATCGGCGCGGGCGAGGTCGCGGTCGTCGAAAGCATGGCGCTGGAGTCCCACAAGACGAAGGGGTTCCTCGGCTGGCTCAAGCAGAACGATGTCGATGGCTCGGTGCTGATCGTTGACACGGGCCGCGACCCGAAGATGATCCTGGCGTCGCGCAACGTGCCCGGCACCCGGCTCAAGACCGCCGACGAGGTCAACACCGAGGATGTCCTTCGCTACGACAGGATCCTCGTCACTGCCGCCGCCCTCGAGAGAATCGGCGAGCGCCTGCGCGCCGAAAGGAAATGACCCATGCGCGACCCGATCAAGATCATCAAGACCATCCGGCTCACGGAGAAGGGCACCGCCCTCTCCGAGAAGTTCAACCGGTACATTTTCAAGGTCGACGACAAGGCCACCAAACTGGAGATCAAGTACGCGGTCGAAAGGATCTTCAACAAGAAGGTGGTGCGCGTCAACACGATGAACGTCCGCGGCAAGGCCAAGCGCCACCGCCGCGGCGCCATGGGCCGCACCGCGGGTTGGAAGAAGGCCATCGTCACGCTCCGGGAGGGCGACAAGATCTCGCTCGCTTGAGCGAAAGGAGACTGCCATGGCAATGAAGACCTTCAGGCCGATCACCCCGACGCTCCGGTTTTCGGAGCGCCCGACCTTCGAGGAGCTCACGAAGGACCATCCCGAGAAGTCGCTTACCGAGTGCAAGAAGCGGACCGGCGGGCGCAACAACCGCGGCCGGATCACCTGCCGGCACAAGGGCGGCGGCCACAAGCGCCGCTACCGCATCATCGATTTCAAGAGGAAGAAGCATGGCGTGGCCGCCACCGTCGAGGCCATCGAGTACGATCCGAACCGCTCGGCGCGGATCGCCCTGATCAAGTATGCCGATGGCGAGAAGGCGTACATCCTGGCACCGCACGGCCTGGCCGTCGGCGCCCAGGTGGTCTCGGGCGAGGATGCGCCGCCCAACCCGGGCTGCGCCCTTCCGCTCCACAAGATCCCGCCCGGCAGCGTCGTCCATAATATCGAGATGACCCCTGGCCGCGGCGCCCAACTGGTGCGCAGCGCCGGCGTCGGCGCGACGGTCATGGGCTTCGACAAGGGCTACTGCCAGCTGCGATTGCCCTCCACGGAGATCCGCAGGGTGCACGCCACTTGCTACGCCACCATCGGTCAGGTGGGCAACCCGGAGCACATGAATGCCGTCCTGGCCAAGGCCGGTCGTTCCCGCTGGCTCGGCCGTCGGCCCACCGTGCGCGGCATTGCGATGAACCCCGTCGATCACCCCAACGGCGGCGGCGAAGGACGAAGCAAGAGCGGCGGCGGCAGGCAGCACCTGCGGTCGCCCTGGGGCCAGCTCGCCCGGGGCGGGAAGACCCGCAAGAAGCACAAGGCCGGCGAACGGTTCATTGTGCAGAGGCGCCAGAAGTGACCTCCAGGAGATGACGCATGGGACGCTCGCTTAAAAAAGGACCTTTCGTGGATTACCACCTGCTCGAGAAGATCGAGCGGATGAACCAGGGAAAGCAGAAGAAACCCATCAAGACATGGTCCCGGCGATCGATGATCACGCCGGATTTTGTGGGGCACACCTTCCTGGTGCATAATGGAAAAATGTTTCATTCGGTGTTCGTGACGGAAAACATGGTGGGCCACCGGCTCGGCGAATTCTCGCCGACCCGCACCTTCAAGGCGCACGGTGCCCACACGGCCAAGGCCGTGAAATAGTCGAGCCTTGAGCCGTCCCGTCCAACGGACGTTGGTTGGAATCGCGGCCTTGATGGCCGCCTGTTCTTTGAAGTGCGAGGAGCCGCCGACAAAAGGCGGCGTCGGTGCCACGGTCGGCGGGGGCGAACATCTCGCCCACGTCGAGGGTGAGCTCGAGTCGATCTACAGGGACCTGGACGTCAAGAACAAGACGATCCGGGCGCTCTCCGAGAGCCTCGAACTCGCCAATGCGGAGGCGGATTTTTTCCGCCGACAGTGGATCGACCTGAGGCTGCGCGACGAGGCGCTGGGTGTCGACGCCCTGACGGGCGACGAGGCCCGGCTCCGGGAGAAGGTCGTTGCGGCGGTCCGCGACCTCTACCAGTCGGAGAAGCGCAGGCAGGAGACTGTCGCGCAGCTCGCCGCCATGGTGGAGATGATGCAGGGCGTGCTGAAATCCGCCCGGGGCATCGACGCAGAAATGCGGGCGCAGGTCGAGGCGCAGCTCAGGCTCTCCCAGGCCCTGATCGAGGGAAGGGGAGAGGCGGCGCAAGTGGGGCCGGGCACCCTGATCGCGGCCCAGGTGCTGGACTACAAGCCGGCCCTGAACCTTGCGGTGCTCAATGTCGGGCGGCGCCAGGACGCAAAAGTGGGCATGGTCTTTGAGATCATGCGCGGCGGGCGGCTGATTGCGATGGCCAGGGCCGTCGACGTCCGCGAGTCCATCCTCGGCGCCATTGTCGAAAGGTCGGCAGAGCGCACAGTCGTGGCGGCGGGCGACGACGCCCGGGTGAGCACGGTGAAGAGTCAGATTTTGGAAAAGAAGTGAGATTGTTATGGAAGTCAGATCGGTAACGCGGTTCGTGAGGATCTCGGCGTTCAAGGCGCGCGAGGTCACGCGGGAGATCCAGGGCCTGATGGCCTCGGATGCCCTGGATGTGTTGCGCTTTTCGCCCAAGAAAGCGGCGCGAATCATCACAAAGACCCTGAAGTCCGCGATCGCCAATGCCGAGCACAACAGCAATCTCAAACCCTCGACCCTGCGGGTGAAGGAGGCGGTCGTCGGCGAAGGGCCGACCATCAAGCGCATCATGCCCCGGGCGCGAGGTTCGTCCTCGCCCATTCGGAAACGCACATCACACATCAGGATCATACTGACCGATGAGCCGCCGCCGGCGCGCCGGAAGGGCGCGCCAGAAGGGCAGTCGGCAACCGGGGCGCCGGTGGCAGGGGGCGATGCCCCCAAAGCCGACGCCGCGTCGCGGGCAAAGGGCTCCGCGCGCGCCAACGCCGCAGAATGAGGTGACATCATGGGCCAGAAGGTTAACCCGATCATCTTCCGCATCACCGCCAACAAGAACTGGCGGTCGATGTGGTTCGCCAACAAGAAGGACTACCTCCTCTTTTTGAGCGAGGATTTTAAGATCCGCGACTTTCTCAAGAAGAGGCTCGCGTCGGCCGCCGTCGCGCGCGTCGTCATCGAGCGTGCGACCAACCGGCTCCGCGTCAACATCCACAGCGCGCGGCCGGGCCTGATCATCGGCCGCAAGGGCGCCGACCTGGATGGCCTCAAGCGGGATGTTGCCAATCTGACCCATGCCTCCGAGGTGGCCGTTGATGTCAAGGAGATCAAGAACCCGGAACTGGAGCCCCAGCTGGTCGCCGAGAACATCGCCCTCCAGCTCGAGCGCCGCATCTCGTTCCGCCGCGCCATGAAGAAGGCCGTGCAGACCGCCATGGATTTCGGGGCCGACGGCGTGCGCGTCCGCTGTTCCGGGCGCCTGGGAGGTTCGGAGATCGCTCGGACGGAGCAGTACCGCCTTGGGCGGGTGCCGCTCCACACCATCCGGGCCAATGTCGATTATGGTTTTGCCGAAGCCCACACCCCCGCCGGCCTCATCGGGGTGAAGTGCTGGATTTGCCGCAAGGATGAGGGGCCGGCCGCAAGACTCGGGAGATGAGCCATGGCGATGATGCCCAAACGTTCCAAGTTTCGGAAGGAATCCCGCGGGAGCCGCTCGGGCAACGCTTCCCGGGCCATATCGCTCGACTTCGGCGAGTTCGGGCTCCAGGCGTTGCACCGGTGCTGGATGACCAACACCCAGATCGAGGCGGCGCGCGTGGCCATCACGCGCAACATGAAGCGCAAGGGGAAGCTCTGGATCCGCGTGTTCCCGCACAAGCCCGTGACCAAGCGCCCACCAGAGACCCGGATGGGCAAGGGCAAGGGCTCCCCAGAATTCTGGGTTGCGGTCATCCGGCCGGGCACGGTGCTTTTCGAGCTGGATGGCCTGCCGGAGTCCGTGGCGCAGGAGTCATTCCGGCTCGCTGCCAACAAGCTGCCGATCCGGTGCCGTTTCGTGCGGCGCCACAGATGACCGGGAGGAGTTTTTGCAATGGCGATGATTAAGATGTCTGAGCTGATGGGCCTAACCGAGCAGGAGCTCGTGTCCAAGGGCCGGGACCTGCGGCAGGAGTATCTGAACCTCCGGCTCCAGCAGGCCAGCGGCCAGCTCGAGAAACCGAGCCGTCTGCGCGAGATCCGGCGCACCGTGGCGCGGATCGAAACCGCGCTGACCATGAAACGCAAAGGCACCGCCGCGCCCGAGGGCGCGGCCGCCAACAGGAGATGAACACCATGGAGGCTGTCGTGGTATCCCAGGACCCGCCCAAGCGGGCGCGCAAAGAGAGGGTCGGCATCGTGGTGTCGGACAAGATGTCCAAGACCATTGTGGTCCGCGTCGACCGACGGGTTCCCCACCCGAAGTTTGGCAAGATCGTGCGCGTGTCGAAGAAGTTCTACGCGCACGATGAGCGCGGGGAGGCAAAGGTCGGCGACCGGGTCCTGATCCGCGAGACCCGGCCCCTGAGCCGCCTGAAGAGGTGGGAACTGGCCGAGGTGCTGACGCGCCGCGTCGCGCTCCCGGTCGCGCCCGACGTCGCCGCCGGCATTGAAGAGGGAGGCCGCCCATGATCCAGATCCGCAGCCTGGTCACCGTCGCCGACAACACCGGCGCGCGAGTGGCGAGCATGATCGGCGTCCTCGGCAAGAAAACCCTCGTGGCCCGCATCGGCGACGTTATCAAAGCCAACATCAAGGAGGCGGCCCCCGATGGCACGGTCAAGAAGTCGGAGGTGGTCGACTGCGTCGTGGTCCGCACGCGGTTCCCGATCCGCCGCGCCGATGGCAGCTACCTCCGGTTCGACTCCAACGCCGTCGTGGTGATCGACAAGGACGGCAACCCGCGCGGCACCCGCATCTTCGGCCCGGTGGCCCGCGAGCTTCGCGAGAAGAATTTCATGAAGATCATATCCCTGGCCCCGGAGGTGCTCTGACCATGGCCAAGGCCAACGTTAAAAAGGGCGACGAGGTGGTCGTCATCAGCGGGGCCGCCCGCGGTTCGCGCGGCAAGGTGCTCGAGGTCATCGCCAAGAAAGAGAGGGTGGTCGTCGAGGGCGTCCGCAAGATGCGGAAGGCCGTGCGCAAGTCGCAGCAGCACCCCGATGGGGGCTTCGTCGAACGCGAGGCGCCCATCCACATCTCCAACGTGATGCTGGCATCGCGCTGGGAGGAACGGCGCAACCGCAGGGCCGCCGCCAAGTGATGGAGAAACGTATGGCTCAGACCGCGATACCGGAGTTGCAGAAGATCTACCGCGAGCAGGTGGCACCCGCCCTGCGCGAGAAGCGCGGGTACCGAAACCCCCATCAGGTGCCCCGCGTCACCAAGGTGGTGCTGAATTGCTCCGTTGGATCGGCCCAGGACGTCAAGGCGGCGCTGGACGACGCCACCCACGACATCCGCCTGATCACCGGGCAACAGCCCGTCCGCACGAAGGCGAAGAAGAGCATCTCGAATTTCAAGATCCGGGAGGACCAGGAGATCGGCCTGAAGGTGACCCTGCGGGGCCGGATCATGTACGAATTCCTGGAGCGCCTCATCCGTTTCGCGCTGCCCTCCATCCGCGATTTCCGGGGCGTCAGCGCGCGCGCCTTCGATGGCTGCGGCAACTACACCCTCGGGGTGAAGGATCACACCATTTTTCCGGAGATCGAGCTGGATAAGGTCAAGCGGGGCCTTGGTTTCGACATCTCCATCGTGACGACGGCGGGCACCAATCAGGAGGCGAAGGACCTCCTGGAACTTTTGGGCATGCCCTTCGTCAAGCCCGGCAAACAGTGATTAGGGTAGCATTATGGCCAAGAAGAGCTGGATCGCCAAGCAGACCAAGAAAACCAAGTTTAAGGTGCGACGCATCCACCGCTGTGCGGTGAGCGGTCGACGCCGCGCCTTCATGAGGCGTTTCGGGCTTAGCCGCATTGAGTTCCGGGAGCGCGCGCTCCGGGGCGAGCTGCCGGGCGTGATCAAGGCCAGCTGGTGAGGCGCGCCTAGGCCGGAGAACAGACACCATGGTAACTGACCCAATAGCAGATTTCCTAACGCAGATCCGAAATGGCGTTGCCGCCGGCAAGGCCGAGATCGTCGCGCCCTATTCCCGGATCAAGAGCGACATCGCCCACATTCTTAAGGACGAGGGCTACATCCGGGAGGCCGAACTCGTGCGCAAGGACAACAAACAATGGCTTCGCGTCGAGCTCAAGACCGGCGGCGCGCGCCGCTCGATCGAGGGCATTCGCCGGGTCAGCCGGCCGGGGCTGAGGCGATACGTGGGCGCCAAGGAAGTGCCGCGTGTCCTGGGCGGACTGGGCACCGCGGTGGTCTCTACGCCCAAGGGGCTCATGACAGGCAGCGAGGCCAAGAAACAGAACGTGGGCGGCGAGCTCATCTGCTTTGTCTGGTGACGGAGGAGTAAGGAAATGTCACGCATCGGAAAGAAACCCGTGCCCGTGCCCGCCAAGGTGAAAGTGGCGGTCGACGGGCGCATCGTCAGCGCCGAGGGACCCAAGGGCAAGCTCTCCATGGAGCTTCCGCCCTCGATCTCGGCCAAACTGGACGGCGCGCAGATCTCGCTCGTCCGTCCGGATGACTCGGCGCGCGCCAAGGCGATGCACGGGCTGGCGCGCAGCCTCGTCGCAAACATGGTGCAGGGCGTGGAGTCGGGCTTTGCCAAGAAGCTCGAGATCCAGGGCGTCGGTTTCAAGGCGGCCGTCAAGGGGTCGGTGATCAACCTCGCGCTGGGATTCTCGCACCCGATCAACTATCCGATCCCGCCGGGGATCAAGATCACCATCACCGATCAGGCCGGCAAGACCGTGCCCGAGGGCACTTTCGTAACCGTCGAGGGGGCCGACAAACGGCTCGTTGGAGCCGTGGCGGCCGACATCCGGGGCTATTACCCGCCCGAGCCCTACAAGGGTAAGGGCGTGCGTTACGTCGGCGAACAGATCATTCGGAAAGAGGGCAAGACCGCCCAGAGCAAGTAGCACGGGAGCAGCAGGCTTATGTCCCAGATCACCAAGAAGGCGGCGCGGCAAAGGCTGCACCGGCGGATCCGCAAGAAAGTCGCGGGCACCGCGGAGCGCCCGCGCCTCTCGGTCCATTTCAGCGGGCGTCACATTCATGCCCAGATCATCGACGATGCGGTTGGCAAGACGCTTGCCGCGGTCTCGACGACGCAGGAGGGCTCTGAATCCCTGCGGGCCAACGTGGCGAGCGCCACGGAGATCGGGCGCAGAATGGCCCGGCAGGCCATCGAGAAAAACATTCGCAGGGTGGTGTTTGACAGGGGTGGCTTCACCTTCCACGGGAAGGTGAAGGCGCTCGCCGATGCCGCCCGCGAGGCCGGACTGGAGTTTTAATTATGGCGGCAGTAACCACGAAGCGCGACGACGAACTGGAGCCCAAGGCCGACGAGGCGCCGGGCAAGGACGAGACCGTGGTCGACGTCGGCATTGCCGTCACGTCGCCGCGGGGTGGCAGGCCCCGGGTGTATTCGGCGGCCGAGGAGGCCGTGGCCAGGGCCAAGCGTGATCGCGAGCGGGCCGAGGAACTCGTCGAGAAGGTCGTGTTCATCAACCGGTGCGCCAAGGTCGTCAAGGGCGGTCGGCGTTTCAGCTTCAGCGCCCTCGTGGTCACGGGAGACCGGCAGGGGCGCGTGGGCATCGGTTTTGGGAAGGCGCGAGAAGTCTCCGACTCGATACGCAAAGGGGGAGAGGCCGCCAGGCGGAACATGGTCCGCGTGGTCCTGCGCGAGCAGACCATCCCGCACGAGGTTGTTGGAGAACACAGTGGGGGACGGGTGCTGCTCCGACCGGCGTCGCCCGGCACCGGCATCATCGCCGGCGGGAGCGTCCGCGCGGTGGTCGAGGCCGCCGGCGTGCGTGATGTCTTGGCCAAGTCGCTTGGTTCCAACAACGCGATCAACGTTGTCAAGGCGACGCTGAGCGCGCTGCGACAATTGCGCAGTGCGGACCAGATCCGCGAGGCCCGCGGTTTGCCGAAATTCGCGAAGGAGTGATCATGACGATGCGCCTGCACAATCTAAAACCCCGGGACGGCTCGCGCCACCGCCGCAAACGGCGGGGCTGCGGCGAGAGTTCCGGGCACGGCAAGACGAGTGGCCGCGGCCATAAGGGCCAGAAGGCGCGGTCGGGCGGAAGCATCCGGCCGGGCTTCGAGGGCGGCCAGATGCCGCTCGTCAGGCGCCTGCCGAAGCGGGGCTTCAGCAACGCGCGGTTTCGCACCCGCAACGCGCCCGTGAACGTCGGGGCGCTCAACGATTTTGAGGACGGGACCGAGGTGACCGAGGCATTGCTCCGCGAGCGCGGCATCGTCAAAGGACGATGGGATGGTGTGAAGCTCTTGGGCGATGGCGAGGTCAAGCGCCGGCTGACGGTGCGCGTCAGCGCGGCCAGTTCTCAGGCCAGAGAGAAGATCCAGAAGGCGGGTGGCTCGGTTGAGACGCCCGCGCCAGCCGCGCCCGAGGCGGCCGAGGGCGCAGCCGCGCCCGCCGGGGACTGATCCGCGGGGACCAGCACGATGCTTTCCGCATTCGCCAACTCGTTTCGGATACCGGAGCTCCGGAAGAGGATCCTCTTCACGCTCTGCATGGTCGTCGTCATGCGGATCGGGGCCGCCATCCCCTGCCCGGGGATCAACGTGACGGTCCTCCAGGACTACTTCCAGAACGTGGTCAGCAATCAGGGGGCCGGCTCGCTGTTGGGCCTGATCAACATCTTCAGCGGTGGCGCCATGGAGAACTGCGCCATCAGTTCCCTGGGCATCATGCCGTACATCAGCGCGAGCATCATGCTGCAGCTGCTTACCGTCGTGTTGCCGCAGCTGGGCAAGATGGCGCGCGAGGAGGGGGGGCGCCAGAAGATCACCCAATACACCCGCTACCTCACGATCATCCTGTGCTGCGTGCAGGGCTACATGCTGGCGCTCGGTTTCCAGAATCCCGGGAACAACCCGTTGCTGCCAGGCATCGGTTCGGTCCTGGAGCGGGCGAACGCCCAGCTCGTCCCGGATCCCGGCCCGGGCTTCATCTTCATGGTCGTGATGTGCAACATGGCGGGGACCATGCTCCTCATGTGGATCGGCGAGCAGATCACCGACCGGGGCATTGGAAACGGCGTCTCGCTGGTGATCACCATAGGCATCGCCGCGAGGATACCGGGCGCCATGGCGCAGGCGTGGCAGAAGTACGTCGCTGGCGTGGGCGATCAGGCGGCAAGGAACCCGCTCCTCTTGGTGCTTCTCCTGGCCCTCATGTTCGCGGTCATTGCCGGGGTGGTGGCGGTGACGCAGGCGGTGCGGCGCGTGAGCGTGCAATATGCCAAGCGGATGGTCGGCAGGCGCGTCTATGGCGGCCAGACGTCGTACCTGCCATTGCGCGTCAACTATTCTGGGGTGATGCCCATCATCTTCGCGCAGACCCTCCTCATGATCCCTCGATTCCTGATGCAGGTCATCCCAAATCCCGGGGTTTTCGTGGGCGGGATCATCGCCAGCCTCAACAACGGTTTCCTGTACTACATCCTGTACAGCGGACTCGTCCTGTTCTTCAGCTATTTCTGGGTGGCCACGATGTTCAATCCGATCCAGATCGGCGACGAGCTCAAGAAACATGGCGGGTTCATTCCGGGTATACGCCCCGGTCAGCCGACCGCCGAGTTTCTCGACTACGCGATGACGCGCCTGACGCTGGCGGGTGCCATTTTCCTTATCCTGCTGGCGGTGACGCCGCAGCTGCTGCACCAGGTCATGCTTGTGCCGAGTCTCACCTCTCAGTTTTTCGGTGGCACCAGCCTCCTCATCATCGTTGGCGTCATGCTCGACACGATGCGCCAGATCGAGACCCATCTCCTGCAGCGCCATTATGAAGGATTTCTTCGAAAGGGGCGCCTCCGGGGTCGCGCGACCGGGCCGGCGCTGGGCCGCGAGGGGGCCGGGCCGTCCGACGAGAGCCTGGCGTGGTTGGGCGTGGCCGTTGCCTGCCTCCTGCTGCTGGGCGCGGTCGCTGCCGTCATGAACCGGTAGGAGACGGGACCGTGGCCAAGCGTCGCATCCCGATCAAGAGCACCCGCGATATCGAGGCTGTCCGGAGATCCTGCGTCATCGTCAGCGAGGTCCTGGAGGCCATGGTGGCATTGTGCGTGCCCGGCGTGACCACGAAGGAACTCGACGGCGCCTGCGGCACCCTGATCGCGGAGCGTGGCGCCAGGAGCGCCTTCTTGGGCTATCGGGGTTTCCCCGGGAATTGCTGCATCAGCGTCAACGACGAGGTCGTCCATGGCATCGGTGGTGCGCGGCGCCTGCAGTATGGCGACATCGTGAAGCTCGATGTCGGCGCCATGCTGGATGGGTGGATTGGCGATTCGGCCCTCACCGTCCCGGTGGGACTCATCGGCCCCTCTACCCAGAAGCTCCTGGACGTGACCGAGGAGGCCCTCCGTCTGGCCATCGAAAAGGTGCGACCCGGAAACCGGCTGGGCGATGTGTGCCACGCCGTCGAGGCCCACGTCATCCGCCACGGCTATTCCGTCGTCCGAGAATTCGTCGGCCACGGGGTGGGCAGGCGACTGCACGAAGAGCCGCAGATCCCCAATTACGGAACGCCCGGCACCGGCCCGGAGCTGCGACCGGGCATGGTCCTGGCCATCGAACCCATGGTCAACGAGGGGCGCCCGGAGATCACCTACCGCGAGGACAAATGGACCGTGGCCACGGTCGATGGCAGTCTCTCGGCCCACTTCGAGCACACCGTCGTCGTAACCGAGGCAGACCCGGAGATCCTAACATGTCGGGCACGGACCATATCGAAGTGATCGGGACGGTGCTGGAGGCGCTGCAGCGGTCGGCCTATCGGGTTGCGCTGCCCAATGGCCACCGCCTGGTGGCCCGCGCCGCCGGCAAGCTGCGCCTGAGACCGGCCAAACTCATTCCGGGCGCCAAGGTCCGGCTGGAGATGTCCGCCTTCGACCTGTCCCAGGCCCGCATTGTGGGGCTCGAGAAATGATGAGAAATGAGTTGCGCCCGAATCCGCCCTGCGCTAGATATTCCGACTCCTCGTCTCACGCGTTGAGTTGGAGAAAACCATGAAAGTGCGTCCATCGGTAAGGCGGCTGTGCGAACATTGCCGCGTGATCCGGCGCAAGGGAGTGGTCCGGGTCATCTGCAAGAACCCGCGCCACAAACAGCGCCAAGGTTAAAGCTATGCCCAGATTTTTTGGAGTCGACATCCCTGCGGACAAGCGCATCGAAGCGGCGCTCCCCTACATCTACGGTATCGGGCGCACGCTCACCCGTCAGATCCTCGAGCAGACGGAGATCGATCCGAATATCCGCGCGAAAGATCTCACCGACGCCCAGATCACCAGGATCGTCAACTGCGTCACCGAGCGAAAGATCCTGGTCGAGGGCGACCTGCGGCGAGAGTTGCAGGCGAGTCTCAAGAGGCTTCAGGCGATCAATTGCTACCGCGGAATGCGGCATCGGCGCAACCTGCCGGTGCGCGGTCAGCGCACGAGCACGAACGCCCGGACTCGCAAGGGTCCACGCAAGACGGTCGGCGTGACACGCAGTAAAGACGCGAAGAAGGGCAAAGTCTAAGGAAGGGCAGGGGCCATGGCGGCAAAGTCTAGCAAGAAAGCGGCTCCCAAGGAGCCCAAGGCGGAGGAAAAGCCGAAGGACGTCGAGGCGCAGGCCCCGGCGGCCGAGGCGCAATTTTCATTGGATCCAGACGCGGCCGCGAAGGCCAAGATCGTCCGGGCAAAAGGGTTCAAGAATGTCGTCCAGGGCATCGCGCACGTGGTCGCGACATTCAATAACACGCAGGTGAGCATCACGGACCTCAAAGGCAACGTCGTTGCGTGGTCATCTGCGGGCAAGTGCGGATTCCGGGGCTCAAAGAAGTCCACTGCGTACGTTGCGCAGGTGGTCGCTCAGGACGCCTGCCGGCAGGCGATGGGTCACGGGCTCAGGGAGGTACAGGTTCGCGTCAAGGGCCCGGGGATGGGCCGGGAGGCGGCCATACGCGCCATGCAGGCCATCGGGCTTGAGGTGACCGCGATAATTGACGTGACGCCAGTGCCGCACAACGGGTGCCGGCCGCGCAAGCAGCGTCGCGTTTGACAGCCGGAGGAGCATCAGTTCATGGCACGTTACACGGGTCCACGCTCGAAGGTCAGTCGGCGTTTCAGCATGCCGATTTTCGGTCCGAGCAAGTCTTTGGATCGGAAGGCGTATCCTCCCGGCCAGCACGGCCAGAGGGGGAGGCGCAAACTCTCCGAGTACGCGCTGGCGCTGGCCGAGAAGCAGAAGCTGCGCTTCATCTATGGGGTCATGGAGCGGCAGTTCCGCCGCTATTTTCGGGAGGCCATCGCCAAGCGTGGCGTCACCGGCGACATCCTCATGCAGATGTTGGAGACGCGCCTGGACAACGTGGTGTTTCGGCTCGGGCTGGCCACGAGTCGGCGCATGGCGCGCCAGATGGTCAACCACGGCCACATCCTGGTGAACGGCCGGCGCGTGAGCATCGCGTCTTTCGGTGTCCGCGAGGGCCAGGTGATCGAGGTGGCCGATAAGGCCCGGGCCCGCCAGATGGCGACAAAGAATCTCGAGGCTTCCAAGATGAATCCCGTGCCAGATTGGCTGACGGTTGATGCGGCGGGCTTTAAGGGAACGGTGGCCCGCACCCCGACCCGGGAGGACATGCAGCCCGTGGTAAACGAGCAGCTTGTCGTCGAGTTGTACTCGAGGCGAGTCTAGTGATTTTTGGAGCCCGGGGCCGCATCGCGCGGCCGGCCCTTGGGTTTCCCAGAGACTTATCAACACGCTGCGCGGCAAAGGGCCGTTGGTCCGACGTGGTGCCGAAGGCAAGGCGCCGCATCGGGAAACCCGGCCCAGGGAGTCAGAGATGCCTATTCGATTGGGAAGATTCGAGATGCCGAGCCGCCTCGTCAAAGACGAGGGGACGGCCACCTACGCGAAATTCACGGCCGAGCCGTTTGAGACCGGCTATGGCCACACCATTGGCAACAGCCTGAGGCGCGTACTCCTCTCGTCGTTGGAGGGCGCGGCCATCACGTCCGTTCGAATAGAGGGTGCCCTGCACGAGTTCGCCTCGCTGCCAGGGATCGTGGAGGACGTCACCGACATCGTCCTTAACCTCAAGCAGATCAAGTTCCGCATGGCGTCCCGCGAGCCGCGGGTCCTCTTTCTGCAGGTGAACAAGGAGGGGCCCGTCAAGGCTGGCAACATCCGGCTGGAGCAGGGAGTCGAGGTCCTGAATCCGGATCTGCTGATCTGCACCCTGGATAAGAAGCAGAAGTTTGAGATGGAGATGGAGGTGGTCGTGGGCCGGGGCTTCGCCACCGGAGAAGAGAACAAGAAGCCTGAGCAGGCGATCGGAGTGATTCCGGTTGATTCGTTGTTCTCGCCCGTCAGGAAGGTCAAGTACGCGGTGGAGAACGCGCGCCTGGGGCAGCGCACCGATTATGACAAACTGATCCTGGAGATCTGGACCGACGGGCGCATCACCCCGGACGACGCCCTGCTCCAGGCCGGCGCGATACTCCGGAAGCACCTTGACATCTTCGTGAAGATCAAGGACGAGACCGTCGAATTTGAGGAGACGAAGGCCGAAGTCGGCGCGATCGACAGCAAGCTCAAGAAGTTGCTCAACATGAGCGTCAACGAGATCGAGCTCTCGGTGCGTGCGGCCAACTGCCTGAACAACGCCAACATCACGACGGTTGGCCAGCTGGCGATGAAGACCGAAGCCGAGATGCTGAAATACCGCAACTTTGGCAAGAAGTCGCTGAACGAGATCAAAGACAAGCTGAGCGAATTGGGCCTCTCGCTGGGGATGAAGTTTGAGCCGGGCATGGTCGAGGCGCCGGCCGAGGTTCCGCAGCCGGAGAGCTGAGTCGGGGATTGCACCATGAGACACAGGGTTAACTCGCTCAAGCTGGGGAGGACCTCCCAACACCGCGACATGATGCTCGCGGCACTGGTGGTCAGCCTGATCAAGTACAATCGCATTCGGACGACCGAGGCAAAGGCGAAGGCGGCGCGGCGCCTGGCGGAAAAGATGGTGACGCTCGGCAAGCGAGGCGACATCGCCGCGCGGCGGCTGGCCGCCGCCAAATTGCGCGACGAACTCGCGGTGCGAAAGCTGTTCGGGGTGGTCGCGCCGGCATTCGCTTCTCGTCAGGGTGGCTACACGCGCGTCACGAAACTGCTGTTCCGGCAGAGCGACGCTGCGCCGATGGCGATGGTCGAGTGGACCGAGGCGATCGCCTCGGCGGGCAAGAAGGAATCCGCCGCTGAGGAAGTGGCGTCGGACAAGAAAGCCTGATCCCCGGGTAGGGGGAGGCGCTCAGGTGGCCGACCCTTGTCGCCGCCGGACACAGGCGGCCCGCAAAACTTGTGGGGCGTCTCTGCGAGACGCCAAACGCGCCCGAAGTTTCTGGTTTAGCCCCCCGTCGGCGCGCGGCGGGGTCGACCGGATCGAGAGCGCGCCGCATCATCCATGTGGAAACTTCCGCGACGTGGTGCGGGCAATCTTGTCTGCAATCACAAGACGTTGCCACATCGTGGGTTGGCGGACAGGATTGTCCGCCCCACGGTCTCGGGCGCGGCGTGAAGATTCAGGTCAGCGCCCCATCTTGGGCGGTAAGGCGGCGGGCGGATTGGAGGGGAGGACGGGTCGGTGGGCCTTGATGTG
>JAKQKQ010000248.1 GCA_029560585.1 Verrucomicrobiota bacterium | reverse complement strand
TCTCGCCCGAAAGTGAAGACCAAACCGCCCCAGACCCATCCCTGGCGCAAGAACACCACGCACCTATTCGCGGAAGCTTCGAATGAAACCAGAACCGTATAAGGGACTCCGACCAGTACAGCCCGCATGCACCACCGGGCCTGCCGGTTCCGCATTTCCGCGCCGCCGGCCAGCGAGCTCCGGCTATACCGCAAGCGGCCTCCGCACGCTGGCCGGGGTGGCCCTGCGGGCCATTCCATTGCGGCGCTTAAAGGAAATGCTCCACCGACAGGTCCGGCAGAGCACGCTTGGTCACCATAAAAAAAGGGACATTTTCCCGTGAGTTAAGAAAGGGACATTTCTAAAGAGTTTTGACATTCGGTTGTTCGACAGTCGGCCCGCGAGAAAGCTCATTAGCGGCTCCCACCATCCACCAAAAAAAGCTTGGCCGCGGCACAAAGCCCGCGTTTACTGCCCGTCTGTGAAAATCCAGGAACGCGAGTTGGCTGGCGTGCCCGTTCTCGACCTCTCCGGGGAGGTGGATCTCCAGAGCTCGCCCGAATTGAGGTCCACCCTCCAGGCACGGATCAAGGCCAAATGCCCGGTGCTGCTCCTCAATTTCGAAGGGGTCACCTACCTCGATTCCTCCGGCCTTGCCACCCTCATCGAGTACTACCAGAACAGTAGGCCCTTTGGCGGAAAATTTGTCCTCTACGGCCTGCCGCCGCGCATCCGGAACGTCTTTGAGATCGCGCGCCTCGAGCAGATCTTCTCGATCCACCCGGACGAGGCCTCCGCGCTCAGCGAATTGCGCTCGTGAATGCAGTCGCCGACTACCTGTCCCTCGTGGGCAGGGCCATCTTCTGGCTAGCGTTCGGACCCTTCCGGCGCAAACCGGTCCGCTCCGCCGCCGTCTTCACCCAGCTCACCCTGCTCGGGATCCGCTCCATCCCCATGATCGCCCTGCTGAGCTTCTTCATGGGCCTGGTCCTCGCCATGCAGAGCGCCTACCAGCTTTCGAAATTGGGCGCCAATGACTACGTCGCGTTCCTCACCACCGTTGCCTTCTTCCGCGAGATCGGCCCCCTCTTCGCCGCCATAGTCCTCGCCAGCCGCTGCGGCTCAGCCATCACCGCGGAACTCGGCACCATGAAGGCCGCCGAAGAGATCGAGGCCCTCGAGGTCATGGCCATCGACCCCGTCCGCTACCTCGTCTCCCCGCGCCTCCTGGCCGTGACGCTGATCATGCCCAGCCTCGCGATCATCGCCGACTTCACCGGCTCGTTCGGCGGGTGGGTCTTCGGCACCGCATCGCTCGGCATGGACTCCACGCACTACATCAATCTGGCCGTCGACTCCCTCGTCCAAAAGGATATCCTCACCGGCCTCTGCAAGGCCATCATCTACGCCGTCCTGGTATCCACCATCGCCTGCTACCATGGGATGGCGGTCACCGGCGGCGCCGAGGGCGTCGGTCGAGCCACGACCGCGTCGGTCGTCAGTTCCCTCATCGCCATCCTCAGCGCCGACGTCGTGATGACCGCCGCATTCTACGTGTTCGTATGACGACCGCCGCAGAAACCCTCCGGGTCCAGAACCTCGTCAAGAGTTTCGGGGGCCGCCGCGTCCTCGACGATATCAGCTTCTCCGTCAGGCGCGGGGAGATCCTCGTCATCATGGGCGGCAGCGGCTGCGGCAAGAGCACCCTCCTCCGCCACCTCATCGGCGTGCTCAAGCCCGACTCCGGCGAGATCTGGATCGAGGGCGAGGAGACCACTCGCATGAAGAACGACTCCCTCGCCCGCGTCCGCCGCAAGTTCGGCATGCTCTTTCAGAGCGGCGGCCTGCT
This sequence comes from Verrucomicrobiota bacterium, assembly GCA_029560585.1. Taxonomy (GTDB): domain Bacteria; phylum Verrucomicrobiota; class Verrucomicrobiia; order JADLBR01; family JADLBR01; genus JADLBR01. The sequence continues at coordinate 13,302 of JAKQKQ010000248.1, read as the reverse complement.
CAACTCCATGACCGTCGGGGAGAACGTCGCCCTCCCCATCAAGGAGCACTCGAGGGTCGACGACAACATCGCCAGCCTGATGGTGAAGATGAAGCTGGAGCTGGTCGGCCTGACCGGCTTCGAGAACCTCCGGCCAGCGGAGATCTCCGGCGGCATGAAAAAGCGCGTGGGCCTCGCCCGCGCGATCGCCCTCGACCCCACGATCCTTTTCAGCGATGAGCCCACCTCCGGCCTCGACCCCGTCATGACCGCCGTCGTCGACACCCTCACCCTGGACCTCGTCCACAAGCTCGGCATGACCGCCGTCGTCGTCACCCACGACATGACCAGCGCCTTCCGAATCGCCTCAAAAATGATCATGCTCTTCCAGGGCAAGATCATCGCCCAGGGCACCCCGGACGAGATCCGGGCCTCGGACAACCCCGTGCTAAAACAATTCGTGGATGGGCAGGCGGACGGCCCCATCCCCCTCCGGCTCTCGAAGGGCGATTACCTCAAACACCTGATCGGGTAGAAGGAAGCCAGTCTCACCTATATGAACACCATCCAGGATCGCATCATCGCGCTGACCGTCATCGCGTCAACGCTCGGCCTCGGTTACGTGCTGTTGTCGGGCATCGCCGACTTCGAACTCAAGGGCGAGACCCGGAAGGTCACCATCGACTTCGACAGGATCGACAACATCAAGGCCCACGTGACCGAGATCAAGATGGCGGGCCACCCCATCGGAAAAGTCTCCGAGATCCGCCTCCTCAGGCGCGACGAGCGGACCGGCCTCCGCGACGCCATGCTCGCCCAGAATCCCTCCGCAACGAATTCCGCCCCGCCGGCCATCCGCGTCACCGGCGAGATCGATCCAAAGATCATCCTCTCCGCCCAGACCGTCGCGTCCATCCGCCAGCCCAGCCTCATGAGCGAGAACTACATCGAGCTGGCGCCCGGGGCGCCAGATTCGGATCCCCTGCCGCCCGACAAGGTGATCGCCGGCACGAGCGGCAAGGGCATGAACGACCTCATGGACCCCGGCGCCGCCCTGCTCGTCAACCTCCGGGATGCCGCCAGCAATGTGAAGTCGCTCACCTCCGGACTTGAAGACAAAGTGCCCAACGTCATCAACAAGCTCGAGGGCCTACTCGCCGACGTGAAGATCGTGACCTCGGGCCTCACCAACAGCATGCCCGCCACCATCAACAAGCTCGACAAGGTCCTCGAGAACGCCAAGACCCTCACCGGCGACCTCAGCAGCGAAGAGAATCGCGAGAGAATCCGCGCCACCCTCGAGAACGCCAAGTCTCTGACCGGTGACCTCAAGGTCGCCTCCCAGGATATCAAGGTCGTTTCCCAGAACCTCAAGGTGGTCTCCACGCACGCCAAGTTGATCACCGGCACGCTGGGCCAGCGCCCCTGGCGCCTGCTCTTCGGCGGCAAAGAAGCCGTCAACCAACTCCCCGACGAACAGCGCATCATATCCAGCAACAAACCCGTCCCGGTCAAACCCGCCGAGGGCCACCGCTGACCGCTCTCGCCCCGCGCGCCATGGAATCCCAATTGCCCGAAACGGACAGCGGGCGCCTCCGCGCGCTGCTGGGGGTCGCCCGCGCCCTCGGCGAACCCATCGAACACACGGCTCTTCTCCAGACGATGCTCCGCCAGATGGCCGAGGTCATGGACGCCGAGGCCAGTTCCGTGTTCCTTCACGACCCGAACTCGCACGAGCTGGTCATGCATGCCCCGCACGGCCCACGCGCCGAACAGTTGCTCTCCCTCAGAATGCCGGACGACAAGGGCATCGCCGGCTCCGTCTTCCAATCACGGCAACCGCTCAACGTCCGCGACGCGCAAAACGACCCGCGATTTTTCCGCGACGCCGACCGAAAATCTGGTTTTGTGACGCACGCCCTCATGTGCGCCCCCCTCATGAACGAGGGCCAGTGCCTCGGCGTCATCCAGGTCCTCAATCCCAAGCGGGTGGCGAGCTTCAGCGACAAGGACGCCGGCATGTTTGAGGGCTTCGCCCTGCTGGCCACATCCGCCATCGTCCGGCTGCGCGCCCAGGAAGAAGCGCTCCGGCGCAAGCGCATCGAGCAGGAACTCTCCATCGCCCGCGAAATCCAGCAGGCATTCCTTGGCGCACGCCTGCCGGACGCGGCCTGCGTCCGCCTCGCCGCCTATAACGAGCCCGCCCGCGACATCAGCGGCGATTTTTATTCGGTCGAGGAATTGCCCGACGGGCGCGTGCTCGTCGCCCTCGGTGATGTCTCCGGCAAAGGGATCCCCGCCGCGCTCACCATGGCACGCGCATCCGCGGAAATCCGCGCACTCGCCCCAGGCATGACCGACCTGGGCGAATGGATGGGTCGCCTGAACGATGCCCTCTGCCGCGACGCGGTCGGCGGCCGATTCCTGGCGATGACCGCCCTCCTGTTCGAGCCTGGCGCCTCGGAGGTCCAGGCCTGCGCCGCGGGGCAGTTCTCCCCATTGCGACTGCGCGCCGGCCGATGCGAGGAGATCTCGCTGCCCCGCCAGCTCGCCCTCGGGATCGCACCGGGCACCAGCTTCTCATCGAGCCGCCACACGCTGGACCTCGGCGACCTGTGGTTGCTGTTCTCCGACGGAGTCACGGAAGCCCGCGACCCCGCGGGCAACGAGTACACAATCTCCCGCCTCGCGGCGTCGCTGCCCCCGGGCGCCGGGCCGCAGGAGGCGATCGATGCCATCGCCGCCAGCCTCTGCCAGTTCACGGCAAAGGTCGGCTCCCACGATGACGCCACCCTGATCGCAGCCCAGTGGCGTGCGGCACCACCGCCCGACTCCTGGACCATCCCCGCCCGACCCGAGGACCTGAGGACCGCCCGCAACCTCATCGAGCGCTGGGCGCACTTCGTCGGATTCTCGGAAGATGAGATCGGGTGTCTCGTGCTCGGCGCCGACGAGGCGGCCGCCAATATCATCCGCCATGCCTACGGCGGGCAGGAGGGCTCCATCGACTATGCCGTTGCCCTCGTTGAGGGCGGCGACGCGCTCGTCATCCGCATGCGCGACCACGGCAAGCCCGTGTCACCCGAATGTCTCAAGGGCCGGGAACTCGCCGACATCAAACCCGGCGGCTTGGGACTCCACTTCATGCGAAGCACATTCGACGAAGTCCGATTCGAGTCCCACCCCGATGGCACAACCCTCCACTTGCGCAAACGCCTTCGCCACGCTTAGATTCCCCCAAAACAGGAATGCGAGGTGCCGCGCGTCCAGCGGTGCCCGCCGCCGCGCGGCGGCCGAAATCGCGCAATTGTCATGAGAGTCCGGATCTGGGGAACGCGGGGAAGCATCCCGACGCCAAGTGCGCCGGATATTCCGACCCGCCGCTACGGCGGTGATACCTCCTGCGTGTCCGTCGCCGCCGGCGATGCCCTCGTCATCCTCGATGCCGGTACCGGCGTGCGGCATCTCGGCAACGAATTGATGCGCGCCGGACCGCGTTCTGCCACTGTCCTATTCTCCCACTTCCATTGGGACCACATACAGGGCTTCCCTTTCTTCGTCCCCGCCTACCATCAGGATTTTTCATTCGACATCTACGCGCCGCCATCAAAGGACGGAGGATCCCAGGCCAACGTCGCCCAGGCTGCGCTGGAGCAACAACACGCCTCTCCCTTTTTTCCCGTGCCATTCTGCGCCCTCAAGGCGCGCCTGAGATTCCTTCGTCTCCCAACCGACGGACCGCTCCGCATTCCCGCCGGAGCATCGCGACTGGTCATCCATCACGCCCCCTTGAGCCACCCCGGTGGCTGCCACGGCTACCGAATCGAGGAACAATCAGACGATGCCCCCACCCGGGTCTTCGTCTATCTAACCGATAACGAGCACCCGGCCGAGGGAACAAGCCCCGCTGTCCAGAATCTGGCCAAGGGAGCCGATCTCGTCCTCATGGACAGCCAGTTCACCGAGGATGAATATGAGGGCAGGTCCGGCTACGGTCCCAGAATAGGCTGGGGACACTCCACATGGAAGGCATGCCTCCGTGAGACCAAGGAGGCGGGCGCCAAACGACTGCTGTTGAGTCACCACGACCCAGGACATGACGACTCGTTCATCACGCTGATGGAGCGCGCCGCCCGCTCCGAGGGCGCCAAACACGGCATCAGGGTCGAAGCCGCAGTGCAATTCCGCGAATACGAAATCGGCTAGGCCGCACGATCCCGCGCGGTGCCACCGGAACCGAGGGCGGCCATCGCCGGCCACACCTTACGACCCCGCCTGGAAGGCGACCTCCCAAGCCACATCCCCCAACACGGCCTCCGGAAAGTCGACTCGGAGGATGGGGCCCTGCACCGTCGTCTTCGCCGCCGCGCCCCCGGCCACGGCCTCCGCTGGACGGAAACCCTGCGGCACGTGAATCCGCAGCTGGTACCGGTCGCCCGCGATGACCCGCGATCGCCCCCGCAGCACCCGTTCCGAATCATCCCAGCGGCAGTCCAGGATATCGACAGCCATCTGACGGACATGTCGGCTGGTCGAAACCAGCGCCGGGCGCGATGGGTTTTCCACGATCGCATAGACCTCACACCCCGGCCCGGCAACCGTCCGGACAAACCCGCCCTTCACCGCGCCGAGAAAATGGTCTCCCCAGAACTCGTACACGAGGTACTCCTTCCTCTCCTCCAAACCGAGATCCGCCAGCCGAACCTCCTGCGTGATGGATTCGCCCTTCCCGTCGAAATCGACGTTGAACAATCCCGCCACGATCCATCGCCCGAAGTTCCGTTCGACCGGCATCGCCCACAGCCGCGCCGGATTGTTCTCGAACACGTCCACCGCCCGCGCGACGTCTGCGGTCACGGGACTCACCCGCCGGATGATCTCCACCCGATCGGGCGGCGTCTCCTGGTTTGCGAACGGCTCGCCGAGGTGCACCAGATTTCCCGCGATCGCACAGAACGAGGCATGCGCGCGCGCCTGCGGCACCGAATAGATCCCGCCCGCATAGACGTGGAAACTGTCGGGGCTGTTCCACCACACTCGCCCGTTGTAAAAATACCGGCCACTGATCTGCCGCGTCAGCCCGTGCGTGAACGTAAGCCCCTCGCCCCCATATCCGTTGTCGCTGTCGTGGCCTATATGAATGACGTCCGCCAGGCCATAGTTTAGACCCACGACGTTCATCCAGACGAAGGCGTAGGCCCCGCCAGCGTGCGCCTTGGCGGCATCGCGCCAGACGCCCATCGCCGCCCGATAGGTCTCAGCCGATGTCATGAACGGGTCGCGCTGCCCCTCCAACCGCGCCCAGCGATCGGTGAAGTCCCACGCGTACCTGCCCGTTCCGCTCGCCCCGGCAAACATCCTCCCCACGCGCTCGCGCTCGAACGCCACCACATCCGGGTTGGAAAAATCGATGCGCCCGTCACGGTACCAGTCCGGGTGCGCGTCGGCGATTTCCCGCGCCTCCTTGAACCAGAAATCCGGATTCCCGTAGCGCCGCGCCAACGGCGTGCCGAGGCCCACGATGCCGACCCCCTTGCCCGCCGCATAGCCGAACCGGTCAAGCCCCAGTTCCCGGATCTTCCTTTGATTGGCCTGATTCCAGGCCGGATCCTCGTGCGCCCGCTGCCCCTTGCTCCGATCAAACGTGTACTGGAATCCCTTGATGACTGACGCACCCCAGTTGTTCCACGCGGTGAACAATGCCGCGCCCTTGTCCGTTCCCGTGTCGAGCGGATGGTCGTGGCGCAGATCGATGCCGTGCGCCCGCGCCACCAGTTCGCCAAAGCGCTCCAGCCCCTCGTTGCCGTTCGCCGAAAACGCAAGCAGGAACGCCTCGCCCTGCACCTTTGCGCCCGGCGGCATCTCGATGCCCTCGTAGTCGCTGTAGGCCGCCAGCCTCACCGAGCGCGCATCGGCCCGTGTCGCCAGAAACCGCCCCAGCCCCTTGTGGTTGGTGAGGCTGCCCGCCACGAACGCCCGACCCGACGATCCGTCCTTCATCGCAATGTGCCACCAGCCCTCCAATTCTCCCAGTTCTCGGCCCGCGACCAACCGGTGCGGCTCGTCGTTTGCCCGCCCGTCGCTCAGCAGCGCCCATCCGTCCACCAGACCACCCAATGAAATGCCGCCGCAGACCACCGGCGCCATCCGGGCCACCACGAGCTTGCGGCCTGTCCCATTCGCGAAATCCATCCGCGCGACCACCTCGCCATGCTCGCGTCCAAACCACAGCCAGTAATCGATCTCTAGCCCGCCCGGCTTCCGGTAGTGCAGCGTGATGCGCTCCGCCCCACCCGCCGGCCCAGACGCATCCGCCGCCGCATCCACCTCCACGCGGTAATCCTTCAGATCCACCGGCAGGCCGTCTATCTGGAGCACCGGCCGGACCCCCTCCAATGCGCAGCCGAGCGCCGCGCCCCTCACCCGCCAAAAGCCAGACTGCGGATAGATCTCCGCCCGCAGATCGCCCGCCGATACCCGCTGCACCGAACCCGACGCGGCAGGCCCCGTTCCGCCCTCCCCGAACATGCCATGGGCCAACAGCGAGCCATCATACCGCGTCACCCCATCCAGCGAGAATCCCCGCAGCACCAGATGCCGCAACGCGCCATCACCCGCCTCCCGGTTTGTCTGCCTGAGCCTCAACTCGAACGGACCACGCGGCACCGCGGCATCCATCCGGTACTCCGCCTTGGCCGACGACTCCACCCGTATCCGGCCCACCTCCCGAAGCGCCCCCTCAGCCGACTGCACCTCCACGGCGATGATCGGCGGCTCGTCCCCGACCATCTTCCCGCTCGCCAGCACCCGCAGCCCCGCCGACCCCTCACGCTCGGCGGCGAATCGCTCCCCGATGTACCCGCCGGTCCAAAAACTGAAGCCCCCATCCTCCAGCAATCGGCCCATCGCGCGCACGCGCGCCTCCGACGGTTTTACCTCCACCCTCCCAGCCGAAAGCGGCGGCGCGAAACACAGCAGTGCGACCGCCGCGGACCACCCCCTCACTCCCAGTCCTCCTCAGAGATCGTCGTTGCCTCCCGCGAGCCCAGCTCTTTCGCCTGGGCCACGACCTTCTCCTCCGAAGCGTCAAAACGATAGGATTTGCACAATGGGCAGATCGCCGCCGTTCGCCGCAGTATCGACCCACAACCCTCACAGACCTTGTACTCTGAAGGCGAGGCCATGATCGCCTCCGCCTGCATCCGCCGCTGTTCTAAACTGCCCACCCGACCATTTTCGTCATGATGACAGCATCTGTCGAGCACGCTGGCGCCACCGGGTGTAAACAGGGCGGCCGATCCTGGTCGCCCCCGTAGCCGAACGCGTCTGCGTTTGGCCCTTTCCCTCCTATCCGCGATCCCTCTTCCGCAGCACCTCCGGCACCGGATCATGGCCCTGCCCACCCCACGGATGGCATCGGCAAATGCGTCTGATCGCCAGCCACCCCCCGCGCAGACACCCGTGCCGCTCAATGGCCTCCATCGCGTACCGCGAGCACGTCGGCGTAAAACGACAGCCCCCAAACGGACCGCATAAAAGAACCAGCACCGGCGACAGGGTCACCTGATAAACCCGAAGAAGAAAAAGCAGAAACCTGCGCATCGCCTCACCACCAGGATTCCTACCACCGCCCGCGCTCCATGAAAAGCCACCTTCGGAAAACCCAACCCCCAGAACCCCTTGGACACAACTACCTCCGGTGCCCACCGCCATGATCGAAATGTCACCGGCTGAAACCCCACCGGGCAGTGGGCCATCGCCCGAACCACTCACGTCACGAATCGCCGCAAGGGCCGCGCGCCGCGCCACCTCCTCAAACGGTCCGTCCGTTTCGCGGTGATCCGCCGCCGCCCGCACGACCGCGCGGCTCGCCTCCGCATAGAGAGCCCCGAACCCACGACCTGTCTCCCCCTCGCATCGCGTCACCAGGGCCACCAGTGGCCCGACAAAATCCCGCACCCTCCGCGATGCGCCCCCACCGCGCGCCTCCCCCACGTCATACGCACCCACATCAAACAACCAGCACGCGGCACGATGGTCATGCATACACGTGTATTATGCGCCCCATCCCAACAGTATTCAAGTGTATTAATGCGCCCCCGCCCGGCCCCTTCAGGAACCGCCCCCCCCAACGCTTGATCCGCCCCACAGGCCCGGCGCCCCCACCGCGCGGCGACGACACGGACGCGCCCCCAGTCCTCTGCGCTGATTTCCCAGTTGCCAACCGGTCGCCCCGCTGCTCGCATCCCCGCATGCGTTGCCCAATAGTTGCCGCCGCAAGCACCCTCTGCTCGCTCGCCGTTTTGGCGCCCGCCACCTCCACCGCGCAATCACCCACCCGCGAGGATATCCTCTCCTTCTTCCTTCAGGCCAACGCCCAAACAAACGCCCCTTCTGCCCCGGTGGCCCCCACAACCCCTCCCGCCACCGATTCGCTCCAGCCCATGCTCAATGCCCTGGAGAACCTTGCCTCTAAGAAACCGGACGATGCCCTCCTCCGCGCCCTCTTCGAGTATCAGCTCGCGCACCCCGGCGCCGAGGACCCAAGACCCGCCCTCGCCTTCGGCCGCCTCTACTGGGCGCAACCCAAGGCGTTCCTCGCCACTTTCCGCTCCCTCGACCCCCCCCAGCAGCGCCGCCTCATGCCCTACGTCGAGTTCGGCTGGAAAGAGTGCATCCGCGGCAAGGTAAAATCCGGCCGCCATTTCCAACAGCTCCAGCAGGACATCGACCGCCTCGGCGCCAGCATGATCAACGCACGATAGGCGCAGCACTCTCGATCTGCTTTGGAGAAGTCGCCGACAAAAGCGATCATGGGCCGATAGGCCGCCTGGTATATCCCTGGCAGCGATCATCCTGACAAGGTTGCTTCCATCGGGAGTTTGCCGAATAGCCCCGGACACTTGGCGGGCACGAGACAGATTTCGGCATACGTACACCGCCTTTGCGATTCAGGACGGCGTGAGCCTCAAGTCAGGGCAAAACACGTGTGTCGGGGCCGGTACGGCCCCGTTGGCTTGCAGGCCCGCCGTTAATCCTTCCGCAGGGGCAGGACGGCGACCCTCATCTTCCGGGGGTCTATGGTGACCAGGGCGCCCTTCGCAAGGTCCTCTGCGGCGGTCTCAAGGGCCGTCACGACGGTTGCGGCCATCGTTGCGGGTCGTACTTCTTCGCCGCGGATTTGGATTACGCTGGGCGACACCGCACCGGTGGCATGCAGCAATGCCCCATAGTCCAAATCGTGCGTGAAGACCACGTGCCCGTTTGCCTTGGCCCAGGCTATGATCGTCGCGTCGCTGGCGTCGTGTGCTCCGACCGCACCCCAGTGCCGAGCCTCATGTCCCGCGTCAGCCAAAACCCCGACCCATGCTGGGGCGAGGTTCATGTCCAAGAGGATTCTCATCCCCCGACCATCAGGGGCAACTCGCGCTCTTCCGCCCGCCAAGCCGCATAGGCCAGCGCCGCCTTGATGTCATCCTCCCGGAGGTACGGATACAGCGCCAAGATCTCGGCGAAAGGCGCACCGCTGGCGACTAGGCCGGCGATGGTGCCCACCGTGACCCGCGTGCCGCGGATGCAGGGCTTTCCCCCCATCACGGCCGGGTCGATGGTGATCCGGTCAATATGCGGGAAGTTCATGGGGATAGTATTGCGCCAATCGGGCGGGCTGTCGAGGCGGACAGTCGGATCGCGATCAGACGTTGCTTGTTCCCGCCGATATCGACGACGGTCTTGTTGTCAACATGATCGGCGTCCGGGCAGATCAGCCGGAGATGGAAAAGACGGCTAACGGCCCCTTGCGGGTAACCTCGATCGCCACCGCATCTCCTTGCTCGACCCCTCCGGATCTCTCCGCCACCATGCGCCCTCAATGTTCTGGCCAAAAACCTTCCGCCTCTTCGTCCTCCTAACTGCCCTGACGGCCGCATCGCGCGCAACAGCGGAGTCAGGCGTTGTCGCGTCATGGCCCTTCGACGGGGCGCTGTCCGACGCGAGCCCGGGCAAACACGATGGGAAAGCCAAAGCCCCAGCGTTTGCGGAGGGCCACGTCGGTCAGGCGCTGGACGCCCGCGGCACCCCAATCACCGTGCCCGATCACCCGGACCTGCGGCTCGGCGCCGGGCTGGTGATCGATTTCTGGATCCGATTCGACCGTCAGCCAACCGGGTATCAGCAGATCGTGTTCAAGGACGGTGAATACCAATTGCGGGTCGATGGGCCCAACGAAGGCGGGCGCTTCTCGTTTTTCGTTCACTCCGGCGGCTGGGAACCGCGGGTCACGGGCCCGATCCCCGAACCGAATCGCTGGCACCATCTGATCGCCCAGTGGTCTGGGACCGAGGCGGTGCTCAACGTCGATGGCCAGATCAACCGCATCGCCCGGGTCGGACGCCCAGTCGCCACAACGAATCCGCTGCTGGTCGGGGGATGTACGGCGCGGATCGATGATCTCAAAATCCGCAACCCGATCATGGCCCACCTCCGCGAGATGCGTTCGATCGCCGCCAAAACGACCAACACCGTCGGCGTCACACGGACGACGTTCGGGCCCGAATCCGGATGGGCCGACTGGCGCGGCGTCGGCGAGACCACCGTGACAGATCAAGGGCAGGCGCTCGCCGGCCACATCAAGGGTTCCGGGGCGCTGGTCAGCCCCCCGCTTTCGGTCGATGTGACCGGCCGCCGCTGCGTCTCCGTCGAACTCGATGCGCCGGGGGCTAAACTCGCCCTGCTCACCTTTCTCACGGATGCCGGTGAGGGCAATGTGACCGTCCCCCTCCGATCTGGGCACCGCACGGCGTATGCCGACCTCGCCGACTGCGCCGCGTGGCAGGGCAAACTCCGGATGCTCTCGCTCTCGTTTCCCGACGAGCAACCCCGGGACGTGACCTTGCGCAACCTCTGGATCGATCGGGACCCGCACGGTCGCCCGTACCTGTACTTCCGCAGCCTGAGCCCCTACCGGGCCGTGCCCCGCGCCGGCCGCGAAGAAAAGCTCATCGCCATCGCCCGAAATCTGGGCGTCACCGCCCGCGCCGTCCGGGCCAGATTGGAAATCCCCGCTGACTTGAAATTGATCGACTCGGCCGAGAAATCGTTGCCCGATCTCACCCTCGACTCAACCGCGCCAGCCGAATGGCGCATCCAGGCGGAGCACCCGGGAACTTGGCCCGCGAAAGTCATCCTCACCGCCGAGGGATCGGATCCCTCCACGCGCGCGATCGATCTCACCTTCCAGCCACCCTGCGACCTGCCCAAGGCCTCCTACGTCCCCGAACCGATTCCGGTGAAGCCGAGCATCCTCACGCTGATGCACTACTGCCCACTGTGGAAAGAGGGCACGCATTACGGCTGGGAAAAGATCGAGCCCTGGCCCGAACGTCGCCCCGCCATCGGTTACTACGACGAGGGAACCCCCGAGGTCGCCGATTGGCACATCAAGTACGCGCTCGAGCATGGCATCCAGGGATTCATCTACTGCTGGTACAGGAACGGCTTCGACCCCGAGATCAAACAGAATTTGGGCCACGCCCTCCACGACGGACTCTTCAAGGCGCGCTACCGGGACCGCTTCCAATTCGTGATCATGTGGGAAAACGGCTGCGGGACCGGCTGCCGGGGCAGCGATGACCTCTTGGGCAATCTCATGCCCTATTGGCTCAAGAATTATTTCAAACACCCCTCCTACACGAAGATCGATGGCCGCCCCCTCCTCTACATCTGGGTGCCGAGCAACCTGACCCGCGACCTCGGCGGCTCCGAAAACGTCCGAAGGGCCTTCGACCAGATGCGCGACGCCTGCCGCAAGGAGGGCATGAAAGGACTATACATCGTCGGTTGCGTGGGAACGGCCGATAAGATCGTCCTCCCCCGCATGGCCGCCGAGGGCTGGGATGCCAGTTCGGCCTATGGCCTCATTGGCCCCACGGACGCTGAACCGGGCGAGAATGTCGAGGGCATCCCGACGATCGACCATCGGACCAGCCTCTCTAATCAGGAAAAAATCTGGCGGGGCAAGAAAGAGATCGGCGCCCTGCCCGACATCATCGATGTCATGATGGGCTGGGATCCGCGACCGTGGCACGGACCCCGCACGGCGCGCTACCTGGCAGGGGCCGCGCCCGACCACTTCGAGGCCGCCTGCCGCAAGGCCCGCGCACTCATCGATGCCACGCCCGGTGACCGGCTCGACAAGAGAGTGGTCGTCTTCGACAACTGGAACGAGTTCGGCGAAGGACACTACCTCGAGCCATGCGCCGGTTTTGGCTTTGGCTTTGCCGATGCCGTCCGACGCGTCTTCTGCGACAATTCCCCGCCCCACCAAGACATCACACCGGAAGACGTCGGCCTCGTCCCGCCCGAGGGCGCGTATCTCAAGCGCCGCGCGATCCTCGGCGGTTTCGCCGATCGCCCTCGCGAGGTGAAAGACCGTCTAGTCGCGGCGTACGCGTTCGACGGCGATGACGCTTCCGTGGCCAGAGACTCCTCGGCCTGCGCGTTCCATGCCCTGAAGCAGGATTTTCAATCTGGGCCCGGAAAGTTTGGACAAGGGTTCCGCTGCGATGGCGGCACGATCGTCGTCCCCTCGCACCCACTGTTCTTCCCGAGAGAAGGCATCACGGTGGAGATGTGGTTCCAGACTGACGCCGCCAATCAGTCCGACCGCTGGATGCTCAACACCGTCGGCCAATCGAATACCGGCTATCGACTCGGCTTCGCGAATGGGAGGGTGGTCTGGCAAATCCCTAAAACCTCTTGGAGCCACTCGCTCACCGCCACGACCCCCGCTCCCCTCGGTCGCTGGACACACGTGGCCGCAACCTACGATGGCGCGATAATGCGCCTCTTTATCGACGGTGTGGAACAAGGTAGCCTCCAGCGGGGTGGGCCCATCGCTCCGTCTGGCGGGTCCCTCTGCATCGGCGCGTACGGCCCCGGCAACTCCCGGGCGTTCTTCCAGGGATCGATCGACGAAGTCAAGATCTGGGACCGCGCGCTCCCGGCCGAAGAGATCCGCCAGCGCGCGCGACAGGGGATCACTCCACCCGGGACTCCATAACGATCCCGCCTGAACACAGGAATCGAGTGCCCATCGCTGCCGGGTACATGGCACCATCGTCTCGTGTGTCTCGGGCCCCAGCCTTTCGTGGCGCAGGCAATCCTGCCTGCAATCACAAGACATTGCCACATCGTGGGTTGGCGGACAGGATTGTCCGCCCCACGGTCTCGGGCGCGGCGTGAAGATTCAGGTCAGCGCCCCATCTTGGGCGGTAAGGCGGCGGGCGGATTGGAGGGGAGGACGGGTCGGTGGGCCTTGATGTG
>JAKQKQ010000240.1 GCA_029560585.1 Verrucomicrobiota bacterium | reverse complement strand
CGGTGTTCGGGCCGAGCGCGGCGGCGGCCCGAATCGAATCGTCCAAGCACTATGCCAAAGGCGTCATGGCCCGGGCGGGAATACCAACGGCGCACTGTGAGGCATTCACGGATCTTGGCCGCGCGCGCGATGTTGCGCGGGCTACTGCGCAGGAGGCGGGCGGAGTCGTGGTCAAGCTGGACTGCCTGGCGGCGGGCAAGGGCGTGGTAGTTGCCGGCAGCCCGGAGGAGGCCGGGCGGGCAGTGGACGAGCTTAGCGCGATGGGCGGGAGGCGGGGCTGCAGGATACTCGTGGAGGAGAGGCTTGTGGGCCCGGAGGCCAGCGTAATGTGCTTGTCGGACGGCGCCGACATATGGGTCCTGCCTCCGGCGCGCGATCACAAGCGTGCGCTCGATGGGGATCAGGGCCCCAATACTGGGGGAATGGGCGCCGTCGCCCCCGCGTCGCTGGCCGCCGACGCGATGGAGGCTGACAGCGGCGTGATGATGACGGATGGTCCCACGCGGTCTGCACTTGGCGCGGGTCTGGCGGTTAGCGAGGCGCGGCCCACAAGTGCCGCGGAGTTGACCGATAAGGCGATACTGGCTGACATCGAGCGGACGATCCTCAAACCGGCCATTGAGCAGATGGCGGCGGAAGGCACTCCGTTTGTGGGTGCTCTGTTCGCAGGACTCATGCTCACTTCGGAAGGCCCCAGGGTGCTCGAGTTCAACTGCAGGCTGGGCGATCCCGAAACTCAGGCGGTGCTGCCACTTGTGGATGTGGACCTGCTCGACTTGGTGGAGGCTGCGTGCCATGGGTACCTGGGGCGTGTGGGTGTGGGTGTCGGCGTCGATACGGGTTCAGCAGGCTCGCGTAGAGGGCCGGGTGTAGGCGTGAGCTCAGGCTCGGGCCGCCTGGGTCACCGGGCCCCCATGGTCGGGTCCGGCGCGGCGTCGAGTGGAATATCTTGCGGGCTCCACAGCACGTGCGTGGTAATGGCCAGCCCGGGGTATCCCGGTCCGCACAAGACGGGGATCCCAATAGGCATCCCCGGCCCTTTGCCTGAAGGAGTCGTTGTGTTCCACGCCGGCACAGCGCTGGACGATGGTCAGCTGGTGTCGGCGGGCGGACGGGTCCTTGACGTCGTCGCTGTGGGGTCGAGTGCGGCCCAGTCGCGGCAGCTCGCGTACGATGCAGTGGAGCAGATCGGGTTCGAGGGCGCACACTACCGGCGGGATATCGGAGTGATTTGACGCCGTATGCTGGGCCCCGAGCGCAAACGGCAGTTTAGCTGGGGTTTTGCGACCTGTTCATTTTCTGAACGCATTTCTCCAGACGTGTCGCGAAATCGGACGATGACTGATGCATAATGAGACGCATAGTTGCATGAAACGGCACGGCGGCAGAAGTTTGGGCACAGACCGCCATAGAATGGATATATGCGCCCAAGTTGAAGGAGACCAACAGCGTCGGATGCCGTTATATGGTGTCAGAACTGGGTGATGATGTCTCTTTGGATCCTCCTCTGTGCCTCTATGCAGCCATGCGTTCCAATATGCATCAGTATTTGTCACCAAATTGAACGGATCGGCAAAAACATGTTCATAATATGAACAGACCAAAGTTTTCCAAATCGGCAACCCAAACCTTCGCAGAAGTCCTGCGTGCAGTCGAGCTCGCCAAAGCTGCGCTGAGCAGAGACTTATCCAATCTGCGGGCAAACCCTACGGTCTCCGGATAGACACGGCAGTCTGATGGAGATCGCCAATGCTTCTCCCGTGTATAGCTTGCAGGCCGTCGGCGCTGACAGAAGCGCCGCATAGATGAGGCGGCGCCGTGGAAGGCATCGGGCACGGTGACACGCGTTGGCTTGCCGAGGCGGATCAGGCAGCGCCCGTCATTCGGACCTGCGTCGAGGAATACATCTTGAGAGTGAGTAATGCGTGCAGTGATCACGGAGGGATGGTAGTCCGAGGCGGAGGGTCAGCCGATGGGCGGTGGAGGGTCAGCCGATGGGCGGCGGAGGGGCAGCGGAGGGGCAGCGTACGTAGCGTACGACCGCTGCCTGGCGGGGAGGCGTGGGAGGTGGGCGGATGGGGAGCCACCACAAGAGGCGGCGGACAGGCCGGCCTAACGGCACAGACGGACGGGACCGCACGCACCAGCCAGCTGGTGTAGACCTGTCGGACGGCGACGTTACGGGCCGGTCAGTTCGTGGTGGAGCGGTCGTTGCTGTGGGTCAGTCGGACGACGACGCAGTAGGCCAACCGGGGACTCCGGGCCGACTGGGGATTCCGGGCCAACCGGGGATTCCGAGTCGGCCAGGGGCGACGAGCCGACCGGCGGTTCCTAACCGCGACGGTGTCGATGTTGCCGGACGGCGCCACGTTCCAGGCGCCCGTCGGATATCCGATGCTCTTGGAGTGCCCGTGGACATCGCGCTCAACATGCCGCGCATTAGCTTCGAGGGCAATGCCCGGTTGGTCCTCGACAACCACCG
>JAKQKQ010000234.1 GCA_029560585.1 Verrucomicrobiota bacterium | reverse complement strand
AACATCCAACAATCAATGCCCATCTGATGGTAGAGGGGACGTCCAATGGTGTGCGGCGCGCGACAATGCACGGCATCTCACAGAGATGCCCTACAAAATTTGTAGGCCGCCTGTGCCAGGCGGCTCGGCTCAGAGGTTTTGCGACACGCTCGCCTCGCGGGCCGGGCGTTGCGCGGCTGGTGAATCGCGGACGCCGGGGCGGGCGTGGAGGTGATGGTCTC
This sequence comes from Verrucomicrobiota bacterium, assembly GCA_029560585.1. Classification (GTDB taxonomy): domain Bacteria; phylum Verrucomicrobiota; class Verrucomicrobiia; order JADLBR01; family JADLBR01; genus JADLBR01. Next base: position 124,850 of record JAKQKQ010000234.1, on the reverse strand, counting down.
GCGTTTTGAGACACGCTCGCCCCGGCGCCCGCGTCTCAGCGCCGATAGAGTTCTTCACCCGGCCCTAAGCCCCGCCCTTGGCGGGATGGTACGACTGGAGCGGACGAACCCCGTAGCCATTCTTCTTCAACTCGGAGATCCCGTTGGCCGCCGCCCGGGCACCAGCCAGCGTCGTCATCACGGGAACGTTGCGGTATAGCGCCGTGGTCCGGATGCGCACCTCGTCCGAGCGCGCCATCTTGCCCGAAGGGGTGTTGATAACCAAAGCGATCTGGTTGTTGATGAGCATGTCCAAGACGTTCGGGCGCCCCTCCTGCACCTTGAACAGCCTGTTCACCGCAACCCCCGCTTCCTCCAGGGCCGTCCCCGTTCCCGCCGTCGCATACAATTGAAATCCCAGCCGGACAAACTCGCGAGCCACCTCCGCCCCGCCCACTTTGTCCTCATCCCGGACGCTGATGAACACGTTGCCCGAGAGCGGGAGCGGCGGCTGGGACGCCATCTGTGACTTCGCGTAGGCGATGCCCAGGTTCCCGTCGATGCCCATCACCTCACCAGTCGATTTCATCTCGGGCCCCAAAAGGATGTCCACGCCACGGAACCGCGCGAACGGGAACACCGCCTCTTTGACCGAGTAGTGCGACGGGATCACCTCCTCCGTGAAACCCAGATGCCGGAGGTTTTCGCCCGCCATGACCTTCGCCGCCAGCTTCGCCAGTGGAACGCCGATCGCCTTGCTCACGAACGGCACGGTCCGCGAGGCCCGGGGATTGACCTCCAGCACGTAGACCGCGTCCCCCTTCACGGCGAACTGCACGTTCATGAGACCTCGCACCGCGAGCGCCTTTGCCATGGCATGCGTCGCGGTGCGGATCTCGGCCAGGACGGCCGGCTTCAGCGAGAAGCTGGGTATGACACACGCGCTATCCCCGGAGTGCACGCCGGCCTGCTCGATGTGCTGCATGATCGCGCCGATGACAGACACCTCGCCGTCGGCGATGCAGTCCACATCGACCTCGATCGCGTCATCCAAAAACCTATCGATCAGCACGGGGCGCTCCGGCGACGCCTCCACCGCGTAGCGCATGTAGTGCCGCAAATCGGCATCGTTAAAGACGATCTGCATCGCGCGGCCCCCGAGCACAAACGACGGCCGCACCAGGACGGGGTAGCCGATCTTGGCGGCGACGGCCACGGCTTCGTCCTCGTTGGTCGCAGTGTCGTTGGGCGGTTGACGCAGGCCGAGCCTCTTGAGCATCTGCTGAAACAGTTTCCGGTCCTCGGCGATCGCGATGCTCTCCACCGACGTCCCGATGATGCTCACCCCGTTGCGCTCGAGATCGGCCGCGAGGTTGAGTGGCGTCTGGCCGCCAAATTGCACGATGGCCCCCCAGCACGCCTCGCGCTCGTAGATGTGCAGCACATCCTCCAGCGTCAGCGGTTCAAAAAACAGCTTGTCGCTGGTGTCATAGTCAGTCGAGACCGTCTCCGGGTTCGAATTCACCATGATCGTCTCGAACCCGATCTCCTTGAGCGCGAAGGCCGCGTGCACGCAGCAGTAGTCGAACTCGATGCCCTGGCCAATCCGGTTCGGCCCGCCGCCGAGGATCATCACCTTGCGCCTATCCCCACGGCGAATCTCATCGTCCCCTCGATCGTAGGTCGAATAATAATATGGCGTGTACGCCTCGAATTCGGCGGCGCACGTGTCCACCAGCCGAAACGAGGGCACGATCCCCAGTTCCTTCCGCCGCGCCCGCACGTCGCCCTCGGTCACGCCCGAAAACCTGGCCAACTGGCGGTCCGAGAAACCCATGCCCTTGGCCCGCCCCAGCGGCACCGGCTCCAGTGCGGAACGCCCCATCCCTCGCAGCGCGCCCTCCTCTTCCACGATCTCGCGAATGTTCTCCAAAAACCACGGGTCGATGCCGGTCGTCTTCTGAATCTCGCCAGTGGTGAGGCCGGAGCGATAGGCGTGCCGGATGTAGAAAATCCGCTCGGCGCAGGGCATCGCCAGCCGCTTCTGGATCTCCGCCTCCGGGGGAATCTCGTCGCCACCCGCCTTCCCGCCAGACAAACCCCATGCGCCGATCTCCAGCGATCGCAGCGCTTTCTGCAACGACTCCTTGAAGGTGCGCCCGATCGCCATCGCCTCCCCCACGCTCTTCATCGAGCTCGTCAGCGTCGGGTCGGCGCCAGGAAATTTCTCGAAGGTGAACCGCGGCACCTTGGTCACGACGTAATCGATGGTCGGCTCGAAGCAGGCGGGGGTCTCCCGCGTGATGTCATTGCGGATCTCGTCGAGGGTGTAACCCACCGCGAGCTTGGCGGCGATTTTCGCGATCGGGAAACCCGTGGCCTTCGATGCCAGCGCCGAGGAGCGCGAGACCCGCGGATTCATCTCGATGACCACCATGCGGCCCGTGACCGGATCCACGGCGAACTGTATATTCGACCCGCCCGTCTCTACGCCGATCTCGCGGATGACGGCGAAGGACGCATCCCGCATGACCTGATACTCCTTGTCGGTCAGGGTCTGGATCGGCGCCACGGTGATCGAATCGCCCGTGTGGACCCCCATCGGGTCGAGGTTTTCAATCGAGCAGACGACCACGCAGTTGTCGCGGCGGTCGCGCATGACCTCCATCTCGAACTCTTTCCAGCCCACGAGGCACTCCTCGATCAGCACCTCGCTGATCGGCGAGGCAGACAGCCCCGAGACCGCGATCGAGTCGAATTCCTCGCGGTTGTACGCGATTCCGCCGCCGGAGCCCCCCAGCGTGAATGCCGGCCGGATGATCAACGGGTACTGCCCGATCGACCGGGCTACCGCCTGTGCCTCCGCCAGCGAGTGGGCCGTGCCCGAGCGCGGCACATCCAGCCCGATCCGCAGCATGCACTGCTTGAACACCTCGCGGTCCTCGCCCTTTCGGATGGCCTCCAGGTTCGCGCCTATGAACTGGACGCCGTGTCTCGCCAGAATGTCCGTCGACCCCAGCCGCATCGCCGCGTTGAGCGCCGTCTGCCCCCCGAGCGTCGGAAGCAGCGCGTCGGGCTTTTCGCGCTCGATGATTTTCGTTATCGCGTCTGGCGTGATCGGCTCCACGTAGGTCGCGTGCGCGAACTCGGGGTCCGTCATGATCGTGGCCGGATTGCTGTTCACCAGAATGACCCGATAGCCCTCCTCGCGCAGTGCCTTGCATGCCTGCACCCCGGAGTAGTCGAACTCGCAGCCCTGGCCGATCACGATCGGCCCAGACCCGATGACCAGTACTGATTGGATGTCGCTTCGTTTCGGCATCGCCGGCAGACATTGGGTGAGAACGGCCCAACTGCCCAGTCAGAATATTCTCCCTCCTGCCGCCCCCTCAAACCTGTGCCATCAATTCCAGATCGTCTTCAGCGCGGGATCATGGCGCGCGCTGAGCGCCATCACCGGATTCAGCCGGAATGCCTCCCGCAGGTATCCCCGCGCAACCTCGACATTCCCATCCTGCGCCTCAAACCGCGCCAGATTGTACTGCAGGAAACCGGAACGCCGAAGCGGCTCCGGGGCCGCCTCGAAAACCTCACGTGCCCCATCGCCCGGACGCGCTTTGCGCAAGGCATAGGCCCAGTGCAGAAAGAACTCGCCCTCCTCCGGATACCGTCTTGCCGCAACAGACGCCAGATTCACGCACGGCAACCAATCACGAAGTCCGTTCAAAGCCCTCAACCGCAGCCGCAGCGCATGCACGTCCAGTTTCCTCTCCGCCCCGATCTCATCCAACTCATCCAGCGCATCCCTCGGCATGCCAAGAGCCAAATATCCCTCCGCAGCAAGAACATGCCGCCGGAACCCCGACCGATCTGCCTCGTCCGCGTCCATGGCAACCTGCCTCCCTACGCATCTCTATTCGCGCTAGAAACATGCCAATTCCAGCCGTGACAAGCATAGCACCGAACACGCCATGTGCCTCCCCCCACAGACTTCCAGATCCCGCAATCCCTTCCCACCAGTCGTCCGCCATGTGCATATCATCGGTCTGTCGTAATCCACAACCGTCGCATTATAAGCATATTACGGTCTTCCGTCGGTCTCTGACGGTCGAAACACCTCGCCTGTGTCACCCTTCTGTGCGCCGGTAGGATAATCCACCGATAGGATCGCTTCCCCAATGCGCTCCGCCAGTGGCGAACTGAACAGAGCCAAGGGTCAACTTGACGCAAATCGCCAGACGCAAAATGACACAGATCCGCGACCGTGGTGGCCCCGGGAATGCCACAGCCCGCTGAAGAGTCGAACCGCCTAACCCGGATATTTCGCAGCCTTCCAGCTGTGAAATTCCGGGCTCTGGGAAAACCGCGCCATGAAAGCCATTTATTGGGAAAGGTCAGGCAAAGACTGGGTTCTTTCGCGGTTGCAGAGTGTGTATCGCGGACCGGTGGCCCAGGACCCTTCAAAATCGCGTTTTTCGGAGCGCGGTTTTCCTCTGAGCCTGCATATCTCACGCGGAAGCGTGAAATATGCAGGCTAAACCCAGCACAACGGACGCGCGCCCCACGCTCCCTCAACCGCGCGACGGCATCGGGCATCTCACTCTCGAGCCCTCACCGATTCCCTCAGCCAAGACAGGTAACGCCCGGCGCCTTCGGCCACCGGCAGGGCCAGGATTTCAGGACATTCGTACGGGTGATTCTCCCTCACCACGCGTTCCACCGATTCCAGCGCACCAGCGACGGTCTTTGCCACCAGCAGAATCTCTGCCGATTGCTCGATGCGCCCCTCCCACCAGTAGAGGCTCTCCACGCCTTGCATGAGATTGACGCAGGCGACCGCCCTCTCCTCCAAAAGCGCCCGGGCCAGCCCGACGCCCGATCCGATGTCCGGCACGCTGATCAAAACGACGCGGATATCTCCAGTGACCTTTTCCATCAACCCAATCTAATCGGCACCCCCGCCCCAGGCAATCACCCCGCCGCGCGGCTTGCAACTTGTCCCCCGCACCCCGACACTCCCGCGATGCCGAAGCTTTGGCAAAGCGGAGTGATCCTGGCGGCGGCGAGTTTTCTCGCGGGGCTCGTCAACTACGCATTCCAGGGGGTCATCGGCCGCCAGTTGCCGCTCGACGAGTATGGGCTCGTCAATGGCACTCTGGGATTCGTGGGAATGTTTGGCCTGCCCCTGGCGGCCATCCGGCAGGCGCTCATACACCACATCGCGCACTTCAGGGCCTCTGGCGATGACGCCCGCCTGCGCGGTCTCTTGCTTGGCAGCCAACGCCTCCTGCTCAGGCTCACGCTGCTCGGATGCGCCCTCGCGCTGCTCCTCATCCAACCCCTGGGATCATTCTTTCATCTTCCGCGGAATTCGCTGGTGACCGTCGCCCTTGCGGTTGTCTTCGCCAATCTCTGGGCCGAGTTCGGCAATGCCGTCTGCACCGGAATGGCGTGGTTCCGGAGCCTCGCCGTCATCGGCCTCGGCGGCGCGCTGATTCGCCTGGCGACGGGCTTTGCCGGCACGCGCATCTGGATCGCCGCCGAGCCGGCCGTCTTCGCGGGCGCCCTCTCGCTCCTGGCATTCGCGCCCCTCCTGATCTGGCGCCGACAGATCGCACCACCCGACTGTCAGCCAATCCGCCCAAGCGGCAGGGAGTTGGCTGCCTACACCCTTGCCTGCGCCGCTTTCGTCCTGGGCCAATACGCCTTCCTGCAAGGCGACCTGCTCGTCGCCCAGCGGCATATCGCCGGGGATGATCTCGGCCGCTACACCGGCGCCGGCCAACTCGGCCGCGCGCTCGTCTACCTCGCCAGCCCCCTCCTGATGGTCCTTTTCCAGTCCCGATCCGCCCACCGGCACCGTGGCGCACTGCGCGATCAGGTCGGTCTCTTGCTCCTGTATGCCGCGGCCCTGGCCGTCGGCGCACTCGGCATCACATGCCTCCGTGGCCCACTGGCCGGCCTCATCTTCGGCCGTGCCGACACCGGCGCCGAGCAGCTCGTCGGTCGCTTCACCGCCACGATGGTCGCCGTTGGTCTGCTTCAGGCCATTGGGACTTGGGCGCTGGCAAGCCGCTGGTTCAAGCTCACCTTCCTTTTCGGCACCCTCGGTGCCATCTATTGGCTGACGCTGCTCTTCGCGGGCCACGACACCGCCAGCCTGCTCCGCACAATGCTCTGGCTGTCTGGCGCCTCGGCGGTCCTCCTCTCGGCCGCATGGCTCTGGTCCAGCCGCAAACCGGGTCTCGCGACCCAGGCCCCAGAGACCCACTGAATTTTTTCCTCCACCCCAAGGGCCCTCCACGCTTCCATCATGCGGGGTTATGCTCTCGGTCGTCATGCCCATCTACAACGAGGGACACCATATCCGCGAGAATATCGCGCGCACCCTCGACGTGCTGCGGGGCATCGGCCCCTTTGAGCTGATTCCCGTAGACGATGGCAGTTCCGATGACTCCCGCGCCCAGCTCGAACGCGCCGCGGCCGAATGGCCGGATGTCCGCCCCGTCAAGCTCGACCACGCGGGCAAAGGCGAGGCCCTGCGCCAAGGCACCCGGGCCGCGCGCGGCGACTGGGTCATCTTCCTGGATGCCGACCTCGAACTCCCACCCGAGCAGATCACTCTCTTTCTTGCCCTGCAGCGCGCCCATGACGCGGATGCCGTCATCGGCAGCAAGCTGCACCCCGACAGCACCGTCAGCTACCCACTCATCCGCAGGATCTACAGCCTCGGCTACTTCGTACTGATAAAGTCGCTCTTTGGACTCCCCATCCGCGATACCCAGACCGGCCTCAAGCTGGTTCGCCGAGATCTCTTGCTTCGCGCCCTCGATCTCACCGAACTCAAGGGTTTCGCCTTCGACCTGGAGCTGCTCGTCCGCCTCGTCAGCCTGGGGGCCAAAATGGCCGAGGCCCCCGTCGTCGTCCGTCACAGGATGAATTTCAGTTCGGTCACGTCCGCCGACGTCGTCAGAATCGCCCGCGACACGTGGCGCGTCTGGCGCAGCCTCCACCGCACCTCCGCCCCCCCGACCTCACGCCCCACCTGACCGCCCGTTATCGGCCTTCTTTCCAAACAGCCTCAGGCACGCAGGCAGGAAATACAGACCGGCCACCAGGCACATCCCGACACCGATGGTCATCAGCAGCCCGAGGCTCGAGATGCCCCGGTAGGATGCCTGGATTAGCGCACCGAACCCGAACATCGTTGTCAGCGCCGACAGCCACACCGACTTCCCCGTGCTCGTCTCGAACAGGGCCCGCGACGAGTCCTCGCGGAAGCGGTCCACCGCGTAAATCCCGTACGCAACGCCAATCCCGATCACCAGTGGCAGCGTGATGATGTTCGCCGGGCTGAAGCGCAGCCCGAGCACGGGCATCAACCCCAGAGTCCACAGAACCCCAAGCCCGAGGGGCAACAGCGTCAAGGCCGCCAGCCGGAGGTTTCGGAAGTGCAGGAGGACCGCCACGCAGATCACGATGATCGCGTACACCGCCGCACGCTCGAAGGAACCCTTGAGCACCTCGATATACTCGAAGTTCTGCACCGGAGTGCCCGTCACGCTCGGATCCACCGACCGGAGATCCCGAACAAACCGCACGTTGGCCGCGCGCTCCCACGCATCCTCTTTCGGGTAGACCTCGATCAGCACCTTCCCGGTCTTGCCCAGATAGCGCCCTTTCAGCTGCGCCGGGATGTCATCGATGCCGATTGGCCTATCCGACTCCTGCGCCGCCAGCCACCGGAGCACCTTCTGCAACGGCCCAAAAATCGCCACCTGGAACGAATTCAGCCTGCGCCCCGCCTCCTCCTGCGAGACGCCCTCGAGGCCTTTGAGCGCCCGCTCCAGCGAAGGTATCAGCGACTTGAAGGTCTCCTCCGCCTCCAGCGCCCGCTTCGATAGCGAACGGAACTTCTTCGCCTGCTCGGCACCCTCGCGGGATTGCTCGAGAAACTTCCTCAGTTCTTCCCTCGATCGCCCCACGTCCACTTGACCCGACACGTCTCCGCCAAAATCCACCGACTTAAGCTTTGCGGTGATGCGCCCAATGATCGGCAGCTTTTTCTCCTGATCTTGCGGTATCAGGTCCGTCAGGCTCGCGATGCCCCGCACGGACGGCATCGCCTTGAGTTTCTCGGCAAGCACCCTCGCAGAATCGATATCCGGGGCCACCACCGCACCAAAAATCACCGAATACGCATCCTTGCTGGCCAACAGCCGATGCTCCACCTGCACCGATTCCAGCCGCGGGTTCTGGAGGTGCATCAGATTATGGTCGAAAGGACTCTCCTTCAGCCTAAGCACGCCGAAGACGGCGAAGACCGAAAGTGCCGCGCCCACCGCGATGACCGCCCAAGGACGATCCTTCATCGGCTCCCGGAGCAGGAAACCCGTCCGCCAATGTGTCGGCGCAGCCGTCGCGGCGACATTCGGCCGATTCCTGTCGCGCAACCAGATAAACGCGGGCAGCACCACCAGATTCGCCGCCATGCACAGGAGCACGCCGGTTCCCGCCATCACGCCGAGTTCCGACAGGCCGACGAAATCGTTGAAGCACATCGTGTAGAATGCCGCCGCCGTCGTCACCGCCCCGGTGAAGACGGCGTTGCCCGTGTGCGCGACCGCCTCCTGGAGTGCCTCCAGCACGTTGCGTCCCGTCGCTATCTCCTCCTCGTAGCGCCCCAAGACCTGAATCCCAAAATCGATCCCCAGCCCCAGGATCATCGCCACGAACGCATTGGATATGATGTTCAGGTGCCCCACCACCAGGGTTCCAACCCCGAAGGTCCACATCGTCGCCATCAGCAGCGTCACAATGGCCAGCATCGGCCGGCTGAATTCCTTGTACGACATCAGGAACAGCGCGGTGATCAACCCCAGGACGATGAATGTCGCCCGGCTGACGCTCGACATGCTGCTCTCCACCTGATCGGCCTCGAGCACCGGCTCGCCGGTCAACCCCAAGAACAGGTCCGGATACGCCACCCGCAGTTCGTCGATCTGTTGCCGTAAGAAACGGATGTTCGTCGCGTGCGGGGAAAGCGCCTCCGCGTCCAGGTCCTTGGGCGTCAGGAGCATCATCATCGTCCGCCCGCCATCGAAGCCAAGGTACTCGTTCTCCGTCTTGACCCGTTCCAGGTCGCCGATCGACCCCTTTCCGCCAAAGAGCCCCTCCAGCGACGGCGCTGGGCCCTTCGCCTGCCCGCCCGACTCAAGCTGCGCGGCGAGATTGTCCAGGCTCGCCGCAAACTGCTGCACGAACGGCTTGAACTCGTCCCAGCTCTCTTCCTTGCGCAGGTACTCCTCATCGAACATGGAGTTCGCCTTGGCGAGCATCGCGTTGAGGTTGAACTGCGGCCCACCCGAGCCGCCAAACAGCGACAGAAATCGCCCTATTCCAGATTCGATCTCCAGCAGGTCCTCCACCGGAAGATAAAGAAGGAAGCGCTTCTCCAGTTTCGAAAAATCGATTTTCCAGAACACCGTGGCGAACTTCCCGCTCGCCTCGCACCTGCCCGCCAGATCCTGAAGGCATTTCCGGTTGCGCTCCGCCGGCCCTTGAACGAGCACGACGTAGGGATCCTGCACTTGGAACTCTCGCCGATAGCCCAGGTAGTACTGGTGGAATTTCGCGTCCGGGCGGATCAGCGCGTTGGTGTCAGAAATGTAGCCCAGCCGCGTCGCGGTCAGGTATAGACCCACGCCCGCCGCCACAGCGCTCACCCCGATCACGAGCCACGGCACGCGCGTCACCCACAGGATGATCGCCCTGAGTATCCGGTCCCTGTGCCGTTGCCTCTTCTTGCCAGTCATGAGCACTTTATTTTAGGCATCCGTTGCCAGCGCACAATGGAATTCGTCCCGGCTGCCCAATTCCAACTCCCCTCCACCCCATGCGTGGGTCTTGGCCAGGTCGGCTGCGGCCTGGTTGAAGGTGATTCGGATCGCTCGCTATGCGAACGGGCGCGCAAGGTCTGGCCCGCGTCCCACAAGCAACCCCTCCACGCGGGAAGCCAGCTTGCGGTGAGGGGCGGGCATCGGTGCCGTCGCCAGTTCCCGCGCCGAAACCCAGCGCTCATGCGCCCCCGCCCGGCGGACGGGCCGCAGCCACGCCCGCATCTGCCCGCGAAACCGCGTGAAGGCGAATGCCAGCGAATGCCAAGGCTCGCCCGGGCCAGTTGCGCGGGTTCGCGGGAACTGCCACAGCCCCGGCCAGCGAGGCGCCGCCGGATCACAGCACACCAGCACCCGGCCCCGGCGTATCACGATCTCAACGTCCTCGATCAGAGGCGCAAGCGCCACTCGGCGTACCTTCGCCGGCAGCGAGCCGGGGTCTTCTGCCCTGCAAAAAGTTCGCACCGGGCACAGCAGGCAGGCGGGCTTCGACCTCGCGCACACCAGCGCTCCAAGCTCCATCAGCGACTGGTTGAAATCCCCGGGATGCCTCTCTGGAGTCAACGCTTCCGCCCAAGCCCAAAGCCTCTTCTGTGCCGCGGAGGTGTCCACCGGCGCACGGAAGTTCGCCAGGCGCGCCAGCACCCGCACCACGTTGCCATCCAGCACGGGGAGCCTCATCCCAAACGCGATGCTGCATATCGCCCCGACCGTGTATCGGCCCACCCCGGGAAGCGACAGCACCTTGTAGTAGTCCGCCGGCAACTTGCCGCCGTGCTTGCCGCAGACCTCCTTGGCCGCACGATGCAGATTCCGCGCCCGATGGTAATAGCCCAAGCCCTCCCACGCCTTCAGCACCCCCTCCAGCGGCGCCTCCGCCAATGCCTGCCACGTCGGGAATCGCTTCATCCAACGCCCAAAGTACGGCACCACCGTCGCCGCCTGCGTCTGTTGCAGCATCACCTCCGACACGAACACCGCATACGGATCACGCGTCCGGCGCCACGGAAGATCCCGCGCGTGCGACCGAAACCACTGCAACAGTGCCGCCTGGATCGCCGCGATCTGCCGCGCCGACCACGGCATGCGTCCCTCCTCCTTTTCTGGCATGATCGCCAAACCTGCAAAACGATCGTCCATCTTCAAGAGGAGCCGCGCCACCGGCGCGATGAACTCTTCGCGGCACGCCAGCTTGATCCCGAAAGCGCCCCTCGCCGGGTTCCTCCCCAACATAAGACTGCGTTGCACGCCCATGCGCTCCGTGTATCAAACCCGCCCGGCGGGCCATCGATCGCTCACTCCCTCAGAACCAGGCCCGCGATCGCGCGGGCCGCCTCCTCGTCGGAAAGACTGTCCGTGTTCAGCACCAGATCGTAATCGAGCGGGTTCTCGATGTCCCGATCAAAGTGGGCCATCACGTACCGCCGGCGCGCCCGGTCCGTTTTCTGGACGTGGTTCCGCGCCTCCGCCTCCCCGAAGCCAAGGGCCCGCCTCATGTACACCACCCGCCGATCCAACCCGCCGACAAGGCGCACATGAAGCACCGAGGGCATGCCACACGTTATCCTGTGGCCACCCCGTCCCACGATCACAACCCTCCCCAACGCCGCGAGCCGATATATCGTGTCGGCCGTGTGCTGGAACATCGTCCAGTCGCTCGGGTGAACGCCGAGCAACTCGCAGAGCGCGTCGTCCACCAGACTCGGCACATCCTCCGGCATGAATCGCGCGAGCCGCTGCGGCAGATCGTGATCGGCCAGAATCTGCTTCACCAGATTGTCATCAAAAACCGCCCAAGGCCCGCCGCCGCCCACCGCCGAAAGCCTGTCTGCCAGACAGTGCCCGATCGGAATCGCGCGCGCACCGCAGAGGCGCGACAGGGTGACGGCCGTTCGCCGAAATCGGCGATTCTGTGCCGCGCGCTCGGCGGCGCTCATGCCAAACTGGCTGTTCAGATAGGCATGATACTTTTCCAGTGGCACCACCGCCGCAGTCATCGCCAAGGCAACTTACTCCCCCACTCGCCCGAATGCCAGAGCGAAACGCCGCATCGGCTCACGCCATTTTCACCGATCCCCGGGCACCGCGGCGCATCACTCCCACGCACGCCTCCAGAAACTCCTGGACCGTGAACGGCTTGCTCAGCACCGCTGGCCGCTGTCCCCCGACACCCTCGGGAACCTCCACGTCCCCCGCGTTCCCCGTGACCAATAGGATTCGATCCGCCTCCGGCCGCCGGCTGGCCCTCGCCCACTCCAGCAACTCGACGCCGCTCATGCCCGGCATCCGGACGTCGCAAATCACCAGATCGAAGTCGGTCGCCTCCATCCTCGCCCGCCCCTCTTCCCCCGACGTGGCCATGTCCACCTCGCATGCGAGATGGCTCCTGAGGGCATCGCCAAAGAACGCCGCCCCCTCTTGATCGTCCTCGACCACCAGCACCTTCAACAGTCCGAGTTCCCCGCCCCCGCCATTCCCCTCGCCCTCTATCCGCGTGGTCCCCACCGGTTCCTTCGCGAGCGGCAGCTCGATCAGAAACACGGTGCCACCCGGCCCCGTCCGTTCGACCGAAATTACCCCGTGATGGCGCCGCACGATCCCAAAGCACACCGTCAAACCCAGGCCCGTTCCCTTCTGCGGCCCCTTCGTTGTGAAAAATGGATCGAACACCCTCCCCAGCACATCGTCCGAAATCCCGCACCCCGTGTCCTCGACCCTCACCATCGCGTGCCCTCCCTCAAGGCCCACCGAAATCCCGAGCTGGTGCGCGGCCGACGCCTCCATCGCATCGCATGAGTTGAGCACCAGATTCACGAGCAGCTGATGGATTTGCGCCGCATCACCCAACACCGGCACCCCGCGGTCCGACAGAGAAAGCGTGGTGATCACCCCCGCCTTCTCCAGACGGTAATTCACCATCGCCAGCGCATCCTTGACGACGGCCCGCAGGTCAAAGACGCTCAGCTCATCAAAGCCCGGTTTCGACATCTGCAGCAAGGCCCGCACGATCTTGGCGGCCGCCTGCGCGCTCGCCCCTATCCTCTCGCAATACGATTCGATCAGCTCGGCCGACCCCCCGGAAGCGGCGCGGACCTTCAACAGATCGGCAAAGCCCATGATCGGCAGCAGCTTGTTGTTCAGCTCATGCGCGATGCCGCCGACGAGGGTCTCCATCAGCGCGTGTTTTTCCCGCTGCGCCAGCAGTCGCTCCATGCCGCGCCGCTCGGTCATGTCTTCCAGCGATGCGCACACCCTGCCGGCACCCGGTATCGCGCGCATGTGAACCTCCATGATCCGATCGCCCCGGTCCGGGACCTCTAGCCGGAAATCCCCCTTGATCGGCTCGTGGCCCCCACCCTGGTCAAGCAGGGCCCGGAGCAACCTCAAGAACTCGGTCCTGTCCGGCTCCGGCATCAGTTCTGCCACCCGCCCCCCGCGCCCTCCTCCGGAGACATCCATCCCCAGCAGTGCGCACAAGAGCGTGTTGCCCTCCTCCAGGGCCCCATCCGATGTCAGGACCCCAACCGCGAGCGCCGCGCTCTCGAACAGTGCCGCGTAGCGGCTCCTCGCCAGATTGAGTTGCTCGACCGTCGTGCTGAGATCCGCGTTGATCCGCGCCAACTCCATCCTGTGCCGCCCCAGCGCCTCGAATTGCTGCGCCACCAATTGCCCCTGCGCCCGAATCAGGGCCTCCATCGGAACGAGTCCTGCCAGCGACCCGTCCGCCTCGACCAGGATCACATCGCGATAGAAAGCCTCCCCCTGCCGCGCGACGGCCTTGTCCAGCAACTCGCGCAACGGCGCGTCCACCCCGGCCCACAGGAATTCCTTGATCATGTGATCCCGGATGCGCTGCTTGCCGAATACCGAGTACCCAAACTCGGAGCCCAGCAACCTCGCGAATTGCGTCCGCGAGCACAGCCCCACCACCTGTCCCTCACATACAGCTGCGAGGAAGGGCACGTTCATGCGGTCGAAAGTGGCGCGCGCCACCCGCACTTCCGCGTCGGCCTCCACGCGCCCAGCGTGCGCTATCAGATCCCGGGGCCCGATCCGTCCCCCGCCCGCCGCGGAAAGCGGCCCTATCCACAGCCCGGAATCGCGTGGAGACTGGAGCATCGCCTCCGGCATGGTATAAAGCTCCCACACAACATGCCAGCAGACGTTTTCACCCCGATCGCCTGAAATGTCGCCAGGCACCTCAAAAACCATGAATGATTCAAAACCAGAAAAGCTGCTCCTCTGGGACATCGACGGCACCCTGATCAGCACCGGCCAGGCGGGCGAATTTGCCCTCCAGGATTCCATTCGCGCCACGCTGGGCGCGCACCCGGACCTCTCCGGCATCGAGATCGCAGGCCGCACCGACCGCGCCATTGCCCAGCAGATCCTCCTGAAGTACGGCCAGGAACCCACCATCGCACGCGTCGCCCAATTCCTCGATGGCTATGTCGAAGCCCTCGCCCGCCGCCTCCCCGAAAGACGCCCCTTCGGCTCCATCTATGCCGGCATCATCGACATCCTCGAAAAAGTCCACCGCCGCCCCGACCTCGCCCAAGGGCTCCTCACCGGGAACATCCGCAGAGGCGCGAAACTCAAACTCGAGCACTATGCCGTATTCCACTATTTCGAATTCGGGGCGTTCGCCGACGACGATTACGACCGCAACCGCCTCCCCCCATTCGCCAAGGCCCGCGCCGAAGCCCGATACGATGTCCGCTTTCAGCCCTCCTCCATCTTCGTCATCGGTGATACCCCCCACGACATCGCCTGCGGCAAGGCCATCGGCGCCCGCACGGTCGGCGTCGCCACCGGCCGCTTTTCCGACCAGGACCTCGTCCGCACCGGCGCCGACGCGGTCTTCCCCAACCTCTCGAACACCGGCGCTTTCTTTGACTTCATCGACAACCCCAGGCCCATGGCCACGCGCAGCGAAACGACCTCGCCTGACAAGCGAAACAGAAGAAAGGACCGGCGGACCGGAGAGGAGCGCTGACTGGCTCAAATTCAACGCTGGCTGGGGCGCGGTCCACCCCCAAATGACCGTGGACGTGATTCGCGTGGATCGATGGTCCCTGGCTTGGGATATTGCCAGAAGAGCGGAGGGCACTGGCGGGGTGGTGGGCCCTTGGCCTCACAACTCAATGCGCAGGCCGTCCCAGGCGACGGCAATGCCCCGCGGCAATTCCCGCGCCATGCGCTCGTCATCGACCCTGTGGGTCACGTGCGTGAAAAACGTCCGGGCCGCGCCAACGTCTGCCGCGACCTCCAGCGCCTCGGGGATCGATAGGTGGGTCGGGTGCGGCTCTGGCCGCAGCGCGTCGATCACCAGCAGGTCGGCCCCCCTGGCACGCGCGCGCGCCTCCGGGCTGACCTCGTGGCAATCGGTGAAATACGCGATGCGATTCCCGCTGTGCCGCTCCTCAAAGACCAGCCCCAGCACGTCGATCTCGCCGTGCGGCAGCGGGAAGCTATCCACCCTCCCGCATGGCAGTTCCAGCCTCGGCGGCATCAGCTCCAGCCGGAACGCCGGATAGCCCTTGTATCTCGGCCTGTCCCCTATCGCGTAGGGAAACACCTCTCGCACCCGCCCAACCCCCTCCTCGGATGAATACACGGGCAGCGCCAGCCCGTCCCGCAAGTCGCAAAACCGGCGCAGATCGTCCATGCCGGCGATATGGTCGGAATGCCCGTGCGTCAGTATGAAATAGTCGATCGACGGGATCTGGTTCCATACGCACTGGAGACGAAACTCGGGTGCCGCATCAACCTGGATGCGCGTCTCGCCCATGATGACGTGGATGCTGGTGCGCGTCCTCCAATTCTTGGGATTGGTCAGATCGCACTCGTGCGCGTCGAACGCGATCACCGGAACCCCCTGTGACGTGCCGGTCCCGAGAAAGATCAGTTCCAAGCCGCCTCCCTCGCCCCGGCCTCGCCGCCGCGCTTCAGCTGGAAAAACGCCTGCATCAGCTGTCGGCACTCGCCCTCCAGCACGCCGCCGGTCACATCGGGGTGGTGATTGAATGTGTCCACGGTGTGAAGCGCCACCGCCCCCCCGCAACAGCCCATCTTCGGGTCCGCCATCGCAAAAACCACCCGGGAAAGTCGCGCCATCACCGCCGCGCCAGAGCACATCGGGCAGGGTTCCTTGGTCACGTAGAGTGTCGCGCCCGTCAGTCGCCAGTCGCCCAACGCCTGGGCGGCCTGCGTCACTGCCAGAAGCTCAGCGTGCGCCGTGGGATCCTTCAGCGCGATCGTCTGATTGTGCGCCGCGGCGATCACGGTGCCATCTTTGGCGATCACCGCGCCCACCGGCACCTCGTCGCGCCGCCACGCGTCGATCGCAAGGTTGTACGCCTGCCACATGAAATACGGGTCGTCCCGCTCCAGCTCCGAGGGGAACCGCTTCTCGAAAGGACAATCGTGGCCCGCCATCGCTGCCGGCCCCTCAACCCCCAGCCGCGCCCCCGCGCAGCCGCGCGGCCAACTCCTTCAGATACCCATAGCTGAAAATCCCCGTCGAATGCCCATCGCTGAACTTGAACTGGACCGCGTACCCCCCCACCGCATGCCACCCCACCACCCCAACGCCCGAAAAGTCCTTGCCCGGCGTTCCTCCGTGCACCCGCCCCAGCAGGTCCGGTTCCCCCTTGTTTTCGGCACTGGGCGACGCGGCCCTCAAGAAATCCATGGGGTAATAATCCTCCGTTCCATCCGACCATCGGATGGCCACCTCGCGCGCGATCAGCGCGATATTCTCTGGCACCGGTACCGACATGCGCAGGACCGTACCCCCACATTTCCCTCCGATCAACCGTAACCCCAAAGCCCCCCGGCCCCGCAGCGGCCAAATCTCCCCGTTTACCGGCTTGGTTCTCGCCCCAGAATTGCTACGGTTCCCGCGTGCCAAATACCATGGACATCAACTGGCTCCGCCGCCGCCCGCGCCGCCTCCGCGCCTCCCCCGCGATCCGCGATCTCACGCGGGAAACCCGACTCCACCCCTCGAACCTGATCGCGCCCCTTTTCGTCAAGAACGCCGGCGCCCCGGAGCCAGTGGCGTCCATGCCCGGCGTCCTCCGCCACAACCCGGATGACCTCCTCTCCCATTGCCGCAACCTCGCCGACCTCGGCATCCCCGGCGCCGCTATCTTCCCCTCTATCGACCCGTCGCTGAAAGACGCCGAAGGCTCCGAGGCCCTGAACCCAAAGGGATTGCTCCACGCCACGGTCGCTAAACTCAAGGCAGCCCTCCCAGGTTTCCTGGTTTTCACCGACGTCGCCCTCGACCCCTACACCACGCATGGCCACGACGGAGTCCTCGACCCCGCCGGCCGCGATGTCGATAACGACCGCACGGTGGCCATCCTCGCGCGCATGGCCGTCGCACAGGCCAATGCCGGCGTCGACTTCGTCGCCCCATCCGATATGATGGATGGCCGCGTCGGCGCGATCCGTGAGGCCCTCGATGCGGCTGGCCATCAGCGCACCGGCATCCTCGCCTACTCCGTGAAATTCGCCTCGGCGTTTTACGGCCCGTTCCGCGACGCCGTGGGCAGCAGGGCGGCCGCGGGCACCCACCACCTCGACAAACGCACCTACCAGATGGATCCCGCCAACCCCCGCGAAGCGATGATCGAGGCCCGCCTCGATGAGGAACAGGGCGCCGATATCCTCATGGTCAAACCCGCCGGTCCCTACCTCGACATCATCGCCCGCCTCCGCGAACGCACCGACTTGCCCATCGCCGCCTACCAAGTCTCCGGCGAATTCGCCCAGATCCACGCCGCCGCCAAACTCGGCTGGCTCGACTACGAACGCACCCGCGACGAGTCACTCCTCGCCATCCGCAGGGCCGGCGCCACGATCATACTCACCTACTTTGCCGCCGAAGCCGCCAAGGCCTGCGCCGCCCGGCCGTAGCCCCCGCCCCGCGAGCGGCTCAGAACCGCCCCACGAGCTGGTCGATGAGAAAGTTGCTCTCCCGCATCGCCTGCTCGGAAAATGGCCCAAACCACTCCGCGATCCTCTTGAACTCCGTGCTGAATGCAGCCCTGTCCCCCTTCGCGAGCATCTTGCGGTGCCGGCTCAGCGCGTCCAGGAACTCCAGGAGCAGGGTCCGTCTCTCCGGCGACCCGAAAATGATCTCCCCATAAAGCCCGGGATCCTGGGCAAACAGCCTTCCTATCATGCCCAGTTCAAGCCGGTAGATCGGACTGGACAGCTCGAGGGTCCGCGTGATGTCCACGTTGCGGCGGCACAGGAAATCACCCATCGCAAACGTCGCGAAATGCCGGAGGCACTGGACAATCGCCATGAGCTGGTCGTGCTCCTCCGCCTCCACCGGCAACACGATACAGCCCCACTCGGCCCATTGATCCGCAACCCACTGGCAGGCCTCGTCCCCCCGGCCATGGGTCGCCGCCACCACCTGTTGCTCCATCGTGGAGGTCAGCGGACCAAAAAGAGGGTGAAACCCGATCACGGGACCCGCGTGCGCCGCCAACATGCTTTCGAGCGGGATCCTCTTGATGCTCGTGATATCCGCAAGCACGCATTCCGGAGGCAGATGGGGGCCGAGGTCACCGATGACCTGCGTCGTGAGGTCGATCGGCACACACACCAGCGCCAGATCGATACCCGAACAAAACTCATCAACCTGCTGCCAGTCATCGACATCAAGGACGCGGACCTCATATCCCGCCCCGGTAAACCAGCGCCCCAGATATTGGCCCATCTGCCCGCGCCCACCCACCAGCAGCACCCGCGCCCCCGGCTTCACGCCAGGTCGCACAACCTGGGCCGTCTGGCGCACCCGCGACTGACGGAGAATTGACCGGAAGAGATCCTCCACGTGATCCGGGTCCAGGCCGACGCTCGCCGCCTGCTCGCGCCGCTGGGAGATGAGGTTTTCCTCGCGCGCGGGATGATAGACCGGGAGCCGCTGGATCTTCTTGAGCGCCACGACCTCCTGCACCTTCTTGTGTCTCTGCGCCAGCAATTCCACGATCCGCTCATCGATCGCGTCGATGTCGCACCGCAGTATTTCCAATTCTGCGGGAACGTCAGTTTCCCCCTCAACGGCAACCGTGGCGCCGCGGCTATCTGGTTTCTGCTCGATCACGTGACCCTGCCTGATTATCGCTCCGCCCGCCGACGCACGCCCCTCGGCCCCGCCACGGGTCTACCCCTAATTTGAACCCGAACCGAGTCAATCCGCAACTCCTCGTTTGGGGCCGCCGGGCGCGGGCAGGTTTGCGCCCGCCACGTCCCAATCTGTTCTCCCCCTTGTGCCCCGTGCGCCGGGGACCCAAGCGGCAGCCTACTTCGCCATCTTCGCCTGGCGCGCCTCCCTGAAGCGCCTCGCGTAGTCCATCAGCTGGTCATATTCTTCGTCGGTCAGCCGCGCCTTGTCCTTCCATTTCCAGATCCATCGATTCCAGGTCATTTCTTCAACCCCGGGGCCAAACGCATCGTGGCAGCGCCCGCATTTCTTTTCATACAGCTTCCTGCCAGCCTCCATCTCCGGCGACTCTTTCGCGGGGGCCACCGCCGGAGCCTGCGGCTTTGCCGTGACGCCGAGTCTGTTCCCGCACTCCTTCGCCAAAAGAACTGGCCACTGCGGGTTCGCGAAGAACGCCGGATCCGTGGAATTTTTCCGCAGGCGCATGCGCCCAAATTCCTTGCTGAAGTCCGAACCCGCCACCCCAAGTTGTGGATACAGCTCAACCGCCTTGCGCTGCCAATCCTCGCCGTGTGCCGCGTACGCCAAAACCAGCCAGGCGCCCAGGGCGATTGCCCAAGGCCCCATGAGGCATTCCCGTCGTTTGATCATCTGGGGCCCGGATTTATCAGCTGCCGGCCTCCGAGATCAAGCCCAGGAGATTGCCCCCCTGGATGCACGCCCGATCATCGGCGTTGAGGCACGGGACGTGATCCAACACATCAACCGTCTGGGGAAATGTGACGTGACCGAGGCATGGCGAGAAATCCGAACCCCACAACAGCCGCTTCGCCCCGAATGCCTCCTTCAGCAACGCCACGCACGGCCATGCGGCAGGGTGCGGATAACCATGCGGAGGATCGCTGATGGCATAGAAGCCGCTGAGTTTCACGCGCGTCCCCGGAAATGTGGCCAGGGCCAGCACGCCCGACATCGCCTCGCGTGCGACGTCCCTGGCGGGCGGTTGCGCGAAACGACCGGGCAGTCCCAGATGCGAGGCGATCAACCGAAGATCCGGATGCTTTTCAAGGATGGGCAACCATGCCGACCAATGCTTCCCGCGCGAGTTCACGCTGACCAACCACCTGTTCCGAACCAGCCACTCCCAGATCGCGGCCGGTGCCTCGCCCAATCCTGATTCTTGCGACCCGTCGAATACGTAGAGGCTCAAACCGACAAAGCCCTGCCCGCGCAAGCGCTCCAGCGCCGACAGGTCCGGTGCTTTCAAGAGATCCACAAATGCCACGGGCGCCACCCACTCGTGTTTGGCGGCCAACTTGGCCAAGTGGGCATTGTTCCCCCTGGCCCACGCCTCGCCCTCGTATCCCACGACGAGCGCCCTGGCGACCCGATGCTCCATCGCAAGAGCGGCATACAGGGCCACCTCGTCGATCATCACGCCGGGGCGCGAGGCCAGGGATCCCCCCTGGTATCCCCCATCAAACAGGTGGATGTGCGCGTCGGCCCTGTCAGGCATGATCCAAGGCCTCCCGCAATTCCCTGAGAAATCGCTCGATGTCCGCGGGAGTATTGTAGCCATGTATCGCCACCCGCAATCGACCCGCGTGGCACATCACGTGCACCCCGGCGTCATGTAGCTTCCGGTGAATCCGATCCGCCCGCTCATGCCGGAACGCGATAATGCCCGCCACGTGTCCCGGTTCGTCCGGCGTGAGCAAGTCCACCGGCAGGCGTTTGAGGCCATCGAGACATTCCCGCACCAGCGGTCGCGCGAAGTCATCGATCGCCCGCACGCCAACCGCCCCGATGTAACCGAGCGCCGCGTTGACCGCATAAACGGCCGGGTAATTCGGCATCCCAACGCAGAAACTTGCCGCGCCAGGTTTGGTGACGACCCGCTCGAACCGGTCCGCATCGAATGCGTTCTGGAGGTTGAACCAACCCCCCGCCGGGACTGTCCACTCCTCCGCGCGCGCGGCGGGCACCCCAACCAGCCCACCGCCATGAGTTCCCAATATCCATTTGTGCGTCGAACTCACGATTACGTCCGCCCCCTTCAGATCCAGGGGGATGCGCCCGAGTGCCTGCGTCACATCGACGGCCACCATCGCACCGGAATGCGCGCGCACTGCCTCGGATAGCTCGGGCAGCACAAGCGTGTAGCCGTTGTAGAAGCTGACAATCGAGGCGGATACCAGCCGGGTCCGCGGTCCCAACAATCCCACCAAATCCCCGATGTGCAGGGCCCCGCCCCTGGAACGCCACACCCGGACCTTCGCGGGGCAGTCCGCCTTGAGCCACGGGGTTGCCCCGGCCGGAAAATCGAGGTCGTTGATGATCACCTCGTCGCCCGGCCGCAGCCGCATGGCGAGCGCCACAAGGTTGAATGCTTCCGATGAGCACGAGCAGATGCCAATCTCCTCGGACGTCAGTCCGAACAGATCGGCCGCGCCCCGGCGCACCCCCTGCCACTGCGCCTCGTGCAGCTTCCTGCCATCCATGCCGAGCAGTTTGTCCCAACCGTATTGGCCCAGCGCGTCCAACACCGCACGCGGTGGAATCCCTTCCGCCGCAGTGTTGAGATACACCATGCCCTCCAGCGAAGGGAAATCGCGGCGCCTGGATGCCTTAGTGAGCATGGCGTTCTCCCCCCTGGCCCCGGGCGGCGCGCCCAAGCCGGTCCAGCCACCGCTGCACCTGCATCGCGTCACCATATGCCGCGCCCACCGGCACCGGCTCCAGCCCGCGCACGACGCGACAGAAACATCGCAGCTCTTCCGCCAACATGCCCGAAGGCGCAAGCGGATCGGCGCGTATCTCGAGGGCCATCGGCCACCAGGCGCGTTCGTCCCAGACCTCGATCGGTCGCGGGTTCGGCGTGATCCGCGCCCCCCAGCCCCGCCCAAAAACTTCCAGCCGATCAAAGCCATCGCCAGCCATCCCAGGCGGCGTCAGGAACGACGCCGTGTACGTCGCAATCATGCCATCCGGCCATCCCAATTCCGCCGTCGCCACATCGTGCCCGCCGCCCTCCGCCGCGCGCAGCCGGGCGTGGAAGCTTTCCGGTTCACGTCGCCCCACCAGCGCCAGCGTCGCATAAAGGTCGTGCACCATCGTGAGGTGAAGTGGGCTCTCGCCGGGAAACATGTCCTTCGTCTCGGTCGGCCGATGCCGCACGCAATTCAGATAGGAGATCGGGCCGCGCCGGCGCGCCTCCTCCAGCACCTGCCGAAACTCGCTGTTGAAAAGCAGGATGTGCCCCATCATGAGGTTTGACGAATCCGCGCGCACGAGGGGCCCTAGGCTTTCCGCCTCGGCCAAATCCTCCGAGAGGGGCTTCTCGATCAGCACCGGCAGGCGACGCTCCAAGATCGCGCGCGCCACGAGCACATGCGATGCGGTGGTCGTCGCCACGACCCATGCCTCGGCATCAGATTTCGCCAGCGCCGCGTGCAGATCCGTCCAGACCGGAACGCCCGGCAGCGACTTGCCAATGGCCGCGATGCATTCCTCGCGCCGATCGACAAGCGCGACGACCTGCGCCTCCCCCACTCCCGCGGCCGTCATCGCGTGCAGTCGGCCAAAGCCGCCCAATCCAACGATGCCAAGCCTGACCGGTTCTCGCATGCGCCCATTCATGTTCATCCCTCCGATACTGATCGCATCACTCCCAGATACACGTCCACGGCACGCTGGAGCTGCGCCAGCGCAAGCCATTCGTCGTGCGTGTGGGCCTGGCCGATGCTTCCGGGCCCCAACACCACGGCGGGGATTCCCGCACGCGCGAAGTCGCTGGCGTCCGTCG
Source organism: Verrucomicrobiota bacterium (assembly GCA_029560585.1). Classification (GTDB taxonomy): domain Bacteria; phylum Verrucomicrobiota; class Verrucomicrobiia; order JADLBR01; family JADLBR01; genus JADLBR01. The sequence continues at coordinate 101,983 of JAKQKQ010000234.1, read as the reverse complement.
CGTAACCTGCCCCACAAGGTTCCGGCGCGAGGCCCAGCTCGCCCAGGGCCCCTTTAACCCGTCGGATGAAATCCTGCCCCGCGGCAGGATCCAAAGGCCAGTCGACCATCAGCGTCTCCACATCGACCAACAGTTCCGAATCCTCCCGGCGCAGCTCGCCCAGCAATCGCATGAGGGCCGGCGTCACTCCCGCCACATCCTCCCCAGGCACGACGCGCCGGTCCACGCGGATCTCGCACGATTCCGGGATGATGTTGATCTGCGTGCCGCCCCGGATCACGTTGATGCTGCACTGCGCCTTGCCCGTCAACGGATGCGATGCCGTCAGAGCGGGAATATAGCGCGACTCGATCGCCCCCATGACCCCGCACATCATCCGGATCGCCGAGCGGCCCTTCGATGGATCCGCCGAGTGCGCCGCCACGCCCTTCGTCCGGATCGCCCATCGCACCACACCGTTGTGCGCGACCACCGGGCGCAACTCCGTCGGTTCACCGACGACCGCCCCTCGTGGCCTGAAGCCCACCGACCCCAGCCCGGCGACAAATGACCGGATTCCCGATTTCCCAATCTCTTCATCCAGCGTGTACACGATGGCCACGTTGTTCGGGTGCTCGTCACACTCGGCATAGCATCTGAGCGCCCACAGCATCGCCGCCCCAGACCCCTTCGTATCGCACGCCCCGCGACCGTACAGGCGACCGTCGCGCACCTCCCCGGCGAACGGCTCTACCGTCATGTCAGCCACGCTGACGGTGTCGAGGTGACTCTCGAACAAAATCCACGGCCGATCGGCGCCGCCGCCATATGTCACGAGCAGATTGAACCCGGAGTCATCGACGGGCAACCGGGCGGTCTCAAAACCCATGGCCCGTGCCTGTTCCTCCAGATAACAGGACAACTCGCGCTCGGCGCCCGCGCGCCCCGAGATGTGCCCGTTGACCGTATCGAAGCCAACCATCGCGCGGAGCAGATCGGCGCACGACGGTGGAATCGTCCCCCGCATATCCCCTTCACCTTGCCGAAGACGGAAGCGCCGCGATGCAATCGACCTCGATCAAGATCCCCGGAAGCGCGAAATCCGCACCAACGGTCGTCCTCGCCGGCCGGTGCGATCCGAGCCACTCGGCGTAGCACCCGTTCATCGCGGCAAAATCACGCCCCACGTCCTTGAGGAAAATGCCACATCTAAGGATGCGGTCCCTGGATGTCCCGGCCTCCCCGAGAATCGAGTCGATGTGCGCGAACGCCTGCCTGGCTTGTCCCGTGACCTCGGCCGACACGAGTTCCGCCGAGCCCGGTCGAAACCCCACCTGCCCTGACACGTAGACGATGCCCCCATGGACCACGGCATGTGACAGCGGAATCATCGGAGATGGTCGTATGTATCTCATCGAATCCATAATCGGTGCCTCACTTTCCCGGAGAATTCAGCTCCCATGCGATTGAAGATAATCGCCGTAGCTCGTCAACACCGCCGACAATGCCAGCACGATGAGCCCCGTGACCAGCCAGACCTTGGTCCTGCGGCCCGTGCCCGCCCACTCGCCGAATAGGACGCCCCACAGATTGCTGAAAATGATGATGCAGGCCATGAAGATCGACCAGCTCGTGAAATCGTATCGGCCCATCGTCGTCCGGCCCATGCCGTAAAACAGGAATTGCAGATACCAGATCGCCCCCGCCAAAAAACAGAGGAGATAGTTGGCCGCGGCCGGCGCGCCCGCGCCCCCGCCGAATTGTCCCACCGTGCGGTTTCTCACCCCGAGCGACAGGCACCACGCGCAGTTCGACGTGAATCCGCCGAGCAGGATCACCACGAACATCGGCGCGTTCTGGTATAGCGCCGGCGTCCCCGCCCCAAGCGCTGCTTTCGAGATTGGACCACCATACTCTATCGCAAACGCCATGCACGCGCTCATGATGCCAGACAGCACCGAAAGCCAGACCCCGCGCGTTAGATTGAATTCGCTCACGGCCGCCGCCTTGCGCTCCGCCGACAGCTCTCGGTCCTTCATCACGCCCGCGCGACCGCAGATCGCGATGCCCACGAGCCCCACCACCACGCTCACGAGCGCCACCACCCCCGATGTCCGGCCCAGCATCGGCGCCAGTTCCCCCTTGACCAGCGGCGGCAGGAGCGTCCCCGCCGCGGCACACACGCCCATGGGCAGCGCGAATCCCAGCGACAGCCCCATGTAGCGGATCGCCAGCCCATTCGTCAGGCTGCCGATGCCCCACAGCGCGCCGAACACGTAGCACAGGACCAACGTGCCCATCGAAACGGAGGCCAGGACCCCCCGAAGATCCGGGCACACAAGGCACGCGACCGTCCACGGCCCAACCACCCAGCTCACGACGCCAAACGCCAGCCAGAACGTCTCCCACGCCCATCCGCGCACTCGCTTGAACGGAGTGTAGAAGCTCGCCGCCGCCAATCCGCCCGCGGATATCAGCACCAGCCCAAGAAATGGATCCATCGTCATAAATCGTGTCCCGTCGCAGTCAGAGTCCCTGCTGCCGCCGGAAGGCCGGGATCTGCCGCGCCAAAGTATCGTCGATGAGCTTGATCTTCTCGTCGATGGTGTCCGGCGTGTATATGTAATCCTGCTCCCATTCGTATCCCAGACGGGAGTCGCGCCGAGCGATCTCGCGCGCCGTCACCGCCCGCTCGCGCTCGTCCCCCAACAGCCCCGTCATCCGCACGAGCAGATCTCGTCTCTCCTGCGGGTCCTTGGACCGGGCCAGCGCGAGCCGCATCTCCTCAAACTCGATGATTGCATGCTCGCTCCGCATCATGTGCTGCAGTTGCTCCGCAAGCAGCACCTCGCGATATGCCGACCTGCGCCTGGACTCGGGGGCCCTCAGCGCCGCCTGCCGGTAGACCTTCAGCCCCTCCTCCATGCGATCTGCCGCGAGCGCGAGATACTTCTGGAACACCGGCACCGTGAAAAAACTCGTGTAGGCGGCCGCCCTATCGCGCTGGTTGGTGAAATCGGGCCAAAGGATGAGCCGGGCCGGCACCAGCGGCCAGTAAGGGTTGAGCTGCGACACCCGGCTCCAGATGGCCTGGTCGGTCCACGAGTGCTCCACCGTCATCGCCCGGGGCTTCGGTTTCTCGAAGAAGAGCGGCGCGGCCAGCGCATTGTTGCTCCCCCAGTTCGGCCCGGTGTCCGGATAAACCTGTATCGCCTCGCTGAAGCTCTTCCACGCCGCCAGCGCCAGCTCCTCCTGACCGGGCCCGAACTCGCGCCGGGCGATCTGGCGCAACAGGGCGTCCAGCGGAGGCGCGTCACCCCACGCGCACCATGCCCGGAGTTCGGCCACCCAGTTCGGTTTGAACCCGTAGCTCCAGGTCTCGAGGGTGCCATCGATCCTCCACTCCTCTAGGGCACGGTAGCGCGCGTGCCACTGGTACGGAAATGGCAGATAGGGAAAGGTCCCAAATTGCCAGCTCGCAAAGGTGTCCGCCTTGGAATACACGGCCGGGAATCGACGTTTGCGCGCCTCCGTCAACTGCGCCTGGGTCACCTCGGCCGGTCCAACCTGATTGATGGCGTAGTCCCGAAGCCACCCCTTCTGGCCATCCAGCTCAAATCCCTTCCCATTCTCGAACGTCAGCAGCGGGATCGTGTCTTCCGGGAGCTGCGTCATCACGTAGGCCTTGTTCTCTGTCTGCGTGGGGCGAAAATCGAGATTGTACTCCCAGGGCAGGATCTCGATCGCGGGGTTTATCTTGTGGGCCTCCTCCGCGACGATCCCCACCGCCTTGCACCATTCGCGGACCCACGCCCGAAGATCCTGGGAGCCATGGCCGCCGGCACCAAACCACTTCTTGTAGTAGAACCCCTCGGTCAACAGCACGTAGCCGCGGATCTCGGGGAATTCCGTAACGATATCCCGGACCACCTTGCGCAATTCCTCCACGTTCTCGGGCTCGCCCGTGTAGTGATAGAGAATCGGCGCATAGACATCGACCCCGAACCGGGCGGCACGACGGATCAGGTCCTTCATCGCGCCGGGCTTGTGCGCCTTGATGTCCTCCCAGTACGGCGCCACCCCGGGGCCGTTGTTCGGATTCCGGTAGATCGAGCAATGGATCGCATCGAAGCCATAGAGTGGCAACGTGGCCAAGTAGCGATCGGGCCACTCCATCCACCCAAGACCCGATAGCGGCATGCGGACCCGGAATTTGCTGTGGCGCACGGTGTCCAGGGCCTTCGGCAAGAACGGCGCCTCGCGCAACGAGAACCGCATGATCAGGTTGTAGAGCCCGAAAAGAGCCCCGCGATCATCGTACCCGCAGACCACGATCCGGTCCGGCCCAGCAACGATCCGATAATCCTTCGACGCCTTCAGCGCATCGCCGCACCCGGAGAGGCTCCCGCGCCGTGCGGCGACGATCACGTTCTTCCGAGTCGCCCAATCGCCCAGGTCGCCCGCGCGCTCGATGGCCACGACGACGCCCATGGCCTCCTTCAGGAACCGGAGCAGCTCTTGGGCGGCCGTCTCAAGCGGGGCCGAGGCATCCGACGCCAGCACTATTCTCCAGCCCGCGGGGGCCACCCCCATCTCGTCCGGGTGAACCGCTGTCGCCGGATCGCGGGGCTTTGGGGGCAGGCCCACGGTGTGCTGATGGATGAACTCGAAGGGCTCCTCGACTGGCAGCGCGGCGAGGGCCCGGCCCGTGAATTCGGCCGACGTGGTCCCCGTTTGCGAGAAAACACTCAGGGCCATCAGGAAGGAAAACAGCGTTGCCAGCAGGGGGCGAACGAGATCCATCCCAAAGACTCCATCGTCTATTTTTGAAAACACAATTGTTTTTTTACATTTTCGCAGGCGGCGGTGACGCGAATACCAGCCAGCCCAGATCGGCCGGATTGTCCCGCCCGTACAAGAGGCGAGATGGGCCATCGATGGGATGTGGCGTGATCCACGCGTGAACGGCACCGGGCCGCTCGCGCCCCACCGATGGAATCCGCCGCCGCACATTAATGCGAATCGGCCCCGCGCCCGGACCGCTGAGCCCGAGGGAGGCAAAGGGAATCCGGACCACGGCTTCCCATCGATCCCCGCGGCGCACGGTGGATGCCGACCATTCATAGTCCGCCTCGACGCAGGGCTTGAGTTGGCCGCGCGCACCACCGGCGCCAACCACGAAAATCTCGCAGGGCCAGAGGCGGCGCGGTTCTATGCTGATCTCCACCACGTCCTCCGACCACCGGCCGGTTGTCAGTTTCCGATCCGCCGCCTCGCTCCGGATCAGATCCATCCGCGGTTCGACGCACGTGACCGCAACGTACAGCGCGGCACCGTCGTAGGCCGCCTGCCAAGAGGTCCCGCGACCATCGCCCGTCGGTCGGCCAGCCATGCAGTCGGCCCTCCCCAGCCCCCGCCACGCGTCGGACTCTGTGCCTTCGTCAAGCGCAACAGATTCGCACAGGCGCTCGCAGCGATACGTGGGCCCCCCGGGCCTCTGTCCCGTGTACTCGGAAAACAGTGCCTCGCCCCGGCGAATCTTCTCCTCAACCGCAGGGAATTCGCGCTCTAGGAGAGTCTCCAACTTCCGGCAGCGCCACTCGAGGAGCTGCGGGAAATATTTGTAGCCTTCCGCCTCGGAATGGAAACCGAGGCGCGGGTCTTGGCTTGCGAGCGTTGCAAGGCTCCTGCTCCGCCCGATCTCGGCCCTCACGATATCCCGCAGCAGGCGGAGTTGACCCATCCGGTCACCACTGGTCGCGCGCAACAGTCTCTCCCGGATGGCGTAGAATCTCAGGATTTCAGCCGCGCTCTTGAACTGGATGCCAAGGGCCTCCGCCAGGCCGATGTCGCGCTCCCGGGCGAGATTGCCCGCGAAGGCCGGCCGGATCCCGCGCAGGATCTTCACCCCCGCGCCCCACTCGTTCGCCATCCTCTGGCAGAGGGCCACGGCCTCCTCCAGCGTGTGGGAGTAGCCCAGGCACTCCCCGATCCGATCACCGCTCGGCGGATACTCCAGCTTCCATGTGGGAGATAGCGGGAGATCTCGCGGCTCGAGATAAAGGGGCCATGCCACGCCATCGGTCGCCGGCCCGTAGTACTGAAACAGGTGCGTCAGCGGGTACTCCTCGTACCCCCGACGAAAATGTTCCCATGCAAAAATGGCGTCCGCCGCGTGCTGGCCCCAATCCCGCCGCGCCATCCCGAGCAAGAACTCGTCCTCCCGCTCCGGGAGCGGCACGAACGACAGTTCCCCTGCAGCCTTGTTCATCAGCGAGGGATAGTTGCCGAAGTACCAGCACTGCATCGCCCCGCTGACCCCAAGCTCGTGCATCTGGCGATACTTCCGATACAGCAGCCCCGGCACCGGCACAAACGGTATGCTTGCCACCTCATGCGAACAGCCGACCTGGAGTTTCGCGAACATGCGCGTGCCGCCCGCCGCCGCCCGCCGCGCACACTCGCGGAAGCGATCGCTCGGCCCCACGTACGACAGCCAATAATCCGCCGCGGGCCGCCAGTGGCCCAGCTGCTCCCGCCCCCCGCCCGATTCGAAATTATGCTGAAGGCAGACGCCCGGCGGCACGTGCCCGGCCGCCTCGATCGGCGCATCCGGTCCCCATCCCTCGCCACCCGTGTGGTTCTCGGGCAGATAGGACCATGAGATCAGCTCGGCCGCCGGATTCGCCAAATGCATGCCTCGCTCCATGGCCCGCAACGAATCGCCGAGGACCTCCCAGGGTTCTCGCTTCGCGCATCGCGGGCAATTGTTCTGCCGGATGCCAGCGTTCGGGCACAGGGTCGGCCGCTCGCCGACGCTTATGTTGATCAATCCCCCCAGCCCCGGGACAGCGGAAAACAGGCTCCGCGTCGCCTGTTCGATGTATCGCTGGCCGACCTCCGTGGAGGCGCAGAAGTACACGGTGCTCCCGCTGCGGTGCCCGCCCAATTCGGGCAGCCTGGCCAACACCGGGCTGTCCGCCGGAAGGGCCGCCGGCTCGATGCAAAAAGCATAGACGCGGATGCCGTACCGCCCGCAGCGCCCGACCGTCTCCCTCAGCTTGCGCAGTCTCCTTTCCGCATCCTGCCCGTACTCCGGAATGACTTCGGTGCGGCACATGTCCGCGAATGCGATGGTCAGCCAGATGCCATTGACGCCCTCGTGCGCCAGCCGATTGAGATACTCGTCCGGGTAATAGTTGACGTCATCCAGCAACTCGTCCCGATTCTTTGGCGGTCGCTTGATCGGCCCAAAGAAGCAGCGCGAGATCCGCGTCCGGATGACCGGCCTGCGGGCGATCGTGCCAATCTCAAGAAATGGCCCCTCGGCCCGCAGCATCTCATCCTCGAGAAAGACCAGCCCCCGCCGCACGCCCTCCGGGTCATCCGCGATTAGTCTCGCGCCCCCCCGACCCACCTCAATGCGGTAGCCCTCGGCGATCCCGCCCGCCTCTCCCCGCTCAACCACCAGGGGAAATCCCCCACCCACCGGGACCTCGCCCATCTCGAGGAAACGAAGAAAATCGGCACGTGCGGTCTCCAGGCGTCCCTCCGCATCGGGAAAGCGGAACTCGAGCCTCGCGCCCGATGCCAGCGAAACCTCATTGGTCAAGGGATCACGGCGAGCCCATTTCATGGGACCATGCAAGGGCTCCTGCAACTCCCGCACAAAGGCCCACTCCTGCTCGGGCGGCTGCGGCGGGCGATCATCCGCCGGGGCGGCGCCTGCCGCGGCAAAGCCCAACGCGCAAAACCCAAGTATCCTGACAAAGGCGCCCATGATCCCCACGGCCACCCATCCCCGAAGAATCCAGCCCGGCAACAAGACGGCGTGATCCGGCCTCATCGCGCGCCATTCTCCACGGTTTTGACCCCCGCGCCAGCACCATCCATCAGGAACTGCCAAATACCGCGCCCCACGGGCCAGCCCACCGCCCGAATGGCCATGAGCCGCGCAAGGCTACCCGCCGCGTTCGGCAGCCTTCACTCCACGGTCTCCAGCAGGACGGTGCGCACCAGCCGCCCGCGGATGTTCATCTCCGTGACCGCCACCACATTGCCACCCGTGCGCACCAGCCGCCGCTCCTTCAACATCGCCACCGCTCCCGCGACGGTCACCGCCGGATCCTCGCTGAATGGCATCTGGAAAGGCCGGATGCCCCAGAATAGCGTCAGCTGGTTCAGCAGCCGCGGGTTGTCCGTAAACGCGTACAGGGGTGTGTGCATCGGGCGCAGCCACGCGCAGTTGCGCGCCATCCAGCCCGCGCGCGTGAATACGATAACCGCATCAGCCCTGACCTCCTGCGCCATCACCAGGGCCGACTTCACCATCTTGGCACCCAGCCGATCCATCTTTGCCAGCTCGGCATAATTCGCCCCGCCGCTCCGCTCCACCCGGCGGGCGATCCGATCCATCATCTCCACGCACGCCACCGGGTGGTGGCCCACCGACGTCTCCCCCGAAAGCATGATCGCGTCGGCTTGCTCGAACACCGCGTTGGACACGTCCGTGATCTCGGCCCGCGTCGGGCACGGATTCTGGATCATCGACTCCAGCATGTGCGTCGCGACGATCACCGGCTTGCCCAACACGATGCTCCGCTTGACGATTCGCCGCTGGATGATCGGCAGTTCCTCGAACGGGCACTCGATGCCGAGATCGCCGCGCGCCACCATCACGGCGTCCGCCGCCGCGATGATCTCGTCGAGATTGCGGATCCCCTCCTGATCCTCGAGCTTCGCCACGATCTTCTGCCAGGCCTTCCGATAATCGATGATGCCCCGGAGCTTCATGACGTCCTGCGCCTCCCGCACGAACGACATGGCGATGAAATCCACCCCCAGCTCGATGCCAAGTTCGACGTCCGCTATGTCCTTGTCCGTCAGAGCGGGCAGATTCACCCGCACGCCCGGCAGGTTGATGTGCCTGCGGCTCCCCAGGGTCCCCTCGTTCAAGACCTCGCACACGAGCTGGTTCCGCTTCTTCTCCAGCACGTGCAGGCGTATCGTGCCATTGTCGATGAGCACGGTGTCGCCGATTCTTATGTCATCCACGAGCTGGTCATAGTTCACATCAACGGACCGGACCTCCTCGGACTTCTCGCCGCGCACCGTCAGCGCAATCCTCTGCCCGGGGGCCAGATTTAGCGCCAGCGGCAGCTCGCCGGTCCGAATCGCCGGACCCTGCAGGTCCATCATGATCCCCACCCGCCGGTCGAGCCGCGCGCTGACTTCGCGCACCTTCCCAACCACCCGCCTGACCTGCTCGTGCGTGGCGTGGCTCATGTTGATCCGCGCCATGTCCATCCCGGCCAGAATGAGGCGCTCGATCACCTCGGCCGTATCGGTCGATGGTCCCAGAGTCGCAATGATCTTCGTCCGCCGAATGCCACCCGCAGTCTCGTTTTGCATAAAAACGGGCCACGCTGGCACGCGTCCGAAGGGTTAGCAAGTGCGCCGTTGGCAGCCCATTGAAATGGCGCGAGGGGGAAGTTGCGGATCAGCGCCGCCCCCGGCGCGAGGGGGCGGCACTAGCCAGAATCGTCCACGCGCCCGAATATTCAGGGGAAACCTTCTGGGGGCTGGGCCATTTAGGACTGCGGTGGCAGAGCGCAGCGGCGGCACCGCTTTTGCCTCCGGCGGAGCCGAAGCCGATGGGGCCGGGTCGCTCTTCGCGCGCCGCCAAAGCGGTGACTCCGTCCGGCGGTTGCCGGACTTTGCCACCGCAGTCCAAGACCCTCCCCGCCCAGATCCTGTGTCGAGACACGTGCCGCGCCCACGAACAGCGCTCGAAGTTTCTGGCCAGGAATCTGTCGGACTTGGCAGAGTCCGACAGGCTGCTACGACCGGCGACGCCGCGCCATGACAAGCAGCGCGCCCGCCCCTGCCGCCAACAGCCAGATCGTCGTCGGCTCCGGGATGATCAGGCCCAGCACCTCGTCCTGGCTCAAGGGACGATCCCATACGGCAAGATAGTCGATCGAACCATCAAAGGCCTTCCGTTGGTTGCCAGTCCCCGTGCTGAGTGTCTCGTTCCCGATCAGCGACGTCGGCGCGGAGTTTGTCCAGATCGTGCCATTCAGGTTCGTGGTCAGAAGAGACCCGCCCGCCGGATACAGATAAAAACTGGCGATGTCGCCCGCGCCGCCGCTTTCGATATTCTCTGTCAGGACCACCACCGCGTCATACCAGACGCCTGTCTGCATGACGTAGCCCGAATCAAACGTTGTGAAATTCAGCTGGAACAGCTTCAGGCGCGCTTCGGTCCCGGTGTTCTGGACGCCAAAAAGCCACCCATTTGACGCCCCGAAACCATTCCCATATAGCCACGCCATCTGCGCGCCGCTGTCGTCCGATATGTAGCCATCCCACAGGAAGCGCGTCGCGATCGTCGCGGAACCCTTGACGCTGAAATTGTTCACCGTGAATCCCACGGCGGCGACCGTGTCGGTAAGCCCCGAACTCACCAGACCCGGCTGCAGGCTCAAACCCCGCCCTTCGGTGACGAACGGATCCACCGTCGCCGCACCGCCCGGCCCCACCAGCGGCACCGAGGCCCATGATATGTTCGTGTTGCCCGGGTTCGTCATCGCAGTCGCGCCATGCCCATTGCCGCTGGAATCAACGATCTGATTCGCGTTGGTCACGAAACCGCTCGACGCACCGTCGAACTTCCACAGCGCCGACGCGTTCGTCAGCGCATCACCCCAGCAGGGCACCCCCGCCACCAAGAATAGGGAAGGTATCGCTGTCCGCAGCAACTCCACGTGCTTCAGCCTCATCATCGCCTCGCTGATCCCCAGTCTGACCGACCGGAAGCCCCGCCGTCAAGCGCCATGAGCCCCGACGCCTGCGCGGCACATGGCATGCCCCACTGATGCCGTCCTCGTCTTTTCCTTGGGAAATCGGCTCGCCTGCCCCACACTGATTGACGATGGACGTCTCCGAACTTCGCAAGAACTACACAAAGGGCGGCCTCCGCAGGACCGATCTCGATGACGATCCCCTCCGCCAATTCGAGAAATGGTTCGGTGAGGCCATGGCTTCGGGCATCCCGGAGCCAAACGCCATGTCCCTGGCCACGGCCACCGCGGGCGGCGCCCCTTCCCTGCGCACGGTCCTCCTCAAATCGTACGATGCGCGCGGCCTCGTGTTCTACACGAGTTACGAGAGCCGCAAGGCCCGTGAGATCGCCGAAAACCCCCGCGTCGCCCTGATGTTCCCGTGGGTTACGCTCGAGCGCCAGATCGTCATCACCGGCACCGCGACCAAGATCTCCGCCGCCGAATCGCTCAAGTATTTCGTGTCGCGCCCGCGGGGCAACCAGCTCGGCGCCTGGGTCTCACACCAGAGCCATGTCATCTCCTCGAGGCAGATCCTCCTCGCAAAACTCGACGAGATGAAACGGAAGTTTGCCTCGGGCCAGATCCCCCTGCCCCCCGCGTGGGGCGGATACCGCGTCACCCCTGACCGGATCGAATTCTGGCAGGGCGGCGAGGATCGGCTCCACGATCGTTTCCTCTACGCGCTCCAACCCGACGGCTCCTGGGCCATCGAGCGCCTCGCGCCATAGTGCGGCGAGAGAGAAGTACGCTGCATAACAGGTTTCCTGGGCTCACAGGAAACCCGAGCTCCGCACGGTCATGCCGGGCGCCCCCGCAACCGAACAGGCTTACCGGTGTTCCAAAGTACCATGATCCCCAGATGTGCCCTTTTGTTGCTCGCGTCTGCAACGCTGCTGGCGCCCCTCCAGACACGCGGGCAGGAGCAGCCGATCGATTTCGACAGGGCGAGGCAAATCTTCGAGCGGTCCAGGCGCGGCGAGCAGGTCAGCGACGACGAGCGCGCCTACGTGGAGCGCGCGAAGAAAGCGCGCCGCGAGGCGCGGGGGGGTCAAGCGCAAGGCAGGGGCGACAAGGCACTTCCCCCGGCACCCCCGAAGTGGACTGCGCATCTGACCCCGTTGACCGAGATGGGGACCAGCAAATACAAAGGGGAGGACGGCGGGCTGTACGGCGGCGGTCGGAACGAGCCACCCAAGAGCCATCTCGATGCGGCAATGAGGGAGTCGGTCAAGATCCGGCCCCTCGACAAAGCCGGCAATCCTTCGCGGGAGGGAAAAATCGGGGTGCTGTCGGTCGGCATGTCCAACACCACGCAGGAATACTCGCGCTTCATGGACATGGCCAACCGCGATCCGCAGAAGCCAGCCAATGTCATTCTCGTGGACGGCGCACAGGGCGGGCAGACGGGGACCCGTTGGGCCGATCCCGGCGCCCCGCTCTGGCAGAAGGTGGACGAGCGCATCAAGAGCGCCGGGCTCACCGCGCAGCAGATCCAGGTCGCCTGGATGAAACAGGCCGAGGCCGGGCCCGCCCGCCTGGGAGAGTTCCCCCAACACGCGCGGGCACTCAAGGACAACCTCATCACCGCGCTCGGCCACCTGAAGCAGCGCTTCCCCAATCTCCGCATCGTGTATCTCTCAAGCCGGATCTACGCCGGCTACGCCACGACGGCCCTAAACCCAGAGCCGTATGCCTTCGAGGAGGCGTTCTCGATACGGTGGCTGATCCAAGACCAGATCGGCGGCAAACCAGAACTGAACTATGACGAGGCGCGCGGCCCGGTGAAGTGCCCCCTCCTCCTGTGGGGTCCCTATCTCTGGGCCGACGGCGAGACACCGCGCAAGGCTGACGGGCTGATCTACAAACGCGAGGATCTCTCGGAAAACGACGGCACCCATCCCAGCGAGACGGGCCGCGCCAAGGTCGCCGAACTCCTGCTGAGATTCCTGAAAACCGACGCGACCGCGACGCCGTGGTTCACCCGAGGTTCGTCCTCTTCCCAGGAGAAATAGCATCGCGCGGCCGATTGCGGTCCCCATGAAGACAATTCCCACCCCCCTCGCGTCAGTGCGCCTCGCCATGCTGGGCTGCTTGATCCCGACGGGCCTCAGCCCCGGTAATGCTGAAAGACGCTCGCGAGCAGCAGCAATTCGGGGTGCGCCGCCGACACCTTGGGCAAGATCAGCCGAATGCGGGAGCGATAGGCCGCGAGATTCTCTATGAGGGGCCGGAGGTCGCCCGTCCCATCCCTCTGCAACCTCTTGAGGTCCAGCACGACGCGATTCTTGCTCCGCGCCAGCGAGTCCCGGATCCTCTGACCCAGCCGCTCTGCGGCAGCGGCGGAAAGGGCCCCCTCCAGGCGCATCCAGACTTGCTTCTTCGCGTGCTGCAGCTCGACCTGAAGCGATAGCTCGGGGATCGCCAACTTCTGTTGGAGGTCCTCCCACAGTTCAAACGCGCCCCAGCGTCTTCCGGGTATCCGATAGGTGGTCCGAACCAACTTGGGATCCTGGAACAAGTTCAGCTTCAACGTCAGCCCAGTCCACAATGCCGCGCCCACCGCCAACGCGGATTTGAGACGCTCCGTGGCTGCGGGCGGTCCCAGCTCCGCGTGGATGCGCCGCTCCAGATCCCCGATCCACCGTCGCACCGTCGGATTGGGACCCAGCATGCGGCCCGCCAGAAACACGGGATACGCCACCCGAAGCTCCCGGGCATAGTACTCCGCCTTCTCGCGCAAGATCGGATTCGGCGAATTTCTGAGCTTCAGGTAACCGAGCAGCCGCGCCTCCAGGACGCGGAAGATGCTGGGCCCAAGCCGCTGAAAATCCTGTTCAAAACACCACCTCTGTATGCCCTCGATAGCCTCGGGCGAAAGGGTCGGATGCTTGATCATCGTGGAGAAGCCATCGGCACGGCGGTAGAACAACTCCGGGTCCTTGACGTAGCCGTCTTGCAGCAAGTTATCCTTGATGACGCGCTGATAGAATGGGGTGCCGGGAACCGGACCGTAGATCAGGAATTGCGATAGCGCGGGTTTCAGTTCCATCAGCCCAGCCAACTCCCGCGCGACCACGTCCTGATCCTGATAATCGAATCCCACGATCATCGATGCGAGCACCGTGATGCCGTGCTCCCGGAACTCTGTCATGATCTCCTCGACGGGGCGCCCCTGCTGTTTCGCGTAGCCCGAGCGGGCTCCCTCGTAGCCGATCCAGAATCCATCTATCCCCATCTCCAGAATCTCTTCGACCGTATACTGGCTTATCGCCTTGATGCTCGAAAACGCGAAGATCGAAGGGCTCCGCCCGCCCCGCTTCACGCAGTCCCGAAAATCCATCGCCCGCTTCTTATTGAGCAGGAAATCTTCATCCAGGATCAGGAAGACGAGTCCGGGGTCCATGTCGAGATACCGCTCGATGACGGCGTAGATGTCCTTGCCCTCGGGCAGGAGCCGGATGTGCTTCCGCGAAAAGAAATGTGATGTGCAGCAGAAATCACAACCGTTGGGACAACCCAGCCCCGCAAAGATCTTGCCGGTCCCCGAAACTTTCCACCCGAATATCTTCAGCCAGCTCACCGTCAGCGGATGCCTGTAGGGCATTGGGATCACGCGCTCGCCCAGCAGGCGCCGCATGAACGCCACGCCCTCCTCGCGGCAGATATGGTCCGCATAAGGCGCCAGCACCGCGTCATCCAGCACCGTGCCATAGCCGCCGAGGACAATCTTGCTCTGGGGGGCGTATCGGCGAATCAGGGCGACCGTCTCCTTCATCTTGTGCAACACCGCCATCACGAAGCAAACGCCCACGTAGTCGTATCCCTTCTTCAGCTCGCGGTTCAGCTCGGCCTTGGATGGATACTGCAGCACCACCGTCGGGGCCTCCAGATTCTCGGCAATGTAGTCCAGGGAAAACTGGGCATTGACGGTGCGGGGGCTGAAGATCCCCTGCGCCCGCGTCACCTGACGATGGAGCAACTCGTAACCCACCGATGGCGCGTCGCCAGAGGCGGGACCCAGCGGGCGGCAGACGCTTGTTAAAAGAACCTTCTTTGTCGGGGATGTGGTCATGTCGGATTTGCCCTCAAGATGGAATCGCTGCTCGGCGTCCCAAAGGGCGCGCGACCGGACGGTTGCAGCCTGAATGTGCCTAAACAAAACCCAACTGTGCGAAATGTCAAAGACCAATGCGCGTCCCGTTTCTCTGGCCTCATCCGCCGAAGCACCGCCCTCGGAAGTACCGGCTTGCCTCGAGCACCACAAACCGGTATATGGAACCCGTGGGTTCCCCTCTCGATACGGATCTGCCCCGCTTCATCCGGGCCGTGATATGGGGCCCCAGCACCGCCTTGAGCGCGGCGCTGCGGGCCGCAGAATCCCTCGGTGCCCGGGTGGAACACGAGCCGATGCGCTGCCACGGCCGTGCGCACGCGACCACCGCGGTGATCGAATCCCGCATGGCGGGCGCGCTCTGGAGCCGGATGGATGAGATGGGCGCCAACTGTGAGAACGCGCGCTCGAAGGTGCCGGTGCTCGCGCTGCTGCGGCAGGCGATCTTGACCGCCGCGGCCGCCGCTCCAGGATCCAGCGCCGATGCGATCGCGGCGCGGGCCACGGCGGAATTTTCGCGGGCATACCGGATAGACGAGCGGCGCCTGCTCGCGCCGATGAAGACGGTCTTTGACGGCCTGGCCGAAGCGGGACGGTTGGTGCGGTGCCGAAAGGGCTGGGACTGCAACGCCACAACCGACCCCGGCCCCCACCGAAGAGGAAGAGCTGATCGAACCTCGGGAATGTGAACCAATCCCCCCGCGTCCGACCTCTCCCACGAATCGACGCAGTCCGCCCAACCTAGCCCCGATCTCAGTCGCGAGCCACGCGGCGCTCGGAAAGAACCCGAAGAATCAGACACCAAGTCGTAGGAGCCTGCCTGCAGGCGATTCAAATCGCGCGCAAGCGCGCTCCTGTGTTTCCATCTTCTGCCCAGTCAATGCGCCCTTTTTTCTCCTGTCCCAATAGCCTCTCCCGCACGCACTTGGATCGTCAGACGAAACTCAGCCAGGCGCGGCACCTCCGGATTCAATTTGCATAATCCCAGATCACGGTCAATATGCCTTCCAGTTAGACCTCCTAGGCATCTTCAAGACTCGGTTAATCTTCAGTTGAATTTTCATTCAGTGACGATTGCGACCCGAAAATCGGGGACCGTCGAGAAACCTCAGTTCGTCTAAGAATGGAAAGCATCAACAATGAATACAAAAATATACGTGGGCAATCTGGCCTTCTCAGTAACCGAGAGCGATCTTCGTGACCTGTTCTCGAAGCACGGGCCAGTCGGCGAAGTCGCCATCGTCCAGGACCGGGCGACCGGTCAACCGAGGGGCTTCGGGTTCGTCACCATGACCACCGCGGAAGGCTGCAAGGCCGCGATCGCCGCGCTGAATGGAACGGAATTCCAAGGTCGGGCCTTGACCGTTAACGAAGCACGTCCGCGCGAGGAGCGTTCGGGCGGGGGCGGTTCGTTTGGCGGCGGCCGCGGCAATCGTCGCTACTGATCACGCACGGCGCGACACGGCGCACGATCTGCCACGGGCGGATCGGCGCCGTGTCTGGTGCCGGCAAATCAGCCGGCACCAGACAGCGCCGGAGCGGTCCGTCGGGCCACGGCGCATCCGAATCCAGGGACGAAGCGCCATCGTTGGCGATAGCCCTCCCTGCCGAGGTGATTGCCGCATCGGGCCCACTACAAGCGCGAAAGCCAGCGTCGACCTGATCGCAATCTCGACCTCTAACTGCGGCGAATTCGCCCCGTCGTTTCCTTGGATGATCTGGCGGCATGCCGCCAGACCCGTGCCGTCCCCCGCGATTCATAATCGCCTTTGAACACCAGGGCCCTTGGCCCTGGTCCGATCCACCGCAGGCTGCGGCGCATCGACCGTACGGTAACTTCCCCGAGCGTGACAGACAGCCGCATCCCGATGGCGCACCGAAATAGTTGTTGGGGGCAGCGGCCTCCGCGGGCATATTAGTGACAGGGCCTTGGCACGTCACTCGAGAGAGCGCCGGGGGCATTTTCATGGGGCATTCAACCAGAATCAACAAGATCGCCTTTCTCGGGGACTATCTCCCGAGAAAAT
The DNA here is from genome assembly GCA_029560585.1 of Verrucomicrobiota bacterium. Lineage (GTDB taxonomy): Bacteria > Verrucomicrobiota > Verrucomicrobiia > JADLBR01 > JADLBR01 > JADLBR01. The sequence goes on along the minus strand of JAKQKQ010000234.1, from coordinate 85,022 downwards.
GTGGCATCGCGACATTCACCAAGGATCTGCGCTGCTCGGTCGCAGAGGCGTTTCCCGGAATACAGTGCCCGGTCGTGCCCGTGAACGACATCTCCGGAGGCTACCCCTATCCGCCAGAGGTGCGCTTCGAGATCGACGAGCAGGATCTGCCATCCTACGGGCGCGCGGCGGACTTCCTCAACATCACCGGCGTGGACGTGGTCTGCGCCCAGCACGAATTCGGGATCTTTGGCGGTCCCTCTGGCGGCCACGTGGTTGCACTGCTCCGAGAGTTGCGGATGCCCATCGTCACGACGCTACACACGATCCTGCGCGACCCAAATCCCGACCAGCGGCGCGTAATGCGCGACCTGATCCGCATTTCCACCCGCCTCGTCGTCATGGGCAAACGCGGGGCCGCCTTCCTCACCGATGTGTATCAGGCGCCGTCGCACAAGATCGACATCATCCCGCATGGCATCCCCGACATGCCGTTCGCCGACCCGAATTACTTCAAGGACGAGTTCGGGGTGGCGGGAAAACAGGTTATTCTCACCTTCGGCCTCCTGTCTCCCAACAAGGGCATCGAGTTCGCGCTGCGCGCGCTGGCCGGGATCATCGGCGCGTTCCCAAACGCCTTCTATATCGTGCTGGGCCAGACGCACCCCAACCTTCTGCGCGAGGAGGGCGAGGCCTATCGCGTCGGTCTGGAACTGCTCGCCAAGGAACTGGGCGTGCACAAGCACGTCGCCTTCTTCAATCGCTTCGTCGAACTCGACGAACTCATGCGGTTCATCGGGGCCGCGGACATCTACCTGACCCCCTACCTCACCGAGGCGCAGATCACGTCCGGGACGCTCGCTTACGCCTTCGGCACGGGAAACGCCGTGGTCTCCACGCCCTACTGGCACGCGGCGGAACTGCTGACGGATGGCCGAGGCAAACTTGTGCCCTTCCGGGATCCCGGCGCGATCGCCGGCGCCACGATGGAGCTGCTCAGCGACGAGCCCCAGCGCCACTCGATGAGAAAGAAGGCATACCAGCTCGGCCGCGGGATGATCTGGTCCCGCGTGGCTACGCAGTACATGGAAGTCTTTGATCGCGCGCGCCAGGACCACAGCTTCATCGGGAGGAGACTGTCGCCCATCAAGTCTCTCGATGAGCAGCCCGGACAACTCCCCGACATCAAGCTCGATCACCTCTTCAGGATGACCGATTCGACGGGGATCTTTCAGCACGCGAGCTTCACGGTCCCCAACTTCGCCGAGGGATATTGCACGGACGACAATGCCCGGGCCCTGGTGCTCGCGGTGATGCTTCAGAAACAGGGATTCGGTTCCCCGCGCCTCGGAGCACTCGCCGCCACGTACGCGGCGTTCCTCAGCCACGCCTTCGATCGCGGGAGCCGGCGCTTCCGCAACTTCATGGGCTTCGACCGCCATTGGCTGGAGGATGTGGGCTCCGAAGATTGCCACGGCCACGCGCTCTGGGCGCTTGGCCTATGTGTTGCCCAGGCGGGCCAGGGCGGCTTCCAGATGATGGCGGCCGACCTGTTCGAACGGGCGCTGCCCCCCGCCGAGGAGTTCACCTCCCCCCGCGCGTGGGCCTTCGCGCTCATCGGCATCGACGAATACCTCAGCCGACTGGGCGGAGACCGGCGCGTCGCCCAGTTTCGGGAATCTCTGACCGACAAGCTCATGCGATGCTACGAGGCTTCAGCGAGCGATGACTGGCGGTGGTTTGAGGACGTGGTCTCTTATGCGAACGCAAAACTCCCCCACGCGCTGATACTCAGCGGACGATGCGCAAAAAACGCCACCATGCTCAAGGTCGGCCTCGACGCCCTTCGCTGGCTGGTCGCGATCCAGACCTCTGTCACCGGCTCGTTCCGGCCCATCGGGTCAAATGGCTTCTATCGTCGCGGGATGGAACGCGCTCTGTTCGACCAGCAGCCGATTGAGGCACAGGCCACGGTGTCTTGCTGTGCCGAGGCCTTCTTGGCCACGGGCGATGCCACTTGGGCCGCCGAGGCCCGGCGCGCCTTCGAATGGTTCCTCGGCAGGAACGACATCGGCCTCGCGCTGTACGATCCCACCACCGGCGGCTGTCGCGACGGACTGCACGTCGATCGCCTAAGTCAGAATCAGGGTGCCGAATCCACGGTGGCGTTCCTCTTGGCACTCGCCGAGATGCGGACGTTGCAAAGCAACCTGTCCTGCCTAAAAGAACCTCCATCCCAGTGAAACGAACGGCACGAACCCGCCCTTGACGGGGGCGCACGGGCAATCCAACTTTGTCCGGAGGGCCGGGAAAGGTTCGCATCCATACGGACACGAACACGCATGCCCCTTGATCGGAAGGAGAAAGGCGTGAGGGTCAGGAATATCAACGGAACCAGCATCAAGACATGCCAATGTGCGAGTTGGCTCGACCACTGGCGAAAATTCAGTGGCCGGGCCATCCCAGCGTACTGCGCGGAGATGCTTTGCACCAACCCCGCAGAGATCGGGGCCCATGTGCAGAAGGACACCGATTCGGACCCCAATTGGTATGTAATTCCCCTCTGCAGCGCCCACGGTGCCAAGATCGGAGAATCCATCTCGCTCCTGGGCACCGTTGTGCTCGTCCCCACGAAAATCTGCGAACACCCCGGACCGCAGCACCCCTAGCAGCACGCCGGACTCTGGGTCGATGCCGGGATTGCCCTATAGGACGGTGCGTCCGCAGTGTTCTGATCGCGCAAGAAGAAGATCATCGGCCATGCGCCGACGGGGCACCGCGAGGAGGCGCACTTCCACCGTGGCTCAATTAACTGATTCCACTCGCGCCGTCGGCAGGCTGGTCCGCCTCTTGCCGTATGCGGTCTACACCGGGGCGACGACAGCCACCTGGGTCCTTGGCTGGGGAAGGGTCCAGTCTGCCTGGCTCATCATCGCGGCAGTCACGTATCTGGCTCTCGTCATCGTCCAATTATCCCTGGATTTCTTTGCGTCCGCCGGTCCCCTTGTCGATGTCCCTTCCGTGCATGATTATTGGAAAGCCGTGCGGTGGACCATCCCCATCACTCTGCTCTGCGCGGCACCAATACCCATCTTGGGGGCCTGCCTGGTCCGCGGCGGTGGCACCTTTGCCAGCGTGTGCCTGGTCGTCGCCAGCCCCGTTGTCGCACGCCTCATGCACGACCGCCACAGACCCCACGCCCCACCCCGCGGAAAAGCGTAGCGGAAAGCTCGGGTAAGCACGGGCGCCCATGGCCACGAAAACCAAGTTATTCAAGGGCGTGCTTGTCGCCGGCGGTCACACCACCGAAACTGAGATGGGTATAGGAACTCTGGCACCATCCACGATCCGACGCCGCATCCCCGGGCACCACCTGCCTCTTCTGGCCTTGTGCACTGCCGTCTTGGTCTCGCGGCCACAAGGACTGGCCGCGAATCGCCCGAACATCCTCTGGCTGATCGCAGAGGACATCGGGCCCGACCTCGCTTGCTACGGAAATCCCGACGCCCGAACCCCGAATCTCGACAGGTTCGCCTCCGAGGGCCGCCTCTATCGGCGCGCCTTCTCGACCGCCCCGGTCTGCTCTCCGTCGCGCTCGGCCTTCTGCACCGGGATGTACCAGATCGCATTCGACGCGCAGCACCACCGCAGCCACCGCGACGACGGTCACCTCTTGCCGCCAGACATCCGGCTCATCGCTGATCGGCTGCGCGATGTCGGCTACTTCACTGCCAACGTCGTCCAACTGCCGCCAGAGGCCGGCTTCCGTGGCACGGGCAAAACCGATTGGAACTTCTGTTACGAGGGGAAGCCCTTCGATTCAAATCGATGGCAGGATCTGGCGGGTCACCAGCCATTCTACGCGCAAATCAACTTCAATGAGACGCACCGCGTCTATAAGAAAGAGAAAGGGAATCCGACCGAGCCCGAAAAGTCACGCTCCCGCCCTATCTGCCCGATGATCCTGTGGCGCGCGAAGACTGGGCGCTGTATCACGACTCGATGATGGCCCTGGATGCCAAGGTGGGCGCCGCCCTGGACCTGCTGCGAGAATCCGGCCTACGGGATAACACCGTGGTGATCTTCTTCGGCGACAACGGCCGCGAGTGTGGTCGCGGTAAATGCTACTCGTACGAACAGGGCTGCCATGTGCCATTGATCATCCGCTGGCCGGCGTTGCTTCCGCCCGGCTCATCGAGCGCCGAACTCGTCCGCCTCTCCAGCCGATGGCCAATCTCGAGCGCACCAACCCTATCTACGCCCTCATGCGCCGCCTCCACGCCGAGCGAAAACTCACGCCAGCACAGGCAAAGTTTATGGCCCCGCGCCGCCCGCACGAAGAGCTCTACGATCTCGAACGGGATCCGTTCGAACTGACGGATATCGCTGGTCAACCGCAGCACCAGGCGACCCTCGCCCGCGTCCGCGCCGCGCTCGAGGCATGGCTCGAGCAAACGCACGACACCGGCCGCATCCCGGAAGACCCCGACGTGCGCAGCAAGATCCTCGACGAGCACGCGAGAAAAATGGAAGGGGCCAAGCCGCAAACGAAACGTTGAGCCCGCCACGCCGCCCGTCGGATCGGCCATGCGCCGCCTGATGTTTCGTCGGCCACGGACTCTGGCCTGCACGCTCCTTCTGTAGCCCGGATATTTCACAGCCTGCCTGCTGTGAACTTTCCGGGCTCCGGGAACTACGGGGCGAAGGTGATCGGGGCAAAACAGCGCGGCAGGTGGAAATTCAGCTCGTCGACAGGCGACCACGACGCCCAGTGCGGGTGGGATGTCTCGTCGCCGCACTTGAACAAATTGGCGCGCCACGTCGCGCCCGGGATCTCACCCAGGTCGCCGATGTGCTTGGCCAGCAGCGCGAACGGAATGGCAAACTCCAACACCCATTCCGTGTCCACCGTGATTTCCGGCTCCACCACGCGCGGCAGGGAGTGATAGATGGCTATCGTTCTGCCATCGTCCCACGGCAGCGGCCGGTACTCCTTGAATCCGGTTGCGGTCCGCTCGTGATCGGTGATGTGATAGAGGAGGAGCGTCCCGCCGCAGTTCATCTCGAAATTCAGATAGCCCCGGCCCGGCTTCGGTTGGACAAAGAATTCCACACAGCTGTCCTTGGACACGTAGCTCTGGTAATCGGTGTGCACGCAGCGCACGTACTTGTCCTGCACCCGGAATATGCCGTACACGCCATCGGCGTTATAGAGCAACCGGGCCTGCACCATGGGACGATGATCACTGCTCTCCGGGCGAAAGCTGGCCACGCCCAGCGTCTCGACCGCACCCCACACAGGCCCATTCCACTTGCCATTGAGTTCTGGCCGTTTGCGAGCTTTTCTGACGGCGTATGTCGGTGGCATGCGTTCTCCCTCACTACCTAACAGTCAACTTGTTCTCAAACCATACCGGGCCGCCCCATTTCCCAGTCACCAGGACATCCACATCGCCATCTGCGTCCAGATCCACTGCGCAGAGCGTCACGCCAGACCCTACCCCCTCATCGAAGGAGATCGGGTACCGGGTCCACTTCGGTTGAGGGCCGCGCTCAAGCCTGTACCAATAGACGCCGAGTTTGCCGAACTCATCGGGGTCTTTGCCATTGTGCGCCATGAAGCGCTTGCCCGTCACAAGATCGGGGGTGCCATCGCCATCGATGTCCGCCAGGGCGAGGCTGTGGGCCTGACTCCAGGTATCGTCAATGACGTGCTGTTTCCAGACGGCGCCTCTTTCATCGCGGATCTGCTCGTACCAGAAGATGCCATACTTGTGGGCGCTGCTGGTTACCACGTCAGGCAGGCTGTCACCGTTCACATCGCACATGAGGATCTGCGGCGTGTGGTCAGCCTTGCCGTCCGGCGCGCCCAGCGCCCAGGGATGTTCGATCCATTGTCCAGAGCGAGGATCCCTGGGTGCCTCAAACCAGGCGTCCGGCCGCAGCACGTCGGGACGCCCATCACCATTGATGTCCCCCGCCCCGCCTCCAAAGTTCATGGGTTTCTCTGAGATGACGTGCTTGATCAGGGTGGGTTTGCCAGAGGCATCCTTCCCGGCCTCGAACCAGGCCGTGGGCTTGGAGTTGGCCAAGACCTCAAGTTTCTTGCCATCGCCATCGATATCCTCGAGTTCCGCGCTCTCGAAGTTGCCGCTGTTATCCACGATCACTTCGGCCCAGTCGCCCTGCGTCCCAAGGCTATTGCGGTGCCAGCGCACGCACTTGCCAAACCACCCAACGGAGACGACGTCCAGTCTGCCGTCGCCGTCCACATCGAGCGGCAGGTTGCTGAAGTCGTCCATGTAACCCTTGCCCGCATCGTCCACCCCCGGTCCGGTCAGTGTCCGGATCTTGATCGGCTTCCAATCGGGCGCGAGATAGAGGTTCGGGCCGGCGACAACATCGGGCTTCTTGTCGTTGTTGAAATCGCCCACGCCGAGGGCCTCGCTGCGATAATCGCCAAGACGGTGCATGACGAATTTGATCGGTGACTGGACCCCGTCCCCAGCGGATGTCAAACAAGGCACCGCCAACATCTGCAGTGCGGCGACCGCCACGCAACGCAATGCTATCCTCATAGTTTCGTCTCCCACTGCATCGCGCGGGGCGATGCCAATTCCACCTTGTCACGAACCAACCTTAGTGTCCCACTTGTGTGAACACGTGGCAGTTTGCCTGGGCCTCCCCCACGGTCAAATCCTGTCTCAGGGGCAGATCGCCGGGCCGTTTCACCACATCACCGCCTTACAAAACCCCTCCGCCGGGAACGACTATCGCGTGGCCAGCGCCACCTCTTTTGGCTAAGAATGGAAGCATGAGTTGCCCCCGTGCGCTGCTCGTGCTGCTGGCCAGCTGGTTCAACGCGTTTCCGCTCCTCTTCGGCGCCGATCAACCCGGCGAGTTTCGGATCACCGAGGACGCCGATCAGATCAATATCGCCAGCGCGACGCTGGAGGCCGCCATTCGGAAGCGCGGCTACGTTTCCGGCGTTTATCGCCAGACGCTTCTGGACAAGAAGACCGGCTTCCGCGATCCCGGATTCGGCCTCGACATAGTGGATTGGCTCATGGAACCCGGCAGCGACGAGACCTACCGAAACAAACTCCCCGACGACCTGAAGTACGTCTTTGGCAATCTCCACCACGGCAACATTCCAAAACGCTCTATCGAAGGCCCGCAGATCTGCACGAAGGCGAAGGAGGTCTCGCCGCTCGTCGTCCGGGGCAAGGACTTCGTGGCGGTGAAGACCAGCTTCCGCTACACGCTCGCCGCGCCGGGCAGGAAGGCCGGTTCGGAATGGGGCCAAACCGTAGTCTTCCCCGTTGGCAAACGCTACTTCATCTCCTGCGACAAGATCACGTCGGTCAACGACAGCGAAGGCCTATTCCTCCGCATCGACATGCCCGGCCACGTCAGGCACAAGCGGGGCGATACCTTCAGCGAGATTTACTTGAGCTACCTGGGCACCCTGAAGCCCGACGAGTTTTTCACGGATTTCCCTCCCGACGAAAAATTTCTCTATCGTCGGGGCGAGAGCAGGGCACCCGCGCGCTTCATTCGCGCGTACCATCTTCGCGATCCTGAAACGGGCAAGGCCGGTCCCTGGCTGGCCGGGATGACCCTCGACCCCGCGATCGTTTCCGAAGCCTGGTGTCACCAGCGCGGCTACATCTGCATGATCGAGGAGTTTGGCGGGCGGCCGGCCAAAGCCGGACAGTCCTTCAGCGCCGCCTTCGTGGTCGGCTATTTTGATTCTATTGCCGAGATGGAAAAGGTCTACGACCTCTATGCTGGCGCCGCCGAACTCACCGCCACCGACGAAGGGTGGAACCTGATCAAGACACGCCGATGACGGCGTCACCGGGGCGCTGATCCGCATCTCGGGGCCCGCAACGTGGCCGGCGGTGCCGAATGCGATTCAATCAGAAACTGAAGCCCATCCCCAGCGTCAGGGAATGCGCGGAGTACTCCGAGCGCGCGATCTCGCCGTGATAGAACAGGGAGGTGGACAGCAGGCGCGACCATTGCACGTGGACCCCGCCGCCCACCGAGAGCGCATCGCGGCCCGTGGAGGTTGACCTCACGTTGAATATCTCCCCCGTGTCTCCGGCAAACGCGGAGTCGATGCTGCGCTCGTCGTCGAGATACTCGTGCTGCCACGCTATCACCGCCTGCGGGCGCACCCGCACGCCGCCGCAAAGAAACTCTGCCGCGGCGTGGAACCCGAGGCGGCTCAGCAGTGAGTCGCTGTCATTGTCCTGGATCTGTAGCGGGGCGAGCGAGCCCGACTCCCGAAACCCGCCGATGCCCACGTATCCGTACTGCACCGCCACCTCGGGACCGAAGGCGAAGGCCCCGGCCCGGAAGTCATACCCCGCCCCGACCAAGGCGTCGAACTCCCCGCCGCACGTCGTGCCGCGCGGCCGCCCCTGCAGTCCCTCCCGACGGGTGTCGTAGCTGTCGTACCCGCCCCCGACGGCCGCGTTCACATAGCAGCCGCGGTCGTACCAGGTGCCATAGATGGTCGCCATGCCACCGTTGACGTCCACCCGCCCACCGCCGTACAGGTCGGCCCGGCTGTCCACGTACCCAAGCGCCAACCCCACCGCAAAATGCTCGCCCAGCCGCCGGTCCCCCCCGATGGTGATCCCACCGGTCTCGATGTCATAGCCGCGCGAGTTTCTGGTGTCGCTGACCCCAACAATCTCGCCGCTCCCCATGGCGTACAGGTTCCAGTCGCACGGCGCCTCCACGACCGACAGCTCGGTCTCCATGCCCTTGCCCTCAACCGATTTCGGATCCAGCGCCCCCGCCGGATCGAGAAGCGACAACTGCCCGAGCCCCAACCAGCCGCCGGCCCGGAGATCGCGGAGCCGCTGCTCCAGATTGCGCGAATGGACCCACATCGACCCGAACGTCAGATCAAACATCGCCCCCAGTTCCTCCGGCGCTATGAGATCAAAATCGTGCGGCAGCGCGTACCCTGGCTCGCCGTTCAGGAACTCGATGAGCTTGCGCGTACCGTGCGAGAATGCGACCGAGTCGAGGGCGTTCGCCACCTGCCTCTGATTGTATGTTTCGGCGAACCAGGCGAAAGAGCCCTGCTGCACCTCGATCACAAAAGCGTTGGCCAAATAGTGCGGCACCAACTTGAGAGCGTACCGGCCTTCGAACGGATCACTGATGGTGTCGAACTGGCCCCCGATGCCGCCCAGAGCCTCCAGCAGCTGGAAGGTCTCCCCCCGGTGCGGGATGGATCCCTGGTACTGCAGCACGTGCAGTGAGCCGTCCAGGGTCATTGCGCCACCGATGTTCTCCACCACATCACAGATGCCCCCAGACTTGATCTCCATCATCAGCGAGCCGGAGTCCAACCCCACGAGATCGCCGGTCATCTGCGTTCGCATGATCAACCCCTCGCCCCCGGGTGACAGCGATCCGCCGTTCATCAGCGCCCCCCCCGGTCCGAGATACAATCGCGCGCCGGTATTGAATATCCCACCCAAGTGATTCAGGAACGTATTGTGCCCGCCGCCGAGATCCAGATTGCCCGACACGGCGCCGAAATTGTCGATGGTCTCGTTGCCGATGCCCGCGATCATGGCGTTGCCGAACACGCCGCCAATCGCCGTGACGCTCCCGTGGTTCAGCACGCTATTGTCCGCGCCGTCGATCAACCGGATGCCAGCACCGCCCTGGGTCCCACCCACGACTGTGCCGTTTGTCCCAACCAAGACGTCGATGTCACCGTTCAAAGGCAGCCCATGGCTCTGCGCCCTGATCCCGTCAGAGTCGAGCCCCGATGCGATTGCGGCGCCATCGATGCCCACGTGGATGTTGCCTGCGGATGCAATCCCGCCCTCGCTCTGCGCGAAGATGCCGTGGGCCGTATCGCCGTAGGTCAAGATGTTCCCGGTGTGTTCGACCGATACCGGGCCACCGGCCCCTGGGCCTCCCGCCGAGCCTGCGAAGTTCAGGAGGGTCGTCCCGCTGAATCCCTCGCCGAGCGCACTGGCGACGCCTCCACCGCCCCCCACGCTCTGCGCGAAAATGCCGTGCGCGCCCGCCCCGTGCGTCACGATGTCCCCGATGCTGTCGACCGTCACCGCACCGCCGTCACCGTTGCCCAACGCACTGTTGGCCAGCGCCACCTCGGCCGCCCCTTCGGCCCCACCGAGCCAGGACGCCGCTCCGCCTCCCCCGCCCACGCTTTGTGCAAAAATTCCAACGGAGCGTTTTCCCTCCGTGGAGATCAGGTCCTGTATCGATATCACGTGCACCGCGCCGCCGCCACCCTGGCCACCCCCGAGTGCGATCCGATTCGTTGTGACACCAACGACGGTCCCGCCCACGTCGATGCCACCAAAGCCACCGCCACCTCCGATGCTCTGCGCCAAGATGCCGGGCGAATCGTCCCCATCGGTACCCACCGATGCGAGGTTGGACACGGTCACGCCCCCGCCATTGCCCGTACCGGAGCCTGTGGCCCCAAAATGCATGCCGACCGGCGCCGGATCCACCGACAGCCCACCCCCGACGCTCACGCCGCCCGCGCCGCCACCTGCGCCAATGCTCTGCGCCAGGATGCCCGGGGAACGCGTCCCGTGGGTAACAACCGCCTCGCCCATGGTCGCTAGGTTGACCTCGCCCCCATTTCCCCCAGCACCCGAACCGCCCAGCACCAGCCCAATCTCCGGGCTGTGCATCAGCGAACCGCCCAGGTGGGTGGCCGCCAAACCGCCGCCACCACCAATGCTCTGCGCCAATATCCCGGCCGAATCGATGCCGAATGTCTCCGTCTCGCCGTCGTTCTGCACGAACACGTTCGCGGCGGCACTCGCGACAGAGCCGCTGGAACCCAGCACCGCACCAAACGCCACGCTCGCCATGTGGACGTCTCCCCCGACGGTGATGCCCCCTAAGCCACCGCCGCCGCCAATGCTCTGGGCCAGTAGCCCCGGCGACACGCCGCCCGTCGTGGAAATCAGACTGCCGAGATTGTAAACCGTCGCAATCGCGCCGTCGCCAGCGGAATCGTGACCACCGAGAACCACACTGATCTCCGAGAGCCCCGTCGCCATTCCGCCGATCTGAATCCCAGACGCACCCCCGCCACCGCCAATGCTCTGGGCCACCAACGCCCCGGCATGTTCACCGTACGTCCCAACTGCAGCGGTGTTAGTAATGGTCACACTCTGCGCGTCGTTCGACAGACCGATGGTGCTTCCCAGAGTCACGGCGAGGGCTCCGTTCGTGTAGGACTCCAGATCTTCTTGGACGGTCACGCCGCCAGATCCGCCACCGCCGCCCACACTCTGCGCCAGAATGCCGTGGGACCTCGCCCCCTCCGTGATGATCACGGCGCCCGTGCTCGTCGCGACGACCACGCCGCCGGCGCCCCCAACGCCGGCGAGACCGACCTCCATCGTGCCCTCCACGCCCACCAGGGCCAAACCGCCCGCAAAACTTGACCCACCCGCGCCTCCGCCACCCCCCACGCTCTGCGCCAAGATCCCGATCGCGTCGTCACCCTCCGTCTCGATTGAACTCGAAGACGTTACCAAGACCGAGCCACCGTCGCCGCCGGCGCCCCCATCGCGCCCGATGCCCATGGTATAATTCCCGACCATGCTAATGCCCTGCCCGTAGGAACCACCACCCGCCCCGCCGCTGCCACCCACGCTCTGCGCCATGATGCCGCCCGACCGATCACCCTCGGTCGTGATCGATGCCCCGGTGCTGATCACGGAGACGTCATCCCCCTGTCCACCCGCATCGGCGAAACCGCCAAAGCTCAACGCGATCCCCCCCACCGCGTCCACTCGCCCCGCCATGCTCCACCCCCCGCTGCCGCCACCACCGCCCACGCTCTGCGCCATGATCCCACTCGCGTCATTGCCCGCGGTCTGAATCGAACCCGACGACATGACCCCCACCGTGCCGCCGTCGCCACCGACACCGCCACCGCCGCCAATACTGATCGACGCACCTCCGACTGCACTCACGCTGCCTTCAAAGGAAAAACCGCCAGACCCGCCGCCTCCGCCCACGCTCTGCGCCATGATCCCGCTCGCGCCATCTCCCGAAGTCTGAATGAAACTTGAGGACGTGACCTCCACCGCGCCGCCGTCGCCACCGGTGCCGCCGTTACCGCCGACACCCAACGAAAACGACGCGCATATGCTCGCGCCCAAACCGATGGAGAACCCACCCGAGCCACCGCCACCGCCCAGGCTCTGCGCCTGAATGCCCGACGACCGATCGCCCACGGTGCCTATCATCCCCCCGGTGTTGAGCACGAATACGTCATCCGCGTAGCCACCTGAACCGCCCGAGCCCCCAAAGCTCGCGCCGATCGAAGCCGAGGTTGCGTCAAATGACCCGGACACGCTGAAACCGCCGTTGCCACCCCCGCCGCCTACGCTCTGGGCATGGATACCCTGCGAATCGTTGCCCCTCGTCTGAACGGTGCTCCGATTGGTCACTGTCACGCTGCCCGCATAGCTGCCCGGACCCCCAGAACCGCCAACACTGACCGACAGCGCCGGGATCTTTTCTCCTCCCGCAACGGCTATCGCCACGCTTCCGCCACCGTCGCCACCACCGCCGCCCACGCTCTGGGCCATCAGTCCGGCCGCATGATTGCCAAACGTCAGGATGCTCGCCCCACTGCTCGTCAGCGAGACATCATCCGCGTGCCCACCTGCGCCGCCATCGCCGCCCAGGCTCACCGCCAGCGCCTTTGTTCCTACGCCAATCGCGATGCTCACACCGCCCGCGCCGCCGCCACCTCCCACGCTCTGTGCAAACAGGGCGTGAGAGTTGTCGTTCGTCGTCTGAACGATGGTGGCACTATCGAGGATCACCTCGCCGGCACTGCCTCCCTGGCCACCATCGGCCCCCAGGCTGAGACCGAGCCCCGGCAGTATGCCGCCCGATGAAAACCCCGCCGAGAAGCAGAATCCACCGTCGCCTCCCCCGCCGCCGACGCTCTGCGCGAAGACACCATATGAGTGGATTCCCCTGGTCTCGATCGACGCGCCCGTGCTGGTGACGTGCACGTTCCCCGCGTCGCCACCGCCAGCGCCGGACACGCTCTGGCTGCCCACGCTGATACTCACACCACTATCGCTAATGGCCAACTGCCCCTTGATGCCCACGCCGCCCGTGCCGCCGCCCCCGCCGATGCTCTGCCCCACGATGGCGTGCGCGTCATCGCCAAGCGTCTGAACCACGCTCGAACTCCTCAGGGTGACGTTACTGCCTCGGCCACCCACGCCCGCATCGCCACCTAACGCCAGCGTGAACGCCTTGCTCTCGAGCGCCAGCGCCCCGGCGATGCTCAATCCGCCATTGCCGCCGCCGCCACCGACGCTCTGGGCCAATATGCCCGCCGAACGGTCGCCCCGCGTTTCGATGTATGCGCCCGTGCTGACGACATCGACCGTGCTCCCATCGCCCCCGCCTCCGCCGTCACCGCCCATATTCAGGCCTCCCGCCAGACCATGGGCCGAACCGGCAAATGCCAGGCTCATTCCGCCCACACCGCCGCCACCACCGATGCTCTGCGCGAGAATGCCATTTGAGTCATCACCCTCTGTCCACAGCATCGAACTGTTCTCGACATGGACGGCGCCTCCATGGCTCGCCGTCCCACCCGAACCGCCGATGGATGCCTCCGCCGACAGCTTGGCGGACAGGGTCAGCGCCCCGCTCAGCCCGCCGGCGCCACCGCCGCCGCCGACGCTCTGCGCCAGCACGCCACTGGACCGATCGCCGAGCGTCCGGATGTCCCCGGCGTTGATCACCGTAACCGCATCGCCGTTTCCGCCGCCGCCCCCTTGGCCACCCAACCCAATGGCCAGAGCACCAGCGCCGCTGCTGAATGCGCCTGCGATGCTGAACCCACCCGAACCGCCGCCCCCTCCCAGGCTCTGTGCCAGAATGCCGTGCGACTCGGGACCGTACGTCGCGATATCGCTCACGTTAGACAAGAAAACCGTACGACCCACCCCGCCAGTTCCCCCTGTACCACCGAGGCCAAACCCCACGCCCAAACCCAGGCTTCCTGCGGCGGATAGACTGAATCCGCCATCACCGCCACCGCCGCCCACACTCTGCGCCAGAATGCCGTAAGAATGTTCGTTCGAGGTTACGATCGTGTCGCCGAGACTCACGACACTGACAGCGTCGCCGCCGCCACCCCCACCGCCTTTGCCACCCATGCCAATCGACGCGTTTGCGGTACCCGCGAGACTAAGCGCGCCGCTGAAACCGCCGGAACCTCCGCCGCCGCCGACGCTCTGGGCCAGGATGCCGTGAGAATTGGTCCCACGTGTGACAATGTCGGCGCCGTTCGTTACCGTAACCGTGGATCCCGAACCACCCCCGCCGCCGCTGCCGCCCATCGCATAAGCGACAGCCCCGACCGCCCCGCCCGCAACCGAGATGCTGAAACCTCCATCCCCTCCGCCCCCACCTACGCTCTGGGCCAAGACGCCGTGGGACCGATGGCCGAATGTTTCTATGTCCCCGGCCGTCGTAAGCGTCACCGCCGCTCCACTGCCACCCCCACCACCGCTGCCACCGAGTCCCAACGCGAACCCCACCGTCTCAAAGCCTACACTCAATGCGATGCCGAATCCGCCCGAGCCACCGCCACCGCCGACACTCTGTGCCACTACGCCATGCGACTCGACCCCCCAGGTCGTTACGGATGCGCCACGGGCGTCCACGTTCACCGCATCGCTGTCGCCACCGCCGCCACCCGTGCCGCCGATCCCGATGGCAAAACTCCCCGGCCCCACCGCACCGGCGAACGCGAACCCGCCGCTCCCGCCTCCCCCGCCAAGACTTTCCGCAAAGATACCGCAGGAACGGTCGCCGAATGTCTCGATTTCGCCGGCAGTGTTCCACACGTTCACACAAGCCCCGGTCCCACCCGCGGCACCAGCGCCACCAATCGCCATGCTGACAAGCGCCCCCACCGCGACGCTATTGCCCCCGCTGCCTCCGCCGCCCCCCACGCTCTGCGCGAATATCCCGCTCGCGTCGTTCTCCCTCGTCGTCAGCGATCCCGAGTTGCTGACGGTCACCGCGTCGGCATTGCCACCCGAACCACCGTTGCCCCCGATCGAGAACCAGCCGATCGTGGAGCCACCGTTGCCGCCACCGCCGCCGATGCTCTGCGCAAAGATCGCCTCTGCCGTGGAATCAATGTCACCGCTGTTGACAACGTTCACCTTTCCCCCGGCGCTGGTCCCACTGCCCTGCCCACCGATCGCGACCAGTCCCGCCGAGTTCCCGCCGTCGCCGCCGCCACCGCCCACGCTGTGCGCGTAGATACCGATGGAATTGCTCCCGAAGGTCTGAAGCCGCCCGCTGTTCGATACCTGCACGTCCCCTCCGTGTCCGCCCGATCCGCTGCCCCCGCCAAACCCCGCAAGCGCCCAGGCACTTCCACCGCTTCCACCACCGCCGCCCACGCTCTGCGCATAGACGGCGTGTGATCGCGCGCCATACGTGGTGACGCCGCCCGTATTCGTGATGGCCACATTCCCCCCGGGGCCGGCGCTCGCGCCACTGCCCCCGAAGGCCACAAACGGGCTTCCCGCGCTGCCGCCCCCACCACCAAAACCGCCCACGCTCTCCCCATAGATGCCATAGGAATCCATGCCGCGAGTGACGATCGTGCCCCCACTCGTGATCGAGACATCGCCGCCACCGGTCGCCTGACCACCGTCACCGGCCGCCGTGCCCGTCCATCCACCATCACCGCCGCCGCCCGCGATCCCACCGACGCTCTTTCCCCAAATGCCGTGGGAGTTGCTGCCCAATGTCGTGATGTCCCATGTCCCGTTGACGTTCACGGATCCGCCGGCGCCTCCGGCCCCACCGTCGTCGGCGCTGTTGAAGGTCGCGCCGTCGCCACCGCCGCCGCCATTGCCCCCCTGGCTGATGGCAAGCACGCCACTCGAAAGCGCGTTGCTCGTCACGATCGTGGCGCCCCCTGCGACAGTAACGTCACCCCCGCTGCCGCCGATGCCCCCCGACTTGGAGTTCCGGCCCCAATCACTGGCGTCACCGCCCTGCCCACCATCACCACCGACGCTTCGCGCCAATATGCCGGGCGAGCCCTCGCCCGCCGTCGTGATCCGACCGTCCGCCGTGACAGAGACATGCCCGCCCGAATTGCCCGCCCCCCCCCATGTCGAACTGTCATCGATGTCGGCGTCGCGACCATCCGCGCCCCGGGCCCCGACGCTCAGCGCGGAGATCCCGGCCGCGTTCGTGCCTCGCGTCACGATCTCGCCGCTCTGCACGATCGTCACCGAGTTGCCGGGACCACCGACCTCGGTCAGCGCCACCAGGCCCGCCACATAGCTGTCGAGGTCAGGAAAACTGTTCGTGCTTGACCCGTACTCCGGAAAACTGCTGCTGATGGGACTCGAGAAGATGACGCCGCCCAGATTGCTCACCACCACCACAAGGCTGGCCGGAATCGTTTTCAGCACACTGGAGGGCGACTCGCCGGTGACGTTATAGCCCAGCGTCACCAGACGGACCTCGCCTGCGGCGAGGTTGTCAAAGTTGGTTCCGAGGGAGAACGTCGCCGCGCCGTTCGCCGCCAGCGTGAACGTGCCGCCTGTGCCAAGAACCACCCCATTGGTGTCGAGAATCTGACCCATGACTGCCGTGCCAAGCGGGTTGGTCGATCCCACGATGTTGCTCACCGAAAACAGAAACCCGACCGAGGAGAAATTGGTCAACTCCGCATAGAGGTTGCCGGGATAGCCGGCAGTTCTGCTTTCGGCCCCGATGCCCGGCGCGTTCGTCCCCACTGTGGTTATATCGCTGTAGCTATCTATCACCACTACGCCGCCGGGATTGTTCGAGGCCCCGGGAATGCTGATCCCAAGAAACGGATCATCTGTACTCGAGCAGGACCCATGGCTCCGCGCCACCATTCCCGTCGCCCCATTGCCCGTCGTCTGAACAACAATATTGGACTGGGGCGTCCCGGCGTTGAGCGCGACGTTGCCCCCGGCCGGATTGAGAAAGTTGATGCCCAGAATCCCCGTGGCGGGCTGGATGGGCTCGCTCAGGCTGTTCACGTTCATCGTGTTGAAACCCGATGTGACGGAAATGCCCTCGCTCTGATCCCCCTGCGCGGTGATGGTTGTGCCATTCGTGATAAGTGGCGTATTCGCCCCGCAGGCCAAACCCGGCATCGCCAATGCCGCCGCCAGAAGCATGCACGCCTTGCTCATATAAACCTACCTGGTTGGATACCCTCGATCGAACCGCGTGGATCGAAAAACACGCCACCCCGAAAAACGTTGTACAACTACTGTGGGCACCCGCTCTGTGCTATAGCTCGCCCTAGGCTGCCCCCCTACAGTGCGCGACGACACCTTCGCGTCCTCCCAGCCCACTGCATACCCCACGGATACATACCCCTCCTTGGGCAACTAGAAGCGAGTGAAATAATATAATTTGTCCCCTCTTAACATCTCTTTCAAATCACTTTCGTTGCTCCCTCCATTAGCCCCTCTAATCCCCTTCCCGCCGGCCCATCGCGCCCGACACCTCCCCGCCCCAAGGCACAATCCCAATCGGAAACTCAGCAGGCTGCTAACGGTGCTTCTCGACTTGTCCGGACAGCAGGCCGCGATACAATGCCAGCCCAAGCGATATCCCACACAAACACCCATGAAATCCATCTCCTCGACTCTCCTGACGTTCCTGTCCATCTGCGCCACCGTCCTCTTTGCCGGGGAGCGCAAGCCCAACGTCGTGCTCTTTGTGGCCGACGACATGGGTTTCGCAGACTGCGGCGCCTATGGCTGCAAGGACATCCCGACACCGAACATCGACGCGCTGGCCAAGAATGGCGTCCGCTTTCTGAATGGCTACACGTCCGGCTGCGTGTGCAGCCCGACGCGCGCCGGCCTGATGACCGGCCGGTATCAACAGCGCTTTGGTTTTGATGCCAACGCGGAAGGCGCACCCGCCCCCGCCGACAAGGCTCCGCGCGCCCTGGACATCCAGCAGGTCACTTTCGCCCAGCGCATGAAGGCGGTCGGATATGCCACCGCCCTTTTTGGAAAATGGCACCTCGGGGCAAACGATGGCTATCTTCCCACGCAACGGGGTTTCGACGAGTTCTACGGCTTCCTGCCCTTCGGTCTGGGGGCGGGGAAGAACGGTCAGCCCGTGCCGATCTACCGCGGCACCGCGATCGTCGAAAACCCGGCCAATCATATGGAGGCATTCTGCAACGAGGCGCTCTCTTTCATCGATCGGCGCAAGGACACCCCCTTCTTCCTATGTCTGCCATTCTCGGCCGTCCACGGGCCCTTCGTCGGTCCCGAACCGTACCTCAGTCGTTTCGATAACCTCGTGCCCACCAACCGCAAGAAGTATGCCGCCGACCTGAGTCAGATGGATGACATCATCGGGCGGGTCATGGCGCGACTGCGCGAGCGCGGCCTCGAAAACGACACGCTGGTCTTCTTCTTCAGCGATAATGGCGGCGCAGGCGGTGCCACGAACAATGGGCCTCTGCGCGGCACGAAATGGTGGGTCTGGGAAGGCGGCATCCACGTGCCTTTCATCGTCCAGTGGAAGGGCCGGATTCCCGCGGGCCGGGAACTGGAACCCCCCGTAATCCAGGTGGACGTCCTGCCAACCTCACTGGCCGCCGCCGGCGCTCAGATCGATCCCGCATGGAAACTCGACGGTGCCAACCTCCTGCCACTGCTGGAGGGCAAGGACACCGCTGCGCCTCATGACGCGCTATACTGGCGCTTCGGCGTCCAATTTGCGGTGCGCCAGGGCGATTGGAAACTCGTCAAGCCCCACATCAATGATGCCCCGAAACTCTTTAACCTCGCCAAGGACATCGGCGAAAGTAATGATCTCGCCGCGACCGAACCGGATCGCCTGAAACAGCTCCAGGCCCTGTGGGATGCCTGGAACGCAAACAATGAGCCCCCGCGCTGGATCGATAAGCGCTGGAACGGCGACGGCCCCGGCGCCCACAAGAAGAACCGGCCCGGCACTGGCAAGGGAAAGAAGAAGGGTGGTTGAGAATCCCGGCCCAGGATCCCCCGCCCCCATTTTTCGAACTAGGTCCCATGCCCCGGCCGCCCGCCCGGCGGCGGACATTCGGGGCACCTTCGGAGAAGAAAATGAGACGTAGGAGCGCGCTTGCGCGCGATCCGAATCGCCTGCAAGCAGGCTGCTACGCTTCGGCATCTGAATTCTCGAGTCAGCCAATAGGGCAACGGCGCAACGCGCCGGAGCATTCAGGGGGAAGCTCCTGCACGTGGCGCAGGCAATCCTGCCTGCTGCGATCGCCACTCGATCATCCACCCTATCCGTGAGTCAATCAGGGCTCCGTCGGGCCTTGGCCGACAGCCTCCTCTGGCGGGCTGATCGCCGCGGGCACCGCGTCACTCTCCGCGCTCCCCGCTTCGCCCTTGCCTTCCGGGCCTCTCGGCTTGGGCCGCCCGCGGCCAACCGCAGCGGGCGCCTTCGGGCGGCGCGCGACCTCCAAACCACGACGGGCAAAATCGATGACGTGGCCCTCGCGCAGCAGCCACAAGAGATCCGCCGCCAACGCAGACTCGCGCTCCGCATCGGTGCCACCCACAGGCGTGGCACGCGAGGCCACGAGGGCCCTCCATTGTTCGGCCCGCGGCGTCGAGGCATGCGCCTCCAGATACTCCAAAATGGCGCTCACGCCATCGGCCACCGGCATGGCTTTTCGGTCCAGGTACCGCGGCTGAGCGATCGAAACATATGTGACATTCTGATGGGCCTTGAAAATCTGGAGCCCTTTTGACCTCAGTTGCTGGCCCAAAGTGTGCGCCAGCGGTAGTGGGAAACCCCTGAGCTCGTCAAGGGCGCGCCTCACCAGCTGGACCGCCGAGGGCGTTGACGCGTTCAGTGCCACGAGTCCCGGCACCATCGCTCGCTCGGCGATGCGCGCGATGCACTTGCCGGCATGATTTTGCAGAAAGTGGCGCTCGACTTCGGCGGTATTCCCCAGTTTCACCGGCTCGGTCCCCTCGGGACACTCCACCGGATAGAATTCTTCCTTGGAACTCTGTTCCTCTTTCCACTTCTGGATAGAGGCCTCGTCCCGGTCCATCCGGATGCGTCCCCGGTACACGTCGAAAGGAACGTTCGCAAATCGTTCGGCGTGGAGCTTTCGGATCTTGGCCTGATAGTCATGGTAGTTCGGCGGCCCCAGCAGCACTCCGCTCATCCCGCAGACCGCGACAAACGGATATGCCCCTTTGGGCGGATCGGTCGCCACCCGTTCCCGGCGATAGAATTTGTCCATGTGGTGCGCCATGACGTGCCCCACGGCCTCGCGCTCGCTGGGCCACACGCTGCCGTCGATTCGCAATTGAAATAGCGCCGTGGCATCCTCAGACACGCGCTTGAACTCCACCCGGTACCGCTCCGCCTTCTCCAGCACGAGCCACGCCAGATCGAACAGCCGATAGGCCTTGGCCCCAGCCTTGATCTGCTTGGCCACCCCTTCCACCCCGCGCGGATCCGGCTTTAATCGCACTTCCCAGCCGACTAGGGACGGCACCGGCCGACTCGCGGGTTCCGGACGACGCTCGCCCTGGCGGCTGTCTCTACGCCCCGGTCGTCTCCCCCCTTCACCGCGTCTTGCCGGCCAATCCTGTCGCGGACCCCGCGGACCCCGCCGCCCTCCACCATGTTCCCGCCGATCGTGTTCCGCATAGTTCTCACCCATGCGAAAAATCCGCTCCGATGTCTCCGACTCCTTGGCCCACACGGGCAGAAAACTTCGTTCCAGATCGGTTTTGATGCTGGCGAGATCAAGCGGCGTCTCCGGCTCATCACTCATGGCGCCGGAATGCTATCACGGCCCCGGCAAAAAGGGAAAACCAACCTCCCGCGATCTCTCCGACCTTGAATGTCCACCGGTCCCGCGCCACGATCTCGCCGCATGATGAGAATACCCCACGCCCTCGTTGCCAGCCTGACCCTCGCCTTCTCAATATTGTCCCTCGGGTTCGCCGCGGAACCCAATACCCTCACGCCTGAAGAAAAAGCCGCCGGATGGACCCTCCTGTTTGACGGCAAGACTTTAGATGGCTGGCGCGGCTACCGCCTCCAGGGCCTCCCAAGCGCCGGGTGGATCATCAACGACGGTCTCCTGACGACCGTGGCCAAGGTCAAGGGCGCCGAACTCATCACGGGGAAGAAGTTCGATGACTTCGAACTGACTTGGGAATGGCGCGTCGCGCCCGGTGGGAACAATGGCATCAAGTACTTCGTGACCGAGGATCGGCCGAAGGCACCCGGCCACGAATACCAGATGCTGGACGACGAGCGACATCCCGATGCCATGCGCGGCGATACTCACAAGACCGCCGCCTTCTACGATGTTCTTCCCCCCGCCAAAGACAAACCCGTCAAGCCCGCGGGCGAATGGAACGCGTCCCGCATCGTCGTCCGCGGCAACCACGTCGAACATTGGCTGAATGGCCGCCAGGTCCTCGCCTATGAACTGGGCAGCGATGATGTCAAGGCCGCCCTCGCCAAGAGCAAGTTCAAGGGATATCCCGATTTCGGCACGAAGCTCTCGGGCCACATCATGCTCACGTACCACAACGACGAATGCTCGTTCCGGAATATCAAGATCCGTGAGTTGAAGTGAGCGGCCCGTGGCCGAGTGCCAACGGCGGCCGAAGGGCGCAACCCCTTCGCCGCGGCGCGCATCGGGGCACCACCGGGGGTGAAAATAAGACGTAGGATCGCGCTTGCGCGCGATTCGCGCATGGAATCGCCCGCAAGCAGGCTCCTGCGATTCGGTGTCTGAATTTGCTGGTCAGCGGCGCCCCGGCGCGCCGGGGCGCCGCTAGCCAGAGTCGTCCACCCGCCGGATTATTCATGATGAAACTTCTGGGGGCGGGGCCGTTTTGGACTGCGGTGGCAAAGCGAAGCGGCGACACCGCTTTTGCCCCCGACGGAGCCGAAGCCGATGGCCCCGGCTCGCGCTTCGCGCGCCACCAAAAAGCCTCCCGGCCCGGATCCTGGGTCGGCGCACGAGCCGCGCCCCCGAACAGCGCCCGAAGTTTCTGGCTTAGCCCGGATATTTCACAGCCCTCCGGCTGTGAGATTCCAGGCTCTGGGAAAACCGCGCCATGAAATCTGTTTATTGGGAAAGCTCAGCCACCGACTGGATTTTTTGCGGATCGGTATCTCCAGACCCCCAAAAATCGCATTTTTCGGAGCGCGGTTTTCCTTTGAGCCTGCATGTTTCACGCGGAAGCGTGAAACATGCAGGCTAGGGGGACAGGACGATCACGCAACGGAAACCGCTGGAGCCATCTCGCTGGTCGGGTTCCTTCCCGTCTTGGCGGGCCGAAGTGACGCTGGCGGAAACGCTCCCCGCCGCCCAGTGCCCCCCGCGCCCAAGCCGCCGCGCGTTCTCGCCGGCAAAATCTCGCCCGTTGGCCCCCTCCGTGTACACATCCTCGCACCACTCCCACGCGTTGCCTCCCAGATCGTACAGGCCAAATCGGTTCCTCCGGTAACTGCCCACCGGCGCCGTGCGCGGATGCTTGTCCCGCCAGCCTGGAATCACCCCGCTGGGATCGCCCCGGCCAGTCTTCGCCTCTTCACCCGCCAGATTTTCGGAGTCTCTCGGGGGCGGATATTCGTCGCCCCACGGATACCTGTCCTTGCCAACGGCCATGCTCCATTCCTGGCCGGTGGGAAGACGGTATTCGAGCCCCTCTTTTTCCGAGAGCCACTTGCAGAACGCCTCCGCGTCATTCCAGCTAACCATCACCACCGGATGGTCTGGCCCCTGATCAAAAGGCGCGTCGCCGCCCCCCGTGTACAGTTTCTCTCTCACGAATTGCGAGAAATCGCTCACCCGCGTCTCCCAGACGCTGAATAACACCCGAGTGCCTTTCACCGGAACGAATCGCATGCCAAGCGAATTCACAAATGGGTGGTCCTTCGTGACCCCCTTCGGATTCCCAACGGGAGCCATCGGATTGGCGATTTCGGTCGGCGGCGCAGATGCGACTGGCGAGGATGCGGGCGAGGATGCTCCACCGAACCCTGACAACGGTGTCTCCGGCACTTCCCCTCTCTCGATCGCAGCCACAGCACCCCGGACCGCGAGCGCGGCATCAAGTCGCCCGGCCCGGGTCAAGCGCAGCTCGATCACGCGCAAGGCCGCCAGGGCCCTGGGCTTCTCGGCCATCCACCGGACCTCCCGTCGACCGGAGATGATCTGGAGGTCGCGGTCGACAAACTGTCGCACGCTCCGCAGTTCCGACGGCGCCCTCGAGTCATTGGCGCCCCCGGTCTCACCACCACTCCCATCGGCCCAGTCCCGCTCCTCCTGCTTGACGGTCACGGCACCATCAAGATCCCCGCGCCCACTCACCCGTTTCTCGAGGCCTGCAAGATCCTGCAAATAGCGCGCGACGCGCTCTGCCCTCTGGCTCCGCTCCCCGTCCAAGACCTCGCGGAGCGAAGCGAGGATCGCCTCGGTATCCCTCTTGTCCGGATCCACGATGGTCGGCGGCGCGATCGCCTGGGCTGGCGTGGACACCGGCGGGAGCGGCTCCACGGGCATGGGCTTTTCAGACGGTGCGGGCGGCGCCTCGGCCGGGGGCGCCAGCACCTTGGACGGCGCCGCGGGCGATGGCGGCTCAGCCGGAATCTTGGATCGAGGCGTCCGCTTCGGCGCGATACTCGATTCCTCGGATCTGCGCCCTCCTCCGGGCTCAGCCGCACCGGGAGGTTCCGGCTCACGCATCTCCTGGCGCTCCGGTTCGCCGAGCACTCGGCTTGGAGAGCTATCCCGCATGACGTTTCGCAATGCCAGGATGCCAAAGGCGAGCGCCACCACCACGGCCGCGGCCCCGGCCACGACCACCCAACTGTCCACCTGGCGCTGCTTCTCGATCGTGGCGGCCTCGCTGAAGGGTATGCGGGTCTCCGCCGCGCCCGATTCCGGCTCTGGCTTCCTGCAGCGATCGAGCTCGTCGTAGATCTCCGTGTGGGTCTGTGGCCGCTCGTCTGGCTTCTTGGCCATGAGCCGCTGGATCAGATCGGAAAAACGCTGGCTGATGGCGGGATTGACATCATGGGCGGATGGCACCGGCGCATTGAGATGGCTGGCGATGATCTCGAACAGACTGCGGCCCTCGAAAGGCGGACGACCGGCTGCCAAATGAAACAGCGTCGCCCCCAACCCATAGAAATCAGACCTGTAGTCGACGTCGGGACGCCCCTGGGCCTGTTCGGGGGACATGTAGCCCGGCGTGCCCATGCTGATTCCAGGCTGCGTAAGGGCCGCGTCGGCGCCCGCGGCATCGAAATGCGCCAGCCCCAGATCGCCGAGTTTGATCCGGCCCTTGGGGCCGAGGAGCAGGTTGCCCGGCTCGACATCCCGGTGCACGATGCCGGCCTTGTGCGCCGCGTCCAGCGCCGAAAGCGCCTGGCGACCCACCTCCACGCACTCCCGCTCCGAAAACTTCTCGCCTCGCTCGAGATAGCGCCCAAGGCTGCGACCCTCGATCAACTCCATCGCGTAGTAATACGTGCCGCCAACTTCCCCAAAGTCGAAAACCTCAATCAGGTGCGGATGCTTGATGGTCGCCGCGGCCTTCGCTTCGCGACGAAATCGCGTCAGCGCCTCATTGCTTGCGGCCATGGCGGGCCTGAGCACCTTCAGGGCCACCGGCCGATCCAAAACGATGTGACGCGCGCGATACACTTTCCCCACAGCCCCCGCCCCAAGCAGGGCCTCTATCCGATAACCGCCAAGTTCGGTCCCCACCAGAGGATCGGACGAGGAGCCCGCCGACTTCACCGCTTCACCCATGTGTCCTCTCGGGGCGGCGATCGTTTCGCCCGCATCGCTCAATTCGACCGTATCATGCCCTTGGGAATGATGACTGCGCGCTGCTTTGAACGCAAGCAGCCTTCAAAGCGCCCGCCGCCCAAAGCCGCTCGCCTCTCGCGCCGATGACGGCTCGCTTCGAGTATGTGATTCGAACAGAGCGCCGCCCTATGAGGCCGATCACGCCCTCGCGCGCAATGCCCACCTTCGCCCGCTCATGGAGCCATTCGCCCCAGCGGTCCGGCGATCTCACCACCCATGGTAATGACCGTAACTGTGATGGTGGCGATGATCATCCGGGATCTGCGAACCGATCAGGGCACCTGCACCAGCGCCCAAGGCCCCACCAATGAGCGCACCCTCACCGCCGCCCACGGCACCGCCGATCGCCGCACCACCCAGTGCACCGCCAACTGCTCCCTTCTCCGTGTTCGAGCAACCGGCGACACCCAAAGCCAGAACGGCAAAGAACGGAATCATCAACTTGCTCATATCAGTGCCTCCTTCTCTTCTTTTGAAAAATCGCCCCGGAAACCCTGATTGCAACCGGGGCCATCACCCCACCTCTTTCCAAAGGCCGTCTCCGCTCGCGCCCCGCGAGTGGACCATCTCCGCGCACGGGCGCGCTGGCCATCGTGGTCATCCCATCTCGTGCGCCCTATTTCCGCCTCGAATACTTGACCACCGGGCCAGTGCGGTGCTAATTCCCACCCTTCCACGCCCACCACCCATATCGAATCGCTATTGACCCTGCACACAATAACCGAAATAAATTGATCCCATGCAACAACGACCCAGCCGCATCCTGCGAGAACTCCGGGCCGGGCAGTGCCCGACATCACTCAAACTCAACCTGATGGATCCGCGCGTCGTCGAACTTGCGGGCCTCGCGGGTGCCTCCGCGGTCTGGATGTGCAACGAACATGTGCCCAACGACTGGCTCAACTTGGAGCACATGATCCGGGCGGCCAAACTCTATGACATGGACACGGTCGTGCGTGTCGCCAAAGGCTCCTATAGCGAGTACCTCAAACCCTTCGAATGCGACGCGACCGGCATCATGGTGCCCCACGTGGCCTCCGCCGATGAGGCGCGCCACATCGTGGAGATGGTCCGCTTTCACCCCCTCGGCCGCAGGCCGATCGACGGCGGCAACATGGATGGCCTCTTCTGCCAGATTTCCGCCGCGGACTACATAGACCACTCGAACCGTGAACGGCTTATCGTCCTGCAGATCGAATCCCCGGAGGCACTCGAGCGCGTCGACGAGATCGCCGCCGTGCCCGGCTTCGACATCCTTCTTTTCGGCGCGGGCGACTTCAGCCATCTCATCGGAAAGATCGGGCGCGTCTCCGAGCCGGAGGTTGTGGCGGCCCGAAAGCGCGTCGCCGCGGCCGCGCGCCGCAACGGCAAGTGGGTCTGGACACCGGGGCTCTTTGAATCCCGTGAGAAGCTGGAGGCCGAGGGCACTTCCATCTTCAACCTCGGGGCCGATGTCATCGGGCTGGGCGACTACTTTCGCGAACGCGTCGGCACCTTCCAGCGAGAGGCTCCCGCGCCGGGCGCGGCTTCGCAGTACCGATAACCGGAGAAAAATCGAATGCTCGAGTCGTTTAGCCTGGATGGAAAGGTGGTCGTCCTCACCGGTGGCGCGGGTCTCTTCGGCCGCGGTCTCGTCACGGCCATCGCCGAGGCGGGGGCGCGGCTGATCGTGGCCTCGCGCGACCTCAAAAAACTCCAGCGGGTTGCCGCCGAGGAACAGGCGCTCGGCCGCACGGTCGTGCCCGAGAGTTTTGATCAGGGTGACGAAGGCTCGATCCTCGCCCTGCGGGACCGCGTGGTCTCAAGATTCGGACGCGTCGATGGGCTGGTCAATAATTCCGTTCTGCGATCGATGCAATCACCTGACGCCCCCGCCTCCGCCTGGGAGGCCTCGATGCGGGTCAACGCCACCGGCCTGTTTCTCGTCACCCGGGCCTTTGGCGAAGTCATGTGCCGCCAGCGCGGCGGCAGCATAGTGAACATCGGATCGATCCAGGGGATGGTGGGCCCCAGCCTGGAACTGTACACGGGCACCGATCTCGGCACCCCGCCGCCCGACTATTTCTTTCATAAGGGTGGCATGCTGAACCTGACGCGCTACTATGCGGCGTTTTACGGCCCCCACGGCGTCCGTGTGAATTGCGTGTCCCCCGGTGGATTCTTCAACGATCAACCCGCGCCATTCCTCGGAAGATACTGCGAGCGGACATTCCTGGGCCGCATGGCGAACATGACGGATCTCGGTGGACCCGTCCTCTTCCTGCTCAGTGCCGCGGCCGCCTATGTCACGGGTGCCAATCTGCCGGTGGACGGCGGCTACACCGCTAAGTGACCTGCCGCCGGGATTTGTCGTCCGGGTCGTTCGCGCGTTCGTAGGCGTCGATGGTCGCCCCCTTCGGGTTCCACGTTGGCAGCAACCGCACATCGTGTTCACCGCTCAATCCGCCGGCCGGACCAGGCGCCGTCCGATCGTCCATCCTGCGGATCTCCCACCAGCATTGGCCATGGTGGTTGTGCTCGTGATCGACGGTCCAACCCGATGCCCTGAGCATGGGGCCGATCCAGCCCATGCAGTGATCGCAGTAATCAGGGTATTGCTCCAGCCCGTTGCGCAGGAGGAATCCTTTCGATGGACACTGGTGCATGTCAACGCGGAACACGCGGTCGGTGACCGTCGTGTGATGCCCGGCCGCCTCATCAGCCAGCGTGTGGCCCCAATAGCGCGCCATCCCTTCGATGCCCCCTTCCGATATGAGTTCCGCCGCATGCCGCTGGGAATCGCCATGGATCGCCTCGTCCCAATAGGCGCGCACCAGATCGTGGCCACCCTCCCGGTGCAACCACGCAAAGGTCCATTCGTAGTGGCCGCAAAAGTCGTAGCACCCTAGCATGGTGAAATGCGCCGAATCGCACCGAGATCTTGGTCGCCCTTCGTCGCCCCTCGCTTCAGATACCTTTGCCGACACTTGCCGTCCCCCCCCTCGATGCGCACGGTGAACCCGGCGGGTGCCGCCATCGCCTCGCCAATGAAGTAGCAGTGCTGGCAGAAATCGGGATCGATCTCACGCGAACCGGCACGCAGGTGCGCGATGGCCGGACACGTGCGGACGTCTATGACAGCGCCCTCGTCGCCGCAATCCACCTGGACATCGCCCCCCGGCTCCGAGGCGAAAAACGCCCGCCAGTATTCCGCAACTGCCGCGAGCCCGCCCCTCTTCCAGCGTTCCGTGACCGGAGCGAAATAGCCATGGCCGATGTCCGCCCAGTACCCCTGAAGGCCAGCTAAACCAAAGCGGCGGCGAATGAAGCGGAATGTGGCGTTGATCGCAAAATAGAAATCCGCGGCACCGCGCGGTTTGGAGTCGAGGTAGGGCAGCGCCGAAGGGGCGTTCGTCATGGCTTGGTCCGATCCATCCGCTCCAGCAGCCTATCGGCTTGCCGCCCCACCGGCAAGTGCGCGTGGGGAAACCTCCGGTGGCTCCACGGTTGCCCCGAATGCAGGGGACGGCGCTGTGGATGGGGGTTTGGATCGCTCAAACGCAGAACGGCAAACGACGACGATTGGAGTGACTGCGGCAGGGCAGTCGGCCACGCCGACAGGTTTCTTGTTCTCGAACCTAAGGGCGGTTGGCGTACGCCTCGGCTTCTCGCCTGATTTCTGCAGGCGGGAGCGCCCGGTCATAGATTTTTACTTCGTCGAGGAGTCCCGTGAAATGGGCGGCATGACCCCTTTCGTAATTTCCAAGGCACAGAGGAAACCTGCTTGCTTTGATGGGGCCGGGCCGCGCCATGGCACCTCTCTCGGCGCCATCCACATAGATCCGCATGGTCTGGCCGTCGAAAGTGCCGGCGACATGCGTCCACCGGTTTGTGGTGAGCGGGACATCGGCCCTGAGGTGGTGGCTAAAACTCGTGACCGGAATCTCAAAGCAAGGATGGTCATCCAGGACGCCCAGGCGAAACCCGCTGTCCGTTCCTCCCGGGAGGACGCGGTTGACGAACCATTGGTTCTTCTGGCCGACGATATCAGTCTTTATCCAGCAGGCCACGGTGAGGGCCGAGGTGACGCACAGCGCGGGATTGGGTGGCACAGAGGCGCACCCGCCCGTACAGACGAGGGCGCTGGCATCGATGCCAGGGGCGCGCGTGGCGGCACAGACATCGGCCCCCATGCGGTTGCCCGAGTAGTCGAGGGCAACGGGCGCATCCTTGTCCTCGTCGAATGCCCACCAGCCGAACAACCCGGGTTGCGGCGCCGCCCCCTTGGTCGCGTACGCCTCGCACAGTCGCCGCCGCTCCTCCCGCGCGTCAAGCTGCGCACGCATGGGTCCGTCGTAGGGGCCCAGCCCGATGTCCTCTGGAATGAGATCCAGATGCGGTCCAGACGATGGCGCAAAAACCTTGCGCACCGCGTCGAGATACCCGAATCCGTACTCGCGATACGGCGCTATGTAGTGCCCCTCGCCCCACTCATTCCAGTTGTCCAACAGCAGCATGCGGCTGCCCAGCTGTTCGGCGGGGAGCCCCGCGATGAATTCCTTCGCCTTGCGAAGTAGCGTCTCATAATCGGCCGGCGGGATCTTCCAGATGGTGCCCTCATCGCGCCAGCCACTCCAGGCCTGTGACACCGTGACGACCTGCGGTAGGATATTCAGCTGCTGGGTCTTTTCAATGTACTCCATCTGGGCGCGGATGGCCTGTTCGGGCGTCGGGTTGTTCGGTACGTGCCAGCAATACGCGAAGCTGCAATCCAACCCCAGCCGCTTCAGGAGATTGAGGTGCCTCGCGTCAGTCCCACGATATTCGCCAAGCAAGTGGAGCCCGCCGAGACCCGCATCCCTGCATGCCACGCGCATCTTGTCGAATGCCGCCCTGACGTTCGCTTCCCCGCCAAGATCCTGCACGAGGAATTCCGGCCGGTAGATGAACAGGACGGGCCGCCCATCCACCCTGAGGTACGACGGATGCCGGAAGTAGTTCTCGATCCAGAACGGCAAGAGGTTCTTCATCAGGTCGGCCTCATCCGCAACACCGGCCCGGCCCCGGCTCTGGTTTTCCCACATGATCGTGAATTTCATGCGGTCGAAAAAACGCGATTTGAAAAGCGCATCATGTATCGCGCTGCTGAACCGGGTGGTCACGGGGCCACCCTGACTCGATCGGTACCAGCAGTAGATGAAGAACGAGACCCCGTGCTCGACCGCCCATTTCGTTTCCCAGTCGGAGACCTCGGGATTCTCCTGACAATAGAAGCCCAGGGCGGGTGTCCGTTCGGGATGCTTCAAGACATTGGCCCACATATCGGGCTTGTCGGCCTCCCACAGTGGACAGTGGTGCGCGCCGATGAGCACCTGAGTTTTCGCCGGCTCCGGCTCCGGGATGTACGGCAGTTTCCGCATCTCGACCGGCGGGAGAAAAACAATGCGCAGCGAGGCGGTCCCGGGCGCGAATCCCGTCGCGGCCAATCTCAACTGCAGCTCCGCGGCGCCGGCGGCCTCGGCCTCGACCGTCCAACGCAGATCACGCACCGCACCCGCCGGGAGCAATACCGGGGACGTGAAATCCGCGCCCACGATGCGAATTCCCTGCGGAACCAGAAGGTCGACTTGCACCGTCGCGCTCCGCTTGCCTGCGTTTTCGACGGTGGCATTCAAACTCACCGGCCGACCCGCACGACAGACCGGCGGCTCCGGCAGGAATCTTCGGATGCGCAATTCCGGCGATGGCTCCGCCGCCCCCGCCGGAACGCCGTTCAGAAAACAGACGAACAACAGCGATACAAGGCAACGGCCCAATTCCCGCACATCCATGTTGCGCATCGTACCTCCCTCCGCAGCTTTCTCAAATCGTCTCTGTGTCAATGGGCCATGACTGCTCACGAAAACGGACCTGAGCGCCATTCCATCATGTTGGGCCCTCTTGCGCTTGCACCGCAACAGCCTTGCGGCAAACTGGATCGGGCCCGTGGGCGACCGCATCAACTTGGCTCTCGGATCCACCAGCCGGACATCGCCGCCCCGGATACCAAATGCCGAAAACCGACCCGCTCCCGTGATTCCAAGATTCCTCCGAATGGCAGGACTGCTCCTGCTCCCGGATGCCGCCATGGCGGCAGCATTTGCCGTCGCGTGGTCGTGCCCGGACACACCCGGTGCCGCGACCTTGATCGACTGTAAGAGGATCATGCTGCTGGAGGGCCTTTCGATTCTCGGCGCGGCGCTCTTGGGCATCTACCTCGAAGTCGCGCTTGTGTTTCTGCCCCTCATCATGGTCAGCCTGCTTGTCTACCTACTGTGCGGAGGCTCGCTTGGCTGGACCTGGCTGCTCCTGGGTTTTGTCTGGTATCTGGGCTCGTCCTTCGCCAACTGCGTTCTCGCGCGCCATGGTCACTACGGCTCGGCCCGCGAGAATCCCGCACATCCGCACCGTCGATATGACCGGATGCTACTGCTGTACCTCGCAACCGCGCCGCTCCTGCTCATGCTGCGCGTTGGCGATCATCCCGCAATGTGGGCGATCTGGGGCACTGCCTACTTTGCCACGCTCGCCCTCGCCGACACCGTCCTGCGAAGCCAGTTCGATCGGATTCCTCAGGGATTGGTCCGCAGGTGCCAGGCGTGGGCCCGCCCGGTCGCGCTCGAAGAGATTGGCATCTGCACCGATTGCACGCATGTCCAGCCCGCCATCCCACAACGCAAGGGCCATCTGGTCCGTTGTGCGCTGTCCGCAACCGACCCCCGCTTCCCGGAGCAACCCCCCACACCGGTGCGGTCATGCGCAGGATTCCGCGCGCGGCCCAAAACCCCCTGATCCGAACAGCAAGAGGGCAATTGCCCCACGAACGTGATGCCTCACCCCCCCGCGATCTTCCACAGCGTGCTATCGTTTCGGATATAGAGGGCGCCTCCCGCGATAGCTGGGGTACTGAGGATGGTCGGCTCGAGCGTCAACTCACCGACGAGCCTTCCCTCCTTGGCTTCGGGATTGATGTCGACGACCTGGAGAAAACCTTTCTCGTTTATCAGGTATGCGTGATTGGTCGCGGCAACGGGTGATGCGCTGAACGGCCCCTTGAGCCTCAGCTGCCAGACTTTTTCCCCGGTCCGCGCATCGGCGCAAATCAGCATGCCCGCGCCGGTCGCCACGAAAAGCCGGTTCCCGATCAGCATCGGGCTGGCCGTCTGTGGTCGCAGCGTCTTGGCCTCCCACAGCTTCTGGACCGCTTGCCCCTCGCCCGCCGCCCTGAGGGCGGTGATGCCATTGCAGGGAACATAGACGACTCCCCCACCCGCGCACGACGAGGGAATGGTGGCAGCGGTCGCATCATAGGATCCTGCCACACGGCCATTCGACGCCTCGACCAATTGAACACCCTTGCTCGACTGCAGTGCGACGATGGGACGACCGGCGCCCAGCTCACCGACCAGCACGGGCGTGACCCAGTTCGCGCTCTTCGGGCGCTCGATCCTCCACCGGTTGACCCCCGTCGCAGCGTCGAGTCCGGCGGCAAACGAATCGCTGTCGTTCTCAATCTGGGCGATCACCGTGTCGCCGACGACGAGCAACGAGGATGCCATCCCCAGGCTGTTGCTGGCGTTTGGATAGTCGCGGGTCAGTCCCCGCAGCCAGAGCAGGTTTCCATCGAGATCAACGCAGAACAGATCATTGGATGAAAAGAGCGCGAAGATGCGCCTCCCATCCGTCGCGGGACTGGGCGCCGCAACGCAGGTCTTGGACTGCGTCATCGTGCGCCCGGTGGCCCAGAACTGGCGCTCCCATAGCCTCTTTCCGTCGCGAGTGCTGAAACAGAAAAGGTGCAACCGGTCCTGCCGCGGGCCGCTGGCACACGTCAGGAAAAGGCGCTCGGCAACGACAATCGGACTCGAGAGCCCTCGCCCCGGCAGAGCGACCTTCCACGCGATGCTCCGCGCAGGATCGAGCCTCGTCGGCGTCCCGATCTCGGGCGAAATGCCGTTTCCCGAAGGTCCGCGAAACTGTGTCCAATCGCCTGCGCCCAACGACGTCAACGGAAAGGCCAAGAGGAGCGCGGCTCCGGCGGACAGGCGCATCTTCATTCGCAAGGAGCGCGAGGGGGCTGGGCGGGTAACAGTCACTTTGGCGTGCCTTTCGCAATTGTGCTGGGCGGGCGATCGGCAGAAAGGATGGCGGTGCCGCGGGCGTCGCACACCCGGAGCTGAAACTCCCACTCTTTTGTCCATGTCTCGGTCTGCTCACTCTGGCACACCTTGATCAGGATTGAGTTCTTCCCCGCCTTGAGTTCCACGGGGAACCGATATTGGTCGATCTCCATGCCGCGGTGGTATTCGTCACGGCTGAAGAGCAACCGGCCGTTGGCCCAGAGCTTCCATGCATTCTTGCACCCCAGGCGGAGTTCGGCGGGCCGGGCGGCATCGGACTGGAACTCGGCGTAGGCGTACCCGGTGACCTCTTTGAGCGGACCGTACGGCAAATTGAAATTGATCAGGCCGTACTCATGCTCGCTGGTGAATGGCGCCCACCGCACCGGCCCAGTCTTTCCCGGGTATTCGGCGGCGAGATCGATCGCCTGTTCGGGTGGAAGCACCATGTCAAACCCCTTCCGCCCCGTGTTGTCGAATGGCCCGATCAAGCGCCACTGCATGAGAAAACCGAAATGCCTCGGGAGATCGACCGTGACGCCGAGTTTGTCCATGGCCCCCTTGATCTGCTGAATCTGCTTTATCTCGCGCGCGGAATCCAGGGCGCGCCGATACACCCGTGTGGCCTCGTCGGCCTTCGCCTCCGCCGCCAGTCGTCCGCCCTCCTCGATCAACCGCTGCACGGCATCGTAGCGCAACTCCAAGCTCGGATCGTCAGTCATGCGCGGGATTATCCCGTTGGCGATCCCCGGCTGAACACGCGCGATGAGTTCGTAGGCGAAACGCCTGGCCCGCGGATTCCGGCCCGTGTCGCGGAGGATGTCGTGCAGCGCATCGAGTGGCAGTTGACCACCGCTCGCCAACGAGCGGTCCACAATCGTCTCCACCGCCGAGCGCAGCCAATTGGCCGCGAGCTCGTTCGCCCCGTCCATCGCCCGAAACAACTCCGGCAAAACGGCCGCGTCGGCCCGGGCCAATTCCTGCCAACCGCGCGCGGCCTCGGCGTTGCCCTTGCCCTCGGGCCCAACGGCCCGAATAGCGGCAATCGACTCGGCGACCGTCGCCCGCCCAGCGGAGGAAAAGAAAAACGTGGTGAAGAAAACCACGACTGCGATGCGGCAAAACTCGTTCATGCTCGGACAGGGGCTGGGCTGAAGTCAGGAGACGCTACGCGAATCCCATTTCAAGCGCGAGCGCAGAATGATGCCAGCTCTCACGCCGGAGCGCGACGACGGCGCCATCCTCGCACAGACCTCTCGACCACGTGGGCGGACAATCCCGCCCACCACGGGCAGTTCGACTCGCCGACGCACGCCCGATCGCCCGCGTCACAGGCGGCGACAAGCGACGGAAACACCTTCGGGTGCGTGACACTCCCCGTCTGGATTTCGCCGCCAGAACATGCCAACATGCTCTCATGACCTGCAGCATCATTTGTCTGCTTTGCGCGGTCCTCACTCCCGCCCTTCTGCGCGGCGCCGCACCGTCCGCAGACATCATTCCCGAGTTTCTCGGTCAGATCGACGAAGGCCATCTTCGAAATGGCATATTTCATCTCGCGAAAGATCCCCTGCCCTTCAGAAAGGTAAATTTTACGGTGCCGGGCCATGCCCACAACTCGCTCGAGGAGACCGACGCGTGGATCCAAGACCAGTTGGCCGGATGGGGCTATGGCGTCGAGCGCGAGGCCTGCGAGGTCCAGGCATTCGCGTGCAACCCCCAAAAGCCGATCCACCACACCTACGCGCCACCACCACCCGACGCCCCGAAATACCCGGCGTATAATCTCTATGCGAAAATGACCGGGCGGCGGTTGCCCGCTGAGATCATCCTGCTCCTCGCCCACAAGGATTCGCAGAGCTGGACCGATTCCCCCGGCGCCTACGACAACTCGGTGGGAACCGTCGCAATCCTGGAGATCGCCCGGGTATTGGCTGGCTACGCGAGCGAGCGCTCGATCTGGTTCCTTTGGTGCAACGAGGAGCACACCCCATGGACAAGTGTCGCGGCCGCCGCAGAATGCCGCAGGCGCGGCGACAACCTGATTGCTATCTTGAATGTCGATAGCATCGGCGGTAAATCGGACGACGATATAGCCGCCCGCCGCAAGACCAACGTGACGCTCTTCACCACGCCCGAAGGCCGCACCTTGGCCGACCTCATGGCCGAGGTGAATGACGCGTATCGCATCGGCCTGATCCAGTCATCGGCGCAAAGGAAGAGCCCCGGTGACGACGACGGCTCGTTCGTGAAAGCCGGCTACACCCGCGCAATCGCCAATATCGGCTCATACCCCTACCTGGACGCGGAATACCATCTAGCGGGCGACACCGCCGACCGCGTGGATATCGTCAACGTCCGGATGGCCACCCAAGCTACGCTCGCCGCCGTGCTGAGGCTCGATCGTGCGCCATAGAAAGTCGGCGCGGCCATCGCTGGAAATTGGTTATGATACGTCGATTGATCGTGCTCGGTCCCACCCTGATGCTCGGCTGCGCCGTCGCGGCGGGCGACGGCTTCAAACCTCCCTCTGAGAACATCGCGCTGGGTAAATCCTACCGGCTCGATCCGCGTCCGAACTATGCGCACTGCACCGACTCTGGCGACCAGTCGCAGCTGACCGATGGCCAGTACTCGCACGGCTATTTCTGGACCCAGGCCACCACCGTCGGCTGGAACCACGTCGGCTCGGCTACGATCACGATCGATCTCGGCACCGTGCAACCCATCCGCGGCGTTTCCTTCAACACCGCGGCAGGCCGCGCGGGAGTCGCGTGGCCAGCGGGAATCATCGTCCTCGTCAGCGACGACGGCAAGACCTCCTATCCCGTCGGAGAACTCGTGAACCTCAGCATGCGGCACGGCGCCGCGCCGTCCGATTACGCCACCCACCGCTTCTGGACCGACGCGCTGCGCACGCATGCGCGCTATGTCACTTTTCTCGTGACCCCCGGAGGCCCCTATGCCTTCGTGGATGAAATCGAGGTGTACCGCGGTGAATCCGATTGGGTGACTTTGCCCTTCGATCGAGGGGGCGTGACCGACCCGAAGGCTTACTTGCTCCATGCCGCGTTCGAGCAGCGCATTCGCAAGGATGTCTTGGCCGTTCGCGAGAAACTCGATCAGGCGCCCGATGACGCACGACGGAAAATCTTGGCGGAACTATCCGCCGTCGAGCGCGAGATCTCAGACATGCCACAACAGCACGACCCCACTGCCCGCGCCACGCTGCCGCTGAATCCCGTTCACGCAAGGGCCTTTCGCGCGCAGGCGATGCTGTGGCGGGCGCGCGGCGCCCTCCCGATCACCGCCTGGCCAGCCAATCCCTGGGATCCGATCGATCTCCACCGGGCACCCCCCGACAGCACACCAACCGGCATCCAGCTTGGCATGATGCAAAACGAGTATCGCGCCGGTGCATTGAACATCGGCAACGCGGGAGACGAGCCCTTGGATCTACGCCTGCAGATCCGCGATCTGCCGGGCGGGACAAACCCCCCATTCATCTCTGTCCACGAAGTCGCCTGGACCGATACGCGCAATGGCCAGGCCGTCGCCGCCGCCTTGCCCGAGGCGCGTCGCGATGGCGATGCGTATGCCATCGGCGTGCCGGCGGGCATGGTGCGCCAGGTTTGGTTCACCTTCCATCCCACCGAAACACCACCGGGCACCCATCGCGGCGCCATCCGGCTGAGCTCCGGCACAACGACCCTGGCGGTGCCCCTCACCCTCAGGCTCTTCCCGCTGCGCTTCCCAGATCGGCCCACGCTCCACGTCGGCGGCTGGGATTACTCGGATGCCACCAAGGGCCGCGACGTCACATCCGAGAACCGCGACGCCTTCGTCCGGCACTTGCGCGAACACTTCGTGGATTCGCCCTGGGCCACGGCCGGCGTCCTGCCCCAGAATCTTGA
This sequence comes from Verrucomicrobiota bacterium, assembly GCA_029560585.1. Lineage (GTDB taxonomy): Bacteria > Verrucomicrobiota > Verrucomicrobiia > JADLBR01 > JADLBR01 > JADLBR01. The sequence goes on along the minus strand of JAKQKQ010000234.1, from coordinate 48,030 downwards.
TACCGAACGCTTCGACCAATGGCTCCAGCTGTGGCCGGACGCCCGGCAGTACTGCGTGTTCGCCTCGGTCGGCGAGCGCTTCGGGAACGCGAGGATGGGCACGCCGGAGTTCGAACAGAAGGTCCGGGAGTGGGCCGCCTCCTGGTCAAATCACGCCAAGGGGCGCGGCCTGCGCCCAGAGCAACTCGTGATCCTCCTGGTGGACGAACCCGCCGAGGAACGCCGCGACAACATAATCCTGCCTTGGGCGAAAGCCATCCGCGCCGCAAACACGGGCGTCAGGCTTTTCGAGGACGTGTGCCACCCCAATCCAAAGAATGCCAATCAGGACATGATCGGTCTCTGCCACATCTTGTGCCCAAACCGACCGCGCTTCTTGACATCCTCCCCCTCCTACCGCGACTACTTCGACGCCCGACGCGCCAAGGGCACCGAACTGGCGTTCTATTCCTGCAACATCGGCGCGCGGTTGGCCGACCCATACTCATACTTCCGATTGCAGGCCTGGACCGCTTGGCGTCACGGGGCCACGGCCTCCCACTTCTGGTCGTTCAGCGACTCCGGCGGCGGATCGTCTTGGAATGAGTACGCAATGGCACATCCCACCTGCTACACGCCGGTTTTTCTGGAACCGAAGGGCATCACCGCAGGCAAACATATGGAGGCCATCCGCGAGAGCGCGGAGGATTACGAGTACCTCGTCATGCTGCGCCAAAGCGTCGCCGCCGCCGAGAAGACCGGCAAGCATGGCCCCGCCCTGGATCGGGCCAAGACCCTCCTCGCCACCGCCGCTGCCCGCGTGCTCGACGCCCCCGGCGCCAGCGCCCTTCTGTGGGCCGACCCCAAAGACCGATCCGTGGCCGATGCGGTCAGGATCGAGATCCTCGAAGCCCTCGTGGCCCTCGGGGAAGATCGCCCGTAGGCGCTTCTGGCGTCTGGCCCCTCGGCCCACTCCACCCATGCCCCCGAGGACGACCGCCCGGGCGCAAGGCCCCTGCTGTCGCCATCCGATCGAAACCGCGGCGCGCCAACGGTGTTAAATCCCCTTTAGGCGAAGCGGATGGCGAATCATGCCCAGGCCCTGGTTTTCGCGATGGCGCTCGGCTCCCCCGCGTCATGGGCAACGAATCTGATCACCGATGGCGCCAGCTTCGAGGTTGGGATGGACGGATGCGCGCTCGCGCTCCAGGCGGGCAGGCTCCACCGCGAGTGCGCGTCCGTGCTCCTTGACGAGGATCGCACAACCGCCGCCCATGGTGCGCGCAGCCTGAGATTCACCCGCCCATCCGTTTGCCGCGGCCGCTACGGCCTGTTTTACAAACCGATCGCCCTCCAGCCCGGCAAGTCACACACACTGACCGCATATCTCAAGAGCCCGGAGCCCAGCGCAAGGATGGGTTTGCTCCTGGGCGGATTCCCCCCGACGCGCGGCCCCGGGCTCGCCACCCGGCCATCGATGACGACTTGGACCCTCACAACGGAGTGGGCACGTTACGAGATGCCGATACCCGAGCTCCCCCCGTCCATTCCGGCCGAGGGGGCGCCCGGCTCTGGCCTGTACTACGTCGCCATCGTCCCCGGCGAATCAGGCACCACGTTCTGGATCGACGGCGTTCAGCTTGAGGCGGGCAAAGCAACCCCCTTTACCACCGGCAAAGCAGTGGAGGTCTCCCTCGCATCAAACCGCCCGGACAACACCTTCTTCATCGGCGAGGAAATCGTTCCCGTGGCCATCATCTTTGCCCCAAAGGCCGGCGAGCAGGCCACGGTCTCCTGCCGCGCGATCGATGCCCTCGGGCGCGAGGTCGCCACATCCCAGAAGCGAGTCGATCTCTCCGCCGATGGGCACGCGACGGTGGAGTTGCCTGGCTTCAGCCTGCCCCACCGCGCATGGCTGACGATCGGGGTCACCGTGTCATGCGGGGGCCACGAGGAAAAGGAATGGCTGTGCGCCGCGATCCTGGAGAAACTCCCGCCGCCACAGGCCCAGCCCTGCGAGTTCGGCTTCGATTTCAATTCCCTGGCATCCCCCGACGACCTGGGCGCTGGGGTAAGTTGGCACGCGGGCAACTTGCACCTGAGCATGGACCGAGTCTTTCGCCTGGCCACCCAGTCTGGCGTCCGCTGGCTCCGGGCCGCGGAGATATTCTTCTGGGACAACCGCCGATCCTGCGAGGTCTCGCCAGGTGAGTTCATCTTTTACGACGCGGCGATCAGGGCGGCAAAGGGATACGGGCTCGCATTGATGGGCACGTTGGGCAACGCCAACGCGCGAGAGGATTTCTGCCCCTCGTGGGCGCGGTCCGAAAAGAAGAGCCGGCTCGCGCCCATTCCGACGGAGGAGGCATGGCGCCGTTATGTCCGCACCGTGGTTGGCCACTACAAGGCCGACATCCGTTTCTGGGAGATCATCAACGAGCCCAACACCGCACTCGCCGCAGACGACTATCTTCCCCTCCTCAAAGTCGCCCATGCGGAGGCCAAGGCCGCCGACCCCGGCTGCACCATCATTGGAATCTGTGCGACAAGCGGTTTCTTCGGCGACTTCTTTGATCCCTTCGGTTATGCGCGGGCCGTCGCTGAGGCGGGGGGCCTGTCTTTTCTCGATGCCGTCTCCGGGCACACCTTCTGCAAACCTCGCCCCTGGCAGTCCCGCGCCGAAATGCCCAGCTGGGAGTACATGGCCGAACTGTCGGCCCTATTTCGCCGATGCGCGCCACAGAAAGCGCTTGGGTTCTGGAACACCGAGGGGGTAAAATACGGTTCTTGGACCGGTCGGCCAAACATCCCCCACACGACGGCAGAGGCCGCTGCCTCCCGCATGAACAAGAACCTCGCGCTGCCGCAGAAACTCGCTGCCGCATATGCCGTGCGTGACTGCGTCGTCGAATTCTGCGCGGGCGCGCACGTCCTGTTCCTCTGGGAATTCCGCAACACGCTCCACAACGCGAACATCGCTTTCGCCGGCGCGCTCGCACTCCAGGACTGGTTCGGGTTCGATGGCACGCCCCACGCCAAATTCGTCGCCCTGAACGCGCTGGCGGAAAAACTTCAGGGAGCCCACCCCGCGGAGCATTTCGGTCTCTCTGCCCAGGTCCGATGCGCGGTATTCGATAGACCGCAAGGACCATTCGCCCTCGTCTGGCGAGAGAACCGGGACGAGGCCGACATCCAATCTTACACCTTGTCCCTCAAGGGCCGACTTGAGGCGCAGGACATGTTCGCCCGCCCTCTGCCACCCGCGCCTGACGGCGATGCGCTCGAGGTGCTCATTTCAGAGACGCCTGTCTATCTGGTCGCGGCCAAAGAGACTCCGGCCGACGCCCTGGCCACGACCATCAGGGATGCCGCCAGCCACGTCGCTTTCGCACACGACAAACCCTTGGGGGGGGAACCGGTCGGCCCGAGAAGGGCCAAGGGAGGAAAACGCAGATGAGGGCACTACGGGACAGGACACGCCAAACAACGGATCAGAACCACCGGCACGCACGGCGCGGTGCCGCCCACGCCCTCGCCGTGGCGCTGCCATTCCTAGCCTGCGCGCCGCCGGCATCCGTCACCGCCAGTCCATCACCGCCTCCGACCGATGCGGGAAAGACGAAGCCCCCACTCGGTATCGGCTTCCTCTGGACCGCGCAAAGCGATCAGGTCGTCCACAGGCTCAAATCTGAAAAGGATTTCGTGGACCTCATCCTTGGACCTGGGAAACTGGACGTCTTCCAGAGAGTGAAACCGCCGGTGCGGGTGCTCTGCATCGCCCGGTCGCTCGAGAAGAATGACGCCCGGCCGTTCCCCGGCATCAAGGAGACGATTGAAATCCTCCGAAAGGCCGGGGTCGCGCCCGAGCGCGTGATCGTCTGCTACAATCCCGAGGGGCAGCCGGGAACACCCTCGGAGGAGTTCCGCGAACTCGTCGCCAGCTCGCGCAAGGCGAAGGCGATGGCGAAAACCTACGGCGCCCCCCTGATGGTCGGGCCTGGCCTTAGGGACATGCAGACCCGCGAGCACCTGTATCCCGAATTGGCAAAGACCTGCGACATGTGGATGATCCAGTCACAGCGACTGCAGCTGGATGAGGCCACCCGGAAACCAGTGGACGTGGCCGTCTATCGCGAGAAGGTCAAGCGGATCGTGGACAAGCTGCGGGAGGGCAACCCGAAAATCGGAATCTTCGTGCAACTGGTCACGACGGCCGAGCGGGGCTCTGTCACCCTCAGCGCGGAAAAGATCGCAGAGTTTGCGCGGTCAATCGAGGACCTTGTGGACGCCGTGCGCATCTATGGCGCCCCAGCAGAACTGTTGAACGAGATCATTGACCGCCTTCGCGCCCCGAAAAGCGAGAACCAGGAGCCCAGATAGAGAAAGGAACCACTGCCCCATGGCCATATCCGTCAGAAGGCTTATCGCGCCCCTGTTTTTCTCGCCCATGCTCCTGTCGGCTCAGGCGTCGGCACCATCGAAACAGACCATCGCCATCCCGATGCGCGACGGTGCCGAACTCGCGGCGGACCTGTTTCTGCCGTCGGATTACTCCAAGCAAAACTATCCCCACGGCCTTCCGGTCATCCTGATCACCACACCGTACGACAGGACCCGGGAGAATGCGGCCAGATACTGGCGGGAGTGCCTCCTCCAGAACGGCTACGCGTTTGTCGCGCAAGACATGCGGGGCATGTATGGGTCCGCTTCGGGCGGACGCGGCACCTCGCGCCACGGCGACGGCTACGACACCGTCGAGTGGATCGCCAAGCAGCCATGGTGCAATGGCAAGGTGGGCATGCTCGGCTATTCCCACCTCGGCGCCGTCCAGTACGAAACCGCCATCACCACCCCCCCACACCTGGCCTGCGCCATCCCCGCACAGGCACCGGGGAATTACTACACCGACTCATATTACCCGGAGCGGTTCCGCAAGGCCGACATGGAGACTCTCCTGCGGGGAGAGTTCACCTCCCGCACACAGCAACTGCTCAACCGGCGCATCCGCAGTCGGGAAACGTCGGAAATCAAGCAGTTCAACATTCCCATGCTGCACAGCGCGGGTTGGTTCGACTTCTACAAAGAGGGAGCGATCGAAATGTTCCGCGCCTGCCAGCGTGACGGCGGCCCCGGCGCGCGCGGCAACCAGAAGCTTCTCATCGGGCCCTGGGGCCATGGCGTCCTCCAGGAAGAGGATCCCGGCACACCACTGAAGCTGGAAGGGGGCCTGACGTTTCCTCCCAACAGCAAGCTCGACTGGGAAAAGGAAGTCTGGCTGCCGTGGTTCGACCACTGGCTCAAAGGAAAGCAGACCGGCGTCATGGACCAACCGCCGGTCCTCTATTATCTCATGGGCGCCACGGATGACCCGAGGGCACCCGGGAACAAGTGGATCGCGGCCGAGGACTTCCCGCCCAAATCCACCGCGGTTCCCTATTACCCGCACTCCGACCACTCGCTCAATACAGCGCCACCCACCAAGGACAAGGACTCGCTCCAATACGTCTATGATCCACGCGATCCCGTGCCCACGGTCGGGCGCGTCCACGCGCGCATGCCCGTCAAGGCACCACACGATCAGCGCGAGGTCGAAAACCGCCCGGACGTGCTCTTTTTCACCACGCCGAACCTGGCCTCGCCCCTCGAGATCGTTGGCCAGATCCGAGTGAGGCTTTGGGCGTCCTGCGATCAGAAAGACACCGACTTCACCGCAAAACTCACGGACGTTTATCCGGACGGCCGCTCCATGAACTTCCTGGATGGCATCGTCAAGGGCCGGTATCGCAATACCTACCTCAAGGAGGAATTCCTGACACCCGGCGAGGTATATGAATTCGAGATCGATCTGGGCTACATCGCCATCGTGCTGGCACCCGGGCACCGGCTGCGGCTCGCCATATCGAGCAGCAACTTCGACCGCTTCGACATCAACCCGAACACCGGAGAACCATACGGCGACCACGCGCTCACGCGCGAACTGATGGCAAAACGTTTTCGCGGGTACGAGCGCCGGGGGGAACCGCAATACACCGCGGCGCTGCCCGCCAAAATCGCCGTCTACCTGGATCGAAACCATCCGACCCAGGTGATCCTGCCCATCACTTCCGGGGGTAGATCGACAAGATGAGGGCGCGTCAACGTTTCGCTCCCTGGCTGGTCGCGGGTCTCCTGACGCTCGCCGCATCTGCCAAATCGATCCCCGCCGCCGACCATGCCGCCGCCCTGGACACGAGAAGAACGCTGGGAATCGGATTCGGCCTGGGTCGCGATACGGGCGACCTGGCTACCACCATGAGGGGCGAGAATGATTTCGTGGACACGATGGCGAGGGGGGCCGGGCTGAAGGAGATGAAGCGGCTCACGGCCCATGGCGTCAAAGTTGCAAGCGTCTTTCTGTCCCTTGCACAAATGCGGGAGACTATCTCATCGCTCAAAGGGGCCGACATCCGTTGCGCGTATCTGGCCTACAATCCGGAACAGAACCAGCGCACCCCGAGCGGGGAACTGGACGACTTCGTCGGCTCGGTTAGAACGGCCAAGGAACTCGCCAAGGCGTATGGCGCGCCGCTGGTCGTCGGCCCGGGCATGAGATTCATGACCACCCGCGAACAGGACTATGCGAAGGCCGCGCAGTATGCCGATGCCTGGCTAATACAATCACAGCGCTTCCAGATCGATCGCGACACCTCGCGCCATGCGTCGCCGGATGAATACCGGAAGAGCGTCGGGCGGGTCGTGGACCTGATCCACCGGGGCAATCCCAAAACCAAGATTTGGGTGCAAATAATCGTCTGCCCTGGAGCGCGCCCCGGCAACGACTTCTCCCCCGCAGAGATCGTGAGCCTGGCGCGGGCGATCGAGGATATCGTGGATGCGGTGCGCATCTACACGGCGGGCGCCGCGAGGGGCACCGAGACCCTGAAAGAGGTCATCCGTCTTCTCCGCCCCACGTCCGCGCAGCCCTTAGCCCCCTAGCCTGCATATCTCACGCGTTCGCGTGAAATATCCGGGCTAGCGACGCGCACCTCGCCTCAAAATCCTCGAGCCCCACAGTGGTCCCGCTGATACGGGCCTCCTCTGCGGCAAAAGCGATCATGTGGCTGTGCGCCGCGGATTCGAGACCGGCCTCGGGCTGTTCCCGGAGAGGACGCGTCATCTCGCCGTGGAGGGCATCCATCAGTCCCTCATCGCCTCCACCGTGCAGTTCGTAGCCGCCACCCTCCGCCGTCTTCAGGTCGTATCGGGTGGGCGCGCCCTCGTGCGGAAACAGCACGAGATGTGATCCGAAATGCCGGCGGTAGGTCTCGCCCCCTTTAAGCACGCCCCGGGTCCCATAGATCTCGAGGTGGCGGCCGTTCTCGAACGCCGTCATCGTAAACGTGCCCGTAATGCCACCCTCAAACTCCATCGCTAGCACCTGGCGATCCACAACGTCGTTGTCGCAGCGGTAGACGCAGCGGCCCCACGGGCTGGTCCGCAGCCACTGGGTGATCTCTTCCGCCGGGGCCTCGGCCGCGCGCCCATAAACCATCCCAAGCCACGGTGCTCTCATGTCATCGGCGTAGCGCAGCGCGTTGTAGGGACAGGTCCCGCCGACGGGACAACCGTCGGTGCATCGCGCGGGCGCGCCATCGGGAGCGTGTTCCCCGCGAAAGTGCTCGAGTGAGCCGAAGCTGGATATGCGGCGACACCTTCGCCCAACCAGCCAGTGGATGATATCGGCATCATGGCTGCATTTGGATAGAATCATCGGCGAACTCTTGTCGGCGACGGACCAGTGTCCGCGGACAAACGAATGCGCCTGATGCCATGGGCCAACGCCCTCGTTCGCCTGAATGGATACGACCTCTCCGATCGCCCCAGAGCAAACGATCTCCCTCGCCTTTCTGTAAAACGCCGCGAAGCGCAGGACGAAGCAGATCATGACACGGCGCCCTGCCTCGCGGGCCACTCGCACGACCTCCAAAACCTCCCCGGGCGTGGTGGCGATCGGTTTCTCGAGCAAGATGTCGTAACCTGCCCGAAGCGCGCCGACGCAATTTGCGTAATGAAGGTGGTCGGGCGTGGCGATGATCAGCACATCGGCGAGCTTTCCCGCCGCCAGCATGGCCTCGGCGCTCGGGAATCCTCGGAATGCCTGGTTTTTCGAAATCGCGCGTATCTTTTCGACGTTTGCCGCGGAGGGCGCCGCTCCCGCGACAATCTCGAATAAATCGGGGCGCAGGGAAGCCAACCTCATGTATGTCTGCGCCCGCGCGCCACAGCCGATGCACGCCAGTTTCAACCGTTTCTTGTGTGACATGATGACCTCCGAAATCGTGCGGTTCCACCCGCCTCTGCCTCTCAATCCGCCGGTACCGGCATAGAATCCGCAGCCTCAAAGAATGCGGCGACGTTCTCCCAGGGCACCTCCGGCCCCAGCACGTGGGCCGGGGCAAGTATGAGTCCCCCGCCCCTCCCAACGTCGCGGATCCGGGCGCGGACCTCGGCACGCACATCATCGGGCGTGCCAAATGGCATCGTTCTCTGGACGCTGACTGTTCCCCAGAACGCGAGGCGATCCCCGTAGCGCCGCTTGATGGCGGCGGGATCGACGCACTCCGGCTGCAAAGGGTTGAGGATATCGACGCCGACCTCGATGAGTTCCGGGATGAAGGATTCCACGTTCCCATCGGAGTGATAGAATACCGCGCAGTTGGGGTTGGCGGCCTTTGTCGCCCGGACAGTCTCGGCCAGCCGCGCCTTCAAGAACGTGCGCCACGTGTCCATGCGCATGAGCGGCCCTTCTTGCCCGGCCACGTCGTCCCCGGTTATTAGGATGTCGACCCCCGCAGCCGCAAAACGCGAGGCCGCGAAACGCTGGAAGCTGGCCGCGCGATCAAATAGAAAATGCGCGATTTCCGGCTCCTCGAGCATGTCCATCAAGAGTTCCTCCAATCCGCGGAGGTACCAGGCCTGCTCAAATGCCGATCCGGCGTAAGCCACGACCGCCAATCCCTTCGCGTGCAATGCGGCGACCTGCCGCTCCAGACCATCGTAGCGGTAAGGCTGATCGAGGTCCGGCCATGGATAGTCCTGGATCCGGCTCAAGTCGCCGATCCCGCGAAGGGGGGATTCGATGTGCGCAAAATGATGGAAGCCCCCGGCACGCCAGCGCACCCCCCATTCGTCCACCTCGCCGCTGGCGATCGCCTCGGAAGCCTCGGGCCCGAGCCAACCGGCGAATCGATCTCGCCGCAATGCCGTGGGCGCAAACGTGACGCGGGTGATGTCCATCGCGAAATAGTCCAGCGGATCCCGCCCCCCACAGTGCTCTCGCAACATGCGCTCCACCCCCGGCGTGTAGCCAATCGCCTCCTCATAAAGCAGGCGGGGCACCCGATCGGTCGGCCGTCTCGCCAGCGCCGCCAAGACTCGCTCTCGGGAAGTCATGGCCGCATGACGGGGGCCGTCGTACCCCCCCTGAATTGACCGTCGCCCACCGGCCGGGCGCCGCCGCCCCGCGCCAAGATCACAAACATCATACCCATGATCGTGTCGGCCCTCCGGCGTCGCCTGTCATGTCGGGATGTCCGCGCGCGGCTTGACGAGCAGGATGATGAAGACCGAGATGAGCGCCAGTCCCGCGAACGCCCCGAAGATCACATGGAGCGGCACATGATGGTCACGCAGCGCGCCAAACCCCCAATCGGCAAATCCGCCGCAGCTGATGCTCACCATGTTCATGAAGCCATAGCCGGTTGCCCGCAGGTCGTGCCGCGCAACCTGGCAGAGGATGGGCATGTTGTTGCAATCAAAAAAGCCCCAGCCGAGCCCAAACAGAATCAGGAGCCCGATGGCGACCCCGAGCGTGCCCGCGCCGCCAATGCCATAGAGCGCGGGAAGAAAAAAAGTCATGCCCAGCGCGCTCACGAAGATCCGCCCGCGCACGGTCTTTCGCATCAGGCGATCCGCCAGCCAGCCTCCCAAGACCGCCCCGACGAGCGAGGCAATCTGCACGTACAGCACCGCCGAGACCCCGGCCTTGCCCTGGCCGAGCGCAAATCTCTCCTTCAGGATATCGGGCATCCAGTCTTTCACCACCCAGCCCGCGATCGCCGGGAGCGTGAAATATAGGACCAGCAGGATGAACCCCGGATTGCCGAGAAGCTCGCGCGCGGCCCCGAGTGGCGATGGCTTCGGGCCAGCGTCCGGGCCCCTCGCCGGATTGCGCACCAGCGCAAACAGTGGCACTGCGTACAGCACCCCGACGATGCCGCAGATGCTGAACGCAAAGCGCCAGCCCAGCGACGGTTCGTCCGCGACGTAACCGGCGAATCCGCCGATGATGATGCCCACGTACAGGCCCATCTGATGGACGCCCACGGCGCGAGACCGCGTTGGCCCGGTGTGATAATCGGTGATGAGTGCCAGCGCCGCGGGTATGTAGAACGCCTCGCTTATGCCCATGATGGCCCGCGCCGCGATGAGTTGCTGAAACGACGTGGCGTGACCCGTCGCCCATGTCACAGCCGACCATATGCACAGGCTCAGCGCAATGACGTGCCGGCGGCTGATCCGGTCCGCTATGTAGCCGCCCACCGGGCTAAGGAGCGCGTACACCCACTTGAACGACCCGAGCACGATCCCCCAATTGGCCCTCGTGGCAATGTCCGGGATGTCGCCCATCATCGAGGATTTCATCGCGGCCAGCATCTGCCGATCGAGATAGTTGAGCATCACCACAGGCACGAGCAGCGCCACGACGAACCACGCGTAGGCCGTCGCGTGCCCCGCCGAAGAGGTGCTGGAATCCGATCGGCCCACGTCAGTTTCCCTCCACGTGCCCAGAGCGCGCGCCACGCCATCCGCGAATCATGGCCGCGATGCTAGACAGACGCCGCGCCGCAAGGCAACTGTTCGCGCGATCCCGGAATCAGGCCGGCACCATTCAAGCATGCCGCCACGCTCACTCCGGCAGGGGCTTGCCCTTTGTCTCCGGCGCCAGCCAAATGAGCGCCATCCCGAGCAAATAGACCAGCGTGATCTTTGCCATGGCGCCGCCGTAGTCGCCGCCGAGCAACCGGACCAATTCCCCCATGTAGAGCGTGCCGACGGCGGCCAAGATGCGCCCGAAATTGAAGCTGAGCCCCTGCCCGGTGGCGCGCACCCGCGTCGGAAAAAGTTCCGGCAGATAGAGCGGCAGCCAGCCATAGAACGCCGCAGTCAGGCCACCCACGACCCACGCCACCACCCAGAAGGTCAACCCGTCGCTCATGTCCAGATGACCGAACAGCCAACCGCACGACAACAGCGACAGCACGCACAGGCCAAAGTATACCGGCCGCCGACCCCACCAGCCCCCGATCAGAGGCGCCAGAAAACACCCCACGACGGCGCCAGTCGCCAAAAGGATCTGAACGTTGGCCTTGGCCCGCGCAGACGCGGTGGCTATCTGGCCCCAAGTCTCCTGCGGCAACTGCGCCTTGGCCTCCTTGAGTCGGGCGTTCAGCTCATGGCCGCTGAGCAGGCCAGCCTGTGTTTCGATCTTCCCGCCCGGCAATTCCTTCGCGACGAGCCGCGCCTGCGTCATCTGCTCGACCCACGACGGAATCCATCCCGAGACCGCGGCCCACGTGCCAACCAACGGGATCGCCGAGAATACGATCGCCAGGACCGTCCTCTTCCTCATGCCCTTTCCAAAGATCTCCACGATCGGTTGTTTCTTCGCAGTCTGCCTCGATGCCTTCCATCGCTCCGACTCCGGCACGAAGAAAACCACCAGCAGCGCCAGGGCGGCCGGCGCCGCGCCCACCAGCATCATCCACCGCCAGGAATCCGCCGTGACCGGAAAGATGCTTGCCACGACCCCGATGAACAGGGTTCCGACGTTCGCCGCCGCCCCGATCGCCCCCGCCAGCCTCGGCCTATATTGCTCCGGCCAGCATTCGACCACCAGCGCGACCGCCACCGCCCATTCCCCGCCCATCCCCAGCGATGCGATGAAGCGGAACAGGCCGAGATGCCACGCCGTGGTCGCAAAGAATCCCGCGCCCGTGAACAGGGAGTACATCAGGATGCTTATCACCATCGCCCGCACCCGGCCGATCCGGTCGCCCAGCCACCCAAACACCAGCCCGCCCAGCGCCGCTCCCAGCAGAAAACAGGCCGTGATCACCCCGATCCACCGGCCGACATCCGCATCGCCCATGTCCGCCAGCAGCTCCTGCAACGCCGGCCGCGCCACCAGCGGGAAAAGGCCAATCTCCACCCCGTCGAACATCCAACCCAAGAAAGCGGCGGCCAGCGTTATCCATCGCGCCCGCCAGAGTGCCGCATCAGATCCGCCAACCATCGCGATCACCTTTGTGCCAGCCTGCCGCCAAAACGGACGCCCTTCGCGCCTGAGACATTCGCCGCGAAGTGAGCCTTCCCGCCGTCATGGGTCACGTCGCGTCCGACCCCCTTTGCCCCGCCACGCCAGCAGCAGCATGCCGACGCCAAACAAAAGCAGCACCAGGCCCCAGAGGAAGTTGATGTTGATGCCCATGCAGTGCTCGGCGTAGATATTCTTCTTGGAGAACAGGCCAAACAGTGTCAGCAGTGCGCCAAATGCGGTGAACATCGCGCCGATCGGGATTCGCACATCGAGATGCATGCCGCCTCCATTCACCAGAATAGCCAGTTCAACACGGCGCTCGCGACGAGCACAACCGCCCCAAGGACCGCCGGGCGCTTGTACCACGCCACCGCATCGCCCTTGATCCGCGGCGTCAGCGCGTACACGAGCCCACGCAGCTCTTCGTCGGTCTTGTTCCTCCGCGTCACGAGCGATATCAGGATCGTGGCCACGAAACACACGGTCCACGCGTAGATGGCCGTCCAAAAATTCTGCGCCATCTCGCTCGGGTAAAAGTCCAGCGTCGCGCCCAGCCAGCCGCCCTTGATCCCGGCGGCAGCGCCCACTGGCAACGTGAGGCCGTGATGCAGCGCCGCCGCCAGCGTGCCGCAGATGAGTCCAAAGAACGCACCGTGGCCGGTGGCCCGCCGCCAGAACATCCCCAGCAGGAAGGTCGCGAACAACGGCGCGTTCACGAACGCGAACACGAGCTGGAGGATGTCCATGATGTTGTTGAACTGCGCCGCCGCGTACGCCGCCGCCATGCTCGCCAGGATACCCACCACCGTCGTCCATCGCCCCACCGCAAGATAGTGGGCGTCGGTGCCATCGCGCTTGATGTAACCCTGGTAGATATCGTAGGTCCACACCGTGTTGAAGGCCGTCACGTTGCCCGCCATGCCCGACATGAAGGAAGCCATCAGCGCCGTCAGGCCAAGCCCGAGCATCCCGGTCGGAAAGTAGTGTGCCAGCATCGAGGGCATCACCATGTCATAGTCAAGGCTGTTGCCCTTGGCGGGCAGCTGGAAACCACCGCCGCTCTGGTGCAGGGCAATGGCGATCATCCCCGGCACGATCACAAGGCCCGGAAACAGCATCTTCGGGATCGCCGCAATAACCGGGGTCCTGCGCGCCGCGTTCATGTCGCGCGCGGCCATCGCCCGCTGCACGACCAGGAAATCGGTGCACCAGTAGCCAAAGGAAAGGACAAAACCCAGCCCCATCGCCAGGCCGAACCACTCGACGCCCATCGGATTCGCGGCCGGCGAACCGGTGTGTGTCCACGACTGAGTCCACGCCCCGCTGGCGAAGCCCGCGTTCGTCGCGACCGGCCCCAGCTTTGCCACCAGCCCGTCCCAGCCCCCCGCCTGCTGCAGGCCCAACAGCACGAGCGGCAGGAACCCAAACACGATCAGGAAAAACTGCAGCACCTCATTGTAGATCGCCGAGGTCAGCCCCCCCATGAAAATGTAGCAGAGCACGATGAGGCCCGATGCCGTGATGCACACGTGAAAGTTCCACCCCAGGATCGCGCTCAGCAGCTTCGCCAGCGCATACATCGAGATGCCCGAAGACATCACGGTCATCGCCGCGAACGTCAGCGCGTTGAAACCGCGCGTCTTCTCGTCGAATCGGAGCTTCAGGTATTCCGGCACCGACCGCGCCTTCGATCCATAGTAGAATGGCATCATGAACACGGCCACGAAGACCATCGCCGGGATTGCCCCCACCCAATAGAAGTGGCTCGTCATGATCCCGTACTTCGCCCCGGAGGCCGCCATCCCCATGACCTCCTGCGCGCCGAGATTTGCGCCAATGAACCCGAGCGCACACACCCACGCCGGCAACGAGCGGCCCGACTCGAAAAAGTCCTTGCTCCCCCGCACGTCGCGCCGCAGCACGTATCCGATCCCAAGAACGAACGCGAAATACACAGCGAGCACCGTGTAATCGACCCACTGGAGATGTATCTGCATCATTTTTGCCGCGCCCATGTCTGAGGGTCACCCCCATTAGCAGACCGCCCGCTGCCTGGGAACAATATTCGCGGGACCCTCGAACATCATCGACACGTCAGGGCCCTGTCCCTACCCAATACCAGTGGACCTAATATGCCCATGAGGAGGGTGCCCACAGACGCCAACCCGAAATCCGGCCCCCGGAAAGGCGCCCCCTCCCCCACTAAAAAATGGGTGAAATCCCTCCGCCGAAAGCGGAAGTCCGCGCCGCGCAAGAAACGCTCGATCCGGGAACTCCTGCGCGCGTACGAGGATCAGTTTCCCCGCTTCGTCAAGCGGCTCAATCGCACCCTCTGGGCGCTGATTCTCGTCAGCGCGGCCATCCATGTCGTCGCGGTGACGTTCTTCGGTTCGTGGGTGGTCTATCGCCACTTCTTCCACAGAGAGGTCCTCCTCGAGGCCGCGCCCCCCATCCAAAAAACCATCGATCCCCGAGAGCTCAAATACACCGTCCACGTGCAGGAACAGCAGCGGCGAAGTGGGCGGCCCAACCTTCAGTCGCGCCTCACCTCGCAGCGCGTCTCCGGTTTCTCGCTGCCCGACGTCCGCTCTGAAATCGCCCCCGTGACCGATCCGGTCCTCGGCAGCCTTGGATCGTTCGGCCAGTCTGGAACCGGTCGCGGCTTCGGCGGGGGCGTTGGCTCCGGGGGACTCGGCCTTGGCGAATCCACCGTCCGCTTCTTCGGCATCACCGACCGAGGCGAGCGGATCGCCTTCCTGATCGATATCTCCCTCAGCATGGCAGAGGACGACAAGGGCGGCGAGGCCGGTTTCGAGAAGCTCAAGGCAGAGATCGAAGACATGGTCGACTTGCTCAGCCCCGGCACGTTCTTTAACCTCGTGCTCTTCGGCGACCAGGTCGATCTGTTCGAGCAAAGGATGATCCTCGCAACCGATGTCAACAAACGCCGCGCACGGGATTTCCTGGGGCCCTACCTCCGCGGCATCGCAGAAAGCCAGGCCCGCAGCGCCAATGTCCTCAGAAACTACGAGCCCACCGTGGAGGGCATTCCCGCCATCGGCGGCTCCACCCGCATGGACCTCGGCATCACCGCCGCCTTCGAGCAAAACGCGGACGTCGTCATGCTTATATCCGACGGCCGACCCCGCATCATCAGGCGCCTCGAGGGCAAGGCGCTGGAGAGATCTGAGAAGCGCGCGGCCGAGGCCCGCGAGGCGAACGAGGACGACGCCAAGCGTCTCGCGGAGTTCCAGAAGGAACAGGCCGAGATGAATGCCCGGCGCCAGAAGCGCGGCCTGCCCCCGAAGATCGCCGAAAACCGCCCGCGCCCGCCCGCCAAACCCTCGAATGGCCCGCCCGGGCCGCCCGGGCCGCCCGGCCCACCCCCCTGGGACGACGAAGATATCCTCGACCACATCGAAAGCATCGGCAAGGCGCTCTACAAGGACAAGGGCCGCCCCATGCCCCGCATCAACTGCGTCGCGTTCGTCTGCCAGCGCGACGAGGAAGAGTTCATGAAGAGGCTCGCGCGGAAATTTCACGGCAACTTCAAGCGGGCCAAGGCCCGGGTCAAACCGATCGTCGAATGAACCCCCACTCCAACATGCGCACGACACTGGCACCTTTCTGCCTTGCGATCACCCTCACGGTTCCGGTGATGCCCGCGGCCGAACCGACGTGGCCCGAGTTCCATGGCCCCGGACGCGCGAACATCTCCGGCGAACAGCACCTCCTGAAGAGATGGCCCGAGGGCGGGCCACCGCTCATATGGACTTTCCCGCACTGCGGCCGGGGCTACTCCGGCGTCACGATCGCAGGCGGAATGATCTTCACCGCCGGGGACTTCGACGACGCCGAAAGACTCATCGCCCTCGACATGGGAGGACGACGTGTGTGGGAGGCGCCCAACGGCCGACCCTGGCGCGGGGCCTGCCCGGGTTCTCGCGCCACGCCCACGTGGAGCGACAACGTCCTGTACCACATGAACCCCAACGGTCGGCTTGCGGCCTTCGACGCCCTCACGGGACGCGAGATCTGGACCGTGGACCTCGTCGAGCGATTCGGGGCGAGCTTCGGCATATGGGGCCTCGCCGAAAACGTCGTGGCCGATGGTGATCGCGTCTTCTGCATGCCGGGAGGGCCAGGGGGCCGCATAGTCGCCCTGGACAAACGCACCGGCGAAACCATCTGGTGCAATACCGAGATCGGGGATTCCGCCGCCTATTGCTCGCCGGCGATCGTCACGCATAACGGCGTCCGCCAACTCGTCACCATGACCCAAAAATCTGTCCTCGGCATCGCCCTGGACGACGGCCGCCTCGTCTGGTCCGCGCCCTTCGTTCCGCGCTCCCCTCAAAACGCTCTCACGCCCGTGTATCACGACGGGCGCGTCTTCGTCGCCTGCGGCCATTCCTCTGGCGGCACGGTGTTCCAGATCGACGATGCCGCATGCACCGCGACGCCGATTTGGTCCCGTGAAGACCTCGATAACTGCCACGGCGGCGCAGTCCTGATCCAGGGCAGGCTCTTCGGCAGCGGCTGCCGCCAGGGCGGAAAGAAATTCTACTGCGTCGACTTCCTGTCCGGGCGCACGATCCAGCTCGATGACACCCTCGGAAAAGTCGGGATAACCTGCGCGGATGGGATGCTCTACTGCCTGAACCATCAGGGCACCATGTCTCTGGTTGCCATCACCCCGGCAGGGTTTGAGATCGCTAGTCAGTTCGATCTCGGGAAACGTCCCGCCAACTCCTACCTCGCCCACCCCGTGGTCTGCGGCGGCCGCCTATACATCCGCTGCAATCAGGAACTCCGCGCCTTCGACATCCGGGCCCGGTGATCCGACAGCACTCGAAGACCCTGGGCGGTCGGTGGCCCGCCCCCGTCGGCCTCCCCGCCGCCTGTCTCCAGCATCGGGAATGCCTCGCGTCGGGCCTCGGATCGACCGCGATTGCTTCCGCCCCAACCGACATATACGATCCGTGGCAGCTCCTGCAACGAAATGACGACCCGCTCCAAACTGACCTTCTGGTTCGTCGGCCTTCTGTTGGCCGCAAACTCGATCATCGCCCTGGCCACCCTCTTTCAGCTCCGGCGCGATTTCACCGCCGAAGTCCAGACCCGCGTCCGCCTGGATCTCAACTCCGCCCGTCGCGTCTACACCGACGCCATCCGCAATCGCCAGGAGTTCCTCAGCGGAGCGGCCCTCGACGCCCCCTTGGCGCAGGCCCTCCGCGACGACCAGCCCCAGCTCGCGGCGCAGATATTTCGCTCCATGCCCCTCGATGGCGAATTCGACATCCTGGCACTCTTGGATGCCAGGGGCGTCGTGCTCCATCGCGCACACAATCCAGCGGTCCGCGGCGATAGCCTCCGCGATCGCCCCCTGGTCCGCAGCGCCCTCGAGTCAGGCCGCCCAACCTCCGGCACCATTGTCATCGGGGCCGCCGACCTCTCCCTGGAAAGCGCCCGGCTCGCCCAGGCCGCCACCATCACGACCCTCCAGCCGGATGGCTCCACCCACCCGACCCAGCTCCTGCGCGATGGCATGTTCATCGCCACCGCGATTCCAATCCGCCTCGACAACAGGGTCGTGGGCGTCCTCTTCGGCGCCACCCTGCTCAATGACCACGACGAGCTGGTCGATCTCATCAAGGACGATGTCTTCCAGGGTGAATCCTTCGAACATCGCGAGATCGGCACGACCACCCTGTTCCTCGGTGACATCCGCATCGCCACCAACGTCCGCACCGCCGACGGCCGCCGCGCCACCGGCACCCGTTTGAGCGCCGAGGTCCGCCAGCGCGTCATCGAGAATGGCCAGCCATGGGCAGACCGCGCCTACGTCGTCAACGACTGGTACATCACCGCCTATGAGCCCATTCGCGATCCCGACAACCGTGTCATCGGCGCCCTCTACGTCGGATTGCTCGAAAGGGCCTTCCGCAGATCGCTGGACATCAGCACGCAGGTCATCCTCATAACCCTCGGCCTCACCACCGCGGCCAGCCTCATGCTTATCCTGTTTGTGATCCGCCGCCTCCTCGGACCCGTCGATCGCATCATGAGCATGTGCCGCCGCATCATCAGTGGCGACCTCACCGCGCGCACCGACTCTCGCCCGCCGGGCGAAATGGGCCTCGTCTGCCAGGCTATCGACGCAATGGTCGATGCCGTCGCCGACCGAGAGCGCCAGCTCAAGGAATACGCGCACAAGACCATCTCAGAGAGCGAGAAACTCGCCTCCGTCGGCCGCCTCGCCGCCGGCGTCGCCCACGAGATCAACAATCCCCTCACCGGTGTTCTCTCCTTCGCCCACCTCCTTCGCGAGGAGGGCGCACTGGGCGAAAAAGAGCGCCACGACATCGACATCATCATCCACGAGACCGAGCGAGTCCGCGAAATCGTCCGGGGCCTCCTGGACTTCGCCCGGCGTCGCCCCATGCACAAGGCACCGTTCGATGTCAACGACATGGTGCGCCATACGCTCAAGCTCGTGCGCAGCCAGCGGGAGTTTGACGCCATCGATATCCAACATGATTCCGCCGAGGATCCCCTCACGCTCAACGGCGACCGGTCACAGATACAACAGGTCCTGCTCAACCTCTGCTTCAACGCCTGCGAGGCGATGTCTGGCGCCGGCCGCCTGACCATCCGCACGGCCATTCACGACGGCGGCGTCCGCCTCGAGGTCCAGGACACGGGCCACGGCATCCACCGCTCTGACATCGAGCGCATTTTTGAACCCTTCTTTACGACCAAAGCCGTCGGCAAAGGCACCGGCCTCGGCCTCAGCATCAGCTACGGCATTGTCCAGAAACACGGCGGCACCTTCGACGTCGATTCCGAGCCAGGCAAGGGCAGCACGTTTGCCATCACCTTCCCCGACCGGCCCGAGTCCGCCGCAACCCCCGTCCCATGAACGAAAACAAAACACCCCCAACGCCACCGGGCATCGGGCGCGTCCTCGTCATCGACGACGAGGCGGTCGTCGGCATGAGCTGCCGGCGGGCGCTCGCCTCCGGCGATTGCCATGTCGATATATTTCAGGATCCCCGCCTCGGCATCGGGCCGCCCTGGGAGACCAATACGACATCATCCTGCTCGATGTCGTCATGCCACAGGCCAACGGCATCGAGATGCTCCGCCAGATCCGCGCGGCCAACGTCCGCTCCGAGGTGATCATAATCACGGGACACGCCACCGTCGAGATGGCCGTCGATGCCATGAAGGCCGGCGCAACCGACTATCTCTGCAAGCCGTTTTCGCCCGACGAACTGCGACTGGTCGTCCGCAAGGTCGCCGAACACTCGGCGCTCATCAGCGAAAATGCCGCCCTCCGCCGCGAGCTCGAAGCGCACCGCGGCCTGGAGGGGATCATCGGCGAAAGCCGCGCGATGCAGCGGGTGTTCACGATCCTTCGCCGCGTTGCCCCCACTCCGGGCACCGTCCTCATCACCGGTGAGAGCGTCACCGGAAAAGAACTCGTCGCTCGCGCCGTGCACCGCCTCAGCCCCCGACGCGAGCACCCATACCTCGCCTGCGACTGCGGCACGCTCAGCCCATCCCTCCTCGAAAGCGAACTCTTCGGCCACGTCAAGGGCGCCTTCACGGGGGCCACGGCCACGCGCATCGGCCTGCTCGAGGCGGCCTCCGGCGGCACGCTCTTCCTTGACGAGATCGCCAATGTCTCCCTCGAAACCCAGGCGAAACTCCTCCGCGTCCTCGAGACCCGGCGCGTCCGCAAGGTCGGAGCCACGGACGAGGAGGACATAGACATCCGCCTGGTCGCGGCCACCAACCGCGACCTCGCCGAACTCGTCGCCAAGAACCAATTCCGGGAGGACCTCTTCTATCGCCTCAACGTCCTCCCCGTGCGCCTCCCACCACTGCGTGATCGCCATGGCGACGTCCCACTGCTCGCCCTCGCCTTTCTCGAACGTCTCCGAAAGGATCACCCCGAAATCCGCGCTCGCGGGTTCAGCCCCGAAGCCATGCGCCTTCTCGACAGCCACCCCTGGCCGGGCAATGTCCGGGAACTCAAGAACATCGTCGAGCGCATGGCCGTGCTCGGCACGGGCGATCTCCTCGATGTCGGCGACGTGCCACAGGAACTCCTCGGCGTGCGCATCGCGCCGGTCGTCGGCTCGCTGCCACAGAGCTGGCAGGCGTTCCGCGACCTCAAGCGGCGCCTCCGCAATGAGGCAGTCCAGGACCTCGAGCGCCGATTCCTCGTCGAGACCCTCGAGCGCTCGGGCGACAACGTCAGCCGCGCCGCAGAGATGGTCGGAATCCAGCGCACCCAGCTCCACGCCCTCCTCCAGAAACACGGCCTCCGCGGACACGCCGAGCCCTGAGCCCCCCCTAGGCCGGGGCCTCCAGTTCGACTCAATCGGCATAATCCGCCATACACTGTCACCCGCATCACGACATCCATCCGGGCTCTTCGGATGTGGAACACCGGAATGCCCGTCCGCTACTGCCGCAGTCGCAGCGGGTTAAACAAACCGCGCCGCAGCGCCGCATTTGGCACGCCATCTGCTTAGGGGATACGTCGGCCCCGATATGCGGGTCTGGCACAACAGGAGACAAAACACATGGACACCGTGACATCAACAGAATCCAAACCCCGCCTGCTCGTCGTGGATGACGAGCCCATCATCTGCGAGAGCTGCGAGCGCATCTTCGCCCCGCACGGCTATGTCGTCGAGACGACGACCGACTCGCACGACGGCCTCTCGCGCGCGCTCAGCACAAAGTATGACGCGATCGTGCTCGACATCAAAATGCCCGCGCTCGATGGCGTCGCCTTCCTCGATCGCCTGAACCGCGCCAGCCGTCGCCTCCCCCTCGGCGCCCCGCCCGTGATCGCTATCAGCGGCCACTCCGATAAGCGTGCCGAAGCCGCCGCACGGCGGCTGGGGATCGCCGATTATCTCGCGAAGCCCTTTCGCCCGGACGAGATCCGCACCGCGGTCGGGCACGCAGTCAGCAGCTCCCGCCGCACGGCCTGGGCCCGCGTGCAACCCGGGACACTCGCGCGTGCCGACGACCTCAGCGCCATTGAGCGAATCCGGCTGACCAATCGGCGCGGCGAACGGGTCACGCTCATCACCTCGGGCATCCTGCGCAGAGACTCGGGTGCCGGTCGCAAACTCGTCGAGGGCCTGCTGTCGGCCGGCTATCCGGTCGAGGTCTCGCTCGGTAATCGGGGCGACCAGTTCCGCGCGGCCATTGATGAGATCCCCCACTGCGAAAGGTTGCTCATCCTCCAATTGACCGACCGAAAACTCCAGCCCGGCACCGTCTCATGCGAGTCCGCCGGCGAATGGGCCCGCGCCGGTGGTGCGCGGCCTGGGACGGTCGCCATCGCGATCCTTCAACCCGCCGCCGAAAGCGTCTCGCCGGCCGCGTTCACCCCCGAGGTCTCCGCCAGGATCGCCACCAACCTCGCCGCGCTCATGCTGTAAATCGAGGGCGCGAAGACGCGCGACACGCGCCGGCAGAAAGGTCCGACCCCTCCTCGGCCGCCCGACGGTAAACATCATGCGACCCGCGCCCTGCCTATTCGAGAATCCAAGCGCCTGGACTATAGAGACCAGCTTGCGGGCGACGATCCGTGCGCTCAGGGCCGGCGCCTGCCGAAAATCCGGTTGGCAAAAACGGCCGCGAGGAAGGCGGCCGTCGGCCGGTTGATCAATGGCTCGATCAGGCCCGTCGACACCCCAGTGAAATGGGTGACCAACAACGTGACGCCCAGCGTCAGGACCGCCGTCAATCCCGCCAATACGAAAAGCCCGCGCCCGGCCCGATAGCCCGCGATCCTCGCCGCTATCACGGGCGGGATGGTCAGTATGATCGGCGCGATGATCGCGTTGTCCGCCGGGATCTTCAGGCGAAAAACGACGATCAGAACGATCTCCGTCGCCATCGAGATCGCCGTATAGATCAAGGCAAAGGCCCACACCGGTCGCCTGCGGTCCATCCAGGCGTCAACACCGGCCGACACCAATGGTTGCGCTGCTCACTTCACCCCCGCCGCAAGCCCGCGGCGGCCCCTCCTCCCATCCCCTTGGGCACCCGTCGTTCTTGAGTCCGGACACCAAAGCCAATACTGTCTCCCGATGATCCGGGTCCAGATATCAATCCCCCTCCTATGCTCCCCTACGCGTTGACGATCTTCACCGGGGCCCTCCTGCTCTTCGAGGTGCAGCCAATAATCGGCAAGTACATCCTGCCGTGGTTCGGGGGCGCGCCAGCCGTCTGGACAACATGCCTCCTCTTTTTTCAGCTCTTGCTGCTGGGCGGTTATGCCTACGCACACTTCAGCATCCGTTTCCTGAAACCCCGCCACCAGGTGGCCCTCCACGTCGCGCTGCTCCTGGGCGCGCTGGCCCTGCTGCCCATCACGCCATCGGAGGCATGGAAACCAACCGGGTCCAGCCTCCCCGTGGCCCATATCATGGCGCTCCTCGCCGCATCGATCGGCCTGCCCTACCTGGTGCTTTCCTCAACCGGGCCTCTTCTCCAGGCATGGTTTAGGCGGACCCATCCCGGCCGATCGCCCTACCGATTCTACGCGCTTTCAAACATCGGTTCCCTCTTGGCGCTGCTGGCCTATCCCTTCTGCATCGAGGTCTATCTGTCGCGCGGGACACAGACCCTGCTCTGGTCATGGGGGATGGTCATCTTCGCCCTGATGAGCGCCTGGGTCGCCGCCCGCGTGTGGGCCGTTCGCCATGCCCCCGACGCTGACGATCCCCCGCCCGGGCAGCAGGATACCGCCAGACCCGCGCCCGGCAAAATCCTCCTGTGGCTGCTGCTGCCCGCGTGCGCCTCGGCCACGCTGATGGCCACCACCAATAAACTCTGCCAGGACATGGCCGTCACACCGTTCTTATGGGTGGTGCCACTGGCCATCTACCTCCTCACCTTCGTGCTTTGCTTCGACAACCCCCGCTGGTATTCGCGCGTTTGTTTCGGCGCCGCGCTCCCGCCGGCCATCGCGGCGGTCGCGTGGGCGATGTTCGAGGGCGTGGATCTATCGATAGCAAAACAGGTCGCCATCCACTGCGCGGCCCTCTTCGTCTGCTGCATGGTCTGCCACGGCGAACTGTATGGCCTGCGGCCCCACCCGCGCCATCTGACGGCGTACTACCTGGCGATCGCCCTCGGGGGCGCGATCGGTGGAGTGCTCGTGGCCGCCGTCGCCCCCCTCGTCTTTACCACGTACGAAGAACTGAACTGGGCGCTCGTCCTCGGCCTGCTCCTGCTCCTGGTGGTCTGCATCTCGGACAGGGACGGCCTTGATGCGTGGCGCTGGTTCGCCTTCGCGCTGCTGTGCCTGGCGATGGGTATGGTCGGCCTCGACCGAGGGGCCGCCATGGCAATCGGATGGTGGAAGAGTCACCACCAGCAGTTCCCCTCGCTCGCCTGGCTCGCGCCGACCTGGAAGGGCTTCGCGAGCCTGCACTGGGCGCCGGGCGCCCTGATCGCCGCACTGGCTTGCGTGGGACATTTCAGGGGCTTCTTCGATACCCCGCGCGCCTGCCATCGCCTGACGTGCGGCTTCTTGGCCGCGGCGCTCGTCGCCGCCGCGATCACTTTCGCAAAGTCGGCATCCAGCGGCGGGACCATCGTGGCCGCAGCGCGCAACTTCTATGGCGTCCTGAAGGTCAGGGAATACAACCGCGGCAATCCCGACACGCACTACTTCCTGCTGGAACACGGCCGCATCACCCACGGCCTCCAGTTCACCAGCCCCATGCTGGCCAACCAGCCGACCACATATTACATGGAGCGCAGCGGGATCAACATCGCCTTCCGCCTCATGCCCGCGCACGACGGCAGTCGCCACATAGGCGTGCTCGGATTAGGCACCGGCTCGATCGCGTCCCTCGGACTGCCCGGTGACAGGTTTCGATTCTACGAGATCAACCCCGAGATCTCCCGCATCGCCAGCACGATGTTCTCGTGCCTAAGCAAAAGCCGGGCAAAAACCGAGATCGTGCTTGGCGATGCCCGGCTCTCCCTGGAGCGCGAGGCCCCACAGAACTTCGACATTCTGGTCATGGACGCCTTCAGCAGCGACGCGGTCCCCATCCACCTCCTCACCAAGGAGGCCTTCGAGATATACCTCCGCCATATGCGCCAGGGCGGCGTCATCGCCGTGCACATATCCAACCGGTTCCTCGATCTCCGGCCCGTCGTGGCCAACGTCGCGTCCCATTTCAAGCTGAACAGCGCCACCATTTCGACGTGGGAGGACGAGGATGTGGAATGGTGGGACTACGAATCCACCTGGGTCTTGCTCACGCGCGATGACAAGTTCATGAACCTCCCCACAATCCGCGCGGCCGCCTCCAAACCCGACGACAAGCCCCCGCGCATCCCCCTTTGGACCGACGACTGGGCCAGCCTGTTCCCCATCCTTGAGTGACGCGCGTTCTCGCGCCCCAGCCCGCCGGCTTTGACGCCTGTCGAACTATGTGCAAACCTCTTGGCAGGTTTCACCGATATGCGAAAAATGAATTTTCTCACCACCGTGAGGGGATCCCTGCTCGAGGGCTTCTATCCCAGTGGCTGGGACCTGGCCAAGATCGACCGCTGCTGCGCATTGGGCCTGCGCCGCGTTATCGCGCGCGGCAGATCCTGGAACCCGGAATTCCGCGCGGTCCCCGTCAAGGATGTGTCCGCGATGGACAGGCGCATGGGTGACGCCATCGCCGACCAGATCGAGCATGCCCGCAGCCAGGGCCGACCGCTCGCGCTGATCCTTCCCGTGGGCCCCATGGGCATGTACCGCCAAGTGATCAGGCGGATCCACTCCTCCCGTACGCCCTGCGACCACGTCACGACTTTCAACATGGACGAATGGTCCGACCGGGATGGCAACACCTTCCCGGGAAATCGCCCTGGCGGCTTCAGGCACGCGATGACGGCCGCCCTCTTCGGCCCGCTCGAAAAGTACACCGTCCCACCCCGCCAACGGAACTTCGCGACGAAATCCGACCTGCCCACCTACCCGGAGAAGATCAGGCGCCTGAAAGACAAAGGTGCCCGCCTAGTCACGGTTTACGGCATCGGACGCACCTGCCATATCGCATTCTGGGAACCACAGATCGCCGCGGAGTTCGCCTCGGCGAAGGAGTGGAAGGCCCAAACGTTCAGGATCGGTCAGGCCCTCCATCCCCTGACGATTGAGCAGAACGCCCTCCACAGCTTCAACAGCCGATTCACCCTCATCCCCTGCTGGGCCAATACCATCGGCCCCGGCCTATTCCTCCAAAGCGACTTCTGCATCGGCGGCGCGGACGGGGTCTATCCCGACCGCGGCGCCATGTGGCAGGGCATGAGCCTCTGCGTCACGCTGCAATATGGCCCAGACCCATGGGTTCCCTCCACTTGGATGCCGACTCTCCCCGGACGACTGTTCTTCACGCGAACGCTGGCGGGGCCCCTGCAACCCGAGGCACATTGAACATGAACACCTCCCGCCACCCGACGAGGACCGCAGCATGACGGGTCGGCAACGCGTCGCCATGGCCATGCGGCACGGGCAACCCGACCGCGTCCCGGTGATGTGCCAGCTCGCCCTGGGCCACTATTTCTTGAATGGGCGCCACAGCCCCGCCGACATCTGGTTCGATGGCGCGTGCCTCGCCGACACGCTGGTTGGTTTCCAGGCGCGATATGGCTTCGACGGAATCCTCGTCAACCTCCCGGGTCGCCCACCAGACTGGAGGGAGTGCATCGCGGATCGGCGCGCGGTGGACCCGGGCGAGATCATCCGATGGAAGAACGGGCTGGAGACACGGATTCCCCCCGATGACAACCCCCATACTCTCGCGACGTCTGGCGCCGCCCTGCCCCGGGCGAACTGCGACACGGTCGATCCCGACGACCCCGCCACGTACCGCGTCCCCGGATACGTCTGGAACACCTGGCATGCCCCGACATTATGGGACATTCCCGACCGCGCTGATCTGTCCGATCCGGGCGCGTATCCCGAATGGTTCACATCAACAGTTGCGGCCGTGCGATCTGCCCGCCCGAATGCGTCGGTCCACGCAGAAGTCTTCTCGCCCTTCACCCACCTGATCGAACTCTTCGGATACGAGCAGGCACTGATGGCCCTTGTCGATGTTCCCGAGACGTGCCTCCGCCTGCTCGATGTCTTCACCGGAATCGTGTGCGCCCAGGTGCGATGCCATGCCCAAGTCGGACCCGACGCCATACTCATCAGCTCGGCATTCGCCGGGGCCGGCTTCATTGGCCGCGAGATGTACCAGCGCTTCGTGCTCCCATTCGAGCGCCGCGTCGCGGAGGCGATCCGGGGTGCCAATCTCCCATCTTACACCCACACCTGCGGGGCCATCGGCGACAGATTGGATCTCATGGCCGAAACCTGCGTCGATGGCATCGACACCCTCGACCCGCCCCCGCTCGGCACCGTCGATCTCGCCAAGGCCAAGGCCGAATTCGGAGACCGCTTCTTCTTCAAAGGAAATCTCGACGCGGTCAACGAGATGCTGAACGCGGATGACGCGACGTTCGAGCGGGCCGTGCGACAGCGCCTCGAGATCGGCATGCCGGGGGGCGGATACATCCTGTCCTCCGCCTGTTCCGTCGCACCCCATGTTGCGCCAGAGCGTTTGATCCGCATGGTCGAGTTAGCCGAGCGCCATGGCCGCTACGATTAGACCCCCGCGCCCACCGCAGCGGCGGCCGGTTCCAGACCGCGCACAACCCTCGAACCTGCTGGATTGACCCCAATCGCCAGCCGCCCCACCATTCCCAAATGAAAGCCCGCCACTTGTGCCCCCTCCTCCTCGCTTCACTGGCGACGCCCGCCTTCGCCGCCGGGGCCACTGCGCCAGCCAAGAAGACTCTTGCGCCCCACCCCGTGGTCAAGACGTTCTACGTCTCGGGCGTCAAGACCGAGATTGGCGCCAATAAGATCGTCGATGCCGTCAAGAAACTGCCCAGCGTCACCGACGTCAAGGAGCTCACCCCCACCAGCGGCTACATCCGCGTCGCCTTCGACACTCACGCCATCGCAAGCCACCTGATCGCCCAGACCATCCTCGATAACGGCGGCCAAGACATCCACATCACATTCACCGTGCCCCAGTACTCGCAAAACGTCGAAAAACTCGATGCCCTTTTTGCCAAGGTCGAGAAGGAGCGCCACGTGAAAATCGAGGCCAAGGACAAGACCAAGGGCGAATTCAAACTCACCTATCTGCCCATCACCCCCGATCCGAACGACCCCCGAAAGGTCGGCTTCAACTACGGCCACCTCGGCCACCCGCTTCACGACCCGCCCCCGAAGGGCCTCGGCCTCCAGTACCAGATGCCGGACGTGCCCGGGCCCGATTCGCCGGCCGCCAAGGCCAAGCGCAAGACCAAGAAATAGATTCTCCCCTCCCGCTGTCGGCCCTTATGCTGCGGGGCATGCCCGGCCAATCTCATTTTCTGAGACTGATCGGCATGCTGCCGTTCTGTCTGTCGGTGAATGGTCTCGCCGCCGACCGTTTCATGGCCGACTTCGAGGCGGCCGACGGCATCAAGGCGCACGACGGCCTCTACACATCCAGGGTCGAGGCTTCGATCATCGCCGGGGGCCCCACTGGCGCCGACGGCCACTGTCTCCAGCTCCGCACCAAAGAGCCATCCACCTCTTGCCCCTGCGATATCCGCCTCCCCATCACCGTCGAGAAAAATCTCGTTCTCGCGTTCGACCACCGTGAGGAGATCGAGGCCGGCCACGAGGGTGCGTACCTGGGAATGTCTTTCTTCGTCGGTGACGAACAGTGGTTCTGGGCCAGCGATGAGTTCACGGAAAAATGGCGCCATGTCGAATTGCCGATCGGGAATCTCACCAGCTCGTCCGGCAAGAAAGTCACGCCGGGACTCTTGATCTCCAGAATCCAGCTCTATGGGCGGGTCAAGGAAAGAACGGCGACCAAGGGTCAGACAAGGGCCCAGATGACCGTCTGGTTGGACAACATCCGCATCCACGTCGCGCCGCGCGAAGGCCGCCTCACCGACAAGATTCGCACTTCATTCGCCAATCCCCCGATGTTCAATTGGGCGCGACCCCGTTCATCCGCCCGCGAGAAACTGCAGTACTCGACCGACCCCGCGTTTCCGGCCACAGGCACGACGACGGTCGAAACATCCGCGAACTTCCACACGCCCCCGGCGCCGCTGGAACCCGGGACCTATTACTGGCGCGTCTGGTCCTCGGACGATCTCTCCGAGGGCTGGTCCGACATCGAGCGCGTCACGGTCCTGCCGGAGGCCCACCGATTTGTGACCGCGCCCACCCCGTTATCCAAAATCGCAACCAAACCGCGCCCGCGCCTGATCGAATTCGCGCGCCTGCGGGAACCCGACTTGACCGAAAAGCGCCAAGCCGACTTGATCAAGTCCGCGAGAAAACTCTACGAGCGGAGAGTGCCGGAGCATCCTGGCCCCCACGTCCCCGGAGACCCGCGATGGCCGACGTGGATCGAGTGGTACGGCAAGGTCGCGGGAAGCATCACGGGCGGCACCGGCCGACGCCTCGAAGATCTCGGGCGCGCGGCGATGCTCACCGCCGACCCGCAGGTCATAGGATGGGCCAAGGAACTGGCACTCAAGGCCTGCGAGTGGGATCCAGAGGGTGGCAGTGCCATGAGCCGCGGCGATATCGGGGCGCACCATCTCCTCCGCGGCTTGAACTGGTGCTATGACGCCTGCCGCGACACGATGACCCAATCCGAGCGCGAGAGACTCGCCTCGATCATCGCGCAGCGGGCCGAGCAATTTCATTCCCGCCTGAATCCCTTTCGCCATGGGGAGGCGAACAACCACGCCTGGCTGCAGGCCTTTGCTTTGGCGGAGTCGGGCCTCTCGCTGCTCGGCGATCATCCCGGTGCCGGCGACTGGGCCGAATACGTCCGCCAACTCTATCTGGGGAGATTTCTCCCGTGCCTCGGCTATCAGGGCGATAACAACGAGGGCATCGGCTATTGGGACTACGGCCTATCGTTCGTCATCGAGTACGCCGACATGATGCGCGCCGCCTGCGGGATCGATCTCTATGCCCACCCCTGGCTAAACCAGACGGCGCATTTCCCGATGTACTGCGCCCCGCCAAACGCGTGGGCCGTGAGTTTCGCCGACACCGGCATGCCCAACCACGGCACCCGTGGCCCCGCCTGCCAATCGCGCGTGCGCGACCTCGCACTTCGGACGCGCGATCCCTATGCGCTCTGGTATTCGGGCCAGCGGGAACCCGTGGACGGCATCGTCCCGCGCGCCCCGACCGACCTGCCCCCGTCCATCCACTATCGCCACATCGGCGTTGCCATCTTCAACACCTCGATCGTCGATGGCCGGGAGGGCGTCACCGTGGCCATGCACAGCGGCCCCTATCAGGCGGGCCACCAGCATCCCGACCAGAATAGCTTCGTCATCCACGCCTACGGCGGGAAGCTCGCCATCGACGGCGGCTATTATGACTGGTACGGCAGTCCCCATTTCAAGGCCTACTCGATGAACACCCTCGCCCACAACACCCTGCTCGTAAACGGCGAGGGGCAGGCCGCGTGCACCGAGGGCGCCAATGGCAAAATCACCTCATGGTTCGATTCACCCGCCTACGGCTATGTGGTCGGCGACGCATCCGATCCCGATGTCTATCACGGCGCCCTGCGCCAATTCGAGCGCCGCATCCTTTTCATCAAACCGGACATCGTCGTCGTCCACGATCTCGTCGCCACGCCCAAAGAGCCGGCCAATTTCGATTGGCTCCTGCACGCGATCGTCCCCATCCGTGCGGACGCCAGCGGGACTTTCGCGATCGAATGCCCCGAGGCCGCCCTCCGGGGACGATTCCTGGAACCCGTCTGGCTCAGCCCAGAGGTCACCACCGGCTTCCCCGCCGAGCCCGTCAACCGCTACAGCCGCGACCCCGTTCCCAAAGATAAGTATTTTCCCGAGTGGATCCTCCATGCCAGGCCCCCCGCCCCCTCAAAAGAGCAGGAGTTTGTCGCCGTCATGCAGGTCCAGCGGCGCGGCGATCGCACGGAGCCCGTCGCGGCGACCGAGCCCGGGCCCGCCGAAAACGCGCGCGCGGCACGCGTGAAGATCGGCGACCGCGCGTACCTGATACTCTGCCGAACGCGCGACGCCCGGGGCCCCATGCGCTGTGGGCCCTTCGAATCCGACGGCACATGCGCCGCCGTCGAATTCGACGCCAGTGGCAAACCGGGCACCGCCTTCGCGTCCAACGCCACCTACCTGAAGCATGCCGGACGCGACCTCATCCGGCGGAAAACATCCGGTTGCCAGTCGTTCCCATGAGGAGTCTCCGCTCGCCACAACTCCTGATCCTCGCTCTCGGGATCTCTTCCGCGATCCTTGTGGCGCTTCGCTGCGCGCCCCGGCGCAGCCCCGACCCTCACGAGCTCGCGCCGCGCGCCTGCGTGGAGATCCTGTTCGACGGACACCTCGAGTCCTCGGGCTGGTTTGCCGATTCCGAGGGCCACGTCATCACAGCCGGCCACGCCCTGCGCAACGCGGCCGGCGCCTACGAAGTCCTTTGGCCTGGCCACGGCCGGTATCCCGCGAGCGTCGTGGGCATCGACCCGGGCCACGATATCGGACTTCTGAAAGTCGCGGCCCCCGACGGACATCCCCCCCCTTTCCTTCGCCTGGCGTCATCGATACCCCCAGCCGGCACCCGCGTTCACTTATACGGAATGGCGCAATACCGCCATGGCGTCTCTATCGGCGGTCAGGTGGCCCGGGCCACCACCACGTTCAACTACTACGCGCACCTGCGATGGCCCACCCGCTGCTACCTCGTGGCCGCCCCGGCTCCACCCGGCGTCTCCGGCGGACCATGGCTCGATGACGGCGGCAGCGTCGTCGGAACCCAGTCCGGCTTCATCAACCAGGGCAGCGCATCCTCGGGCCTGGCGATCGTCGCGCCCCCCGACGCAATCCGCAATCTGCTCCGCTGCAAGGCATCCGTTAAACGGGCGACCATGGGCTGCGGATTTGAGGAACTCTGGTCGCAACAGCCCGGCTTTATCCGGCGACTTCCGCCGGCCACCGAGGGCATCGTCACCATCCCACTTGAGCCCGGCGGACCGGCAGAAAAGGCCGGCATCACCCGCGAGACCGTGATCCGCGCGATCGGCGGTCGCCCCGTTCGCTACCAGCATGAAATGATAGAAATACTGCAGTCCCATGCGCCCGGAGACACCCTCTCCCTCGACGTCATCGAGCCAGGCGCCCCTGCGCCACGGACCGTTAATCTCACCCTTGGAGAAGTGCCGCCCTAACCCGGATATTTCACAGCCTGCCGGCTGTGAACTTCCGGGCTCTGGGAAAACCGCGCCATGAAAGCCATTCATTGCGAAAGGTCAGGCAAAGACTGGGTCCTTTCGCGGTTGCAGAGCGTGTATCGCGGATCGATGGCCCCAGACCCTAAAAAATCACGTTTTTCGGAGCGCGGTTTTCCTCTGAGCCTGCATATTTCACGCGGAAGCGTGAAATATGCAGGCTAAAGGCCCCCCGGAATCGGGCCCACAGGTCCCCGCTGGTCGCGACCCCGGATGGATTCAGCCAAAGTGAGAATTCGCCACACAGCGCGCGACGACGCGATCGATTGGCTCAGGGGAATCGCCATCCTCACGATGGTCGAGGCCAACACGGCCGGCCTCCTGCTCGCCAACCCGCATCCCCTCTTGCTCAGGGCGCTCGGGTCCATCGCCGCACCCCTGTTCTTCTCTCTGGCCGCAATGATGGTTGTACTGTCCCACCGCCAAAAGGGTCGGACGCTCCGCCACTTTGTCCTGCGGGGCGCGGCCATCATAGCGGTGGGCGCCACCCTCGACATGATCCTCTGGGGGCAGTTGCCGTTTCAGACATTTGATGTCCTATACCCACTTGGACTCTCGATGCCGCTGGCGCTCGTCGCACTTCGAATGCCAACGGCCGCCCGCTGGGCCTGCCTCGTCACCCTCGTTGGATCGGCCCCCATCCTGCAGCACGTGGTGGGGTATTCGGCGCAGCCGGTCGCCCTGCGGCTAAGTCAGATCGCCGCATTTCCCGGCAACATCCCCGTCTGCGTCCGGCAAATGCTCGTCGACGGATGGTTTCCGCTGTGCCCATGGCTCGGCTTCACTTTCCTCGGTGTCCATCTTGCCGTGCGACGTTGGCCGGTGCCGGCGGCGGCCCCACCTGCACCCTCGGCCACCCCCAACGTGCCCCCGGTGACCCGACCGCCTCTCCTCGCCATGGCAATGCTCGCAATCGGGGCCGCGTGCTGGCTCCCAGAATCCGGGTCCCAGTACGTCCGCTCGGGATTCAGCGAACTGTTCTATCCCCCGACGGTCGCGTACTTCGTCGCCGCAGGCGGCGCCGTCATCGTGCTCTTGTATCTCGGCGATCTCGTCGGCGCGCGCGGTCCATGGCGGCCCGTGCGCCTCCTCGGCCAGCGCTCCCTCCTCCTCTACGTGTTGCACCTGGTCATCGCCGCGCTCATCTTGCGCCCTTTGCTCGGTGTGGTGCGCCTGTGGGGGTTTTGCCTTCTCTACGCCGCAATGTGCGCCGTGCTCTTTGCCACTCCCTATGCCATCTCGGCCATCTCCAGCCGATGGCGGCGCGCGCCGGCCTCCCCCGCGCCATGAGTGCCTCAGAGGTAGCACGCTATCACCCGCCTGCTCCTTGCATCCAAAGTCCGCCTGTCAGGAATGAGAAACCGGACGCCGTGCGCGTCGGTGACCAAGACGCCATGGCCGCCCAGCACCCGGATGTTCTCCTCGCTTGGCAGGCAGATGCGGGCGTCTCCGCGGTCGGTCCGAACATGCCACTCGGCGGGCTCCCCGACGGCCCCGACGCCCAGGATCCGCTCGATCACCGGCATAAACTCGCGCTGCGCCTCATCGATCAGATCGACGGGGCCATCGAATTCGTTCATCGCGGCGTGGCGCAGGCCCGCGTTCCCGCAAGCAAGTAGCGCTCGCCCACACCCCCGCAAGTGCCCACCCGATCCACGCCAACGCCGCACGTCACGCCGTAAGCCGATACCCCGCGCACGCCCCTGCCCGCCCGCGTTGACTTCGCACCTGCCTCATCCTGTCCGCACCGGAACGATGTCCATCGGCGGACATACTCTGCGCCGCGCACACCACCGATCACCCGACGACCACATTTATCTCTAAGTGTATTACCACTTAACCCAGCATTAATCGCCGATGCCCTTTCTTAAGTCTGCCGCCCATTGCACTGTCTCTCCTCCAAGAGTATCCTCGAATTGTGAGGGCGATTCTCCGACGGCCGTTTGGATGTCGAAATCATTTCGCGGCACAAGCCCAGGCGCAGGGCCAATCCCTGACGGAATTCTCACTGGTCTTCCCTATCTTCATGCTCTTCTTCCTGGCCTTGATGCAGTGGAGCCACATGTTCTTCGTCCACCAGACCCTGCAGCACGCCGTCCGCGAGGCCGGTCGCCAGGCCCTGGTCGGGCAAACCAACGTGGGGGACGTCGCCCACGCGACCGTGGAAGCCGCCGCCCGCCAGATCCTCTACAATTCTTCACTGGGCCTGCTCCCCAGCCCAAACGCTCGAGTCCTTTTCGCCAACCGCAACACCACCAACGCGGACTTCGGCGGCGCAAACGCCACCTTCACCATCAGGGTCGAATACCGATACGGCTATCACACCCCCCTGGTTGGATTCTACAACGCCATCTTCGGGGGCAACAACAACTTCAATAACGGGTCCAACCTCATCGTATCCTCGACATTCGTGTCGGAGAAATACAATGATGACTTCCTCTAGCCACAGCAGTCTTCGCGCCAGCCGCGCGCAAGCCATGGTCGAGTTCGCGCTCACCTTCCCCGTCATCGTCATGCTACTGGCGATGCTGTTCGAATTTGGCCGCTATGTGATCATCAAGCAGACGGCGGTGAACCTCACGCGCGAGACCGGCATGCTCGCCGTACGGCGACTCGACAGCCCCGCCGCCACGAACTTCCCAAATGTCATGGCCGCCGCCGCCTCCATCGCCCAGCCCGTCAATCTGACGAACGACGGCCGCATCTACGTCGCGCAGGTCATGAGGCGCGCGTCCGACAATCAGCCCGCCATCGTCCAATACGGGGCATTCGGCAACCTCTCGGCAAACGCCAAGGTCTTGGGCGCCGGCCTGGGCGGGGTGGCCACCCTGCCCTCCACCGTGAATCTCCAGTCCAATCAGATCCTGTACGTCGTGGAAACGTACCTCCGCTTCGTCCCCGTCATGCGATTCGGATTCGGAAACCTCAACTCGACTGTCGGGGAGACAAACCGCGTCTATGACACCGCCTATTTCTAGCGCGGGTCGCCGGTGCCCCCGGCGCGGCCAGACCCTCGTTCTGTTTGCCCTCAGCCTTGTCGTGCTGCTCGCCCTCACGGGCCTCGGGATCGATGGCGGCCTGGCCTACGTCCGGCGTGCCCGGCTCAACAAGGCCGTCGATGCCGCCGCCATCGTGACCACCCGCCACATCGGAAAGCCCGAGGACCAGATGCGCCAATACGCCTACGACGCCGTGCACGCCAACGACCTCAAGGCTGTCGTCAATGTGACCAATGATATTTCGATCGTCTTCGAGCGGGATGTCACCGGCCTTCCGATCAAGGTCAACGTGGGCGTCAAGGCTCGCGGGGTCCAGCCTATGACCTTCATGCGGGTCCTCGGTTTCAACGAGGTCCCGGTCGCCGCCAGCGCCGAGGCCGTCCGCTTCCCGATCGCCATGGCCCTCATCATCGACCGCTCCGGATCCATGACAGGCAATGATGGATCCACCACCATCCCCGCCACGATCCCCACGTTCCTCTCCAACTTTGTCCCCGGCTTCGACACCGTCGGCATCTATTCCTATTCGTGGACCGCCGTCCGGGAACTCGGCTTCACCACCAACTTTCAAAGTCAGGCCATGAGAGACCTTTTCAACACGAGCGACAATAGGATCAAGTTCGCCGGCAACACCGGCCCCGGCGACTGCCTCCGAATGGCCCTCCAAGACATGGAGCAGCTGCGCGCCTACAACGAGAAGGGCGTGAAGAAGATCGTCGTATTCATGACCGATGGCAAGTTCAACACTTTCCGCACCCGCCCGCCGAACATCATGGGCGCGTTCTCGAATGCCCCGCCGGGAACCGCCCAGTCCTGGTGGGAGGAGAATTACCTTAGCGAGGATGGCCTCTACTCAAGCACCGCACAGGGGGGAACCGATGGCAGCGGGATGGCCCCAAAGCGCAGCCAGTCTGGCCCGTCCTACAACTTCTCCGGCGAGGCCGGGGGCTTCACCTTCGTCCGCACAAATTCCATCGGCAGCGGCGTCTACTTTCGCAATCTGGACGCGGTCCTCGGCAGCGCATCCGGCGACTCCCTCAACTGGGCGTTCGCCACGGTCGGCACGAGCCAATACTTCAAATTCAATCAGGCGGGGGGCGGTTCCTACACGAACTGCCTGAACGTTCCCGGCAAGCTCGATTCCGCCAGCGGCTACGGCTCCGACTACAGCAAGGTCCTGAATGACAGCTCCATCGGAGAGATCCACACGAGATACAGGTTCGCCAACGTTTCGATCCCAGGCGACAGGAGGAAATCCTACGAGCGATTCGTCACGGACTTCCGGTTCCTCTCCGCCGATAACGGAAAGTGGAAGGCCATCAGCGATGGGGACAATATTCGCGCGGAGGCCCGGACCC
Source organism: Verrucomicrobiota bacterium (assembly GCA_029560585.1). GTDB lineage: Bacteria > Verrucomicrobiota > Verrucomicrobiia > JADLBR01 > JADLBR01 > JADLBR01. Next base: position 11,936 of record JAKQKQ010000234.1, on the reverse strand, counting down.
ACGCGCTCCGTTATTGCGCCGCCGCCAGAAAGACCCGCTCAGACCCGCGACGGGTGACCATCTTCACCATAGGTTTCGGCTCGGACACCCAGCTGGATACCGACGTCCTTAAGAAGATGGCCAACCTCAATCCCGGTGACAGCAGCCCGCCGTACTCCGCGATCGATCCCAACCAGCCCTACGACGAGACCTTCGGCTTCACCCTGGCGAGAAACCCCGACGAACTGAACCGGACCTACATTGCGCTCGGCATCTATCTCGCGACCCGCCTCACAAAGTGAGCGCCCAGCTCCGGTGTTGCGGCCGGCGGTCGCGCTGGTATTTTGAGACAAGGTGAGTTCGCCGCGCACCAATACTGAGTACCGCGTCATTCGCGACACCTTCCGATGTCTCGCGGAAGAGGCGCTTGGCGCCATCTCCAGCGACCAGTTTTTCCCAGAATTGGCCAAACGCCTCGGCTCCGTGCTCGGTGTGCGCGCCGTGATCATCGGCGAGATCCCGGCCCCGGACGCAGCTTCCTATGAGATTCGCGCACGCTGGTCGGAGGGACTGAGCATCCCTCCCCTGCCGCCACGCCTCGACCAAACGGCAGCCGGCGACATCTACCGCGAAGGCCGCAAGTGCGTCGAGTGCGAGGCCGCCGAACGCTATCCCGCAGACCCCTTCCTGCGCCTGCTCAAGGCCCAGAGCTTCCTTGGAGAAGCACTCTACGACTCCGCGGGGCACCCCATCGGGCACATCTGCGTCATCGACGACAAGCCGATGCCGCACCCCGAACAAATCGGCGCCAGCACGCACATCTTTGCCACCAGGGCCGCCGCCCAGATCGAGCGCATCCGCGCCGACGAGCGCCTGCGCGCGACCACGGTCCGCCTCGCGCACCTCATCAGCAGCATCGATACCGCCGTTCTCATGGAAGACCAGAACGGCAAAATCATCTTGGCCAACCCTCGGTTCTGCACCCTGTTCGCGCCCCACGCCACGCCCGAGAAACTGGAGGGCATCGATGGCTCCGCCTTCATCGAATACATGAAATCATCGGTCGGCGCGCCAGAGGCGTTTGTCGACCGGGTGCTCGAAATCCTCCATCACCGACAGCCGTTGGCCGGCGAGCAACTGCACATGGCGGACGGCAGGATATTCGAAAGGGATTTCATCCCCATCACGGTTGACGACGCCTATCTGGGGCACGTCTGGCAATTCCGGGACATCACCCGGCGAGTCCAATTCGAGCGGGAACTCGCGCGGGCCCGCGATCTCGCGATCGAGGGATCGCAGGCGAAGTCCTCATTCCTGGCCACCATGAGCCACGAGATCCGCACCCCGATGCACGGCGTCATAGGGATGGCCCGCCTGCTGGTCAACACACCCCTGACGCCGGAACAAAGGGAGTACGTCGATACCATCCGCCAGTGCGGTGACGATCTCCTGTCCCTTATCGACGATATCCTCGACCTATCCAAAATCGAGGCCGGCAGCCTCAGCCTTGAAAACATCCCGTTTGACCTCGGCTCCTGCGTGGAGTCTGCACTCGATCTACTCGCTGCCCGCGCCGTCGAGAAGGGACTTGAAGTGTGGTGCGACTTGGACCCCGATTGCCCCACGACCGTCATCGGCGACCAGACACGCATCCGCCAGATCCTGTTCAATCTGCTCTCCAACGCCATTAAGTTTACCGAGAGCGGCGAGATCGTTATTCGCCTTGACGCCCTCCCCGCCAATCCAGCGCAGGGCCTGCCCCCCGACGGAGATCACTTCGATTTTCACTTCCAGGTCAGGGACACCGGCATCGGTATTCCGCCAGATAAGATGGACCGGCTCTTCAAACCCTTCAGCCAGGTCGATTCTTCCACGACGCGCCGGTACGGGGGCACGGGCCTGGGTCTCGCAATCTGCCTCCGCCTCTGCCACCTGATGGGCGGCCAGATCTGGGCCGAGAGCCTGCCCGGAAAGGGTTCCAATTTCCAGTTCACCATCCGGCTGCCCGCCACCACCCCACCCGCCCAGACACCGGTTCCCCCTGACACCCTGCGCGGAATGCGCGTCCTCATCATCTCCTCAAACCCCACCGCCATCCAGATCCTCAACAGACAGTTGCACGCCTGGGGCATCGTGACCCTAGAATGCCCCACACCCCATGCGGCCATCGAATCTATCGCCGCGGATTCGCGTTGTGACGCCGTCGTTTGGGACATCAGCAGCCCCGATTTGGCCGGTCTGGACGTGGCCGATTCCCTTCTCCCCAACAGCAAGATCCCGGTGATTCTCCTCCACCCCCCCCATTGCGCGGTCTCGGCCGAGCACGTCCGCGGTCCCGCCGCCTGCGCGATGTTGGCCAAACCGCTGCATGTCTCCAATCTGAGGCATGCCCTCCACAATACCATCGTCGGCCGAACGAAACGCTCCCCCCAGGTTCACACCCAGGGCCTGATCGACCCCACGCTATCCAAAAGACGCCCGCTCAGGATCCTTCTGGCGGAAGACAATCGCGTCAACCAGAAGGTCGCATTGCTGACGCTCGGAAAGATGGGCTACTCCGCCGATGTCGCCGAGAACGGCGAGGAGGTCCTGCGCGCCCTGGACCGCCAGCCCTACGACCTCATCCTCATGGACGTCCAGATGCCCATCATGGATGGCCTCGAGGCCACCCGCAGGATTCACCTCACCCGCCCGGCCCCCGCCGTCTATCCCAGGATCGTGGCCATGACGGCGTTCGCAACAGCCGAGGATCGCAAGCGTTGCCTCGACGCCGGCATGGACGACTACATCGCCAAGCCCCTGCGGCTCGAGCGCCTCTACGAGATCCTTAGCGCGTCACCCCGGCCCCAATCAGTCGAGGTCATCGATCAGCCGGATCACATATAGTCCCGAATTCACCGTCCCTGGGCCTCCCACGACCAGCCCTGGGGTCTCGCTGTTGAATGCCCTGTACGGCAGAATTCGGATGCGCATGAAGGCCTCGGTCCCCACCCGATAGGAGTCCTCCAGATAAACCGAGATCAGGCGCCGCGTGATAAACTCTGACGTCCCATTCGTCTGGCTTTTCGGATCAGTCACCATGATCGTCATAACCCGCGGGTCGTCCGTGGGGTAATTCGGGAATGTGTACTTGCCCCCATCGTCACACCACGGCGCCGCGGCTGCACGGGCGATCCGACTGTCGCTATCATCCTTCAGCGCGCCGACCAACCGGCGCCCCTGATTCCGGGTGTCCGCGTTTATGGAGTTCACGAGTGTCTGCCCCACGCTGGTGGTCGTCGCAACCCCGGTCTTTACCTCGGACTCCCAGTGGCTGACTGGTTTGCTAGGGGTGTCGTCCGTGCTCATGCCCAAGACATCGCCCGGATCAAACGACTCGTCCTGGTTTCGCGCCATCCGCACGGTCAGTGGATTCCCGCCCTTATAGTTGTCGTAGTCGGTAGTCGTGATCGCCAGCGGCGCTGCTCCCGTCACCCCCGCAACCACCGAGGCCTCCGCTGTGGCGTGCCGCGTGATGCTCGAGTTCATCCTGCCAAGGACCCGCATGAAAAAATGCTGTCGCTCATAGTCCGCCTCCACCCGAACGAGCGTATTGTCCTGCGCGAAAGTCACCCGCAGGTCCTGTAGCGTATCCATCTGCCCCTCCGCCACCCGAACCGCGTCCGCCCGGGCGCTGGCGACATCGTCCGCATCACCATCCTGTGGCGTCCGCTTCAGCAGTAGCGCCCCCGCCAGCGCCGCAAAATCGCAGGCCGTCTGCAGGCGCGATGCGTCCGCAGTCAGTATCGCATAATCCAATCCAAGGCCTGCCGCGCCCAGCAGCATAACCAATCCCAGCGCCAGCGTCACCAGGACATTCCCGCGCCGCCCCTCCCCTGTTCCCCAGCCCCATCGCTTCGCCTTCATCCCAGCCTCTCCCTTCTAATTATCGATCATCACTCTTTGACCACTCGAAGACATCTGGGCGCATTTCCACCCCAGAAAGAACACCGCTCGCGTGCACACGCCGATTGGAGTAATGTTTCCACCGACCACTTAAAGACCCAACGCACCTTAATATAATAGGGTGCATTGTTATCGCCCCTTTTCGAGTTAAGGATCGTTTTGTGTGATTAAGATTGGATTAATCCACTCATGCGCGCAGACACCGGCCCGCAGACCCACCCGGACGCCGGGACGAGCCTGTCTGAAAACGCCAGACCTTCACCTCCACGCTGGCGTCTCAGTACCCGTTGGGAGGGACGCCGTCCCCGGCGTCCGCGATTCACCAGCCGCGCAACGCCCGGGCCAACCCGGCCCGCGAGGCCGCGGACCCTTCCCAGGATGCTCGCATCGTGCGCGTCACTGCTTTGCCCGCTCGGTCTATGGGTGCTCGGAAGGGAAAAGACCTCGAAGGATCGGCGTCGGCGCTCTGATCAGGAACTCAGGGAATCAGGAATGGCCGGAAGTCCCGCCCCAGTCGGCGCGGGCCTCAAAGCCGCCCCGGCCTGTTCTCCCTGCCTTCCTGAGTTCCAGATTGCCTCCCTACTCGATCAGCCTGTATCCCACCCCGGTCTCCGTCTGAATCCGATTTCGGTCGAACCCCGCCGCCGACAGTTTCGTTCGAAGATGCGCTAGGTGCACCCTCAGGTGATTTGAGCAGTCATCACCCTGCGGTCCCCACACCTCCCTCAGCAGTTGGCGCTGGGTCACCACTTTCCCCGCATTCCGTGCCAATGTCTTCAGGACCGCGTACTCGATTCGCGTCAGGCCCAACCTCCGCCCACCCACTCGCACCTCCCGCGCCGCAAAATCAATCTGCAGGACCCCGCTCACAAATTCCGGGCCATCCGATCCCGGATCCCCTCGCCGCTGAATCGCCCGCAGGCGCGCCAACAGCTCCTCGGTGTTGAAGGGCTTCGACACGTAGTCGTCCGCGCCCGCGTCCAATGCCCGCACCTTCTCCTCGGCGCTGTCACGAACGCTAAGCACCAATATGGGAACCCGATTCCATTCGCGAAGTCGGCGCACGACATCAACGCCGTCCATGTCGGGAAGACCCAGGTCCAGAATGACCGCGTCGGGTCGCCCCAATGCCACCTCGCTGATGCCCAGCTGCCCCCCGTCGGCCTCCATAACCCGCCATCCACGCGCCTGCAAAGCGGCCCTCAAAAGCCGACGAATCTGCATCTCGTCGTCGATCACAAGAACCGCTGGCGCACTCGATCCCATCGCCAATTCCTCCACTATTAACTTAACTCGCCCGTCCCACACGACGGGCGCCCATCGCGACATCCTCCACTCCCGCCGCCCAATCGTCCCATGTCCGCTCCAGATTACGAGTTAACGCACCCCGTATTCGCATTAAGACAGCATTAAGACAGCATTAATTTCCCTGCGGTGTTCCTGCGTCCCCACTCGCCAATTCATTCTCGTCGGAAACATCGATGACCGTTATCTCGCAAGGGATTCGGATTCGGAACACGGCGCCGCCGCCTTCGCGCTGCTCGGCACTGATATCACCCCCCAAGGCCCCCACGAATCCGCGAGCCACGGCCAACCCAAGACCCGCGCTGCCAGGTGGAGCGCTCTTGCCCTTAAAAAACTTCTCAAAGATCTTCTCTTTCTCCTTGTGACTCACGCCCGGTCCCCGGTCCATCACGTCGAGGCACAGGATCCCCTCATCCGCCGAAGCCCGAAGGGTGATGCCGGAGCCGGCCGGCGTGTGCGTCGCCGCATTATGCAAGAGCTGCATCAGCGCATGACAAACCAGGGCCTCATCGACCCTCACCAGGGGTGCCCCGGGCCCGATATCGCAGCGCACCTCCCGCCCCTCCACCACCCCGCGACTGAGCTGGACCGCGGTATCGCAAATATCCGCAATGTCACACCAATCCATTCTCGGCGTTACCGCTCCAGTCTCCAGCCTCCCCATGTCCAGCAGATTGTCCACGGTCCGGCACAGCCGCCTGAGGGCACACAGCGACTCGGAAAGGTAGAATGCCGCACCGGCCGGGTCCCCTCCCAGCCCCTCCAGCGCAGCCTCCAGCGCCGACAGCGGCGACTTCAGTTCGTGCGAAACCAAGTCGATAAGCGTCCGCCGCGATCGTTCCGCCACCGCTTGGGCGTCCGCCACCACGCGCGCCCGCAACCCATTCGCCCACTCGAGGAGCAGGGCTAGCTGGCCCGCGAACGCCTTGAGTCGCCATACCGATTCCGGCGCCACCCCCCCCCCGCTCGGGTCTCGCGCGCCGAGGACGCCGATCACGTCGGATGCCCCCGCCATGGGCACCCACCACGCACGGGTCGTGGGGGCGCCTGCGACGCCTCCATCGGACGAAACGCCGGTCTCAAATGCCAAAACCGCGCCACCCCGATCCTCGTCCCCTGGGCCACAGGTGAAGCCAGCACACGATTCCGGCTCCAGGGTGCCGTTGGTCCCCCCCAACACCACGCAGGCGACGACACCGCAGGCCCCTTCAATCTCGCGCAAAGCCTCTTCCAGCCCCTTCCCGGAATCTCCCGCCCGCAGAAAACTATTGGTCATCCGCAGCAAGTCACGATCCCATGACGGCTCATCCATCTCCGCCGTCTTCTTAAATCTGCGACCGCCCGAGTCAAGCTCCACCGGAGCAACAGCCCACGCCCGCCGCTATTTGACCATCAGCCGCGGAAGTGCGGTGGTCAACTCCGGAATATAAGTGATCAGCAGTACGCCGATCACGTACACGATCATCATCGGGATCACGGATCGAATGACCTCCGGCATCGGTTTGCCAAAACGGTAAGACGCCATGAACAGGTTCATGCCGATCGGCGGCGTAAGATATCCGAGCTGCATGTTGGCCATGAAAACGATCCCGAGATGCACCGGGTCTATCCCAAATGCCAGCCCCACCCTGACGATCAGCGGCACCACCACGATGATGGCCGAGTAGATGTCCATCAGGCACCCGACCACGATCAAGAACAGATTCAGTCCGAGCAAGAATATCAGGGGGGAATGAATCGACCCCTTCGCCCAGTCCACGATCCGGTCGGGCACTTGCGCGTCCACAAGATAATTGGTTAATCCCATCGCCACTCCCAGGATCAGAAGGACCCCGCCGACCAGCAGCCCGCATTCGGCCATCACCCTGGGCGCATCCCGGCCCACCTTGAGATCCCGATAGATGAACGCCTCCGCGACAAACGCGTACAGCGCCGTCAGGGCGGCCGCTTCCACCGGCGTCGCCAACCCGCTGAACATCGCCGCGAGCGCGATCACCGGAAGCAGCAGCTCCCATAGTGCCCCCCGAACCGCCGCCATGGCCTCGCGCGGCTCAAATCGCGGGGCAGCGGCCGCCGCCCCCCGCGGCTGCTGCAAAACACCCCACACGATGGTCATGCCCACCAGCAGCAACCCCGGAACCACGCCCCCGAGAAACATCTCCTGGATGCTCAGGGTCACGCCATCCCTCGCGCAGATGGTGTTCGCCACGATCGCGTACAGGATCAGCGGCAAACACGGCGGGAACAGCAATCCCACGGAACCGGCGCTCGTGAGCAGCCCCAGCGACGACCGCTCCGAAAACTTGTCGGCCAGCAACACAGGCATCAGCAACCCCCCCAGCGCCAAGATCGTCACGCCCGAGGCACCCGTGAATGACGTGAAGAACGCGCACACCAGCACCGCCGCGATCGCCGAACCCCCACGGAATTGCCCCACCAAGGCGCGAAATACCCGCACCAGTCGCGTGGACGCGCCCCCCTCCGCCAAAAAATATCCCGCCAGCGTGAACAGGGGCACCGCCGGGAGCGACGGGTTCACCACCATGTCATAATGGCTGACCGAGATCGCTGCAATCGGCTCGCCCTTGCCCCAAAACAGGATCAGCGCCGCACCGCCCAAGACCGCAAACAGCGGCATCCCAAGCAGTGTCGCAAGAACCAGCATCACCGAGCACGGCCACACCATCTTCTCCGGCGATACGGGGCAAAATACGGCCCCCCCCACCATTGCCGCCGCCAGCAATGCCGCCACCGCCCGCCCGGCCCACCCGCCCGGCGACCGGTACAGCACCCGGATCGCTATCAGCCCAAAACCCAATGGCATCAGCCCGAGCACGAGAGGAAGCGGTATGCCCAGCGCGATCTTCGAGCCCGTCTCGATGCGCAGATAGTCGATGCTCCCCTGCGCCAAAAACACGCACGCCGCCGCGCCGCACGCGCCGCTGAGGATCTGGGCCACCGATCGCCATCGGGCATCCAAGAACGCCGTCAGCGTCGAAAGGGATAGCAGGCGGTCCTCCCGAGCGGCAACCGCTCCACCCAGCATCGCCACCGCCAGCACTAGGTGCTGCGTCAGCGCGCTCGCCCCCGGAATGCCCGTCTGCCAGAAACGCCGCAGCAGCGCCTCCGCCAACGGCAGGATCACCATCGCCCCAAGCGCGAGGGAAAGGAGCACGTCCTCCGCACGGTGCAGCACGCGAACAAAGCCCGGAACACCCGCCCCGGCCCGCCCCGCAATTCCGAATTCGGCGTCCATCGGCTAGCAGCCTGCCGGACTTTGAAAAGTCCGCCAGGCTGCTAGTGAGCAAAGCCGCCTGGCATTTAATTGGTTGCGATGCATGCGGAGCAAGAGGAATCGCCCGATCTCCACCATGACCTCGAGACCTGTCATCTTGTCTAACTCTTTCACCTTCAAACAAACAGGCGGTTTTGCCAGAGGAATCTGTCCGCCTAAGTCCGAAAGATTCCTAGCGCGACCCCGCCCGGTACTCTTTCAGCCAACCCACCACATCGTCCCAGATCTTCTCCGGCACGACTTTGCCCCGGATCTCGGGATAGATCGCCTCGCAGGTCTTCCTCCACGACTCAACCTCTCCGGCCGTCGGCTTGTACACCTTCAGGCCCCACTTCTGCCTCATGGTTTCCACCGCATCCTCGCTCTCCTTGCGGGACGTCGCCTTGATCTGCTTGCCAGCCTCGATCGCCGCATCTTTCATCGCCTTCTGCCTATCGGGCGAGATCTTGTCCCAGACATCCTTCTTGATCACCGTCGCGCCCACGAGCGGCGCCCAGTTGATCTGAACCATGTGCGGGGCGGCCGTGTAGATCTGCGTGCCCAGGGCATAGAACGGCGGCATGGCGACCACGTCGATCAGGCCCGTCTGCAGGCCCGGCAGGATGTCCGCCGTCTCGAGCGCCACGGGATTGAACCCCGCACGCTTGACGATCATGTCGGACTCGTCGCCCTTCGACCACGAGAACATCTTCATCTTGCGCATGTCGTCCGGCGTCCGCACCAGGTTCTTCGAGAAGTACTGCACCCAGCCGGCGTCCGTCCAGAAGAGCACCACGAACCCCTTCTCCGCCAACATCTCCTCCAGCGACGGCTGCAGCTTACTGCCGATGTAGTCGACCTCGGCAAAGTCGCGAAACATCATCGGCATGCTCTGTAACCCCGTCACCGATGGCTCGATGTCCGAAAGGCCGATCGCCGTGATCATGGCGGCCTGGATCTGCCCGATCCGCATGCGCTTGATCATCGCAGACTCCCCTCCCTGTATCCCCCCGGGATAGATCACCAGATCGATCTCGCCCGCTGATGCCTTCGCCCACGCCTGCCCCATCTTCTGGAGCGCCTGATGATAGGACGAGTCCTTCGGCGCCAGCGTCGTGAGCTTGATCAGGGTCTTCGCCTGGAGGGGGCCGGCCGACGCCGCGCACAGCGCGAGGCATAGCGGCACCCGGGCCAGTCGCACGAAATCGGGTGACAGTCTACGGAGATAATGTCTCATGGCATCGGGCTTCCTTTGCCCCGGAACCACGCCGGGGATGTGTCTACAAGAAAAGGCGATCTTTGCGCGAAAGCAACCACCGTGCGCGCCGCTGGAACACTGAGTTGGATAACCGGAGCCCCCGTTTCGCGTCAATATCGATCGCCAGCGCTTTCCCCAGCAACTCCTCAAACTCCTTCTTGTTCTGCTCGGGGATGGAGACCGCCTCCGCCAGTGCGACATACACCGAGGCATCCTGTCCCCCGCTCAACTCCACCGCCCTCTCGAAATGCTTCCGGGCGCTCTTGGCGGCCTCGGCCGCATCACCGGTCTTCGTCATCTCGTACGCAATGAAAAAACCGTGCACGGCCCCGAGTTCGAATGTATCGTCCAGCGCCAGTACCCGCTCCATCAGCGCCTCCACGATGGGCAGATCGCCTATCAGCGCGGCATCGTCCTTCGCCAAGGAAATGGCCGCGCCCCACGCCGCCCCAGTCCAATAGAGCTTCGCAATGTCCTTCTTGCCGACCGTGCCCACCGCCTTCGCCGGATCCTTGCGCAGGAGATCCCCAAACCCCCGATGGTCGACCTCGATGGCCCGAAGGCCGTAGTCCCTCGCCCGCAGCAGCAGCTTCTTCGCATCGCCGCGGATCGCAAGCGCCTTGTCGATGTTCTCGTCCTCGATCTCGTCGGCGTCCTGCTTGACGAACGCATAGGCGTACGTGGTGAATCCCTGCGACGTCGCCAAGAGCAGCTTCCGGTGCCCCGGATTCTCGGCCAGCAGGCTCTCCATCAGCTTCAGGCTAAACGGCGTGGCCGCCCGTATCAGATCCGGGGAATCATCGCCGCTAAACACCGTGCCGCTCCCTCCCCCCGCCAGCGCGTCACCGAGCTGGTTCACCGCAAGCCGCTTGATCCCGCATCCAGGCAACAGGATCAGGGCAAACGACAGCGCCGCCGCCACCGCCCCACGCGGCGCGTCGGCACGACCCAGGCCCCTCGCTGCTTCGGCATGCGACATCGTCCGAATTCATTGCCGCAAGCCCCCCTCCCAGTCGAGGCTTTTCCTACCATATCCAGTGGCCGCAGAAATCTGTTGACACCCATGACCACCCGCTGCGCAAATACCTGCCCCAACCGATATGAACAATATCCCCGTCCTCCACGTCACCGCCACCAGCCTCGCCGAAACCTACGAGAAGGCCCTTGCCGCCCTCCACGAACACGGGGTGCCCTTCAAAACCCAATACGACCGCCCCGGCGATCCCCCCAGCCTCGATTGCACGATGAACATGACCGCGCTCGATCCCTTGGCCGAGCCCATGATCCACAAGGCGTTCCCGGGCGGCATCGAGGATCTCCGCGAGTATGTGATGGAGGTCGGCGGGGCCAAGGATCACTGGGTCAAAAACATGAACGACCCGGCCGACACGCGCTGGGAGTACACGTATCACGGCCGCCTTTCGGCCTACGGCACGTGGCGAGAGAAACGCGACGGCAAATCGGCCACCGCCGGCGCATTCAACATCAACCAGATCGATGCCGTGATCTCCAAACTCGCCAGCCAGCCCTTCACCCGCCAGGCCCAAATGATCACCTGGATGCCCAACATCGATCTCGATTGCTACGATCCCCCGTGCCTCCAATCGCTCTGGTACCGCCTGCTCGAGGAGGAGGGCACCGGCACTTGGTGGCTCAACTGCAACATCCGATTCCGAAGCAATGACGCATGGGGCGCAAATTTCATGAACATGTTCGGTTTCGTCATGTTTAACCGGGACGTCATCGCCGCCGGACTGGCGCATCGCACCGGCAAAATCATCCGCCTCGGACGCCTCAACTGGCAGGCGGACTCCTTCCACATCTATGGGAAGGACATCGCCGACGCCGAGGCCCGCCTGTTCGATCGAATGAAGTCAACTTCCTTCGAAGACCGCGTCTATCGCCTCTCCGACGAAATGATCCGGGAGATCTACGACGAGGCCGAGGGCACCGTCCGCGCAAAGATCGCCGAATACGACCGCACGCACGCCGCCTGACTGGAAAATCCAGACACCGAATCGTAGGAGCCTGCTTTGTAGAGTGCCATCGTAGTTGGGAAAAAATGACAAGCAGTTGAGAATTTGCCTGCAGCGCGGGGGCTTGGGAGGGGCGGGTTTTATCACCCTAAAAGGCATACTTGGGCTTGAATCCGGACGTCGTTTCGATCCACGGGAG
>JAKQKQ010000228.1 GCA_029560585.1 Verrucomicrobiota bacterium | reverse complement strand
GACCCCGACCATCACGCTCAACCGTTCCCTCTCCTTCCGACTCATCCTTAACGTCTCCATTTTGTGGGCAGGGTGGCTGCTGCCGCCTCGCCAAAAAGGGGACATTTCTATCGAGTCCAAAAGGGGACATTCTCAAAGAGTTCCGACATTTCCCGCCGATTTTGTTGGAAGCCCCCCTGGCTTCCCCTACGCTGCCCCCGCAAGACCGTTCATGAGCACCTTCGCAACCGATGCGCGCATCATCGGCGCCGCCCTCGCCGGGGCAATCGCGGCCGCCGCACGGACCGCACACGCTGCGCTTGTCCACATCCTAGCCCCCAGTCGGCCCAGGCCATCCGCACGATGAACTTCTTCCAGCAAGACACCCTCACCGCGGTGGACGCCAAGGAACACGCCCAGTTTCTCGCCTTTGCCCCCATCGCCTTCCAGGCCGCCCGAGCCCTTGTCAACCTCGGCCTCCTCGCGGCCGTTGAAAAGGCCCGGCCCCATGGTCTCAGCAGCGCCCAGGCCGCCGCGAAAACCGGTCTTTCCAACTACGGCGCCCGCGTCCTCCTCGAAGCCGGCCTCGGCCTCGGCCTGCTCACAACCGACGGCGAAAACTTCCGCGCCACCCGGGCCGCCTGGTTCCTCCTCCACGACGAAATGACCCGCGTCAATTTCGACTTCGTCAACGACGTCTGCTACCTCGGCGCCTTCGACCTCGAAGAATCGGTCCGCGAAGGAAAACCCGTCGGCCTCAAGGTATTTGGTGAGTGGCCCAGTATCTACGAGGCCCTCGCCCACCTGCCGCCGCACGTCCGCGCCAGCTGGCTGAAGTTCGACCACTTTTATTCCGACGCCGCCTTCGATTCCGTCCTGCCCATCGTCTTCAAGAACCAACCCCGTCGCCTGCTGGACATCGGCGGCAACACCGGCCGCTGGGCGCTACGTTGTGTCAGGCATTCCTCCGACGTGCATGTCTGCATCGCCGACCTCCCCGGCCAGTTGCGGATGGCAGAGGCCGAAACCCGCGCCCGGCCCGGCGGCGACCGCATCAGCGGTTTTCCCATCAACATCCTCGCGCCCGACTCCACCCTGCCGGAGAACTTTGACGCCATCTGGATGAGCCAGTTCCTCGACTGCTTCTCGGAGGAACAGATCCGCGCCATCCTCGCCAAATGCCGCCGCGCCATCGACCCGGCCGGCCGCGCCTTCATCCTCGAACCGCTCTGGGATCGTCAGAAATTCCGGGCCGCCGCGTCCAGTCTCCAGTTCACCTCCCTGTACTTCACCGCCCTGGCAAACGGCAATAGCCAGATGTATAATTCCCAGCTCCTGCTGTCGCTTGTCCTTGCGTCCGGCTTTGAAATCGAGGAACAACACGACCAGCTCGGCGTCGGCCACACCCTCCTCGTCTGCCGGCCTGCCTGAAACCGATTGAACCCGCGCACCTTCGCCGTGGCCTTCGGGTCGCGATGCTGCTCGAGAATTCAGACACCGGATCGCGGAGCCTGCTTGCAGGCGACGCACCGCGTCAGAACTTGGCGACCTGTTACAAGCCCCCTGATCCTCACTTCTTTCCGCATAGGAATTTGCCAACTTTCAGGGCGATATCCTTGCTGTTGGTACCGATCCAGTCCGCGTAACCGGTGAGTCCGCCTCTTCCGCCGGAGTGACCTTCTATCTCCAGGGCTGCGATGGGGGTGGAAGTGTTGGACGTGCGATAAACACGAACGTTCGCCTTAACCCTCGACGAACCCGCGCCCATGCCGACCCAGAAACGGGCCGCACCGGACCCTGCATCGACTTCAGTGACCACGCCGTCCACGATCAGGCCAGCGGAACTTGCCCCGCCGTCGTAGCGGACCGCACGACGACCATTCTTGGCGAGATAGTCGATCATCTCTTTGGTGATAACGCCTGGGAGACGAGCTCTTTGGGCGGCGACCTTCTCGGCCACGTCACTATAGTCACCTTTGAAGACGGCGCGGGATGCGTCGAAGTCCTTGACGTAGATGGTTCCAGATTCTGCTGCCAGGTTTAAACCGGACGAGACTTGCGCTTGGTGGATCACTGCGGTGGCGCAACCAGTCAAGACAATCGCGAACACCATCGACAAGAGTGGGATGATTCGTTTCATAATATGTTCGATATTGTAACAATTGAGACGACAACTGTCAACCGCCACCTGCGGCGGGCCATCTATTCCGCAAGATAGGGTGCGGCGCTACGATGGAAGGTCCCGGGTGGCGAGAGTCAGGGCGCCCGAGGCGATCATGTTCCGGCCCACGAAGGCCTCGGCATGAAACCGGAAAAGGCCGGAGAACCTCGTGTCTGTCGTGGCCTTCATGATGAGCATGTCGCCGGGCCGGGCGGGATGGGTAAATTTCAGGTTTGTAGCGACCAGGAAGAAGATGCGGGAAACCGCCTCGCCCTGGCCCATCACCGCATCGCTGAGCCCCAGCAGCAGCCCTCCCGTTTGCGCGAGCGCTTCCGCCGTCAGCACCCCAGGCATGATCGGCTGGCCGGGGAAATGCCCCTGAAAATGCGGTTCATCCGCCCGCAGCAAGCGTTCGGCCACGATGGATTTGTACGGGATCAAATGCGTCACCCTGTCCACAAACAGGAATGGCGAGCGATGGGGCAGGAACCTCAGGATTTCCTCGAGTGAATAAGTCGCCTTCAGGTCCAATGGACGGTTCATATCGTCGACAGTCCTCCAATTGTATGGTGTGTACAGATTGAAAGCGAACGCTCTGCAAATCTCTGCGTCCCCTGCTCACGCCTTGCGGACGATGGCGGCGGCCACGCCTTGTGCGGTAACCGCGCCCAGTAGCAATAATCCGCCCGGCGGAAGTTCCGGCGAGCGCAGCGCCGCCGCCAGGTCCAGCAACGGCTGCGCGCCCTCGAGCTGACCCGTGATGCCGGCGGACTGAAGCAATCTCCCACGCCATCCGACGACCGGCGACATTTCCATTTCGCCGGAAAAAGAGGCGGCGTTGATTTCGGCGCGCCCGACGCCAGCCTCGGTTAACGCGGCGGCGATGACTTCCTCCATGTCGTCCGCATTCGGGATCGGCTTGGTCGCGATGGCCAAGCCGAGGACTTCGGCGAGCGGTTGCGCGCCGCGCCCGGCGGTTTCGAGCATGAGCACGGCCGCGCCTTCGCCGGGCGGTTGGCCGAGCCGACCGGCAAAAAAATTATCCGCGAGGATGCGGGACGACAGCTCGTCCACCGCGCCACACAGCAATGCGCTGGCATGGCCGGCGCGCATCGCGGCCAGCGCCGGCGCCAGCCCGAACAGCCCCGCCGCCGGACCGGGATTCAGCGTGAGGTTGTGGCCGGAAAGCATCAGCGCGCGACAGACGTTTCCCGCCACGGAGCTGGGCACGATGTAGGGGAACGCCGCGAGCTGCGCGACCTGATGGTCGTTGCCGAGGAACGATGTGAGGAACTCCGATTCCGCCCACGACGGGCCGGCGGCGAGGTTCAGGAACAGGCCGAGCTCCGCAAGCGCCGCCGGCTTTTCTGGAAATTTCGCCCCGCGGATGGCCAGCCGCGCCGCGACCGTCGCCCACCTGCTGCAACGATCCATTGCGCGCAGGTTCAACCGCCGGTCGGCGGCTTCCACGGCCGCCTCATCCACCAGTCCGGCAGTCAACGGCGGCAATTCCGGCAACGTCACGGGGCGCAAACCGGAGCGACCGTCTCGCCTCGCTGCCTCCAGCGCGTCCAGGCCGACGCCCGCGGCCGAGACAATGCCGCAAGCGGTGACGAAAATCCGGGGTTCTTCAACGGTATCGAGTTTCGGGTTTCGGGTCGCGGGCTGCGCCAACGCCAGGGCGAGGCTAACATTATGGCCACCGAAGGCAGAATTGTTGCTTAGAAAGACTTTTGGGCCGGGCCACGCGCGGGACGCCTGTGGCACGCAATCCACGGCGCAGCCGTCGCGCGGCACGGTGAAGTTGGCCGTGGGCGGCAACACGTCCGCCTCGGCGCAGACGATGGATGCGATGACTTCGACAGCGCCGGCCGCACCGAGGCAGTGACCGACCATGGACTTGGTGGAGCTGATGGGCGGCGGCGCGGGAAAGACTTTGCGGATGGCCTTGCACTCGGCCTTGTCGTTGGCCTCGGTGCCGGTGCCGTGGGCGTTGATGTAGGAAATCTGCTCGGGCGTCAGTCCGGCATCGCCGAGCGCGCGCCGGATGGCGTCGGCGAGGCCGCGCCCGCCGGGTTCTGGTGCGGAACAATGATAGGCGTCGTTGCTTGTGCCGGAGCCGAGGACGACGGCGTGGGGCGGGACGCCGCGCTGCTGCGCGGCGGCGGCGGGTTCGAGGAACGCGAAGGCCCCCGCCTCGCCAAGGTTCAGGCCGGGCGGTTTGGAAAACGGCGCGCATTTCCCGTCGCTTGTGGCCTTCAGGCCGTCGAAGCCGGCGAGCGTGCTGACCGACAATGAGTCCGCGCCGCCTGCGAGGGCGGCGTCGAGCATCCCGCAACGGATGAGGTCGGCGGCGAGGGCAATGGCAGTACTGCTTGCGGAACAGGCGGTGACGACGGTGGTGCAAAGGCCGCCGATGCCGAGCGTCCGGGCAAGGACGGGCGCGGCGGAATGATAACGTTTGGCGAAGAGTTCGCCGGCGGTGATCTGCGGCTGGCCGCGGATGATGCGCTCGTAATGCGCCTCGATGAGCAGCATGGGGCCGGAGCAGGTGGAGAAGATGAGGCCGATGCGACGGCCGTAGTGTTCCGGCCGAACGGCGGCCGCCGCGAGGGCCTCGCGCGCGGCGGCAAGGGCCAAGTGGACGTGGCGGTCGTGCCCGGCCAGTTCGGGGGCGGGTTGAAACCCGGCAATCTGACCAGCGAATCTTGCCCGAAGCCCAGCGGCGCGCGGGTCACGGATGGGCGTGAGGCAGCAAATGCCCGCGAGGAATTTTTCGCGCGCGGCGGCGAGGTCGCGGCCAGCGCAGGACAAGATCCCGAGGCCGGTGATGACAACGTCGCGTCTCATGCTTTCCATCCGGGCCGCAGAACGGCGGCAAAGTTGTATCCAACATCGGTGCTCGCAAGGGCCAGGACGTATCCGGGACACGCGGCGAGTGCGCGGTGGTCGAGTTCCGGCAGGCCGGTGCGCTGGGGCCAGAGTCCCGTTCCCGTGTCAAGCGCCGCGAGCGCCGACGCGAGGCTCACGAGGATGGAAGCCGATTCGATGTAGCCCGTGTTGAAAGTGGTGGTGACGAGCGGGAGTTGCGCGAACCGGCCGCCAAAGATCTCCGCGCCTGTCTGGAGGACCTTTTCATCCTGCCGGTTGCCCTGAGGCGCCCAGACGAGCAGGTCGATCTGCTCTGGTTTGACGCCGGAGCGGGAGAGGGCGAGTTGGACGGCGTAACGGAGGCCGGCGGGGCCGAGATTGGCGGTGAGGAAGCCTTCGGCGTCCATGCCCATGCCGTAGCCGAGAACTTCGGCGAAGATTTTCGCGCCGCGGGTGGTGGCGGATTCGGCGGTTTCCATGACCAGCATGGCGGCGCCTTCACCAAGGACCTTGCGCTTGAGCGACTGGCGCCGGAGGCGGTAATCGGTTTCTTCCTCACCGGCAAAGAGGAATCCAATGCCGTCGTAGTTGTAGAAGCTCTGGGCATAAACTTCGTCGGCCGCGCCGGCGAGGATGGCGCGGGCGCGGTGGGCGACGAGGGCGTCGAAGGCGTACGCCAGGCTCTGCAATCCGGCGTGAGGGCCGGCGGAGAGGGAGGCATTGACGCCCTTGATGTAGAGCTGGGCAGAGACCCATCCGGCGGTGGAGTTCGAGGTGATGTTGGAAAAGCTGGGAATGTTGGCGGTATAATTTTGGCTGCTGAACACGCTATTCATGTGGTCCATCTCGGAGGGGCCGTTGCAGACGCCCATGACGACGCCGATGTCGTCGCCGCTGGCGGGGGTGATCTTGAGGCCGGCGTTGTCAAGGGCGAGGCGCGCGGCGGCGACGGCGAATTTGCTGATGGGATTGAGCACGGAGAAGTCAAGCCGCCGGTCGATCTGGGCCGCAGTGAATTCCGGGACTTGCCCCGCGCAGCGCGCCGCCTGGCGGGTCAGCGGAAAATTTGTCACGGGCGCTATGCCCACGGCGCCGCGCCGTAACTGTTCGAGCGTGATCGGTATGCCGAGACCGAGGGCGGTGACGGCACCGAGGCCGGTGATGACGACGCGATCGTGGCTGGGGATGCGCGCGGGAATGGGGGCGTCCCATTTGGCTATGGCGACGGCGGCGTTGTTGCCGCCGAAGGCGTAGTTGGCGGAGAGGAAGGCGTGGTATTTCTTGGCGCGCGCGTCGTTCGGAACGTAGTCGAGGGTGCACCCGGGGCGGGGTTCTGTGAAGTTTAGGGTGGGCGGGATGAAGTCCTCATTCATCGCGAGCAACTGGCAGGTGGCCTCGATGATGCCGGTGACGCCCATGCAGTGGCCGACGAATGGTTTGGTTGAGACGACGGGTATCTTGTGCTCACCGAGGAAGCGGACGATTCCTTTGGTCTCGGCCTTGTCGTTGGCTTCGGTGCCACTGCCGTGGGCGTTGATGCAGCCGATATCGGCGAGCGGAATGCCGGAGTCGGCGAGGGTCGCCGCGAGAGTGCGGGTGACGCCCAACCCGCGCGGGTCGGGGCTGGTGGGGTGGTGGGCGTCGGAGGTGGTGGCGTGGCCGATGATGCGGCCGTGGCAGCGGGCGCGGCGAAGGATGGCTTGTTCCAGATCTTCGACGACCCAAAAACAGGCGGCCTCTCCGATGTTGAGACCGGGAGGGTTGGAGAAGGGCGACATGAGCGTGGTGGACGTGGCCTTGATGGCGTCGAAGCCGGAGACGTTGGCGACGCACAGGGCATCGGCGCCGCCAACGAGGACGGTGTCGTAATAGCCGCGGTTGATAATGGTCTGGGCAAGGCCGAGGGCGACGGTGGTGGAGGAGCAGGCGGTGGAGACAACCCAAGTTTCGCCGCCGATTCTCAGGGCACTGGCGAGGGCCTTGCCGAAGCCGTAGATCTGCGCCTGCAGATTCATGCATTCGTCGAAAGGGCGCGAACTCCGCCCGTGGATCCAGGCGTATTCGGCTTCGCCGGAGGCGAGGCCACCATTGCAGGTGCCGAGGACGATGGCGATGTCGCGGCGAATCTGGCCGTTGGCGGCGGGGAGGCCGGCATTGGCGAGGGCGAGGCGGGCGGCGACGATGGCGTAGCGCAAGTAACGGTCTTCATAGTCGTGCCGCTCGGCGAGGGTGAGGTTTTCCGCGGCGTCAAAGTCCTTGATTTCGCCGAAGAACTTGGTGCGGAAACTCTGGGCGTCGAAGCGGGTGACGGGGGCGAGGCCATGTTTCCCTTGCCGCAGGGCCCGGGTGACGGTGGATGCGTCGTTGCCGATGGGGCTGAGGAGGCCGATGCCAGTGATGGCGGCTTCGTTGCGGGTACCTTGGCGTTGGAGGGGCTTGCCGACGACTTGGACGCCGTTCTCCCATGTCGAAGGTTCGAGCGAGGCGGCGTGGCGGGTTTTCTGCATCTGGAAGAACTCGCGCCAAATGCGGATGAATTGTTCGCGCAACTGGTCGGGCGTCATGTTCTGCGGCCGGGCGACGACGCGGGAACCATTGTAGTGCGACCATTGAAAATCAAAGATGCGTTTCTGGCTCATCATGCGCGCCCAATGCGGCGAACCGGGAAAGGGTGTGAAGATGAAGAATTCGGCGGTGTGGATGTCTGCGGCGGCGAGGAGTTCCAGTGCGCAATCCACGAAGCCGAGGTTGTCCCAGTCGCGACCCATGGCCACGGAGGCGAAGAAGCGGATACCCCGGTCCTGGATGGCTTTCACGAGGTCAACCAGCGCCTGCCGTTCCTGCTTGCCGCCTTGCAGGGCGCGGATGGAGACCGGCTCGACATTCATGGTGCAATAGAAATTTTTGACGCCGGCTCGCGCGACCACGTCGAGCATGGCCGGCTCCGTGTTCAGCCCCATCGTGGAGTTCACGAAATATTTTTTGCCGAGCGGGGTGAGGGCTTCGAAAAGTTTCTGGGAGTATTCGCGGACGTGCCGGTGGGGGAAGAACAGCATGTCGTCGGCAAGATAGACATTCTCGTGCTTGAGCGAACGGATCTCGGCCACGACGTTTTCGATGGGGCGGAAGCGGATGCGCGCGCCCATCTGCTGCGGCAACGGGCACATCGGACAGTTGTAAAGGCAGCCGCGCATGACTTGGATGAGGTCTTCGTCCCAGTCGTAGTGTTCGTTGCGGTAGAAGATCTCGCGGCGCGCGGCGGGGATCTTCGCGGCGTCCATCGAGTTGCCGCCGTCATAGCGGCGCCGGAGTGTTCCCGCTTTGAGATCGGCGAGGATCTTCGGCCAGCTGGGCTCGCCCTCGCCGACATTCACGGAATCGGCATGCCTGAGGCACTCGTCCGGCATAGTCGAGGGGAAGATGCCACCCATGATGACTTTTTTGCCGTGGGCGCGGAAATTGTCCGCGATCTCGAACGCCCGGGTGGCCTGCGGCGTGAAGCAGTTGATGGCGACGAGATCGGTCGGGGCACTGTAATCCGGCGATTGATCGCCATTGTCGTCAATCAGCTCGACCTCGAATTCCGGCGGGGTGAGCGCCGCGAGCAAGGGGATGCCCAGCGACGGCGGCGTGGTATAGTCGCCGAGAAAATAGTCAATCAGGCCCGCGTCTAGTTCCGGCACGCTCCGGAGGAATTTCTCGAAGCGCGGATACACAAAAGTGATTTTCATGCGAACCAGAGCCGAAGACAGACGAGGAAGCCCGCTGGAGCCTGCGTTTACGGACCCGGAGCATATTTGGGCGTTGCTCTACCGCAAGTTTTATCGCTCCCTTAGCAGCCCGTGGAGGGCGATGGTCGCAACGCGACTCCTCCGACCGGCAAATCTCATCCTGGGGCGTCAGAATCATCGTCTCGGCACCCGAAATCCAGGGATCCAGCGGCGTTCCAACTCGGATCGGCCCATCCCGCGCCAGCCGGCTCTCTCGACCGCCGTTCGCCTGGGCGGGCCGAGGGGTTGAGGGAAGATGGCGGACTCCTGCCCATGAATTTTTTGATATGGACCCGCCTTGGGAAACCGCTACTAGGAGCAATTGATGTCCGAATGCGCCACTAAATCCATCGCTCGTCGGCGGCAGGTGATCGACACCTTCAAACAGGAGTTGATCCGCCGGTTGAACCTCCCCTACCTCCCGGAAGACCTGCACGAAGATGTCGCCCTGCTCGGCTCCGGCCTGGGGCTGGACTCGCTTGACGCGCTGGAAATCGTCCTCTGCGTGGAAACGTGCTTCAAGATCAAGATTCCGGACAACAGCATCTCCGTGCTGCGCTCCATCAATACCGTCGTGGACTTCGTGATTGAACAACAAGACCTGAACGGAGGCCGCCCATGAGAACCTCCCCTCTCAGAGACAGACTCGCTGCTGCCGGGGCCGTCTTTCGCGAACGCCACGGCGTCGAGGTGGCCGCGCATTTCGGCGATGTCCGTGCCGAGTGCGGCGCGGTGCGCGAGGCTGTCGCGCTGGCGGACTTCTCGTTTGTCCGCGGTTTCACGCTGCCGGAAACGCCGGGCATTGATTTCCTCGACGCGCTCCTCGCGGGCAACGTGCCCAAAATCCGCTTTGGCCGCCTGCTGCACACCTTCCTCGCCGACGCCGATGGCCGGCTTGCGGCGGATTGCTTCGTGGCGAACAACGACCAAGAATTCGTCCTGCTCGCCGAAAGCATCCTGCCGGACGAGCCATTCGACGCGCTCCTCGCCAGCGCCGGAATCGAATCGCCCGCGAAGGACCTGACCGGGGATCACGTTGTCTTGATCCTCGACGGAGTCAAGTCATGGGAGATCGTGAAGAAACTTTTCGGCGCGGACGTCATCGGCCTGCCGTATCTCTCGATTGAGAATTACGAGTTCGCCGGCGAACCCGTGCGGTTCATCCGCGCGGGCAAGACCTCCGAGTTCGGCTACCTGCTCGTCGCGCCGGTGGCGATCGCCGCGCAGTTGTTCGATACGCTCAAGGCCGAAGTCGAGGCGCGCGGCGGCCGACTCGCCGGCACGGACGCCCACGACGCACTGCGGCTCGAAGGCCGCTTCTTTAACATCTTCCGCGAAGGCGCCCGGGTACGCGACCCATTGCCGCTCGGCCTGCAATGGATGGTTGATTTCGACAAGGAGAAGTTCCTTGGCAGCGACGCCATCAAACAGCGCCGCCTCGCTGGACTGAAGCAGAAAATCATCGGCCTCGTCGCGGGCGCCGATTGCACCGCGCTGAAAACCGGTGTCAAGATCTTCCACGATGGCCAGCCCGTCGGCGAAGTCGTCGCCGATTGCCTTTCATACGTCCTGAACCGCCCGCTCGCGCTGGGCCTGTTCCCGGTGGAACTCGCGTTTTCCGGCCTGTCCTTCCATGTCGGCTCGGCTGACGGCCCGATGGCACAGTCCATTTCCATGCCGCCGATCATGCCCAGGAGCCTGGCAGTGAAACTCGACGAGATGTGAACCCCGGTGGGCGCATGTTGCTCGCATTGCCCCAGTCCAAAGGCCGACCCATTAAACGCAAGCTCGCACTCACCCCCGCCTTTCACGAGACCGACATGATGGGCGTGATCCACAACTCGAATTATTTCTTGTGGTTCGAGCAGGGCCGCCTGCAGATCATGTTCGAGGTCCTGCCCCTTGAGGAGGCGATGCGACTTGGTGTCTTCATGCCTGTCGTGGAGAACCACTGCCACTACCGCAAGCCCGTGAAGTTCGGCAGCCCCCTGCTGCTCTACACCACGCACAACATCCAGCCCGCCTACGAAGGCCGGCTCGTCTTCAGCCATTACCTCATCCACGAAAAACAACGCGTTGCCATGGCTTTCGGCCAGACGGCCATGACCCTCGTGGACGCGCGGACCAACCGGCTCCTTAAGCAATGGCCCGACGAAATCTGGCGCCGCTACCAAGCGCTCCAATGAATCCCGCACCTGTGAACCACGAATTTGAGGGCCGGGTCGTCGTGGTCACCGGCGGTTCGCGCGGCATCGGCCGCGCCATCGTCGAACGCTTCGCCGCGCGAGGCGCAAGGGTGTATTTTACGTTTCACCAGAACGCCGAGGCCGCCGCCCAGGTTTCCGCCGCGACGCGGGCCGAAGCCATCCAATGCTCCCAGACAGATGCTGCCGCCATCACCGCCGCCGTCGAGAAGATCGTTGCCGCCGCCGGCACGATTGACATCCTCGTCAACAATGCCGGTGTAACGGCCGACACGTTCCTCATGCTTATGCCGCCGGACGATTGGAACCACGTCCTCGACACGAACCTCAACGGCGCCTATCGCTGGAGCAAGGCCGTCATCCGCCCCATGCTCGGCGCGCGTCGCGGCACCATCATCAACATCGCCTCTATCGCCGGCCTCGTCGGCGTGATGGGCCAGACTAATTACGCTGCATCCAAAGGCGCGCTCCTCGCCTTCACCCGCGCCCTGGCCGCCGAACTTGGCGCCAAGGGCATCCGCGTCAACGCCGTCGTCCCCGGTTTCGTGGAGACCGACATGTCCGCCCGCGTCCCGCGCCCGATCAAACAGAAGAACCTCGACCGCATCGTCCTCAAACGCTTCGGCAAGCCCGAGGAAATCGCCTCCGTCGTTGCCTTCCTCGCCTCCGATGCCGCCTCGTACATCATGGGCCAATCCATCGTCGTGGACGGCGGCCTCACCGCCACGGCGGCCTGACCATGAACGTCTTTCTATTCCCAGGTCAGGGCTCGCAGGAAATAGGCATGGCCGCCGACCTGTTCAAAGACGACGCGCCTTTCCGAGACCTCATCCGTCACGCCACCGATCTCACCAAGATCGATCTGGAGAGGATCTGCCTCCGCGGCCCCGAGCGCGAACTGAACCGGCCGGACCGCCTCCAACCCCTGCTCGTTAGCGTCTCCCTTGGTTACCTGCGCCACCTCACCGCCGCCGGCATCCGCCCAGACCTTGTCCTTGGCCACTCGCTCGGCGAGATCACGGCCCTTGCCGCCGCCGGCATCGTCCCCGCCGAGACGGCCGTGGCGCTCGCGGCCAAACGCGGCGAACTCATGGCCGCCGCCGCCTCGCAGACCCCGGGTGGCCTCCTTGCCGTCATCGGCGGCGACCGCGCACAAATCCTGTCCGCCCTTTCCGCGGCGATTCCCGCTGGGATGCCGGTCCTCGCCAACGACAACGCGCCGGATCAATTCATCCTCTCCGGCGACACCGCCGCACTGGAACAGGCCAGGCAACTCATTGCGTCGCGCCACCTCGCCCACTGCCGCCGCCTCGTCGTCGCCGGCCCTTGGCACAGCCCGTTGATGGCGGCGGCGCAGCGCGAGTTCGCCGCCTGGCTCGCCACCGTGGAGTTCCGGGCGCCGCAAGTTCCGCTGCGCTTCAACATCACCGCCGGAGAGGAAACCGACCCACAGAAGATCCGCGACCTCGTCGCCCGCAACCTCGGCGAGCCCGTCTTGTGGCGCGAAACGATGGCCGCCTTGCGCGGTGCGGACAACCTCGCTCTCTTCGAGATCGGACCGGGCCGCGTCCTCTCCGGCCTCGCAAGGGCAAACGGCCTCGGCGACCCCGTGAAAATTTTCAACGTCAACAATCTCCGGGGAGTTGAACTCGCCACCACCAATCGCTAGAGGTTTAATCGTGTCCGCCGCCAACCATATGCCACCGGCCACCCGTCGGCTGGTCATCCGCCAAGCCGAGGCCGCCGATCGCGAGCAGATTTACCGGATTCGGCACGACGTTTTCGCCGCCGAGCTGGGGCAGTATACCGTCAATCCCACCGGCCGCCTCACGGACGCGCTCGATGCCTTCAACCACTACCTCGTGGTTGCCGACGGCGAGAGAATCGTCGGATTTGTCTCCATCACCCCGCCGGGTAGTCCCAGCTACTCGCTCGACAAGTATTTCAAACGCGCGGAACTGCCCTTCCCCGTGGATGACCGGTTCTACGAGGTGCGGTTGCTCACCGTGCCGCAGCCGAAACGCCGCAGCCTGCTGGCGGTGGCGTTGATGTATGCCTCCTTCCGCTGGGTGGAAGCGCGCGGCGGCACGCGCATCGCGGCCATCGGTCGGCGGGAAATCCGGGCCATGCATGTGCGCGTGGGCCTCAAGCCCACCGGCCAGGACGTGCAGGCCGGCCCGGTCAAGTACGGCCTCGTGCAGGCGACCATGCAGGACGTGCATGATTCTCTCCCCAACGTCCGCCACCTGCTGGACCGCGTTGAAGCGGAAATGGTCTGGGACATTGGCGTGCCGTTCCACACCCCGGCAGCGTGTTACCATGGCGGAAGTTTTTTCGAGGCCGTCGGAGACGAATTCAAGACGCTCGGCCGGCTGGAAACCATCATCGCCGCCGACGTGCTGGACGCGTGGTATCCGCCGTCGCCCGGGGCGGTAGCCGCCGTCGGCGAACACCTGCCCCGTCTGCTGTGCACCTCGCCGCCGACCGGTTGCGAGGGCTTGGTGCGGACGATCGCCCGCGCGAGGGGCGTGAAGCAGGAGAGCATCTTGCCGGGCGGCGGTTCATCGAACCTCATTTTTCTCGCGCTGCGGCACTGGCTGACCGCCGCGTCGCGGGTATTCATCCTTGATCCTGGCTATGGCGAATACGCGCACGTGCTCGAGCGGGTCATCCGCTGCCACGTGGACCGCTTCAAACTGGCCCGGGCGGACGATTACCGCGTGGACTTGCGCCGGTGGGAGGAGCATCTGGTCGGCGGCCGTCACGACCTGGCCGTGCTGGTCAACCCCAACAATCCCACCGGCCAGCATATCCCGCGCGCGCAGCTCGAAGACACATTGAAAAGAATCCCCGCCACCACGCGCGTGTGGATCGACGAAGCGTACATCGAATACGTGGGCGCCGATCAGTCATTGGAGACCTTCGCCGCCGCCTCGGAGAACATCATTGTCTGCAAGTCGCTCTCCAAGACCTACGCCTTGAGCGGCGCCCGCGCGGCCTATCTGTGCGCCAGTCCGCAGCAACTCGAGGCCCTGCGCCCGTTGAGTCCCCCGTGGGCGGTGAGCCTTCCCGCGCAAGTCGCCGCCGTCCATGCGCTGCAAGAGGCCGATTATTACGCGGCGAAACATGCCGAGACCCGGGCGCTGCGGCACCAGCTTGCGGAGGCGTTGCGACCGCTGGGCTGGGAGATTCTCGAAGGCGCGGCCAACTTCATCCTCTGCCATTTGCCCGCCGCTGGTCCGGATGCGGAGACCCTCATTGCCCGTTGTCGCGAACACGGACTCTACTTGCGCAACACGGCTTCGATGGGTACGGACATGGGCCGGCACGCATTGCGCATCGCAGTTAGAGACGCCGCCACCAACCGTCGGGTGGTGGAACTCGTGCGAAAAGTGATAAGTTCGATCTAAGTGCGCAATTGTAGTTCGCGCGGAACAGTCAGTTTTCAGGCAAGCGCGACAAACGGTGCGGCGGCACCGCAATGAGGTCTGCGAACGATCCTTCGCTTGTGTCTGCGAAGACCGCCGGGGGATGCCGCGCCTGGGCGAGGACCTATAATCGGTAAGTGAGTCCTTATCCATCGACTTTCTTGACAGGGCCCTGGGGCGCGCCGTAGCCTTCGGGCGTGGCTTTTCAAGCCAGATCCCATGCCCCGCGGCCGCCCGCCCGACGGCGCGCATTCAGAGCACAACCGGGGGTGAAAAACGAGACGTGGGAGCGCGCTTGCGAGCGATTCGCGCATGGAATCGCCTGCAAGCAGGCCCCTACTGCCTGGCACCTGAATACTCGAGTTAGTAGAAAGGCAAAAGAGATGATACCCTTCCTCAGATTGTTAGCGCTTTGTTCCCTTGTCGTTATGGGCCTGCCCGTCGTCAGTCAGGCTGGCCTGCCAAAACATCTCACGCTAACCAAGCGAATCGCATCCCCCCCCGGCGGCAAGGCGCTTGTCAATTTTCACCGGCCGTCCAATTGGGGCGGTATCGAGAAGCTCGCTATCTTCGACAGGAATGGAAGGATGCTGATCGATCTGCCCGGCGGCAGTGAATTTCAGCTTGTCTGCGATCCCGGCGAACATGTCTTTATCGCATGGGCCGATCATGTGACCGTGGTCAAGGCGGATTTGGCGGCCGAGAAAACCTACGACATCATGATTGATATTGGGTACGGCTTTGTGCGCGGCAATATCCAGCTGATACCTTTGCACAAGGGTGATGCCCGCCGGGGGAAACTGCCCGAGTTCGAGCGGCGGGAGAAACGGGTTGTGGCCCTGAACCGGAACGAGCATGTGACCGAATACGAGGAGAAGAACAGGGCGCGCATGGAGGACATCAAGAGGGATTTCTTTGGCGGTGAAAAATCCGACCGGGTCTCGGAGCTGCACAGGGACGATTGCCGCTGACGATCTGTCGCTGCTGCAAACCTTGCTCGCCGTTCACCGTTGGGCCTTGAGCGCCACCAGCAACGCGTTCGATCCCCGTCCGGCGTCGCGCCGGACTTCGGTCGCTTGAAAACCCGCCTCGCGCAACAACGCGAGGTGGGTTTCTTCGTCCGCAAAATGCAGCCCATGCCGCGTCCGGTTCTGGCCAAGCCGCACGGCCCACTTTTCTGCCCACGCCACGACTTGGTGAGCTGAACCGTCCCCGGCCATCGCGTCCCGCAGCACCAACCGACCGCCGGGCCGCAGTGCCGTGAAGGTCTTTTTCAATATTGCCGCCTTCTGTTCCCGGGGGAAATAGTGCAGCACGTCGCACAGCAGCGCGCAGTCGCACGCCGGAAATTCCGTCCGTTCGAGGAGGTCGCCCTGCTCGAATGTCACCCGCGGATTTGCCAGGGCCGTGGCCCGCGCCACACAGATTTTCTTCGTGTCGAAATCGATGCCTCGCACCCGCCGCGCCGGCGCGGCCAAGGTGAGCCAGTGCGCCACGATGCCGAAGCCGCAGCCCAAGTCCAGGATCTCGCCCGTCGGCGGCGCCGTCCGTTCCACCGCCACGAACAGCGGATCGGTCTTCATCTTCCAAAACACGAACTGGCAGACATACGGCCCTTGAAACCGATAGAGCCGGGCGATCGCCCCCCGCAACGGCTTTGGCGCCAATGGCGCAGCGGTTTGCGGCGGTTTGTCTTGGGCCAGCCACCGCACGCATAGCGGCACCAGGAACAATGCCGCCAGCAGACTGAAGCTGATTCCCAATAGCGCCGTAAAACCCACCGAGAACAACGCGGGGTGTCGGGCCAGCACCAGGACGCCCGTGCCCAGCAGCGATGTCAGCCCGGTCATCGTCACCGCACCGCCGTTGGACGCCGAGCGTTCCGGGCAGCCGCGCAGCGGCTCCAGCTCGCCCAGCACGATGAACAGGCTGTAGTCCCCGCCCACCCCGACGATGAAGACGACGAAGATGAAATTTGCCACGTCCACCGGCAACCCCAGCAATCCCAGTATGCCCAAGGTCCACAGCACGGCCGCCGCCATGGGCAGGAGGGTGACCAAGACCAGCGAAACCCGTCCCAGCAGCAGGTAGATCAGGAGCGCATTGAGCGCCGCGACGAGCAGCCCGAACACCGGAAGCGATCTCTGCGCGACCTTCGTGACCTCGTCCGAGAGAGCTGATTTGTTCAACAGGGCCGCCTCCGGCACGGCGGCCTGAACCGCCGCGCGCAAGCGCTGGAATCTTTCGAGGTCCCCCACCTTCACCAACGTCGTGAGAAAGACTCTGCCGTCGCGCGCGCTCCAGAAATCGGCGGTGAGCCGCTGTAGTGCGGAATTGGTGCCCGGGGCGACGGTTGCCGGCGCGGCGATTTTTTCCAGGAACGGCGTGAACGCATCGGCGCGGAAACCCAGCCTCGCCGCCGCCGCACCGAGTGAACCGCGCACTTCCGCCTGCCGATCCGCCGTCCAGAACGCCTGCCAATCGCGCCGGTTCTGCGCCTCCTTCAGCGCCGAAGGAAACAGTGGCGCGAGCGACGAAAATGACTCTAACACATCCCGCGAGCGCAATTTTTCAAGAACGGCCCGGACCCGTTCGTTTTTCAGGAGCGCCTCCTCGCGTGTTGCGCCATCTACGACAATGGTGGTGAGCGAGAGTGCCTGACCCCAGGTCTTGCGGACGATGGCTTCGTCCTGCCGCGTGGCGGTGGTCACGCCATTGAGCCGCGCCAGGTCGCCATCGAACTTCAGGCGCGTCAGCCCGAAGAGGCAGGCCAGGGTGAGCAACGCGAGCAGCGGCAACATAAGGCGCGAGTTCCGCGTCCGCCAGTCGAACACCCGCTGGAGCAGCGTTGTCAGCGGCAGTGGGCGTGCGTTGCCCCCGCTTCTTTGCACGGGGATGAACAGCGGCAGGATGAGCATGGCGAAGGCCGCCGCCAGCCCGACGCCGATGAGGCCGAAGATGCCGAGTTGGCGGTGGCCGGAGATGGGCGAAAAGAGCATGATGAAGAACGCGGCCATGGTGGTGAGTGCGCCGAACAGGAGCGCGGGGCAAAGCCCGGCGATGATGCGGGCGAGTTCCGGGCGGTCGGCGGGCGCGGCGTCGTCGAGCGTGTAAACGATGTAGACGCCGAAGTCCACGGTGACGCCGATGAGCATGCTACCGCAGCCGAGGGCGACCGCGGACACGATGTCGCCGGTGAGGCAGAAGAAGAGGGTGGCACCGAGGGCCCCGAAGATTACGGGCGCCAAAGCCAGGAGGGCAAGGAGGCGGCGGCGGCAGGCGAACAGGATAAGGGCGGCGATGGCGAGCGTGGCAAGGAAGCTGGTGATCGTGGTGTCGGCGCGGATCATGAGGGCATTGTCGAGGGTGGCGCGGTGGGCGCCGGTGATGGAGATCTTTAGCGCGCCGGGCGGGAATTGGCTTTCGATGGAGCGGGCGGCCTGCAGGACGGCGGGGATGAGGCGGGCGCTCTTGGCGGTGGCGGATGGAGGGAAATCCGGGGTGGCGTAGAGGAGGACATGACGGCCATCGGCGCTGGTGATGCGGCCGTCCACGATGCGGGCGTCGCCGGTGCCGGCCTGGAGCGCGCGGAGGTGGGTGGATATGGGGTCGCCTATGCCAGCGGGGTCGATGCGGGCGGCGTTCTTGAACATCATGCCCTGGGGCTGGATCATGGCTTGCTTGAGCCAAGCGAGACGTCTTTCCAGCGCGTCGGACGTGAGGAGCGGTTCAAGGGCGCGCAGGCTGGCGGCATCGAGGAGGTCGGGCAGGCGGCTCTGCAGCTCTTCGTAGGCGATGCCGAGTTCTTCGAGGGCAATCTCGTCGCGGAGGTCAGCGAGGTGGGGAATTTGACGCAGCGCGGCGGCCAGGCGCGCGGCGGCTTCAGCCGGCGGCGCGGCGGTGGGGTCGGTCGTGGCGACGTCGATGTATAGGCGGTCGGCTTGTCGGACACGTTTGAGGGCGGTGATCTGCTCGGCGATCGCGGGGGCGGACATGGGGAGGATGTCCGTGAAGTCTTCGTTGAGTTTGAGGCGGCGCCCGAAGTAAAGGGCGGCGGCGACAACCAGCAGGAGGCCGCAAAGGATTGCGACGCGGTGCCGGGCGAGGAGGAGGTGCAGTTGGACGAGGTGGCCGGTCATGCGGGGGAATCTTCTTTGGTGGGCAACATCCGACAGACGAGCCAGGTGATGACCGTGCCCAAAATGCCAACGAGCAGGCCGAGGGCGATGCTGCCCAGGAACCATTCGGCGAAGCGGAGGGGGATTTCGCGGAGGAGGGTCTCGGCATTGAAGGGCAGGAGCGCGCCGGTGTGGAGGTAATGGCCGAGCAACAGTCCGCCGGCCATGATGAAGGGCGCCGCGAGCGGAAACGAAATGTTGCTGGCGGTGACGGCGATGGCTTTGTTCAGGCGCAATACATGGGCGACGGCGGCGGCGGCGATGATTTGGAAGCCCCAGATGGGAGCGATGCCGCAGAACAGGCCAAGACCGACGGCCCAGGCGAGTTTGGCGGGGGTGTCGGTGTGCTCGGAGAAAAGGTGGCGAAGGATGGTCTTGAGGCGCTGGCCGCAGGAGAGGTTGTGCAATTCGCCGGTGGCGGAGAATTTGCGCAACAGCGCGGGGACGCAGAATGTCTGGGCGGAAAGGCACCCGTGGAGGAGCGAAATCCGCAGCATGTCGCGCCAGGGATCGAAATGTGAAAGGCGCGAGGTGGGCGCTGCGTAGTCGGCAGAGACGGGTTGGGCGCGAAGTGAGATGCCTGCCCAGGCGGCCTTGACCATAATGTCGAGTTCGTAGGCGTAATGTTGGGAGCGGACGCGGAGGCGGTTGATGGCCCGGAGCGGATAGCTGCGGAAGCCACATAGGGTGTCGGTCAGGGGCACGCCGGTTTGGACCTTGAACCAGAAGGTCGAGAGGTCGTTGGTGATGCGCCGGCCGAGCGGGGCATTCTCTTTCACGAGGTCGCGGACGCCGATGATGAAGGCATCGGGGTGGAGGCGCGTGGCGGCAGCGAAGCCGGGGATTTCATCCGGGTTGTGCTGGCCGTCGGCATCGATGGTGATGGCGTGGGTGTAGCCGAGTCGTTCGGCGTTGGCAAAGCCGACGCGGAGAGCGGCGCCTTTGCCCTGGTTGTAGGGGAGGGTGATGATTTGAATGTCCTTTTCGGTGGCGAGCGCGGCGGCGGTGGCGTCGGTGGATCCATCGTTGACGACGATGACGGGGAAGTGTCTGGCGGCGGCGCGCACGACGGGGCCGACCGTCTGGGCGTGGTTGTAAACGGGGACGACGATGCAGATGTTGGGTTCGCCGGTCATGTCAATGGCGGAGGTCGGCGAAGTAGCGGCGTTTGCGGGCGCCGGGGGGGAGTTGGAGTTCCTCGATTTCGGCGGCGGTTGCTGGGGTGATGTGGGGCGCGACCTTGATTTCGCCGCGGAAGCGTTCGCGGAGGGCGGCGGAGATCTTCGCGGCGTCACCGGAGCAGGAGATCTTGATTTCGATGGTGTCGGCGAGATCGTTTTCGCGGCGGGCGATGATGGCGTAGGTGGAGACTTCGGGGGTGGTGTCGAGAATCGTTTTAAGGGCGGAGGGAAAGACGGTGGTTCCTTTGAGTTTCAGCTTCTGGTTTTTCCGGCCGACGATGGGGCCGATGCGGAGGGTGGTGCGCCCGCAGGCGCAGGGTGCGCGGTGGATGGCGGCAAAATCGCCCGAGCGATAGCGGATGAGGGGCATGGCCTCCACGCCGAGGGTGGTGGCGGTGAGTTCGCCGGCTTGGCCGTCGGGGACGGGCTGGCCGGCTTCGTCGAGGGCCTCGAGGTAAAGGAGGCCGGGGTGGAGGTGGCCGCCTTGACCGGCGGGGCACTCACAGAGGGAGGCGGCGAGTTCGGTCACGCCGTAGGTGGAAAAGACTTTCGCGCCCCAGTGGGTTTCGATGAGTTGCCCGGCGCGGTTAAGGGAGAAATCGTTTTCGCGGACGGGCTCGCCGATGCACACGGCCTTGCGGATGCCGGCGGCGGCGAGGTCGAAGCCGGTCTCGCGGGCCTTTTCGGCAACGTGGTGGAGGAATGAGGGAACGCTGACGACGGCAGTGGGCCGGACGCGGCGGATCATGTCCAGATGCAGCGCGGGGGCGGCGGGGCCGGCGCGGACGATGCCGCAGGCGAGTTTTCGGAGACCGAGAAAATATGCCATGCCAGCGATGAAGCAGCGGTCCATGGCGACGGCAAGGAGGACGGTGTCGGCGGCGGTGAAGCCGGCGGTTGCGAAGGAAAGTTGTTCGTTGTAGCCGAGGCGTTCTAGATCGGAATCGGTGAGTTGCCAGAGGAGCGGCTGGCCGGTCGTGCCGCTGGTGGTGACGATGTCCACGATCTTCTCGCGGGGGACACAGAGGAACTCATCGGGTTGTTGGCACACGACGGACTTATCCACCGGAGGGATGCGTGCGATATCGGCGAGAGGGATCTTGTCGGCGGGGGAGATGCCGGCGCGCGCAAAGTGTTCGCGGTAGAACCGGGAATGTTTGCCCGCGTAACGGAAGGTTTCCTCCCAGGCGGCCTGTTGCCGGGCAGGGGTCGCTTCGGTCGGTGGTGCGGCGGCGGTCATGTGGTGAGCTGGCCAAACGTCAATGCGGTGCTTCGACCGCACGTTCAGCGTCTGGCTCCAGTTGCAAATCGTCTCGGAAGATCGCTTGGCGCTCCACAACGGTAAGGTTGGGTTTGTTCTAGTTCATCCGACAAGTTCAATCTTGGCACGCTCCGCGAGGTGAAGTTGACAGAGGCCGCAGCCATGGTGCGGGAGGCCATCGGGCAGACGTTGGCCCACATGGGCTTTCCCCGCGAGCGCTGGCGCAGCCTGCGCAGCAACAATCCCTTGGAGCGGATCATCCGTAAGCATCTGAGCAACCCCATCTATGCGCGCAGGGGATCGCCGGGCACGCCGGGGCCATGAGAAGAAGGCGGATTGGCAATCGAAGTCGAAGGAGTCGCGAAGAGATCTCGGGGACCATCGAGGAGTACGAGCGCAGCGGGCTCACGCAGCGAGATTTCGCGGCGAACCGGGGAGTGGCGCTGGCGACGTTGGGGGGCTGGCTGCGGCGGGCCCGGCGCGCACGTTTCATCGAGGTGCGCGCCGAGGGTGCGCCTAAGGCCGAATTCGTCGGCGCTGACCTCTTAGATGGAAGCGGTCCGCCGATCACCAGGCAGGAGGTCGAGACGGCAACAAAGTGCTTTCTGAAGGGAAAGAAGAGGGTCGTTGGTATGTTGGGCACCTTCGGCGTCCGCGACGCATCCGGTCCAGAGGGGCACGGGGGTTTGCTGGATTAGCCAGCGGAAACCGGCACCGCGGAAGGGTCGCGAGGAGGGTGCGCGATCATATACAAGAGGAGAAACAAACGTGCCAGAACTTACGGACGATCAAGCTGCCAAGGAGCTTCGCCTCCATGTCCTGCGCTACATGGAATGCGCCGCGCGCCTGCTCAAGCGGGACGGTGCAGATGCCCTCCGGGCGGAGATGAAGTCGATTCGCGAGGCGACGGGACGATCTCACGCGGAGCTATTGGCGCTGGGCACGGATACCCTATTGGATGATTGCCGTTGAGACCGCATGCAATTCGAGACGGATGGAGGAGCGACATCGGCCACGGCGTGGCAAATGTCTTTAGCTCTAAAAGAGCCCGTCGAGGGTCTCGCCGCGCCGCAGGGCGGTCTGGGGGTTGATCTCCTGGAAGACGATCGGTTCACTGCCGTTCCACGTTGATCCACGCTCGGCAGCTCTCGCCGGTGACTGAATTCACGGCCTCGAGACAATGGCGGCCGGGGGCGAGCCGGGCGATGGTCTCGTTTCCGGTGCGCTCGATGGGCAGCGTGGCGCTGCGCCACGTGACGGGAACCGGGGCGATGGCGCGGAGGCGGAGCTGGTCGGAGCCGGGGAGGTCCGGATCGAGAAAGTAAAGGGATTCGGACTTTGGCGAGACGATGGCGAGGCTCGCGGGTCCGGCGGCGTCCGGGGGGGCGAAACCGGGTGGGCGGGTGGATGCGAGCCAGTCGGCGAACTGCGGGGGGAGGATGACGCGGCCGGAGACATCGTAGTCTCGTGGGCTCTCACCGGCGGGGGGATGGTCGGCCAGGAAGTATTCGGTGATGCCGCGTGAGCGGCTGACGCCGGCGAGGCGCTTTCCGGTGGCCGGGTGGACCTGTGCGGCGATGATGCCGGGCGGTTGCGCGTACCAGATGGTGCCGCGGGTGGCCCTGAGGTGGCGGAAGATGTCGGCGAGCAGGGGCGCGGCGCCGGTGACGCCGGAGACATCGCCCATGGGCGAGCCGTCGAAGTTGCCGACCCAGACCCCGACGGTGAACTCGGGCGTGTAGCCGAAGGCCCAGTTGTCGCGAAAGTTCGAGCTGGTGCCGGTCTTGCAGGCGACGGGGAAACCGATGTTCAGGATGGAGTCGGGGCCGAAGGCCGGGGTCCGCGCGATGTCGTCGTCCAGGATGTGCGCGATGAGGTAGGCGGCCGCGGGACCGAAGACGCGGCGCCCCCCGTCCGGATCGTTGCGCTCGTCGCGGAATATCCGGATGGGCCGATATACTCCCAGCCGGGCGAGGCACGCATAGGCGTTGGCGAGCTCGAGCAGGCGGACCTCGCCGTTGCCGATGGTCAACCCGAGTCCGTAGTCGGAGGGGGGCCGGTCGAGCGTCGTGACGCCGCACCGCTGCAGGGCCCGCGCCAGGGGCGCGGGTCCGCCGATCTCCTGGAGCAGGTGGACGGCGGGCACGTTGAGGGAGTTGGCCAGGGCGCGGCGGAGGCGCACGGGTCCAGAGAAGGTGCGGTCGAAGTTCTCCGGGCGGAAGAGTCCCGTCTCGGTGACGTACTCGGCCGGGATGTCGGGCAGGGGAGAGGCGGGGGTCCAGCCGCGCTCCAGAGCGAGCAGGTAGGTGAACGGCTTGAGTGTGGAGCCGGCGGAGCGCGGGGCGAGGGCCGCGTTGACCTGGCCGCAGCCGGGCGCGAAATAGCACTCTGAGCCGACTAGGGCGAGGAGTTCTCCGGTGCGGTTGTCGATGACCACGGCGGCGCCGTTGGTGACGCGGCGCGGGGTAAGGCCGACGATCCGCCCGCGGAGGCGCGCCTCGACAAAGCGGTTGAGGTCGAGGTCGATGGTCGTGACGACCGGGCCGGTGCGGTCACCGATCCGCGAGAGGGCGAGGTCGGCGAAATGGGGGGTGCGGAAGACGCGCCGGCGCCCGCCCGGGGACATGGGCTGGCCGACGGCGCGGATGTGGGAAGACGCGTCGATCCACCCGTTGCGCAGGAGCCGGTCGAGGACCGCCTCTCGCGCGGTCTCGGCCGCGCCGGGATGGAGCAGTGGGTTGAGGCGGACCGGCGAGCGTGGCAGCGCGGCTAGCAACGAGGCCTCGGCGAAAGAGAGGTCGGCGAGCGGCTTGTCGAAATAGAATCGCGCTGCGGCCCGGCAACCGATCCGGAGGTTGCCATAGTCGAGGCGGTTGAGGTAGGCATCGAGGATGCGCTCCTTGTCCCAGAGCAGGTCCAGCTTGATGGCCTGTAGCGCCTCGGTCGCCTTGCCGGCGAGGGTGGGCCGGCCCAGGCGCCCGGAGGCGATTTTCACCAGCTGCTGCGTGATGGTGGACGCCCCCGACACGACCCGGCCCTCCCGGAACCAGTCGGACGCTGCGCGCGCGATGGCGATCGGGTCGATTCCGGGGTGGTGGAAGAAGCGCCTGTCCTCGGCCGCGAGCGTCGCGAGCCGCAGGGTCGCCGGTATTTCCCCGCGGGTCGCGGGTCGCGCGTAGCGGGCCTCGTCCTCGAGGACCTCGCGGAGGAGTTGGCCGTTCCGGTCGGTGAGTTCGACGGCGCCGGGCGGGGGGCCGTCCAATCCCGGCGGCAGTGGCGCGCGCGCGACGGCGATCGCCAGGAGGCCGAGGGCCGCGGCCGCGATCGCGGCGGCGATCCGACAGGATTTGCTAAAAATCCTTTTCATCGGGGGGACCCCGCGCCCAGGTGGTCTGGCGCCGTGGTGCCGAGGCGGTCCGGGCGGTACATCTCGCCAATCTGTGCCGCGGGTGCCTCGGCCTCCCCCGCGGCCCGCACGCGGGCCAGGTACTGGATCTGGTATTGGCCGGCGGGCATGTGGTTCACGAACCAGATCAGCCGATCGGCGCGCATCTCCCTGTGGCTCGACCACAGCGTGGTGCGGGTCGACGAAGAGCCAGCGGCCTCCCTGGAGCGGAATTCGGGGTTGATCGCCTCGAACACCGAAGGCAGGGGGTCCTCGATCGCCACGTACGACGCGTGCGACTGCGATTGGATCGACAGCGTCACCATCACTCGGTCGCCGAGCCGCAGGTCATCCGCCCGCGCGAGCGAGCCGTCGTCGAGGATCTTGTGGTACGCGCGCCCGATGGCGAAGCCGCGCTCCTGCGGCATGCGCGTGGCCGCGTCGGGTCGTGATTCGAAGACCAGCCGCGCGAAGAGCGGCCCCGCCGTGGCCCCCTGCACTTGGAGCCGTGCCCCGGCCTCCTTCGCCGGGAGGTCGATGCGGGTTTCGGCGAAGCCTCCCGAGGGATCGAGCGAGAAGTCTGCGAGCCTCGCGCCGCCGTAGAGGATGGTGCCTTGCGCGGGACCGGCGTCGGCGCGGCCCTTGCGGACGAAGTCGGAAAGCGCGAGCACGGCCCAGGCGTTGCCCTGGGTGGTGTGCCAATCGCCGCCCTGGCAGTGCGCGAGCAGCCGGTCGGCGAGGCGGCCTGCCTCATCGATGTGCCCGAGGCGCGCGGAGACCATGAGGCGCAGGGCGATGTCGCGCGCCGCGTCGTAGAACCACGGCGAGATGACATGGTCCGCGTCGGGCAGGTCGGCGGCAAGCTCCTCGGCCATCGCGCGAGGGCCGGCGGATTCGAGTATGGCGAGGGCGAGGAGTGCGCGATTCTCGGGGGAGAGGCCCCCCCGTTTCGAGAAGAGGATCTCGTGGTACGACGGGTCGGGGGACCGGGCGAGGGCCAGCGCCCAGGCGGCGAGGCAGCGGGGCCCGAGCTGGGCGTCGCCGGAGGCCAGGGCCGCATTGGCCATCTGGGCCCGCAGGTATTCGCAGAGCGGATCCATGGCCTGCGGGGGTACCTGGTGCCCGAGGGAGCGGGCGATCGCGAGCGCGGCGCAGCCCCAGGCGCTGCCCCAGGGGTCGGGTTCGGTGTCGCCGGGCCAGTAGGCGAGGCCACCGGAGGGCGTCTGCATGTCCAGCAGGCGCGTGATTCCCTTGCGGACCATCGGTGCGATCTGCCTGGCGCGGGAGGCGAATCCCGGGATGGCTCCGGCCGAATCCCCCAGCACGAGCAATGGCAGGAGCGACGAGGAAGTCTGCTCGACGCAGCCGTAGGGGTAGTGGATCAGGCTATCGGCGGCTCCGGCCAACTGGGCGAGGGGCGAGTTGGCGACGGTGATCGTCAGCTGGCCGCGGGCCTCGAGCGCTGCGGGATCGACGCCCCGCAACAGATCGCCCTGGTCCGGGGTGACCCTGGTGGAATAGATCCGACGCAGGAGCGGAACACGCTCCTCCACGGTGATCTGGGTTTCCACCGCGTCGGCGAACTCCTCGGGGGCCGCAGCCGGGGGTCGCGCTTTCGGGGCCTTGTCGCCGTATGCGGTGGTGGGTGGGCCCGTGCGCCGCGCGGCGGCGTCGGGGGTCAGCCGCGCGCGCCACGTCCAGCGGGATGGGCCCGCGGCGACGAACTCCACTGGGAAATCGATGACCGCGGTGCCGCCGGCGGCGATCTTGATGGATTGACTGGGTGAGGCCTCCGTCGATCTTGCCCTGCCGTCGAGGGCCAGGGAGACCCGGAGCGTGCCGGGCCCCTCGGTCTGGTTGTGCGCCACGGCGCGGACACTGAGCCGGTCGCCGAGGCGGGCGAACATCGGATGCGAGGGTTGGATCATCACCGGCTTGCGTATCTCGAATGAGGACTGGGCGTTCCCGAAGCGGCTCGCGCCGGACAGTGCGACCGCTATCACCCGGTAGCGCGTCAGGCTATCCGGGGCCCTGAATGTCACGGCCACGCGGCCCCCCTTGTCGGTTTTGAGCGAGGCATTCCAGTACGCGCAGGCGAGCATGTTGCGGCGCAGGGATTCGGCGGAGTCGCCCCCGCCGCCCACGAGGAAGCCCTTGTTGGTGTAGCGCCGGTCATTGGGATCCTCCGGCATGAGACGCGCGAGCGTCAGGCACGTGTCCACGCGGAGAGGGCGGGTGGTGAAAAAGAAGCGGTGAGGTTCGGGGGTCTCGTAGCCCATCAGCGCGAGGACGCCCTCGTCAACCGCATACAGGGTGACCTCGGCATCGGGCACCGGCCTGCCCTTGTCATCGCGGACGACGGCCTGGATCGCCACCTCGGAACCCGGCCGATAGGTGCCAGAGCCGGGTTGGACCTCGACGCCCAATCGGGTCGCCGGATCGGCCACCTTGAGCTGGCAATAGCCGAAGCGGTACTCCGGGGCAGGATGCTGGTGGGGGCAGGCATCGGACCCCCGAACCACCACCACGCTGGCGAACACGTTGGGCGCATCGCACGCCAGCAGGGGAACCTGGACGCTGGCCCTCCCTTTTTCGATGCGCGCGACGAAGGAGCGCAGGACCGTCTCCCTTTCGACAGAAACCAGGGCTGTGCCCGCGATGGGCGACTTGATCAGGAGGGTGGCGGTTTCCCCGGCCCGGTACTCTGCCTTGTCGGTCTCGACCTCGATCCGGGCGGCATCCCGGAAGTCCCACGTGGCCACGCCCGGCCCGAAGACCGTGAAGTCGTGGCGCGTCACGGTGCGCCGGCCGGCGGCATCGCGGGCCTCGATCTCGACGAGGTGCTTGCCCGTTTTCTCGGCGGTGAAAGCGACGCGCGGGCCGGATCCCTTGAGGTAGCGCCAGCGGGTGCCCTCGCGGGCCACCCTGCCCGTGGTGACCCCGGCTTCCGCGAGCAGATGCAGTCGGGGCTCCGCCCGGTAGAATCGGGAGTGGCTGGCCCCGCCGATGTCCTGGGTCAGCCACTCGACGTAATAGAGGCGTGCGCGCGCCCCGACCGCGCCCCTGTGCGGTTGCCCGTCGGGATCGACCGCGACGATTTCCACCGGAATGGGTTCGCCGGCGCGGATCGGGCCGTCCGGGCGCCGGAGCCCCAGATAGAAATCCGAGGCGTGCCTGGTGAACGAGGCGCTTTGGCTGACGGTTTGCTGGTTGACATCGGTGACCTCCGCCAGCAGGCGAAACCACTGCGGGGCTGGGCCCGCGAAGGCCTGGGCCGCCTTGGGCGAGAGGCGGCATGCGCCGTCCGCGTCCAGCGCGATATCGCCCTCCTCGTTGAAATGCGAGTCCGCCTCCCGCAGGCGGTGGTCGCAATCACCCGAGAGGAATAGGAAATCGTCGAAGCCGGTCGGCGCGAACGGCGCGGCGGAACCGGACAGGCTCCACTTGCCCCCGGCGCCGGAGAGGGCCTTCCCGAAATAATAGCGGCAGGCGACCGACAGGTCGATCATCTGCCCGGGGGCATAGTCCCGCGCCCCGCCGATGTTGACCTCGAACGCGTCGGGCTGGTAGTCGGCCACCTGAAACGTGTGTTCGGCGGTCTGCCCGCCCAATTCGATGTGGGCGGTGCATTGGCCCAGGACGTCATCCGGCAGGGCGACCGAGACCGAGAGCGTGCCGGACACGCCGAGCCCGACCGCCTCGTTGTAGAAGTCGCGGTCGTGGTTGTCGGCGAACCGGATCGAGGCCGCCCTGGCCTCGGGCAGCGAGAGGCCCTTGCCGTCCAGCGCGCGCGCGATGACTTTCAGGTGCACCGTCTCTCCGGGCCGGTAGACGGGCCGTTCGGTGAAAGCCAGGATCCGGAGGGGTGGCCCCCCCTTCTCCGGTTCTCCGTAGCCCCGGGGGATATCGAAGCCCCAGGTCTCAAGTTCCCGGGCATCGCGGTCCAGGCGGGTGAGGTGGACGTCCTCGCCCCGGCCCATTTCGATGAGCTGGGGTTGGCCGGGCAGTCTCGCGATGCCGTCGGCGCCGGTGGTGGCGCGGCGGTCGCCGGAGCCGACGGTGACGCCCGCGAGCGGTTCGCCC
This sequence comes from Verrucomicrobiota bacterium, assembly GCA_029560585.1. Taxonomy (GTDB): domain Bacteria; phylum Verrucomicrobiota; class Verrucomicrobiia; order JADLBR01; family JADLBR01; genus JADLBR01. The sequence goes on along the minus strand of JAKQKQ010000228.1, from coordinate 49,962 downwards.
GTCTGGTGGGAGAACACCCACGCGCGCCACTCGCCGCCGTCGCGCGTGCAGACGGCACCGAGGTCAGTCACCTGCACCAGGGTCTGCGCGCCAATGCGCGGCGTGGTGCCGGTCGATTCGATCTCCAGGAGCACCATGCCGGATTTGCCCGCGCCGAGCACCTCGTCCCATGAGAACCGGGTGACCCGGGCATCGTCGCTCGCGGCGGCGGTATCGAAGACCCTTTCCCAGACCTGCGTGAGGGCAGGGGCCAGCGGGGTGGGCGCAAAGTCAACGCGCCGATAGCGCTCGCAATCGTCGCGTTGGTCCTCGGTGGGCGCGGGCTGGGGGTACTGCGATTCGAAATGGTCCAGGACCGCGGCGGCGGAGGATGGGGCCACCCTGTAGGCGCGGACGCGCGCGCCGGGCACGTTGACCGAGGCGAAGCCGAACTCCCGACCGCCGTGCGCCTGCTGGTGGGATACCTCTTCGGGAAAATAGAGGCGCGGGGCGAGCGGTTCGAAAAGCAGCGTTGCGACGAATTTCTCGGTGCCCTGGGTGCCGTCGTGTGCTAGCAGGCCGGGCGATACCTCCACGGTGTAATTGGTCCCGAGGCCGAAGCCGCCGTCGATCAGGATGTCGTCGAATCGCTGCCGGATAACCAGTTTGTCTGGTGCCGGAGAGACCCTGATGAGGGGCCGGATGTCAAAGTCCCTATCACGGATGTATTTGTTGACGTCGAGGACGATGAATCGGCCCCTGTTGAGGATGGAGTGCGCCGAGGCGTTGGTGATTTTGAGTTCCAGGACATCGCCGATCGGAAATTCGACGGTCTTGTCGAGCTGGAACTCGCAGTCTGCCGAGGGCAGGCCCTTGCGCAGGACGAGTCGCCATCCCGGCCCGGGGGGCAGCGGGCCGGCGGGTTTGATCGCGAGGACGCTCGGGAGACGCGCGTCGCCAGAGTCATTTGACCCACGGTCGCCCGCAGATGCGATGCGGCGCAGGCGCCAGGGGGCCAGCTTGGGCTGGCCGGCGAAGTAGCGCGCTTCCGAGGACCAGGACTTGTCGGTTTCGACCACCACGCCCGCGCGCTGGCCGGACGCGTTTTCAAATCCGATGAACAGGGACGCCGCGGCCGGGTCCACGTCCGCGGTAAAATGCAATTGGAAGGGACACTCGGCCGAGGCGTTCGCGTCGGGTTTGCCCGGCGGATCGAGCACCGCGAAGCCGGGGGTGTGGAACTCGTATTGCAGGCGCGCGTCGATGGGCTTGTCGTCCGGCCCGGCCAGCTGGCGAAGGGTGAGGCGATAGCGGGTCGCCATGCGCAGCGGTTCATCGGGGGCGAATAGCCCGCTGCGCCGGCTCAGCCAGGTCCATGTGCCGGACACCCGCGGCTCAAACGCAAGCGGGGAGGATTCCGCCACCGTTCCCACCCGGTCTTGTGCGATGACCGGCTGGTCGAACCGGAGCTCGAAGCCGGACATCGGCCCTAGGTTTTCCAGATCCACCATGAGGCGCACGCCGCTCTCGATGCGGGCGGGCGCTTCGAGGGCGGACTGGCAGACAGCGGTCGGTCCCCCTTTCCGGGGGGCGGTTGAACGGTCGATTGGCGCGTTGGTCGCCGGCACCTCGGCGGGGGCCGCACCTGTTGGGGGGCGCGTTTCCGTGGTGGCCTTCGGTCCTTCGATTTTGATGGCGGGGCGTGCACTTGTCCCCGACTTCTTTTCCGGATGACAGCCGACGAGAAGAAACACGGTGGAGAGCGCCAGTAGGCCGATCTGGCAGATGAGGCGCAGGGAGCGGACTCTGGCCCATCGGTCATGTGGCACAGGATTGACCGTTCCAAGTTGCTGGCCCGAGGCGGCCGGGTTCTGCGAGAGTGTGTTGCCGGTGTTCATGGGAGCGCTCCTTGAGAAGATCCCCGCCGGCCGATTCCGGTGCCGGCGATCGACAGGGAGTCCCGTCTTCTTGACTCCTGCCGGCAAGCGTGCCCCGCGAGGTCTGGTCTCTTTCATATTACTTGATGGCGTCGTTCACATTGAGACGTCACTGCAGACACCAATCGGCACAGCTGCCGTTTTGATTGCAGCGGATATATCTGGCCTTTGGTGGGGGGAAGCTCGGTCTTGCCCGCACGGGCGGGATTTGATAGAAGGATGCAATCGGCGAGGCCGTCCGATCGATCATATGGCCTCAGGGTGGTGAGTATGTGTTCATCCGCTGGCTGTCTGTGGAACAGTTTCCCGCCGCCGGCGTTGTTCCCTGGCCGCATGCAGAATCGATGCGCGATGGTCAGGGCACTCTACGGGGGTCTCCCATGACAAAGAAAACCGATAGGGGCGGCATCGGTAATCAGCCGGCGATTTATGTCCTGTGTCTGGACGTGAAAGGAATGACCTTTGCTCGCGATGACAAGTCACGTGGCTCGGGCGAGAGGCAGTGTCCCATTGGCGATCTTGACCTGTGGGTTGAGGAAGCGGTGGGGCAAGCGCGGGTGAAGCCGCTCAAGGCGTCGCTGTCGACCTCGGGGGCGCCGATGTTTTACCTATCGGTCGCCGGTGACGCGCACGCGCTGGGCAGGGAGCTCCTGCACCTGGCCGCGCGCGACGACGGCACAGACGCCGCGGCTGCTGGGAGAGTCGAGATCCGCATCGGTTTGGCCAAGTGTAGGAACGGCGTTGGGATGCCGGACAGACCAACGGAGGGTGAGTGCCTGGCCCAGGCCCTGAGCAAAGTGGCGCGCGGCGGCGAAATCTGCGCATGCGTTGGGGCGTATGGGGACCTGCCAGAAAGGCATCAGCGGGCGTACGGGGACATAGAGACGGTCGAGGCGGTCGGGGACGGGCCGGGCGCCTTCGAGTTTCGGCGGAGCCGGCTATTCGAGCGAAAAGAGCGCAAGGCGTATTGTGTGGTCTCCATCGACATGGCCCATTACAGGGAGACGGTCATGGCGATGGAGGATGCCGATCATCCGAATCCCGTGGCGATGATCGATGATCAGATACGGACGCTGATCCGGAATGCCTGCCAGTCCGTGGGCGCGAAATTCGAGGCACATCTGGACACATGGCGAGGGGATGGCGGCATCCTGTTGTTTGAGCGGACCGAGGAGGCCGTTCGGATGGGGAGGGCGCTTCTGATCGCAGCGCGGGACAGGAATCAGGGAAAGAGCTCACCCGCGAGGATGCGGTGCTTTCGGGTGGGGATCGACTATGGCTGGCTGGAGCGTTCCGCCGACAAACATTGGCGCGGCCGGTGCATCTCCGATGCGGAGCGGCTTCAGGAGGGCGGGGGGCATGACAGCCTGATGCATTGCAGCGGCGAAATCCGTATCAGCCACGATGCGTTTGAAGAGCTTCCGGGCGAGCTGCGCCAGAAGTTTGGGGGTAAGGAGCCCGTCCCCGGCAAGGCCCATGAGCTGCCACTCGTGGGTCACCGTTGGGCGGTGGACAAGCACGCGCCCTGGGAGAAGGAACCACCCCCGATCGCCCCGCCGGTCGATGATCAAACCGCCGTGATCCCGGTCGCGCTCAAGGATTGCTTCGTGATCATGCCCCTCAATCCGGCGCACCCGCGCTCCAGGACGGTGATGGAGCGGCTGATTCGTCCCGCGTGCCAGAGGGCGGGTTACCGGTCAATCCAGGCGGACCAGCTCACGGGCCAGAACAAATGGGATCGCATCGTCGAATCCCTGGAGCGCACGCCGATGGTGGTCGCCTATCTCGGGGCGCCCACTGGCAACGGGCAGTTCAACGCCAATGTCATGATTGAGGTGGGATTCCGGCTGGCGACGGGGCGGCCCATTGTCCTCTTGCGGGATGAGCCCGCGCGCGACCCGGAGGGGGACGAGGAGGAGAGGCTCCCTTTCAACCTCAACGACAAGACGGTCTATCAGGTGCCCGAAGATCCCATTCAGAAACTTGACGCGCTCGTCAAGGAGCTGGAGGCGGGCGGTGGCCAGACGTGGCTGTCGCCGCGGCCGTTCGTCGAGTACCGGGTCCATCAGGGGCGTGGCGGGGGAGAAAGGCCTGATATCAGGGCCACGTTCGTGTCCGAGAAGGCGCGGCAGCTTTTCGGAACGGCCATTGATGAGGGGAAACCCGTCGCCGAGCTGGTTGAGGCGTTGCGCGAGAGCATTCCCGAGAAGCAGTTCAACGCGTTCTTCGCCGAGCAGGGCAGGATTTATGACAATCTGCTGCTCAATGTCTGGGGACGCGACGCGCAGGTTCCCGTGGCCACGATCCCGATAATATTCAAGGAAACGCCCGACCAGCCGGCGCTGCGCCGGGGCCGCGCGTTTCTGCCGCTGGTGGTCCAGCACAGGATCCAGTTCAAGGCGGAAGGGCAGTCGGTTTACATGCGGATTGTCTATCTGGACGTGACGAAGGTGACCCGGATGACCGACGGAGGCTATTGCGAATGCGACCTGGGAGGGGGACTTTGAGCCGTGCCGATGCCGGCGATGAGAACGAGCGGATGTGGGAGAGCTATGCCCAGGCGTATGATCGGATCCTACTGAGGATGCCTTTCTACCGCGAGGTGGTGGCCCGTCATGTGAAGGCGATGACGCAGGCCCACGTGCTCCGGGTCATCGACATAGGAGCTGGCACCGGAAACGTCACCCTGCAACTGGTGCGGGCCGGTCGGGAGGTCACGGCCGTGGATTCAAGCCCGGCGATGCTTGCCTGTCTGCGCGCGAAGCTGCCGCAGGGCGATCTGTCCAACCCGCGCATCATTCGACACAGTGCGGAAGAGCTGGGGCAGTTCGCCGATGGCAGTTTTGACGGGGCGAGCATCCTGCTGGCGCTTTATGCGGTGGAGCGGCCGAAGGATGCACTTCAGGAAGTGCTGCGCCTGTTGCGGCCGGGAGGGGCCATCGTGATCACGGAGCCAAGGCGCTGTTTTGATTTGCGGGCGCTGCTGGATGCCGCCGAAGGTTTTTTGCGGGACGACGGCGCACTGGAGCCGATGCGCGAGGATTGGGAGAGGGTGAAGGAGTGCAACGAGCGCTTCGATCCAGGCAAGCGTCCGACTTTGTCTTCCGAGGACATTTTCGAGCGATTTCGGTCGCTGGGTTTCGAGCGATTGAGTTTCGAGGATTCGCACATGGGGCATTGCGGCACGATCCGGGGTTGCAAGCCGGCGGGCCTTGCGCCGACGGACAGGTGCGTGGACGGGCGGGCTTCGGCGCGCTGAGGAGCACGCGAGGATGCCATTCCTGGAATCATGCGTGAGCACAATTCGACCGGCCCGTCCGGCGGACGCGCTGGCATTGTGCGGTTTGTTTGCCGAGGCATACAGGCCGCCGGCGGGCGGGGAGGCGCGCGAGCATTATCCTTTTCCCCAGTTTTTTGACCCCGGGTGGGTGGCGGAGGCCGTGTTGGATCCCGGGATCTGCTGGCTGGTCGCCGAGCTTGAGGGAAAGGTCGTGGGCACGGTCGGTGCGGAGCGGAACGTCGGAAGCCGTTTTGACAGGGTGGCGGAGGGATTCGGCCTGGTTGTGAGCCAGGGGGCACGCGGGCATCGCATTGGCACCCGGCTGATGGCCGCCTTGTATGCGGCGGTGGAGGAGCAGGCGCATTACTTCATCGCGGAGACGCGCACGGCCGATGCCGGAGGGTGGAAATGCGTTCGGCACAACGGATTCAAGCCCACCGGATTCGAGCCTTTCGCCCATCTGACCCCGGCAGGCCGCGAGGCGATGCTATTGACGGCGCGGGTGTCCTCCGCCGCACTGGGCCAGCGCAGCGCCCGCGCCTCGATCACGCAGATGGTGCGCGCGCTTGCCGAGCCGGTGCTCGAATCTTTCGGCGTGGCACTGCCAGAGGTCAAACGCGCCGTTCCGTTCGCGGTCGATCCGCGGGGCCTGACTCGCATGCGGCAATCGCCGTCAGGCATGGCGACGGAGCCGGGGCCCGCGGGTCATTTGATCGAGCGGGACGATGAGGCCGGATTGCGCTATCTTCAGAGCTGGGATCAGGATCAGGCGCATGGCGCGGGCGTGGCCTGTCTGCGTCGTCTCGAGGGCGGTCATGGCAATCCCGACCGATATGACAGGCGCTGTTTCGTGATGCGCGCCGGTGGGCGCGTCGTCGCCGCCGCGCGTGTCGTTTCGGATCGGCGGGACCGGCGGGCCCGCATTCTCGACCTCAAGAGCCATGGGCAGGGCCTGCAGGGCTTGCTGATAGCCGGTATCGTTAAAGAGCTGACACAGGAGGCGGCAGGGGATCATTTGACTACTGTCATCGACGTCCACACCGGCAATCCGGAATTGCAGGCGACGGTCGAGGCGCTGAATTTTTTCCCCACGGCTTATTATCCGGCATTGATCGGCATGAATCTCGAGCGATACGACGCGATTCAGTACACGCGCCTGTGCCACAGGGGAGAGTTTCGTCACAGTCTCGATGTGTTGCACCGCATCTGCTGGCCCGAAGCGCAGGATCTTATCCTGCGAATCAACGAGGTCGTGCGGGCATCAAAACGGAACTCTGCGTAAGCCATCAGGGGGGCAATCCGTCCCGGAAGTGCATCGGCTCCAGATCATGGCGGCGGACAGGACCGGTGGTGACGCAGTTTTGGCATATCCCGCGGGCGCACCTTTCGCTCGTGCGCGCTGGCTTCGGGCCTGTCGCGACCGCCCACGCCAAATATTCTGGATTGCGAGATCTCTACTCGATGGCGCGCCGTGATGGGCCGTATTGTCGCAAGCGCGCGGAATTGGGGGGTAATCGGGTGTCATAGGGGCTTGGTCTAGTGCGCCAAACGCCGACGGGTTCGGCTACCGCGGCGCCTTGGGGGAAGGCGGTTTCAGCCGCCGCGCGCGGGCGACGAAGAGGCAGAAGATGCCGGGCCCGAAGGACATGAGCATCACCGCAAGGCCGGTCGCGATACCAACCCCGGTGATAGCAGGAGCGCAGCAGTAGTGTCGCTGGCGGACGATCACATGGCAGGGGACGGCCACGAGTAATTCTAGGATGCTGCCACCCAGAAGCCAACGGGTCAGGCGATCGATCGTCTGCTGGGGTTCCCGATGCTTGAGCATCCGGTGGAAGAGGATAGCCCAGATTAACCAAGACAGGCCCAGCACAGTCAGAATCCTCGGCCACGTGTCCAAGGGGTTGTTCCCCTCGCCCCATACGGCAGCGGTCATGCTCCATGCGGCAATCGCCAACATGAGTCCGATCAGGCCTGCGGAGCCGATGATGGACCAAAGAAGTGATCGGTGTCGGACGGGGCGCCGCTCCGCGATCGAGACAGGGACGAACAATAGGATCGCTTGGCTCAGGAGCATGAGGCCAAGCCAGAGCCAGAACCAGAGTGGCTCAGAGTCCCATGCAAGTTCGCCGATTTCAACGCCGACGGCAGCGCAGTAGCCGATGGTGATGAGGACGAGATACACCAGGTAGAGGGCGAGTGTAATGAGGCCCCAGTATTTCACGAGATATCTCCTAGTCCAGAATGGTGCGCGCCCGTTGTCTGGGTGTCGATCAATTCGTCGGGGAAATGGCTGCAGGGCATCAAACACCGTGGTTTGGGCCTCCACGACGTGGGCACTTCCACCTGCATGATTGGACCCTTCTGTCAATTCTGCGCCTTGTCGAGGACCGAGTTTGGTATCTGGTATTAGGTCTCGTGGATTCAAGGCGTGGGCGCGGCGGATTCGCCGTCGGAGATGTGCGGTTGAGTGGGGCGTGGTGGCCCTGCCATGGGTGCGTTCGGAGAAATGTTGAGAGGGCTGGCTGGGATGGACAATGGGGAGTGGTCGGCCGGGAGCGGGTGGCTGGATGCGTCTTTCGCGATGCCGAGCCCGGCAAGGCTGGGGTGGTTGAGGATCGCCTCGGCGTCATGGGGATAGTGTTCAAAGAGGTACTGTTCGGCGAGGCAGCGGATTTCTGCCTCGGTAACGGATTCCATCGGGGTGGACATGTTCTTGCGGACAAAATCTACTATGTTTGCCCAGCCCACGTAATAATGCAGGCGAAAGTAGTCTTTGGAGTCCTTGGGTGCTTTTCGGAGGGCCTGCCCGATCAAGACGGCTTGGGAAAGTTCGAGGAAAGGTCGGCCCTTGAGTAATCGAAGGAGCATGGCCCGTTCTTCCAACTGGTGACGCGAGAAACGGTGGCGCGGTTTGTCTTCGGAGTGCAATAGCTCCTCGAGCAGGATCGAGGTCAGCAGGCCCTGAGTTTCTCCAGCGATCCCGAAAAACGCGCGACGGAGTCGCTCGACAGACTTGGTATCGTCGGTGTCGATCCCGACAAATTTTTGGAACTGCCTCCTTTCCAGCAGCACCGGGATATCCGGTCTGGCGGCAGGCTTGGTGAGCCGCCGCAGGAGGGAATGAAATGCTTCCTCCAGGGGGTTTTCGATAAGGATGAGGGCGGATCTTTCGGAGGATATCGTGGCGCGAGCGGGGTAGGTTCCATCATTTCCGAGAAGACGGATGGACAGGATCCGGAGGCTCGGGCAGCACCTGAGCGTAACCTCCACGCTGCGCGTATCGTGTTCTGGAACACCGAAGCTTCGGGATTTGTGGGCGAATAGTTCACGGATCCACGTCTCGTCCTCTTCGGTGGCGGGACGGAACTCGTACGCCCCGCCACAGGCATCGGGAAAAAGAAGTTTGGATTGGCCGTGACATGGGCGGCAGAGGAATGGGAAGAGGGCGAGGGCCAAGAACGTGGCGACCATCCGCAGATGCCCGACGGGGCGCTGTTTGGAGGCACGCATTCATCACGGGAATCGTCCGGGGGCGAGGAATGATTGCCGCAAACGGGTGCCCGCTGGCTGTCGGTGGTGCGGGCGATGCCCCCTCCGTTCGCTGGGTGCAATCATGCGGGCCCGGCAGACGATACCCATGACGTGAGAACACATCACCGGAGGATCGCGAAGGAGAGCGGTGGGCGAGCACATGTGGCCCATTGCAGCGACGGCCGGGTGGCTGTCGAGATCGCGGCGGCCGGGGATGCAAGAAACAAGAGAGGAAGCAACCTGATATGAATACGATACATGGCACCATCGCCGGGATGCTGGCGGCGTGCGCGTTGCAGTTGGTGCAGAAGGCGGACGATGGCGCGGCCAAGGCGGTCCCGGTGGGCGCCGATCCGATGCTGTCCGTCTGCCAGGACGAGAAGTCCTTGGAGATGCAGTACCGGAACTATATCCGGGCCCGCTATGGTATAACCGCGGACATCGGGACTGTTGGCAGGAATGACGAGGACGTCATCTTGCGGTACCGGGGCGGGAGCGGCGGCGATGCGCCGGAACTTCGGATCGATGTGGATACGCTGATCAGCGGCAAGGGCCCCGATGGGAAGGTCACAGAGCGAGTGATCCGCATCACGGCCGTCCATATTCTGCCCGCGGCGTGGAAAACGGAACAGGGGAAGTTAAAGGTGCTGGGGTACAACAACGCCATCATGCGCGAGCGGTGGGCGCCTGATCGCATCACCGTGGACGATGCCGGGAACATCATGCTGGAGACGCTGGTCAACATCCCGGGACCCGATGTCGCCGTTCACGCCGAGATGGTGCACGACAGCATCAAGCGCCTCTGCGGTGGCTGGGGTGACTACTGGCGCGGGCTGGAGGAGGTCATGGCGCTATAGTCGCGCCCGCCGATGGTCCCCTCGAACATCGCACTGGAAAGAGCAATCGCGGCCGGGGACTGGTTCCCCGGCCGATTTTTGCAGTCGGGGCGCGGCCGCTGTCGATCACATGGCATGACCAGCAAAAAGGAGGGAGCCAAAATGAAAACAGTCCGAGAATTGCGGACCGTGGTAGGGCTGCTGGGTGTGCTGGCCTGAACGGGCTGTGTCTCGACGGATGGATACTCGGGGTACAGTGATGCGCAGACCCAGGCGGAGCTATCGGCGATGACAGGGACGCTCTGTGACACGATGGGTGTCATAACCTACGCCAACGGGGACTACCGCGGCGCCGAGGGGATAGCGGCGATGGGGGACTTTTTCCGGAGCCTCGGGCCCTATTGAGTTTGGGGTAGAGTCGGGGTGAGACGCGGGGGCGGATCGCAAGGTCCGCTCCCGTTGTCGTTGTGTGAAGGATCCCGCGAGATGTGCGCAATCAGGCGGTGGCCGGGAGCGATCATTAGGCATGGGACATCGAGTCGATCGAGGTGAAAGTCCTTTGATCGGGGGAGAAACGACATGAACTCGCGGGAATTTTTCTGGCTCGTGTTGGTGGTTGGGTCTCTGGCGGCATTCGTCGGGGGCCTGATCTTGCTGGTCGGGACCCGCGGGGGGCGGCGATACATCGTCACCGAGACCGTGCCGAGCGTGAGGGCACCGGCGTGGGTCGTGGCGGTGGCGTTGGCCGTCGCTTTCTTGGGGTACCCGTATGAGGCAACCTGGGTATTGTCAGCGATCCTGGTTTTCTCCCTCAGCGTGCCGACGGTCGTCGTTTTCTGGGGTTTTCGTGGGTTCAGTCCTTGGTGGGCGCTGATGGGCGGGGCATGCGTGTGCTTGGCCACCCTGCCGGTCGAGGCTTTTGGATTGTGGGCTTGGCGTGAGATGTTTGAGGAGATGGGCTGGGGGATCCCGAGCCAAGGCTGCGTGGCGAGGTTCATCGATGCCACTCTGGAGGGGCGGCTGGCCATGATCCCCTCGCTTGTTTTGGAGGCTCCTTTCGTGGAGGAGATGGCCTTGACCGGGATGCTATATCCTTGGCTGAAGGGGCGCCTCAATCGGTTTGGCGCGGCGTTCCTGACCGCCTTGGTTTTTGCGCTGTTGCACTACCACCCGAGCGGGATACCCCAATTCTTCCTGCACAGCCTGACGGCGACGTGGTTGTTCGAAGTGACCGGTTCTCTTTTGCCCGCGATGTCCATGCATTTCGCCGGAAATGCCTTGGTGACGATCAGCCTGTGGCTGGCTTACCCGTGCCGGGTGGGCTAAGCCGTTTGATCCTCGCATTGGATGGCACATCTGGCTGTGTGGGGGTGCACTGGTGCCGCCGACCGAAACGGAAACCGGGGCAGGGTCCTTCCGGGGAGAGCTCCGGGATGACGCTGCAGATCGACGTGGGCAAAGGGACGCAGATCAGGATGCGTGAGGGACCCGGTGGCTGAGGACGTCGCGTTCAGTTTTTGCAATCATCCGCTCCGGTGAAGCGATCAGAAAGCCATGGGAACTTCTGAGGATGCTGATTTGCTGGATGATCTGTTTGAACGCCCGAGGCATGCCGCGGCAGCGGGTGGTGCGAACTGTGGCAGGGCTTCAGGTTTGGAGGGCGACGATGTCTTGGACCCTGGAGTGAAACGGGAACTGTATCCTTTGATCATGAGGGCCATCGTGCAAATCGGGCAGGGTGTTTGCAACGAGCACGCCGGGTGGAGGCGGGTGCGGATGGAAATGCTGGACCGGGAGGCCGATCTCAAGGTGAGGCACGGGGAACGAGAGATCGACGACATGCTGCGGATGATCGGGGACTACATGGCACTGCTCGACGAGATGGCGGCGTCGATCGAGCCCTGCGTGAACGTGTTGCTGGACCGGAGAGACTGTAGCGAGCTGTGCGACATGCTGGATTTAGTGACAACCCAGCTGAACGAAAAAAATGCGTTGAGAAAGAGGATCCGGGATGCGATTTCGCAAAGGCGCAGAGAGCTGGGATTGGCGTGAGCGAAACGATTGGACCTTTAATGATACGTAAGACATTGCTGCAATCTAGGATCGCTGGGAGACGATATGGGTGCATGAGGGTGTGGCTGAGGAAAATCAAGACGGTGGCGGGCATCGTCCTGTGCTGTTCCGTGCTGTTGCCGGTTAGCCGGTGCTCGCGGGCGCAGCAACGGCAAGTGGCGTCCAATATGGAAACCGCCGTAATGATGGCCTGCTGTTTGGCTGGTGGAACGCGGTCGGAGCGGGCTAGGACTGAGGATACAGGATCGCAGGTCGGATCGGCGGGGTTGGCATCCAACGATGTTGGCGGGGCCGCCGATGCGGCGGGAGAATCCCCTCCGGTCATTGCGGTTGGGGCGTCCGGCGCTAGCGTGGGGCATTCATCTCTGAAAGAGTGGCTGTTTCCGTGGGGCGATGACTACTACACCTACACTTATCCCTTCGAACGTTTCGGATCCGATAGGGAGGGCATTCTCACTACTCTGGCATACATTTGGCCGGTGGTGGTGCTGCTGCTCGGGTGGTGGTTTGGAGGGTGCCGATTCGGTTGGCTGCTGGATATCCTGGCGCTCTTGCTATGCGCAGAGACGTGTCTGGCGGTTGTGGTTCTTTACATGTTCTCGGATCTGGCGATTGGCGCGTGCGTGGCCTTTGCGGCAGCCGGAGCGTATGCGTGTGCGTGCTTGACAGGGCTGATCGCGGGGATGGTGGCGGCGATCCGGAGGAGACTGTCTTCGAGACGATCAATTCTTTTCTTGGGGATTTCCGGTTCCTGAGGAACTTTTCTCGGCGCGCGATCCGTTGGGATGGGCGGGAGGTGCCAACGGTCGAGCGTGCCTTCCAGGGGGCGAAGATACTCTACGACAAGAATCTCGAGGAGATCCGCGCGGCCGCAACACCAGGCGAGGCCAAGCGCATGGGCAGGCGTTTCGGCAAGCGCCTTGATTGGGACGAAGTGAACAATCTCGCGAGATCGGCTACGGTCCGACATTTCCATCATCGGTGACACCCCCATCCCTGGGGAAGGTGATCTCACCTGCCTGTGCCACAGCCTTGTGGCTGTGGAATGCTTGGCAAAGGGAGAATGGCTTGGGCGGGGTCGTCGAGGCATAGATGGAGATCGAGGAGCTTCTTCAGCCTGATGGGGCGCCTGCCGGCCTGTTTGTTTGCCAGTTCTTCGATCGGGCAGGCATCGGCGACGAGTCGCGATTGCTTCTGGATGGCAATCTGACGAAAGGTGCGGAGGTCGCCCGTGGGATTGCTGGCTCCCGGACACTCGTGGGAGGGATCGATGCCATGCTTGGCGAGTCCTTCTTTGAGGACGGGCCAGGGCATCCGGGGATAGAGGTTTTCGGCGACGGTGACATCGATCTGGATGCCCTCGGTCGCATTGTCGGTGACGCCTTGGTGGTAGGAGAAGTGGAGTGCGGCAGCGGATGCATGGGCGTATTCACCGTCGGGCAGGCGCTGGTAGATGCAGACCGTGTGCGTGAAGATTTCGTCCGAAGAGAACTGCAGCAAGAAGCTGGAGGGCGGCTGGATAGCGTTTAGGTATTCCCAGGGCGGCTCGAATGTGAAAGGGTGGAGTCTCTCTGCAAAGGCGAGGACCGCCTTTCCCTTGTTCTGTGTCAGGGCGGAGATGTCCAGGGTAGCGCCTGCGTTTAGCCTTTGATGCCGGAGGCCATTGGACTGGACCGCAAGCGTGGGCAGGGACGCTGGGTCTGCGTGCCGATATATGACATGGCGCGCGGCATCCACGGAGAGATGACCGGCTGTCAGACTCGATGGAATCCTTGGCGATATCGGACCGCACCGATGAACGGGGATTCCGTGAGGACCGCCTTGATCACGGATATTCTCTTCCAGCTTGGTGAAGGTCTCCAGCAGGGAGGGAGCTTGTCGCGGGAGGCATGAGCAAAAGAGCAGTAAAGCCTGGGTTTGTCGAATCTCCGGCATGGTGAAGGGCGTCATGCCAGGTAGATCGTTTCTGGTAGGTTTTTGATTGCGACGATTCCTTTCTTTTTCCCGGATAACGACATGGCGATGGTCAAGGCAGGCGACGTCCTGGGCGGGGCGGATTTCGAGGAGGAGATCGGGCTGGGGGGCAGGCGCGGGTGTTCCGCGAACGGTATCGGAACGGGCATGTGGCGGCCAATGTGCTGTGGCTGGGCGGGATGGGGCCCGGGACTAGGTCGTGGCTCAGGTGCGGCGCATCGAGCGGGAACTGCACGGTTGTGATCGGAAGCCCGCTGCCATCTTGTGGGATTTGGATGGTGCAGAATCTTGACACGAGGGGCATCCCGTCGTTCTTGTGCATCGCACTGAGTTTCCCCCGGGGATTCGGTCGCCTGACTTTGTCGGGGATCTTCTTGGAGGAACGGTTTCGTGCAATCGTCAAATGCCGCGTGGCGATGTGGAAGGCATGAAGAAGTTGAGAAGAAGAAAGGAGGTCCCAATCCCGCGGGGGCTGGTGACGTTCGGGATGGAGGCTATGGTCATGCTTTTGATGACTGGATGTGTGGCGACGGAATCAGGCCCGAGCTACGCGGCGGCGCCACCTGGGGCTGCCGGGGCGTACGTGTGCACGCGCTGCAACGGGCCTGGGACAGTGTGCGGTAATTGCGGGGGCAAGGGGTGGGTTGTGCAGGAGAGCAAGACGCAAGGTTACTTCTCGCCAACGGGTCGCCCTTCGCAACGGGTCGGGCCGACGACCCTGGGTGGGCCGACCATGTACTATCAGGCGCCAGAGCGCCAATACACGCGGGTGACGTGCCCGGGGTGCGGTGGCAACGGTTGCGGCGGTTGCACCTGCCCGCAATGCCAGGGCTCGGGCAGGGTCTGGATGCGCGACGCCTGCGGCAACATCCTGCGCCCCGCCCCATGAGCGCGGCTATCGAAGGCGGAGAGACTTGCGTTGTGACGTCACATTACTTGCCATGAAAGAGCCCACTCAGGACGGCCCCGAAGAGGGTCAGGTTGATCCGGCGGAGAAGCGGATAGTCGTCGGTCAGACGGGTGGCGGCCCATGCGGACCGCCAATCGGTGGCCATCTAAAGAGGGTACTAGTTCAGGACATTCACCAGTTTGCCGAGTCCATTTCGGAATCGAGGAGCAGCCCCGTCTTGGTTACGGTCATTAGCATCAGCAGGAATGCGTTGATCGATCCTCCCAATGGCATCAGGGGGCTATTCGAGTATGTCGTGCGTTTCCTGGGCTATAGCGAGGAGGGAATACCCATCATGTATGAGGAGTTATACGATTTCAAGAGACTTGGGACCAGCAAGGGCCTGGAAGATCTGAAGGAACGGACGCTGGCGAACCTTCGCGGGGTGCTGACAGCATACCATCGAACGAAGATCCTCAGGCGTTCCGCGCCGCAAATCATGCCACGATTCTATCTCGAGCAGAAGGCGCTCGATGATATCGAGATGGCCGCCATGCGGCGTGAAACCAGCAGGCTGGGACTGACACCGTTTTGAGTCCCAGCCGAGGTCGCTTTGGGTGCCTAGACGATGGAAATGCTGGGCAGCGGATCGAATACGTCGAACCTATCGCGCGGCTCGATACGGAGCACCTGACCGAGGGTACCGTACAGAGAGGGGGGATCGCGCTTGACCGCGAAGCTCTTGCCCGAACCAGATTCATGCTTCGGCGCCCGGCAACGGCGGCGGACCCTGCCATTCCGCCGTCATCTGCTCCAGCTTCCTGCGCACGCCCTCGGGTCGCAACCAGCCGTAGCCGCGGTACTGGAGGTCCACGATCAGCTTCTGGAAATCCTCGTCGGTCCACACCGGCTTGCCGAGGCGGCTGAAGCCATCCTCGCCCACCGCACAATGCAGCGTCAGGAAGATCTCCAGATGAGGTTTCGCTTTCTCATCCCAATGCACAGGATCCGGGAACGTGTGGTTCCAAACGAACTCCCAGAGTCGGAGCGCGGACAGACCGAAACGACCGTCAGGGGAAAAGGCGATCGGGCCATAGCCCCCCGTGAAAATACGAAGGCACTCGCCGGAGGTTGCCTCCCATAGCCTCCGCCCCTCCGCACTACCCGAGAGAATGTAATGACCATCGGGTGAGAACGCGACAGAATATACGGGGTTTTCATGTCCCTCGAAGGTACGCAGACACTTGGCGGTGGCCAGTTCCCAAAGTCGTACGACTTTGTCATAATGACCCGATACGGCAAATTGAGCGTCCGGCGAGAAGGCAAGCGAGTCTGCCCTCCTGCAAACTACCTTCTGCGAAATTCGCAGTCGCATTTGGTCCACACTCTCTGTCTGTGCAAGATAGCTCTCCAGAGAAACGGGCGTGGGACTTCCTGGGTCGGTGTGCGCTTTGAAGACGCGTAGGCACTGGCCGGAGGCAATCTCCCAGAGCCGCAGAGCGTCGTCAAGGCTCGCCGATAGAACCAATCGGCCATCCGGAGAGAATGCAAAGGAGTTTGCTTTGTCGGTCTGTTTGTCCAAAACGCGTGCGCACCTGCCGGTGGCCACATCCCAGAATTGGATAGGCTTATCATGGCTGCCAGACAGTGCGAAACGGCCGTCCGGTGAGAAGGCGACAGCATTCACCAACCAACTGTGTCCTTTGAAAGTGTGCAGGCACTTACCGGTGGCCACCTCCCAGAGCTGGATGGCTTCGATTCTGCCCCCCGACAGGGCCAAGCGACCGTCATAGGAGAACGCCACCCTCGCTACACTCTTGACTTGTCCTTGGAAAGTGCGCAGGCATTTGCCTGTGGCAACATCCCAGAGCCGAAGACTCTCATCATCACTTCCTGATAGAACGAAGCGGCCATCGGGGGAAAAGGCACCGCACGCTGTGCTGCTGTGCCCATCAAAGGTGCTGCTATGCCAGGCATCGGCGAAGCCCGCCGCGCGGCCGAGCAGCCCTATCTTTCGCCGAAGCGACAAGAGGCAATTATCACGCGCATAGCCTTTGACGGCCATGGCTGCCAGAATGTTCCGATAGGCCTCGCCGGCATCCCCACGGCGCACCCAAGACTGCGCCGAGGCGATCAGTTTCCCAACTTGGTCAGCGACTTGGGCAATCGCCTCGCACTTTAGGGGAACGCAGAGACAAAGGGGCGCCGGAGAAAAATCAAGGGGGACTTTCCAGAGCCTTACGTTCTCATCGCCGTGGCCCGAGAGGGCCAGACGGCCGTCGGGAGAAAATGCGACGGCTGTAGCGCTGGGCCCAAAGGTATGCAAACACCGGGCGGTAGAAACCTCCCAAAGCCGCATGGGCGTACTCGAAAGGGCGTAACGACCGTCAGGGGAAAATGCGGCCTTTCCGTTGGCCCCCGAAAAAATGCGTAGGCACTCTCCGGTTTCCACATTCCAGAGCCGCAGGGTTCTGCCGAAATCCGCTGAGAGGGCGTGGCAGCAGTTTGGGGAGAACGAGACAGAGGCGACTTCGCTGCTGTGCCCTTTGAACGTACGTAGGCACTCTCCGGTTTCCACATTCCAGAGCCGTAGGGTTCCATCCTCACCACCGGAGAGGATAAGATTACCGTCGCGTGAGAAGGTGACGGAGTTTACCGAGCCTGCGTGTCCCTCAAAGGTGCGGAGGCAGTTGCCAGATGCCACATCCCAGATCCGGGGGGGCCGGTATGCACCAGATGCCAAGACGAATTGGCCCTTTGGAGAAAACGCCACGGCAAGTATCTTGCCCCAGCGCCCATCGAAAGTGCGCACGCACTTGCCTGTGGCCACCTCCCACAACCGGATGAAACTCTCGCCTGTTGCTCCTGATAAGGCGTGGCGGCCGTCCGGTGAAAAGCAGATGACATTTATGCTGTGTTCCTGCCGTTCGAATCTGCGAAGGCAGTCGCCAGATTCAACATTCCAAAGGCGCAGGGTTTTGTCGTGACTTCCGGATAGGATGAGATGCCCGTCGGGAGAAAACGCGACGGAACTTACTGTGCCCATGTGCCCCTCGAAGGCTTGAACTCTGGGCCCCATCGCCTGCGCTGCCAATCGTGCAGCGCGCAACACACTGTTGTAACTGGGAGCGCCTGCCGCGTCTTTCGCGATATTATGTAATGCATCGATTGCGCTCCACGGATCTCCACGTTCAAGATGCAGCAATCCCAAGAGATAATTGCTTTGCCAATTCGCTCGTTGCGCTCGACTCGCCTCTACGATTTGTTCGATCGGTTCCTGGTCTGTCATTCGTGCCGAGCGCCACAGCAGCAAGGCGCGATTGTACGTCGCCTCCGATTGGTGCGGTTCGACAGCGAGCGCCTGTTCGAATGCCCCCAACGCCTCATCGCGCTTTCCTAGGTCCAACAGCGACACCGCCCGGTTGTTCAGCGCGTCGGCGCGCAACTCGGCAACCGCGGGCTCCGATCGGGCGTATTCGGCGCCTTGCTCCGTTCGGTAGATCTCCTTCAGTCGCGCAGTGATTTCCGCGAAGTCCTTCGGCCTCTGGGCCGGATCCATCTCGAAGCACCGTTCGAGCAGTCTTCTCAAGTCGTCCGGGAGCGACGGCAGCGCCACATCCTCAGCACGGAGTTCCTCGATGCTCTCCAGCACCTGGGCCGCCGCCACCCCGCTCTGCCAGGTGACCTCGCCCGTGAACATCTCGACCACCGAGAGCGCCCACGACCAGATGTCGGTGCGGCGGGTGAGGGGTTCCCGCGCTGCCTGCTCCGGAGAGCAGTAGGCCGGTGTCATGCCCCCGGTGCTCACGAGGACGCTCCGGCCGGGGCCCGCGTTCGCGAATTCCCCACTGGTGGCCCGCGCCTTCGCCAGCCCGAAGTCGGTGATCTTCGCGGTGCCATCGGACTGCATGAGCATGTTGCCGGGCTTGACGTCCTGATGGATGAGGCCGCACTCGTGGGCGTGGTGGAGCCCCCACGCGGTCTGGATGGCGATGTCCAGGATGCGCCCCAGGGCCCGATCCGGGCCACCCTCATACAGCCTGCGGTCCTGGACCCATTCCGCGAGACTGCCGCCCTCGACGTACTCCGCGAACACCCGCGGGATGCCGCCGAGCCGGCGGACGTAGTGGCAGCTGACGATGTGGGGGTGGAGGCCGAGGTTGATCCATGCCTCGCACTCGCGTGTGAAGTTCTCCTTCTGCTCCTCGGTGGCGAAATACTCGGCACGCGGGCTCTTCACCGCCAGGTCGGTGTTCCAGCCCCGGTGGTGGACGCGATAGACCAACCCCATGCCGCCGCCCTCGTGGATCTGCTTGACCTCGTAGAGGTCCAGGATCGCGTCGCCGATTTGCCACTCGGCCGGGATCCCGTCTTCGGGTGCCGCGATCGGGTCGGGGGCCCTGGGGGCTACCGGGGCTCCGCACGCACCGGCCCGGGAAGACTCCACAAAAAACGTCGCTTCGCACTTGGGGCACTCGACGTTGCGCTCCCAGTACTCGGGGCCCAGGTCGTAGACGCTCCCACATCCCGGGCACTTGGCCTCGATGGCATCCATGGCAGCTACCTGTTGTCGGGGCCCGAGGGTAGCAAGGCCGGGAGGGTTTGGGCGATTGGTTTTCGAGCGCTTGTCGCAATCACTTCCGTGCCAAAGTCGATTTCATCAGCGTGGCGATTGATGTCTGCAGCCGCCGGTTTCTAACCTGCGCAGAGGAGCGACCTTGGGAAATTCGGCTTGATTTTGGGCAGATGTTTCGTAACAAGATCCAGCCGTGTCTTGGCGTGGCCAGGGATTCAACGAAGAGGCTTAGGAGGAAGGTGTTGCGGAAGGAGAATGTCATGGCGCAGCAAAGGCCCGGCGCGGGGGGGGGACAGTGGCGGGAAGAGAGCATGACTGCGGGCGAAGGCGAGCGTCGGCATAGGAAAGAGGAAACGTTCGCCCAGGCGTTGGCACCCGGATATCGATTGGGGGATTATCGGATCCTGAAGACTATCGGCCAGGGTGGGTTCGGGATCACGTACAAGGCTTCTTATCCGAGGAAGCATGACAGGGAGGCGAAGGGCAACGGGGAGGGATTTGTCGCAATCAAGGAACTATTCCCGATAGACCTGGTCTACCGGGACGATGATGGGTCTGTGCGACCGCACGAGGACGACGATCACGAGTATGAGGAGGTATTCCGCAATTGCCGGTCGCGTTTTCGCCGCGAGGGCGGGTTGCTCATGGGTCGGTTCAAGAGTTCCTATATCGTGAAGGGGTTCGATGTGTTTCCCGCGAACAACACCCTCTATCTTGTCATGGAGTACTTGGATGGATACAGGTTGAGCGCCTATCAGCGGCGCTTTGGCGCCTTGGGAGAGCGGGACATTCTCGACATCGCCTTCCCGTTGATGGGTGCGATGGAGGAAATACACGGCGCCGACTGCGTCCATCGCGATATCGCACCGGACAACATGATGATCACCAAGGAAGGCTTTCCGGTGCTGATCGACTTCGGGGCCGCGAAGGCGGATTTCGACCGGGATATTTCGAGAATGTGCGGGACCAAGTCGCGCGTGTGGAAACCGGGCTACTCGCCTTGCGAGCAGATCGACTCGAAGGGTCGCATCGGCCCATGGTCGGACATCTACGCCTTCGGCGCGGTCTTGCACGAGATGGTGACGCGGAAGAAGCCGCCGGATGCGTTGAAGAGGATAATGGCCTACGGCCAGGGCGGCGCGTGTGACCCGTACATGTCCCTGTCTAGGAAGAGCCGCTATTCGAACGAGTTCAGCGCGGAGTTGCTTGGGGCGATTGATTGGGCGCTGCAGTTCGAACCGGAGGACAGACCGCAGTCCGTTGGCGCGTGGAGGAGTCGTTTCCCGTCCGAGAAGAGACGACACGTGCCTGTGAAGCGAGGGGCACAGGGGAGTGATGACGGCGCGGTGGAGTCAGGGACTCAGGGGGGCAAGACGATTTGGGCGGCCAAGCCACCGGCCAAGAGCAGTTTTGAGGAGGCGACGACATTTTTTTCCGACCACACAGTCGGGAAGCTGTTACTTATCCTTGGGGTGGGGTTGGTTTTTCTAACGTTGCTGGTGGTTTTCCTTCGGATCTGATCATGAGTGCGACTCGGTGTGGGACAGCGTAGTATGGCCCTCTCATGGACAATCGAGAGCGCGAAAGACAAGGGAGCGCGCAAGATCCAAGAGGACCGGTTCTTCGTATGGGAGAATCCCGATGCCGGGGAGTGGCTAGTCGTCGTATCCGATGGGGTGGGCGGGCATGCCTCGGGTGAGGATGCGGCCCAGGCGGTAATCGATGAGGCCGAGCGCCTAATCGATGCGAAGGATGGGCGATTGGGAGACCCCGAGGTCTACCTTCGGGATCTCGCATTTCGGGCCCACAGGAGCATCGAAGCGATGTCCGCGAAGCGCGACATCAGGGCCCGTGCCACCGTCGTCGCCCTGGTGATCCAGGGGGGCAAGGCCTTCTGGATGCACAGCGGTGACAGTCGGCTGTATCATTTCCGGGGCGGCGAACTGGCGGATCAGACAAAGGATCATTCCGTATTGCAGGTGCTGCTTGATGCCGGTCGCGTGACAAAGGCGGAGATGGAAGACCATCCTGACCAGGGGCGGCTCCTCCAGTGTCTGGGTGGGGACGAGTACAAGCCCCCTACGATGGGGGCGTGCGACGTTGACACAAGGGACGCATTCCTGCTGTGCACGGACGGTTTCTGGGAAAAGACTGGCATCGAGGAAATTGGCCAAGTCCTTCGGAAGGATAGAGACCTGGATCGCCGACTGCGTGCTTCTATCGGCAAGGCGCGGGCGCGGGGTGGGGATCGCTGCGACAACATCACGGCGGTGGCGATCGTGCCCAAGCGCGAGGCAGGGTCCGACGGGGCCGGCAAACGGGTGCCCGTCTCGCTCCATGAAGTGGTTTTGCTGTCACTGATGATGGCTTCAATCACCTGCGCCATCATTTTCGCTCTGTGGGAGGATCCGCTTGCGACGTTGCAGAAGCGGTTCTCGAATGTTCCATCGGATGATGGGCACGGGAGCACTGCGGTGGTCCCCGTCGTCCCACGAGTCAAACCCGGGGTCGGGGGCCAACGGGATGTCGGGGGCGCGAATCGAGGGGGGGTGTCACCCGGCCTGTATGGAGATGGTCTCAGCGCACCGCCACTGCCCGATGTGAAGCCGGTGGTGGTCGACGGAGCGGAGATCACGAATGATGCAGGGCGCTTGACGCCTCAGGTAGATGTTCCCGCGGGGGTGGAAGGGGATAGGGTCGTTCGGCGCGCGAGTCCCGATGGCGCGTCCAGTGATCCTGGCGCGGTCTTCCTGCGGCGGACGAACAGTGTTGGCATTGTGCTCGGACGGGTGCCGGGTGGGACTGATTGGGTGGCGGAGAGGCCCACGACGGTCGATCAGTATCATCGGGTGACGGAGAGGCGACCGATTCCGCCGGGATCCTCCAACAGTTTGATGGAAAACTCGCCCATAGAAATCATGGCCGGGATCGCGACTCATTTTTGCCATAAACTAACCGAGATGGAGCACAAGAGCGGGGCCTTGAGGGAGAGTGAGAAGTACGTGGTGGATGGGCAAGCGGAGTGGGTGGGTGAGCAGTCGTTTCGGGTCCGCTTGCTCATTTCCGGGTCGCGGGCTGGCGCAACGGTGCCGATGCAAGGAGAAAGCAAGACTAGGAGGGCAGATGAGAAAGTGCCACGATAGGAACAAGAGGAAGATAGGGGGTCGGCGCGCGATCAGCTTCTGCTGGTGGTTTTCGCTCATCGTCGCGTTGGGTGCCCTCCCCGCGCGTGCCGACATCAACCTGCGGCGAATCGAGCGCGGGATCGTGCAAATCCTGATCATTGTGAAAGACGAGATCAGCAGCACGGGCAGCGGTTTTGTTGTCAGCGACGAGGGGCACATTCTCACGGCGGCCCATGTCGTGGAGGGGGAAAACGCCCTTGTGCTTATACTGGGGAGGCAAGGCGATGCGGTGCAGGCGGCGCGCGCGGAGATTATGACGCGCGAACCGGAGCGGGACATTGCCTTGTTGCGGGCATCTGGCATGACGATGCGGCCGCTGGTTTTTTCGCGGCGCCCTCCGGCCCCAAACGACACCGTGTACACGGTCGGTTTCCCAGGAGCGGCGGAGAACCTCGAGGCGCTGGAGAAGTTCGTTAAGCTGGTAGACATTCAGAAGATCAAGTCGGGCTCGATGCAGCAGATAGATGTCAAAGGGCAGGGATTGTCTGACGTTGTCCGCCCTTCGATCTCCAAGGGTCCCGTGCGGAAACTGGCGGGCGCTCGGGTGCCGCCATCGATCGAGACCATTTTGGCGGCGCTGAAGGCCGACGCGAATCGCTGGGCTAAAGTGTTTGAAGGCAAGGAGGGCAGGGGACCGCGGTTGCCCCAAGATCTCAAGCAACTCGTGCAGATGGTCGGGGACGATATTCGCTCCAAACGGCCGGAGATCGAGGTCATCCACCATGATGTCAACATGATGCCTGGGGACAGCGGGGGGCCCCTCCTGAACGAAGGTGGCGAAGTCTTGGGGGTGAACGTATTTTCGAGGGGTAACGAAGGTGGCACGGTGAAATTCTCGTCCGGGGCCGCGGTCGCGCGATCGGTGCTCGATGCGCGCGGAGTCCGCTACCGCGTGGCGGCATTCTCATTTCATCCGCGTCTGTTTGGGGTGCTGGCGCAAAGTCTGGGCTGGACAACGTCAATGGCGGTTGCGTTAGTGGCGCTTTACACCGCCACGCGCAAGCCGATGCGCCAGCGCCTCAGCCGCATGTACACGACGGTCGTCGGGTGGGGCAAGCATCCAAGGCGCCCAGTGGATGGCGGCGGCGGGGGAACCACCACTGACCACCCGCGTCCGCTCTCTCCGGTGGGCGGATGTCGCCTGGAAGGACGCGACAGCAGTGGAGACAAGCTTTCGGTGAGGATTGGCCCCGATTCGCGCAAGCGGTTGGAGAAGGGACTGATGATCGGGCGCAAGAGCGATAGGGCAGATCTGGTTATTGATGATGGGCATGTTTCCGCCCAGCATGTCAAATTGGGTCGGGACCAGGAGGGGCGGTTCTGGGTTGAGGATTGGGAATCCATGAACGGCACCAGATTGAATGGGAAGCGGTTGGAACGATTCGTCAGGGTGCGCATACGCGATGGCGACAAGTTGCTGCTGGGAGATCTCTCGCTGACGTTCACGGAAGACGATCCTGGGGGGGGGAGGGTTCAAAGAGATTAGGGGGTGGTATGCCGGTACGTCGCAGCCCACGTGTTGTACGAATCGCGAAGGCCATGCCGCGCACCCGGCGGGTGAAGCGCTGGCGGTTGGCATGGTGCGACGGGCAGGGCGTCGCGCGCGCCCTTAGTTTCTCGGAGGCGGACATGCGCTGGAAGGGCAACCGTCTTATCTTGGGTAGATCCCCGCGAGCCGCCCACCTGGTGGTCGAGGATCCCCGAATCTCTCGTGCCCATGCCGCGCTCGTGTTTGAGCATGGGGAGATGTTTGTCGAGGACCTTGGATCCAAGAATGGCACATCCGTGAACGGTAAGCGGCTCATTGGGCGCGGTCGGCGGCTGCTGCTACGCCACGGCGACGGGCTTCTGCTGGGTGGGATGACCATGATCGTGTCGCTGGAGCGTTGAACACATATGCTTTGGTTCTTTTGCTTGAAGATGTCGTGGTGAGGCGGGTGCCGAGGAAACGCCGAGGATTGAGATATGATCGAAAGACAAAAGGGCACACGCAAGATCGGATCAGCCGCTAGTTCCGACGAGACCACACCTCTGGAGGGAGGCGAAAGCGGGGGTGGCCGGGTGAGGAGGCGAACCGTGAGGGGGGGGCTGCCGCTGCCCCGGAATCTGCAGAAGTTGAAAAAGGAGGAGGCGGAGCGGTTTGGATGCACCCACAAATACGTGCTTCAGGAGGTGTTGGGGCGGAGGGGTGGTTTCGGCATCACGTATTTGGCCCGGAGTGGTTCTTTGAAGAAGCTCGTTGCCGTAAAGGAACTCATGCCGCTGGACATTGCGAGGCGGGCGGCCAACGGCGTGGGCGTCACCGCACATGACGGACGTGGAATCCACTTCGACTGGGCAAAGGAACGCTTCCTTACAGAAGCGACGATTCTGGCGAAGTTTTCCAGCGATCCACGCATCGTCACAGTGCATGATGTCTTCATCGAGAACAACACGGCCTATATGGTCATGGACTACCTGAAGGGCCAGACACTGGAGCAGTGGATTGAGGGTTTGGGGGCGGAAACGGACAGCCGCTGGCATTGGAATGAGCAGGTTACTTTGTCGACGACGGTGTTTTCCGATCTCGCTGAGGATCTGGAGAGATGGCTGGAGGAAAGATTCCGAGGAGGGCAAGAGATGCCCGGCGGCTTGGAGCAGTTTGGTCGCTTCGATGATGGCCGGTGGTTGTGGGCTTCGGGCCGCAGCCCGACTAGGGAGACACTCGAGCGGCTGCTGGCGGTCATTCCGAACTGGGTGGATCCGCAGCGTGGGCAGGTGCGTCCACCGGTGAAGGACTTCGGGGAGTGGCGTGGGATCTGGAAATGGAACGCGAAGAGGCCGCCGGACGAGGCGAAGCTTCGGGATTTCTTTGGGCAGATCTTGACAGCACTTGAGTGCATCCATGGGCAGGAGCCGATGTTGCTGCACCGCGATATCAAGCCTTCGAACCTATATCTCTGTCAGGAAAGTGGGCTCGTTGTCCTGCTGGACTTTGGGAGCGCCCGATATGTCTTCAAAGAGGAAACTGGGACGGTAACGCGGATGGCCACGGATGGCTTCGCGCCGCCCGAGCAGTATCTGGAGGATCAGAAGCAACTGGGTCGCTACACGGACATCTATGCGGTGGCCGCAACCTTCTCATGGTTGATGCGACGCGAGCGGCCCCCGACCGCAATAAGTCGTACCCTTGGGGATACTTACCAGCCCCTATCTGCGGACCAACGGCTAACATTTCACTACTCCCGTTCGTTTCTGGAGTGCATTGACTGGGGAATGAGGTTGAGTCCCAAGGATCGGCCCGAGACTGTCCAGGCGTGGCGGGACTGGTTGTCTGCAAGGGATCGTGAGGAATTGGAGAGGCAGAAGAGGGCACAACAGCGACCGGGGGGCGGCGCTATAGGAGTCGGGAACTTGCCGCCGCAGGGGGCCACATCAGTTACGCCCGCACTCCAAGATGCAAATGCGAGCGTGTGGGGGTGGTTGAAGGCCCGCCTGGGTGGCATGGGGTTGATAAGGGGAGTGAGGGGAGCATGGGGGAATCTGTGGCGACGGGATAATCCGGCCGCAGTGCCACTGGCCTTTGTTTTGCTGATCGGCGTGGTGGGATTGATCGGAGTCTGGTGGGCGCGCTCGACAGGCGGTTCGACTGATGAGGGCGGTTCCGGGCCGCAGGGGACTGGCACAGTAGAGGGGCCGATGACGAATGTGCCTGTCCCACCGATTGTTGAGCCGCGGCCGCCGATGGTTGGCGAAGTCGTTTTGGAGTCGGTACCGTCAGATGCGCACGTGTTTGATGAAAACGGGAGGCAGCTGGGAATAACGCCGTACCGTCGTACGGATGTTGCGCCCGGGTCGCATGCTTTCCGTCTTGAGCCGCCGGCCGGTTTGGGGCTTGGCATGACGAGCGTCGTCGTGAGGGTGAGTGCCGGCGCAACAAAACGGCTGGAGGTGCGGTGGCCTGAGCCGACTGGTTCCCTGAGAATCGAATCGGACCCGGTGGCTTGTGATGTGTATGTGGATGGGGATCACAAGGGCAAGACGCCGAAGGCAGTCACCGATTTGGCGTCGGGCACTCACTTGGTGCGGTTGACGGATAACCAATCGGGCGCATCAACAAATTTCGCGGTGCAAATAGAACCGGGCAGGGAGATGCGCCGCGACATCATCCTTCGCGCCGCCGGGCCATCGGAGGCGGAGGTGAAGGCATTTGCCCGAAAATACTTTGAGGAAGGGGCAAGGCGAGGAATCGAGGAGGAAGTGGGGATGTACGCTGCCAGGGTGGACAACTATTTTGGCGACAGGGGGGTAAATCAGGCGTTCATCCGTGAGGATCGGCGCCGATTTTGCGAGCGTTGGCCCACGCGGAAATACACAATCATCAGCGGGCCGAATGTGCGGCGTGCCGGAGGCGAGGTCTACGAGGCGACGGCCGAAATCCGCTATGAATTGGACGATGGTCAGGACCGGACTTGGGGCAAGGTGCGCGATGAAATGGGGATTCGGGTTGTCGGCGGTTCCCTCCAGATCACGTCGATAGCTTCGACCCCGATTGAGACGCTGAGCCTGGAAGACAGGGTCCGGGAGTTCGTCCGGAGATACTACAGCGCCGGAAACTCCCATGATGATGCGGGGGGCGCCTTGCCCGCGCTCGGACAACTAGGTTTTTTTTCGGACACCGTCGATTACTTTGACGACAAGGGCATCGGCCCTTCCTTCATCCGGGATGATCTCACGAAATATGCCGGTGACTGGCCCCGGCGGAGCTTTTGTCCAGAGGGCCAGATTGACGTCACGCCGGGACAAGGTGGGGAATTCAGGGTGACACTATGGATGCGGTATAGGGCTTGGGGGAGCACCAAGAAGAAGGACCATGGGGGGCGAGCGCATGACCAGATAGTTGTGCGGTTGGCCGAAGGCCGGCTGAGGATCACATCGATCAAGAGAATCGGGAACAAGTAGTCCTGGAGCAGATCATGACGAATTCGGATGGGATGGCCGGGAGTCGTCAGAGGCGGGTTTTGCCTGTGGGCAAGGGGTACATGCTCAAGCAGTACACCTTGGAAAGTGTTCTGGGTTGTGGGGGATTCGGGATCACATACAAGGCCAAGGACAGGGCGCTGGGGCGGTGGGTCGCCATCAAGGAATTGCTCCCGATGGACCTGGTGACGAGGAGGCCGGGGTGTGCGGAGGTGCTGATGTTGCGATCGGGCCTGTCGAGGGATTTCGATTGGGCCATGAAACGCTTCATGCAGGAGGGGAGGGCGCTTGCGGCTTGCGAGCACTCGGCGGTGGTGCAGGTGCACGAAGTTTTTCAGGCGAATGGGACGGCATATCTCGTGACTGCTTACGCGGAGGGATGCAGGTTTGACAAGTGGGCGGAGAATTTTGGGCGACTGCCTGAGGAGAGTGAATTGCTCGACGTCCTGCTGCCGACGTTGGACGGGCTGGAGGTGGTTCACCACAAAGGGTACCTCCACCGGGATATAAAGCCGTCGAATCTCTACATTCGAGATCAAGGGGGACCGGTTCTGCTGGATTTCGGGAGCGCACGGCATGTGATATCAGAGCGGACCCGGTCGCTCACGAGCGTCCTGACGCCCAAGTTCGCTCCCTGGGAACAATACGTAAGCACGGAAGAGCAGGGGCCGTACACCGATATCTACGCGTTGGCGGCGCTGGTGATCTGGACACTGCGCGGCGGAGACGCCGTGCCCGAAGCGATCGACAGGCTGGATCCGAAGAGGGGTGATCCTTTCGTGCCCCTGGCGGACGATCTGGACTTAGGGCGGCGCTATTCGCCCGGTTTTCTCAGGGCAATCGACTGGGGTTTTGCGGTTGCGCCAAGAGACCGCCCTCGGTCGGTTGCAGAATTTCGCAAGGCCTTGGGCGGCCGAGAGGGTTCGCCGCCTCGAGCCCGGGCGCCGCGGAGAGACGGCTGGAAATGGGCGCTGGTGACGGCCGTTTCTGGGTTTCTGTGTTTTGCGGGATTCGGTCTGTGGTATGTGATGGATCGCGGGTTGCCCGTCGGCCCCAGTGGGCCGGTGGGAGGGAAGACTGGGTCTGTCGTTCCGGCAGCCACGGCGGGCGTGCCGCAAGGCCATCCCGGTGTATTGGAAGAGCGGGCGGCGCAGGTGGCGCCAGCGACGCAACCAGTTGTCGTTGGCCCGGTGCCCCCGAGCATGCCAGTGGCTGGCCCAGCGAAGGTGGACGAAGAAAAGATCAGGCGCTTCATCGAGGGATTTATTGAGATGGGCAATACGGGAGCAAAGGGATTCCAGATCGGTTTCTACGCGCCTCGAGTCGAGTATTTCGATAATGGCGAAGTGGATAGGGAATTCATCGCCAAAGATATGATCGATTACACGCGCAAGTGGCCGCAGAGGTCATACAGGATAGCTGGAACGCCTCAAATCAGTTTTCTGGAGGGCGGCTTATATGAGGTCAAGGTGAGGATCGACTATGACTGCAAGGGCAGATTCGGTTCGGCCGATAACAGGAATAAGCCACACAAGGGCACGGTCGAGGATGTGATAATCCTAAGACCGGTCCACGAACGAGACACGTTTGAGATTGTGTCGATCCGATCCTCGAAGGTCAACTGACTGCCCAGGTCTCCGTGGGATGGGGCAATCCGGCGTCAGTCAGGGCGGGCTTATCACGTCGAGGACCATCACGGTGATATTGTCGCGGCCTCCGGCCCGGTTGGCGGCCGTGACGAGTTCATCGCAGGTCTCACGAGGCGCGGATGCGGATGAGAGGATTCGGGCGAGGGTCTGGTCGTCGAGCATATTGGTGAGTCCGTCGGAGCAGAGGAGCAGACGATCGCCGTGATCCAGAGAGATAATGCGGGCCTCGGGCAAGGGCTCGCTCCGCATTCCGATATACCGAAGGAGCTGTTCGCCTCCGAAAGCGGGGGGCTGTCCTGCGGGGTCGAGAATCTGAGCGAGATTGTGGTCTTGGGTCAACCGATTGAGTCTGCCCTTCTGGAGCAGATAGGCTCGGCTGTCGCCCATGTGCGCGATGACGTCGGCCTGTTCGCGCAACCATGCCGTCACGACGGTCGATCCCATGCCCAGAAGGGCGGGGGTGGTCTCGGCCTTCTCGAGGACCATTTCGCTAAGCTCGGAAAGCGAAGCCTCAATGGCCGAGCAAGCATCATCGGACGTTTCGACGGCGTTTGACTTGAGGCGACGTGCGAGCAGGTCGGGAAGGAGTTGGACGACGATATCGGCGGCCAGTGCTCCGGCAGCGCTGCCGCCCATGCCGTCGGCCAATATGAAGAGACCCGATTCCGGGATGGCGCGGCAGGCATCCTCGTTGGCGGTCCGGACCCTCCCGGGATCGGTGGCTGTTGCCCAATGGAGTCGTGTGGGGCCGTGCGGCGCGACTCCGCTGCGCCGAAAACTCGGATTGCGGATTTCCTGCGGCGGGTCTGGATCTTGGGTCCCGGCAGTCAAAGTGCGGCCTCGATGGCGCGGGAGAATTCCACAGCGGATGGGTATCGCTCATCGATGCGGTCCGAGAGGGCGCGGTCGATGGCCGCGGTCAGGGCTTTGGGGAGACCGGGCTGTTGCTTGGAGAGCGGGATCGTCGGGTTTTGCAGGACGGCCCGGACGCGGTCGTGGCCCGCAGGGAATTCGCGGGGTAGTTGTCCGCAGAGCATCATGTAAAACGTCGCTCCGATACTCCACACATCGCTGACGGGTTTGAGGTATTTGAAATTGGAGATCTGCTCGCGCGGCATGAACTCGACCGTGCCGGCGAAGGACCCCGTGACGGTCATGCCACTCAGCCCGGCTTTAATGAAGCTCTTCGCCAGCCCGAAGTCGGCGACTTTGGCAATCGTTCGACCGCTGGCGCGGGCGAGCAAAATGTTGTGGGGTTTGAGGTCGCGGTGGATGAAACCGCGGGAATGGGCGTACTCAAGGCCCTTGAGGGAATCGCGCATGATGGGGACGGCTTCTTTGAGCGGTATCCGTCCCCCAGATCTCTTTATCAGGTCCGCGAGGTTTCCGTCACACAGTTCCATTATGAAATAAAACGCCGTGCCCTCGCATCCATGATCGAGGAATCCCACGATGTGGGGATGGCGCATATCGCGCATCAGGCTGACTTCTCTTTCGAAGATCTCCCGGCCGCGCTTTTCGACGGCGACCCGCGAGAGCATTATCTTGATCGCCACGGGTTGCTTGCTGCGCTTATCGCGGGCCTCGTAGACCGCCCCGAAACCTCCGGTGCCGAGGCGCCGGACAAAGTCATACCCTGTGATGGAGGGGCCTGCGGCGCCGCCCTTCACGGCGCGGGCGATGAGGTTTGCGAGTAGCGCGGCCGGATCGTGCTCGGCTGTCTTCCGGCAGTCCTTGCACACATAGGCGCCCTCTTGTCGTCCGGCCACTTCGACGGCGACATCCTTGCCACAGCGAAGGCAGGTCTGCGCGCGGGGTTTGGGAGACCCCTTCGGTGGCGGAGGCCTATCGACAGCCACCGTGAGGACTGTGTTGCCCACCTTGATCTTGTCGCCGTGCCGGAGTTCTACCTCAGGATGCTTGCGCCGGGCACCCTGCTCCGGTGTCTCGCCTTTCTCGCGTCCCCCTTGCTTCTCGTCGTTGACCCAAGTCCCATTCATGCTCCCGAGGTCACGGAGCATCATGTCGGGTGGATCGACCTCGAGGATGAAGTGGTGCCTTGAAACGGCGGGATCGCCTTCTGGCATCTGGATGTGGCAATCCGTCTCGCGCCCGAGTATCAGCGTGTCGTGCTCATCGAAGACGAAACGCTTCCCTGCGGCCGCGCCCTCCGACACGATCAACTGGACCTTTGTGAGCATATCCACTCCTAGCCAATTTTGACAGGAAGATTCGGCTGGTGGGAGCGTAAAATGTCATGCGCCATGGGATTGGGCTTGATTGGAGGCGGAGCGCCGATCAGTCTTAAAGGAGGCGGCATGGCAGGAGTGTTCCCATGCAGTACGACAATGTGGGGTCGAGGGTGAAGGCGCCGCGATGCTGTATGCGACATAGGGTCGCCCAGGCTCGGGCGGATCGGAGATCAAGGCGATGAATCGTGCTCGCCCCTCGCCCGCCAAATCTGCCGGTGCTGCTGCGGATTCGGGCGCCAGGGACATCCTCGTTGTCAGGGAGGGGGGCGAGTGCTATCTGAGCCGCCGGGACCAATGGATTCCCTGGGAGGCCGTGAGGCCAGTCATCCGAGTGGTCAGGGCGGTGTTCACCGACAGCAGGGGGCAACTTTGGATAGGGGGTCAGGGGGCCCTCTGCCGCTTTAACGCCGGTGGGGTGATGATCTCGACCGTCGCGAAGCCCGTGTCGAGTCTCGTCGAAGACCGGAAGGGGCGCGTTTGGTTCGGCACATGGGGGGATGGCATCGGATGTTGGGAGGATGGTCGGGTCAAGCGCCTGCATCAGCAGGACGGGCTCTGCTTTGATGACGTCAATGGGTTCGCTGAGGACGGGCTGGGGCGGCTCTGGATCGCGACGGACCGGGGCGTGTCGGTGCTTCAGGACGGGGCCTTCTTACCGGGAATCCCGAAAGCGTTTGCGCCGCTGAACGTGAAATCCGTGGCTTCCGATTCGGGCGGCCGGATCTATCTTGGGGCAATCGGGCGCACGATGGTCGTGCAGCCCGACTTGTCGTATATCGAGCTAACAGTGGAGACGGGGCTGCCCCAGAAGACCGTGCAGGCCGCTTTCGCCGATTCCCATGGACGGGTGTGGTTCGGCACATGGGGAGGCGGAATTGTTCAGTTCGACACGCGAACCCTGTCCATCACGCGGGATCTTGCCCTGCCCGACGCGGGACTGGTCTGTGCATTTTGCGAGGATGGCGAGGGGAGGATCATCGCTGCCTCTGGCTCGCATGGGCTCTGGCGCCTCGATGGTGAAAGGTGGAACCGATTGCCCCTTCCCGCCGGCGTGGAGGACATCAGGGTCGTGGCGGAAATCGCGGCCTCCCTGGCGGAAGGCCGAATCAAGGTTGCAAGTCCCTCAGCGGTCCGCAAACCACAGCCGGCCGCGGCCACCCAGACGTTGGTTTGCGCCTTCTGCGGAAAAGCGGCGGTTCAGGTTCAGTTCCTGGTTAAGGGTCCAAGCCACTGTATCTGCAATGGGTGTGTGACCGCCCTGAGGCGGCTTCCCTTGAACCTAGCGGCGCTTGCCAGCGGCGCGAAGGTGGCGGATCGGGTACGCTGTTCGTTTTGTAGCAGGGAACTGCCGTCCGCGTTGGTCGCCATGCCCTCTAAGGGAGGGGCGACGATCTGCGGCCGATGCCTCGAACGGTTCGAAACGGCCTTGCGGCAGAAAGCCGCAGCGGTGGGAGGCCTGACCCCTGAAACCAGGGCTCCGGTGCGGCCCCCGAAGGCTGCCACGTCACCGAAACCCGCTCCGCCACAGCCCTCGCAACCTGAGGCTCCGCCCCCCGCGACGGAGACTGAGGGGACCATCGATGTCACATGCCCCAAGTGTTCGAGCACCTACTCCCTCGGTCCGAAATATTGGGACCGAAATGTGGAGTGTCCCCAGTGCGACGCAAAGTTCTATGTAGCGTCCCGAAAGAACCAGGGTGTGCCGCCTGAGACTGAAGAATTCGCCGCGGGAAGCGACTGGGCGGACGGGCAGGCGATCTTGGGTGATTTCGTTGTCGAACGGTTACTGGGCCAAGGAGGGATGGGACGTGTCTATCTGGTGCGGAACCAGTCTGGGGGATCGCGCTTTGCCGTGAAGCGCGCCATCGGATTGAGCGGCCCCGAACGGCAGAATTTTCTGTCCGAGTTGCAGGTGTGGATCGACCTGCCGGAGCACCCGAACATGGTGCCGTGCCGTTTCTTCCGCACGCTGGGCACCGAGGTCGTGATCTTCGCCGACTACGTCGAGGGCGGGAGCCTGGAGCACTGGATCGAGAGCCGCAAACTCTATGGCGGTGATGCGGCGAAGGCGCTCGAGCGGATGCTGGACATGGCGATCCAGTTTGCCTGGGGTCTGCACTGTGTCCACGAGTTGGGCGTTGTGCACCAGGACGTCAAACCCGGCAACGTTCTCGTCTCCGAAAACGGCGGCTCGCCGGGATCTGGGTTTCGTGTGCAAGTGACCGATTACGGCTTGGCACGGGCCAGGGCGGCCGCCGGGGAACGGCATGTTCCCAAACCGGGTCAAGACGTCCTCGTTAGCAGTGGCGGTTGCACGCCGGCGTATTGCTCGCCGGAACAGGCACGCGGTGATCGGCTGACTAGGCACACCGACATCTGGAGTTGGGGCGTTTCGGTGCTCGAGATGTTCACCGGGGAGGTGACATGGCTCACTGGCCAGGTTGCGGACTCCGTTCTGCAGCAACATTTCGCCGACGAGAATGGGCCTGCAGGCATCCCGCGAATGCCCGACGGCGTTTCAAGGGTGCTTGCGCGCTGTTTTCGCGAAAAGGCTGCCGAACGCTGGGCAACCCTGGCCGATGCAGTCGAAGAACTGAAGATCGTCTATCGTAATACCGTTGGGCGCGAGTACGGGCGGCCGCTCGGACGCGTCGACCAACAGCCTGTTGACCAAGTTGGCATCAAAGAACGCCGGGGTCGTTCGGGAGGTGATTGGAGGGATCCCCGAGAATGGTTGCAAAAGGCGTTGCGCGCTGAAGGCGGGGATTCGGCCGAAGCACTGGCAATCGCCGATAGACACGGAGCAACACGCCGGGGCCAGCTGGTGACCGAGATCGCGGTGTACGATGAGGCCCGGCAGATTTACGAGCGGCTGGTTCAGGCCGGACGGAAGGAACTGGAGCATGATCTGGCAATCCTTTGCGCTGAGGCGGCCTATCTGCATCAGACGGCCGACGATTCGTCCGGCGCCTTGGCGCTGTACAACCGGGCCATCAACGATCTCGATCGACTGGTGAATCGAGAAAACCGGCGAGAACTGGTTGATGATCTGGCCAGGACCTACGTGAACAAGGCCAACATGGTCCGTGACTTAGGCGACAAACGCGAGGCGGTTGAACTGTATGATCGGGCAATCGACACTTTCAATCAAATGATTAGAGGTTTAAACGGGGTAAAAGTGCTCGATCAGCTGGCAGCGGCCTACGCAAACAAGGGTGCCGCTGTTTCGGATCTGGGTGATGCCCCGGGTGCAGTGGGGCTCTACGATCTGGCCATTGACATGTACGAGCGCCTAGTGAATCGGGCGGGCCGAGGTGATCTGGCAAACCATCTGGCTGACACCTACATGAACAAAGCCAACGCGCTCTCAGCCTTGGCCGACAAACGCGGCGCGGTGGAGGTCTGTGGGCGGGCCGTCGAGATCTATGAGCGACTGATAAACAAGGAGAACCGACATGAGTTCGATGATGAATTGGCCTCGGCCTATATGAACAAGAGCATTGCGCTGGCCGGTTTGGGCGAGCATCGCGAAGCAGGCACTCTGTTTGACCGAGCAATTGATATTTACGAAAGGCTGGTCGATCAAGAGGGCCGGCGTGAACTTGCCGATGGTTTGGCCAAGGCTTACATGAACAAAGGGGCCTCGCTTACAGATTCGGGCGACAAGCGCGGGGCGGCTGCTATGTGTGATCGAGCGATCCACATCTACGAGAGACTGGTGGAACAGGAGGGTCGGCGTGAACTGGCCGATGGATTGGCCCTGAGCCTGCTGAACAAAGCTCGGGCGCTTCGTTCTTTGAATGACGGGAGAACCGCCTGCGCACTTTTTGACCGCGCTATCGAAATTTACGAGCAGCTTGTGACGCGGGAGGGTCGGAGAGAGCTGACACACTATTTGACAACCGCGTGCATCAACAAGAGTGATGAGCTAAATGATCTGGGCGAGCACCGCGGCGTAGGGACGCTTTGCGATCGGGTAATCGAACTTTGCAGTAAGTTAAAAGATCGGGAGGAGCGGTGCAGACTGGGCGAGCACTTTGCCAGAACGTGCGCGGAGAAGGCAGACGCGCTTCGAAAGGTACATTTGAGTGGAAGCGCAGTGTGCCTATACCACAGGGCAATTAGGCTTTTCGAGAGTTTGGTGAATAAGGAGGGCCGGAGTGAGTATGCGCACATCTTAGCAACTACCTACATCAACGCGGCTTGTTTGTCTCAGAGTGTTGGGGGATCGCGTGCTGCTGTGCGGCTATGCGATCAGGGGATCAAGATGTTTGATAAGTTGGTGAATGACAAGAAGGCGGAGAGGAACTGGGCGGTGGTCGGGCAGTTAGGTTTTGCTCGGGTGTTATATTCTGAAGTCCTTGAGACACTTGGCGACCGGCAAGGTGCTGAGAGAGAACTTCGAGAGGCTGTGGTCGTGCTGCGCGCCGAGTTCGCCCGTACGCAACAGGCGGATCTCATGGAAGGGCTGCGCTTCGCGGAACAGAAGTTGGGGCACTTCCGTTGAGTTGCTGGTGACGCTCCGGAGGTGGAGCGGCTCTCAGCATTGCCGATGCGGATTTGTGTGGTGGGCATTTATTCCCGCTCGATGTAGACGTCAGCATCGCGGGCGGTGGCGAGGAATAGGCAATCGGAAGTGTAGCCGTATTTGGCGGCAGGAAGAGTTTCAAAAGTCTTTCGTGACCTGAGATGCGCCAGGGCTGGGAGGGTTCAGTCCGCGGGGGACCAGCGGTTCGCTAATTGTCGTCGGAGCCCAGTTTTAATTGTCGCCAGACACCGTGATGCCCGCGATGACCGAGAAGCTCTTCCAGTTGAACGCGTGCTGGAGCACCGGGGTCTGCCCGCGCGGGCTCCAGGTGTGCACCTGGTGGGGGCGCTGGCTCAGGCCGCTCTCGTCGACGAAGACGATCGCGCGCCCCTCGGCGATGGCCTCTTTTTTTAGCGCCGGCCACTCGCGGCGCTTCCAGCGGCGCACCTTGGCCTCGTCGCGCTCCAGGGCGCGGCCGCTGGGACGCTGGCAGCTCCAGCCCAGCCTGGCCAGCAGCCGGTAGATATGGTCGGTGTGATAGCGCACCCCCGTCTTGCGCCGGATCAGATCGGCCACGCGCGCCGCTGTCCAGAGCGGGGTCGAGTAGCCCGATTTCTCGGGACCCTCCACCAGCGACCGCTCCAGGTCCCGCAGCTGCGCGTCGCTCAAGAGCGACCGCCTGCCCCACGGCTGTGCCCCAATGGCGGACTTGCCACCGGCGCGCAGCTTAGCCCACCAGCGGCACGCCGACTGGCAGGACACCTTCAGCCTGCGCGCTATCTCGGAGGGGCCGAGCCCGCGCTCGAACAGCCGGGCCGCCTTCAACCGCCGCCTCTCCAACTCCTTCGGATCGATCTTCGTGCCAGGTGCGAAACCCATGCCGAGAATATACATGAGTCCTCGCATAGTTCACTCTTTTATACAGGACTCAATAGGGGGCAAGGCTGTCTGAGAGGAGAGAGAACGGTGTGCTGATCAGGGCGTGCGAAGTCGTGGGTTCAGATTCCCGGTATGATGCGGAATGATTGAATGTCAGGGTGGAGTGTTTCTGGACATAGAGCCAGGAGATTTCCGTGGTGAGGTGGGTAATGTTGCTGCCCATGGCGGCATCGCTTCCTACGGATTCGCCGTTGCTCGCGGCGATCGTGTGCGCGGCGGAAAGGAGGATCTCGTGGTCTTCCTCTGCCAGCGGAAGTAGGATATGAGAGTGCGGCGAAATGAAACCGATTGCGTTCCGAGTGATCTGGCAGAAGAAGTTGGGAGGTCTTTTTTCGGCAGGGGGTGCGGAATCAGGATGCCAAAGGGTCGTGTGGTGGAGACGCACAATTGCTTCGTGCCGCATCATCGATTCGATGTTGTCCATTTCCTCTCAAGGGCTTGGGGATATCCTCGATCGCTCGGCTATCTGGGTTCGAGGGATAACGGGGCAATTGATCGCATTGCGATTTTGTACATCGTGGTCAATCGGAGGGAACACGTCTTCTCGGTCCCCGTGCCAAGACTGCCTTCCCAGAACCTTTAGAGGCGTGTTGTTGCATTCACAGAGGGTGACGGCAGTGTCTTTCCGTGCAGCGGCCCTCATGCGGGATGGATCTACCGCGTGACGCCGATAAACTCTCCGCGGTTTTGGGCGGATAGGGGGATGAGGAACTGCTGGAGCTGGAACTGGGTGGAGTAGTTGCCGATGGCGACGCAGTGGATTTCCGCTCGGCCGGCGTTGCGGGCTGTGACCTGGTTGACAATGGCGTCCTTCGGGGCGTCGGTGGGTTCGCCGTCGGTGAAGAGGAAAATGGCTTGGGCATCGGAGTAGTCGAGTGCCTTGTTGAGTGTGAAGCCGGTGGGTGTGCCTCCGCCGAATTGCGCGCCGAGGCCGGCGATCCATGCATTGGCCTGGGTTTTCATGGCACCGGTCATCGCAGCGAGACGGCCCTCGGGCAACCAGGAGTAGAGGCTCACATTCCTTTGGCTGGGAGCGCGGAAGCCGATCATCTGTATCCAGTAGTCCTCGTCGACGATATCGATCATCTGGTTGAGGACGCGCTGCATGATGGGGGTATAGCCGTTCTCCGAAATGGAACCGGACATGTCGACGAGGAGGATCAGGCGTTTTGCCTTAGTGGTGATACCGAGGAAGGCGATTTGGCGGGCCTCGTCGAGTTGCTGGTTGAGGGCCTGGTTATCGGCGATGAGGCGGCGGTTTTCGCCCTCGAACTGGGCGGCTCGGCTGGCCTGGCGCGCGGCTTCGGCCCGTGCGGCCTGTGCGGCCGCACGGAGTGCGGCGGTCTGCTGTGTGGCTTGGGTGAGGGATTCCTTGAGCTGGCCGCTCTTGAGGTAGTAGGGCCAGAGGACGAAGGCGATGACGATGTAGGCGCCGGTGGCGCAGGCGAAGAGGTCGATCAGGGAGAGGCCGAAGATGGGGACACCGCGCTGGATGCGTCTCATGGTGACTCCCGATCGGTGGGCGGAGCGGCGCCCCGTATGGCGTCGAGGCGGATGGCGGCCACCGTCACATTGTCCTGGTGCTCGTAGCGGTGGGCACGGACGGCGGTCACGAGGGCTGCGGCGATGCGGCTGGCGGGCTCGTTGCGGTTGACCTCGATCTTGTCGCCAATCTTGTAGACGGACATGGTGAGAATCCCATCGCTCGCGGCGAGGAGGATGTCTCCATCCGCGAAGGGCAGGGGATTGTCAGAGACATCGATCAGGCGGATGTCGCCGCCGACCAGGGCGGAGCGGAGCCTCGAACTCCGCTTCTTCTTGCGCCTGGAGTCGCCGACGCCGCCCTCTTCGGATGCGTTGGCGGAGTGGTCCACGTTGATCCGCCGGAGGGCCTTTTTCCCGCGGGACCAGTGAAAGAGCGGCGAATCGCCGACGCTCACCCATTCGATGCCCGCTGGGGAGGCAGACGCACCCACGAGCGTCGTGCCCATGCCCTCGAAGCGCTCGGGGTCCGACGCGACACGCTCCTCGATGGCCCCGTTGGCGGCGTGGATGGCAACGAGCAGACGGTCGCGGATCGAGCCGTCAGCCCGGTTGAATTCCTTGATGAAGGAGGTCACAGCGATGCGGCTGGCCTCCGCGCCTGCCTGTGTCCCACCCATGCCATCGGCGAGGACCATGAGGAGACTGGACGCCGTCGTGCCCGTCGGGTCCGGGCAGAACGCGCAATAGTCTTCCTGCTCCTGCCGCTCGCCAATGACCGACCGCGAGGCGAAGTCACGCTCGACCTCCAAGCCCGCGCCCGACCCTTGGCCGAAGGTGGGCTTCGTGGCGGGCACCGCTTTCTCTCCGGGGTCCATCTCAGGGGGCAATAGCGTGAGCCGGGCAGACACCATCGCGCTGGTGGTGGTCAGGGGGCCTTTTCTTTGCCGATCTCCCGCTCCCAGTCGAAGTTCTCTCCGCAGAAGGGGAAGAACTTGAGATAAGTATTGCCTATTTGAATTTCATCGAACGACTTGAGTTCACGCTGGGTCAACGCGGATTCGCCATTGACACGCGTTGTGATTTTTCCGCTGGCGTTCGCGATCCAGAACTTGTGGCCCGGCGGATCATAGCTGACCGTGGCGTGGTGAGCGCTGATGCTGTTGTCGCCAAAGTCGATACGGATTCGCTGATCCTCACCGCGGCCTACGGTGCTCGTTTCCCTGGGTATCGGGAGGATCTTCCCGCGACCTTTCCCGCGCACGATCAACAGGCAGCCAGTGGGAAGCTCAAAGTGCTGCTTAGGGATATTGGGACCCACGAGTATGGTGGGACCACCGGATGAACCGAAAGATTCCGAATCCGATTGCCTGCCGACCACTTTCGGTTTCTTGTGAGTTTTCGTCTCGGCCTCGGCGGAGTCTTCAGAGAGCGGCACCGTGCCGGTCTCATCATCGTCATCGGTATCTTGGGCCCCGGGGCGGTGCATCGAGGGGTCTTCGGGGCCTGGGCGGATGATGCGTGTGGGCAGCGAAGGTTCCGTATCGTCGTCGTCGCGGTGTTTGATGGGTGACATGGCTCAGTTCTCCTGCTTTTCGAAGAGGCGGTTGATGAGGTTATCGAGGCAGTATTGCCCTGCCGAATTGAGGGCCCTTTCCTCTTTTTCTTGGATGAGGTGCATGAGGAAGACGACGACCCCGGATAGGAGGAGGGCGACCAGGGTGGTGTCGAAGGCCACGGCGAGTTCCGCGGTGACCTTGTCGAGGGATTCGGCGCCTTCCTTGGTGGCGACGCCCATGGCGCCGGAGATGCCGACGACGGTGCCAATGAACCCGAGGGTGGGGATGAGCCAGACGAGGTAGCGCACCATGTTGTAGCGCAGATCGATCTCGTGCGATAGCAGATCGAGGCTGGACTTAAGGACATCACTGGCTTGGGCGACCGATCGGGACGCCTGGAACTGGAAGGCGGTGCGGAGGACGAGACGCGGCAGGAAGAGATCCTCGAGGGATTTCTCCCGCACCCTGCGGACGATGGGGCCCAGGTCCGAGGGGCGGAGCATCTCGTTGCCGGCGGGGAGATGGCCGCGCCGGACCTCGCGCTCCTCGTCCATGCCGTAAAGCAGTCTCACCCAGAGTTCGCCGAGCGCGATGAAGAAGGCGAGCCAGGTGAAATTTTGGATCGAGAAGGGATGGATCGTGCCGTCCACGGCGTTGCCGAGGAATACCCTGCTGAAAGAGCCGGGCAGGGGCAGGAGATTGAGGATAAGAAGAAAGAGTGCGGCCGCGACGATGCATATGACGGCGACCACCGGTCTCTGCCTGCTGGGATCACTGCGTGTCATGTGGTGTATGGCGGTTTCTTGCGGGAACTGCGGCGCCGCACGTTTCCATCGTCATCGCGGATGATGATGGATTCGGAGTCGGAGCGCGCGTCGCCGCGGCTTTCGGCGCGGTATTTGGAAAGGAGTTCGTCGATGGATGTCTTGAATTTCTTGCCAAGGCGGAGGGGGGTGTCGCCTCGCACTCTGACGGGGTCGGTGACAGAAACCCATTTGCGCATCTGGCGGTCGAAGAACTCGGTGCCGTTGGCGCTCTCCTGATCGACGATGCGATAGTGGCGATCATCGAGGATTTCGATGATGAGGTGCCGATTGCTGATCGAGTCAAAAGTCTTCGGGATTCGGATGTGGCATTGGGAGTTGCGCCCCACGAGGAAGTGGCGACGGGACGAAGGGTAGGATGTCGTGGGCACATCGATTTCGCGGACCTCCCCGTCATCGTTGCGAACCAGCTTTTTCATGGCATGGGACGGCGATGGTTGTCACTTGCGGCGAACCGTCTGGGCGCTTGGTTTCGCGCCTGGACCGTCGGGGTGCTGCGTGAAGCGCAGGATCAAGTCGCCCATTTTTATGGTGTCTCCACTTTTCAGGTTGAAATGCTCAACCTTGTCGCCGTTGACACTGACGCCGTTGCTGGAACCCAGGTCCGTGAGGGCGAAAGTGCCATCTCGGTCGCAGATGATCTCCGCATGGGTTTCAGACACGGAGTCATTTCTGAACCGGATTTCGCATCGCTTGCCGCGGCCGATCCGCACGGCCGGTGAAGTGATCGCGAAAGAGCGAGGTTCGTCGCCGTCGAGGACTTCAAGCGTCGCGAGGGTGGGTCGGTCCGGACCATCGCTGGAGCGCCGTCGGAGGTTAACGAGGATCAGGAATGTGATGAAAACCGAAGTGAGGCCGCCGACGACAAGCCAGAGCCAGGTTGGCAACGGCATCGGTTGGACGGTTCTCTCGAGTGGGAAGGTGCGGCCATCTGCGGTTGTCACGGTTAGGGTGACCGTCGTGGCTCCCGAAAAACGCGGCAGCTTGACGGAGGCGGTTCCACCGCTTTCTAGGAAGCGGAAGAAACGTGCGGTGTCCTCGTCCTTGGGTGTCTTGCTGTCAATGTTGGCATCGATAAAGATTCCACCGGTGTTCTCGGCCAGGGAGCGGAGGCTCTGGAGCGCCGGTTTCTCCGACGGCGACTCGGGGATCCCGATCGCGATGAGCACGAGCCCGGCATTCGCGACCTCGGCCACGGCGTTGGTGATTGAGTAATAGGGTTGATCCTCAGCCTTCCCATCGGAGATGACGACTAGAGCCTTGCGCGTGGCCTTGACTTCAGACAGGCGCCTGGCGCCCTCCATGACCGAGCGGAACAGCTCGGTGGCTTGGCCAGCGGCTTTGAGCGGCGCCAGCTTCTTCTCAACATCGGTCGGAGGAGGACCAAAAGGCAGGATTTCTCGGAGCTCGCTGTCGAAGGCGTATAGCGCGATGAGCCGCTCTGGGCCGGCTTTCTTGATGATTTCCGCCAACCACTTCTTGTTGCTTGCCAGGGTCTTGGCGCGATTTGGGTCGCTGGTGTCGACAAGAAACAGGTAGGCGCTTTTACCGTCTTTGGCGGGTTCAAACGGTGCGAACGTAGCATCGAGGATACGGTCGCCCCCCTTGGCCGATACCTCTTTGACCTCGGCACCTTCTGTCGTGCCGAACGAGATCGCAAGGGTGGCTCGGAGAGCCGATTCCCGCCGGAACTCGGTGGAAAGGGGGCGGATTTCTGCACGGGCGAAGGTGACACAGCAGAGCGCGACCGCGATGAGTGGGGCCATTTTGGACTGAGGTCCACAGCTACTTCGGTAATCCATCGCAGAACCTCCCATGGATACTGTTCTGAAGTTAATCGTATGCGTGCCGTTCTTATAGCCAAGGAAAAATACTCTGTCGGCGCGGCCGGTCGGCCCGGATCCTATGGTCCCCATGTTCTTCACATCCGAAACAAGACTGCTTTCGGCGCGCATCGATACGGTAATCGTTGGGCGGCGGTGTGACAATGCAGGATTCTTGAGTGGCCGTGTTTTTTCATGCAGCCGTGGCGCATGCCGTGAGCGAGTTCGGACCCAGGGGCGGAGGGGGTGATGACAGTTTGGGCCTATGTGATATGGGCGCCACGGAAATGACGTGACTCTTCTGGGACTTGGACTAATGACTAGAGCGAGTGGACGATGGGCTGCCGAGCTTGAAGGCGCTGCGCGCCAACGAGCAAACCGCTTGGGAAGCGGCCTACCCGATTCTTTGGCGGGCGGCGGTGGGGGTAATCCGCTCAAAACTGATGTTCCCCGAGACGCACGATATCGACGATATTGCCGCGGATATCCTTGCGGATGAGGTCGTTCCGCAGGTCCTGCGACCGACCACAAATTCCTTCAATAATATTCGGTCCTTTGACGATCTGGTTAATGTGA
Source organism: Verrucomicrobiota bacterium (assembly GCA_029560585.1). GTDB lineage: Bacteria > Verrucomicrobiota > Verrucomicrobiia > JADLBR01 > JADLBR01 > JADLBR01. The sequence continues at coordinate 7,108 of JAKQKQ010000228.1, read as the reverse complement.
CCAAGGCGATCGCCAGGAATCGTGTGGTGGACTACATCCGTTATCGGATGCGTCGACCCGAAGAGCGTGAGCCCGAGAAGGGGCACTCGCCGGATGTTCGGTTTGCCGAACCGGACTGTCCGGAGTTCAGCTTGGAGGAGTTGCTGGGCATCATCGGGCGATTGCCGTCCCCGGACCCGGAACTGTTCCAAGACCGGTTCGTGCTGGGGCTGACCACGAGCCAGATCGCTCGCAAGCGCCGCATGCCACTGGGCACGGTATTGAGCCGCTTCAGGAGGGCTTTCTTGGTGCTTAGGCCGAACCTTCGACGGTTGCGCGGAGGCACATAGGGGGGATCACATGAGAGATCGCGGAGAATTGCTGGCTAAGGCAGCCTTGGGTGAGACGGGTTGGTTGGACCGACTGCGCTTGCGACTCTTGCTTCTCCGTGACTCGGATGCCGGCGAGGAGTTGAAACGTCTACGGGCGGTGGCGAGCGTCGTATCCCGCGCGTACACATCGCGGGTGAAGCCGTCGCCGCGGAGCGACAAAATCCCTGGGCATGTCGTGGCAAGGCTTGATCGGGTTCGAGAAACCGTGTCGCGAGAGATGGGGAAGCGGCGGCGTGGGAGGGGGGCCGGCGGAGCGCTTCCGACATGGGTGCCTCGGGTGGCCTTGGCGGGCGCGGCGGTCCTCATTTTGGCGACCAGCGCATTCTGGTGGTGTTCTGGGGAGCAACAGCCGGGGATGGTCGCGGGTGCTGGAGATGGGACAGGCCGAGATTCGGTGAAGTTGTCGGGGCGCGTATTCCAAGGTCAACTAGAAGACGTGGCGGGTTACAGGGTGGGAAAAAGAACCCAGGGGCAAGATGCGGGGGAGCAGCTTGGGCTTATGGCACCGGGCGATACCACGGGTTTCACGCGGCCCTGGTTTGTCTGGCGGCTGCCCACTTCCGGGGATTGTCGGGTTCGAATCGAATTGGCTGATCCGGGTTCCGCCCCGCCGCCCTCGACCACAGCGATCGTGTCGCGATCTCCGATGCCGTTTTCCGGGCTGGACTCGAAGCCGCTCCAACCGGGGGTGCGCTACCGGCTGACGGTCGAGCCGGTGTCCGGTGTTCCGGCCGCGAAGGCGACGCGAGAGTTTCTAGTGGTAACCGATGCCTCGGATGGCCCGGCACCCTTGCGATCCGTCGATACTCTCTTGGAACAGGTCGCGCGGATCAAGGCGGCCGGGAGGCCCGCTGACGCACTCATGCTGATACTGGCATCCCCGCCCGATGTCCTCGCCGACGAGCGGGTCCGCGCAAAGCGGGAGGCCATCGAGGGCGGCCTCGCCAACTGAGCATCGATGTGGTCAGTGGACCGCGTTCTGCGGGATCGCCGCAAATTGGATTCATGCCGCCTGCTGCACGAGCGTCATGAGTGTTTCCTGGCAATCGATACGGAGCGTCAGGAGCCGAATGCAGAGTTCGCGTTGGCCGGGTCGCGCTTGGGAGGAGGGCAGCAGATCCTCCAGCAACCCGCCCTGCAGGGCAGAGAGTAACCGCAGTCGCATCTTGGGCCAGCCCGCGGGGGCATCGAATCCCATAAACGACCACATGGGATGTGGGCCGAAGACGGCTTTGAGTGGTTCAAGAGCATTTGGGGCAAGATATGACAGGTATATCAGGCCTAGGGCCAGAAGGTCGCTCGCCGAGGGTCGGGCAGAAGAATCCGTGCGTTCCGCGACGCAGTCGAAGGGCAAGTCCATGAAGAACGGTCCCCCACCGCGGTGTAGTAGTAGATCGTAAAGGGTGCCCGAAAAAGCCCGAGGTGGCCCGGGACCGAACTCGGGGCAAAGCACGGGGTAGTGTGCCAGGTTGGTCGCAAAGCGGAGTTCGAAGTTATTGGAGCGCGTTGGTCCCGGGCGGTCGTCCCTCACCAGCGAGCCCGGATCGAGGATGCGGAAGAATCTTTCCCCGGAGTCTAAGAAAATGGAGTCATCCTTGAGATCGCCATGGGGGCAATGGCTCAATGCGTCCCAAAGCGCGGGCAGGAGGGTTGGGAAGATCTCTCGTCGTCTCTCGGGGGCGAAACTGTTCAAGGTCTGACCCTGATAGGCATTCATGAGCAATACGGGACAGGCGGACCCATCAATCGTGGCGTTCCCGAGCCCAATGGGCTCGTGGTTCCAGTGTGGGCCGACGCGTTTGAGGATCGCGGCCTGTGCCGCGATCAGGCGTCCACAGACATCCGCTGGCAAATCCTCCTCAATCATGCCACTCCACGCGAAGGCACGTGTTTCAGAATACCACTCTTGCCGATAGTATCCGAGGGAGTGTTGGACGGCGCGGCCCGCCGTGCTCCGTGAAGCAGGGGGCACCTTGACGCACACGTCGCGCCCTCCCATCTCACCCCTGAATACCCTGGAAAGGGCCGATGATGACACTGGTGAGAGCCGCTTCACCAAACCCCATGGCTCGATCAGGAGCGTTGTTAATTCAGAGCCATCGTGATGGGAATCGCGCCCGCGCACATCGTGCCCGCACTTGGGACAGCGATCTCCCTCATCGCTGTTGTATGCGTGATTGCAGGCTGCGCAGACGTTCAACGGCATGCGGTGACAGGAAACCGTTCTGCGGGCGCCGTGCGCACGACCTCAGTGCCAACACCCGGAAACGAGCATCTCCTTGAGAAACGTGTATCGGAAATGAAAGGCAGGGGGAAGCAGGATATATTGAGCCGGATATTGGGCGGCTCTTGCAGCGCGTTTATGGCCCCGTGGCGCTGTTCGCGCGGGACGTGTGCGGACGACGGGTTGTCGGTAGGACGAGCGTCGCCAGTAGATCAAGGCTTACTGACAGGCACTAGCGAAGGGGCGCAGGTCGGATTGGAGGCGGGCAGCATGGCGATGGACAAAGCGGTTGTGCTGCGGGGTTAGGATTCTGCACCCTGTGGACCAGTTACACGTTCCGCGGATCAAAAGGCGTGGAAGCCGAATTTGCGACCGAAGCCGTGGACGGAGCGTGTGCCAAGATATCTGACGGGCATGTGGTGTTTTAGGATGCGGGCGACGGGGGCGCTGATGATGCGGGGGGCGCGCAAAGCCTTGGCGAGCATCTCCATGCGGAAGACGAAAATCACATCTGGGCTCATGATCATGAAATCGCCACCGACGCGACCGGCGAAGGAAGCGGTACCCAGGTGGACGGCAATTCGGAATTTCGGGTCTTCTTCTTTCTGGAACTCACGCAGCTTTTCGAGGGCGGCGGCGATGCCGGGCCGGACATCTGGGTGATCGTGCCAGTAGGCGAGGAAGCCATCGCCGGTCAACTTGATCAAGACGCCATCATGCTCTTCGAGAATACTATCGCTTCGCCTGATCCAAGATTCGAAAAGACGGCGGACATTCGCGGGAGGCTGGTGTTGGTTGAGTTTCGTGTAGCCTTCGATATCGGCGATAAGCAACCAGCAGGCATGGGTTTCGATGTGCCTTTCTGTGATCTGGGATCCGGCGGCGGATGAAGATGGCCCTTTTCGATCTTCGCTGCTGGATTGGCGGAAACGGAAGCACGCCCTGCCGATAGTGATACGATCACCGTCCGCCAAGCGTCTTGGGCGGGCGAGGAGCGCGCCGTTTACGCGGACGCCGTTGGTGCTGTTCTGGTCGAAGATCCGGTATTCGTTTCGGCCATGTCGGCGGATGATGGCGTGGTGGCGGGAAACGTCGGCACAGTCCACTTGGAGGTCGTTCGTTCGATCGCGGCCTATCCTGAATTCATCTAGGATAGTTGCGGGGGTACCACCGTCGGTGATGAGACAAGCCCATTCTATTTGGGTGCGACTTGTTGCCATGCCCTGCGTCGATCGCCCTGTCGTTGAGCCGATGATGCATAGACTATTGGCGGTCTACTGGCGCACAAGGGAAATCCGTGAAGGACTTACCCGGCGGGGTCCGACGGCTCAACCGATATCCAGAGGGCGGTTGCATCGTCTTGTAGCGCGCCTCCAGCCGCGAAATCCTGAAACACATCCAGAAATGCTTCGAAGTCTTCGACGGTCGGAGTGCGGTCTCTGGAGGGAAGGGGCCAGGCAAAGTCCTCGAAGAACTGGCCGCTTGTATTCCGGCGCTCGAAAATCCCATCAGACATCATAAGGCACGTGTGGAAAGTCTTGCGAGGAACCGATAGGGCACTCCAGGTAGTGCTTGAGCGCACGCCGAGCGGTGGATTCTGGGGAATTAGACCCAGTGTAGTGCCATCGGGCCGAAGCCACAGGAGCGGTGGCCGGTGGCCGGCGATGACAAGCTCGACGGTCTTCGGCCCGATTGCCAAGAAAATGGCGGCGGTGAATCGGCACTGTTGAACCATACCTTGCAGCACGTCGTTCAGGCTGGAGGTCCAGGGTGCCAGCCCCATGCGATCCAATTCTGGCAAGCGCCCGTGGATCACGGTGGACACACGGGCCATGTCGATGGCCGCCGGGATCCCGTGTCCGCAGACGTCGCCCAGGGCGAAGAATCGGATTCCGCTGGCGGTCTCCTCCGCGATGAAGAAGTCCCCCCCGACGGTGTTGGCCTGTAGCACGAACGCCCTGTAGCCGATCCCGGCGAAGACCCCGGCCTTCGGTGGCAGAATCCCTTCGACCAGTTCTGCGGCGATTCGCAATTCTCGACGCAACTCGGCATTCCGGATCTCCTGACGCTGATGCTCGATCCGACACAACGTGACCCCTGCCAGCCCGGCAAAGGCCTCGAAGATCTCAAGTTCTTTCGGTCGGAACTTGCGACGGCCTCGGCCAATTGGGTTAAGGGCTTGTGCCACCCCGAGCCGCCGGTTCCCGTCCATCAGCGGCACCGTCATCATGGCTCGAGTGCCAGATCGTGCCCGCTCTTGTACCTTGGTGTAGTGCTCGGGATCAGCCCCCGCATCTGCGGTGTTGTCCGGTTCTCCGGTGGCGAAAACCCTGCCCGCTATACCCTTTCCCCTCGGTATTCGGATGGGCGGACCATCGCGCAAATCGGGCTCTGAACTTCGAAGCAAGAGATCGCCCGTGGCCTCGTCCACCGTGGAGATCGAGCACGCCTTGCACCGGAATTGTCGGCATACGGCCGACAGCAACCAGTCGATGAGTTCCTCTAAATTTGTTGCACGCCCCAGGTGGCTCGCGGCCTCAACCAGTGTGTTGTTGCGGTCCTTTTTCTGGCGTTGGCGTGTCATGGCACCCTCTCATTGCTGATTCTCTCGTCGGACGCAACGATGATACCAGTCATTTGTGGTCGAACCAAGTCTAAAGCTTTGAATATCACGCAATCAGCTCGCCCCGGCCGACGATTAGGGGGCAGGTAGAAGCACACATATGAAAGCAAATCTGAGAACATCCGTCCGGCTCCCCATCTTTGCACTGGTCACCGTTGCCCTGACAGGTTGCATCGATGACGAGCCGCGCCTGCTCATGGAAAACACCATCGATCTGGTGAGTCCCAACGGGATCCACGAGGTCCTCCTCCTCGGGGGACTCAATGAGGCCCTTGGCAAGATCGACTGGACCAAGTACGCGAACAAGAACGTTTACGTGGACACGTTCACCACCTGCGACGGCTACGCCGACAAGGTGCTCCATACCGCGGTGAAGAGCAAACTGCACGCGGTGGGGGCGAACATCCTGACCATCACGAAGAGCGAGGAAAACAAGGATAAGTCGGACGAAGAGTTGAAACGCGAGACCGAGTATCAGTACGATCTGACCTTCACCGCGCCGGTATCCGGGGTCTATTCCTACGAGGGGTTCTTTTCCCGCCAATACGTGGCCCATGTCATGGTGAACCTTGTCGAGGCCCAGAAAGGCAATGGCGGTCGTGTGATGTCGGGTGGCCTGATCGAGAAGAGGTTTCAGACTTTCATCCCGGGCCAGATTTTCGTCGTGAGTTGCTGGACCGTCGCATCGGCGATTCTCATCATGGCTGCCTTCCGGCTGTTCTTTGGCCGATGTGTTGCAAAACAGTTCGGGGGCAGGTAGTTGCCGCAGGTCTGGAAGATCGCCGCAGTTCTGTGGGCCAGGGGCCTGTGTCGGGACATGTGGGGCTACCCACGGGAGTGGATGCGCGAGGCCCTCGAATGGCCGCTGCCATCTAAAGGAAAGTCCCCGCGCCACGCGGTGCAAGGGCTCTCCCTTGTTTCACGACATCCCGACGACCGCGTCGAAGAGGCCGTGTAGGGCTTCTCCTCTGCGCAGGGTCGTGTGCGGGTTGATTTCGCGGTAGACGCCGGTGAAGGCGTTGAATAGCGACCACGCATTCCGCGGCCGGAAGGCGTCATGTTCCGGGTGCCTCCATTCCTCCAGCACGTCGGGTATCTGCGATGCGGTGATGGCTCTGACGTGACCGCGCTTTTTCGAGCCGCCTGAGATGTTAGTCTGGGGCCGAGGAGGAACCAGACGAGATGAAAGGCAAGCGCTACACGACTGAGGAGAAGATCCGCATCCTGCGGGAGGCGGACGGGGGCAAGGCGATCACCGAGGTCTGCCGGGCCCACAACATCAGCGAGGTGAGCTTCCACCGGTGGAAGCGGCAGTTCGGGCAGATGGAGATCCGGGAGGCCCGGCGGCTCAGGGAGCTGGAGCGGGAGAACCTGGAGCTCAAGAAGCTGCTGGCCGACGCGCTGCTCAAGAACCGGGTTCTGGAGGCGGCGTGCGAAAAAAAATTGTGAGCCCGGCCCACGGGCGACAGGCGGTCAGGGGGGTGGTGGCCGAAGGGATGTGTTCCGGGCGTGCGGCATGCCGCTATCTGGGCCTGCCGACCAAGGCGGAGCACCGCGGCCACGTCTGGAGCTGGGACTCCGTCGCCGACGCGACGGTGCGCGGCGGGGCGCTGAAGACGCTCACCATCCTGGACGAATACACCCGGGAGTGCCACGTGCTGCGGGCCGACCGGGCCCTTCGCTCTGCCGACGTCCTGGAGTGGCTCAAGCGGGCGATCGCGGCGCACGGGGCGCCGGCCTACCCGCGCGGCGACAACGGCCCGGAGTTCATCGCCAACGAGCTGCAGCGCTGGCTGGCCGAAAACAGGATCAAGACCATCTACATCGATCCGGGCAGCCCGTGGCAGAACGGGTTCGTGGAGAGCTTCCACGGCCGGCTGCGCGACGAGT
>JAKQKQ010000225.1 GCA_029560585.1 Verrucomicrobiota bacterium | reverse complement strand
CAAGTTCAGTGATAGTGGTGCCCGGAGCGGAAGTCCGGGTGTATGTTGCGGGCTTTGTGGCAAGGCCGGGACAGGTAGTGCTGCGGCGCGGGGCGACGGCCCTTGACGCGATAGCCGCGGCGGGCGGAGTGACGTCCAGCGGCGACGGAACGCGCGCGACCCTTGCACGCAAGACGGGCGAAGGCGCTTTCTCCCTGGAGATCGACGTGACGTCCGTGCTTGACGCCCGGGAGTTGCAGGGAGAGGCGTCGGGCAAACCGTCGGCCAAGGCGCCGATGGCTCCCCCGCCTCTGTTGGAAGACGGGGATGCGCTGTTCGTGCCGGAGGCTGTGCCCGGGCAGGTTCTGGTGCTGGGCGAGGTAGCGCGGCCGGGATCCTACAAGCTCACCAGGGGCGCTCGGGCGCTCGATTTGATAGCAGCCGCTGGCGGGGCAACACCGAAGGCCAACTTGGAAGAAATTTCGGTATATCGTGAAGGAATATTGTCAGAACCGCAGTATATGTCAGTAAACGTTGGAAAACGGGCTCTCGCTGAAGGCGCGATGGACAACCCCGAGGCCCGGGCGGGCGATGTGATCGTGGTCGCAAGCCGGATGATCACGGTGAATGTAATCGGGGCGGTGGCGCGGCCGGGCACGTTTGAACTGCAGCCGGGCGCGTCCGCGGTGGATGCGGTCGCCGCGGCGGGCGGTACCCGCGCCGATGCAGATGCCGCGCGAATCTCGGTAGCGCGCAAGCCGGCGCCGGACGCGACGAAGTCCGAGGTTCTGACGGTGGACTTGGAGGCCGCAATCAGAGGCGCGAATGCGGGGCCGAGCGCCGGCGGAGCAGCTGCAGATTCTGAGCCGCCAGCGCTGCTCGCCGATGGAGATGTGATCTTCGTCCCGGAGGCCCAAGGGCAGGTGCTGGTGCTGGGCGAGGTGGCTCGGCCCGGGGCATACAAGCTCCCGCGTGAGGCCAGGCTCCTAGACGCGATTGCCGCAGCCGGCGGAACGACCGCGAGGGCGTCCCTGGAGAGCGTGACCGTCTACAAGGACGGGGCGCTCGCAGCGGGCACGACTGAACCTTTGGGGCGCGGGAAGGTACTGTTCTCTGGCAAGGTAACCGAGAACCCGCGGATCAATCCCGGAGATGTGGTGACCGTGGGGTCGCGGATGATGAATGTGAGCGTGATCGGTCGGGCGGCCAGGCCGGGCTCGTATGAGCTGCCTGTGGGATCGCGTGTGATCGACGCGGTGGCGGCTGCGGGCGGTGTGGCGCTGGGCGCCGACAGGCGGTCGGTGCTTGTGATCCCGGCGGGCAAGTCGGGGCCGTCGGCCACGGTCGATCTCGATCAGGCGCTGCGCGGCGGCGACGTGGGGCATACCATCTCCGACGGCGACGTGGTGTTCATACCCGATACCCGTCAGCAGGTGGCGGTGATGGGCGAGGTAGCACGACCGGGGGTGTATGCCTACGCCGAGGGCATGACCTTGATGGAGGTCATGGCGATGGCCGGAGGGCCGTCCGCCAAGGCGGACCTCGCTCGGGTGCGGCTCTACCGCGGGGAGCGCGTGGAGGACGCCCTGCGCCTCGAGGTGGCCGATGACCGCTTGGCCTTCGAAGGCGACGTCAAGCGCAACCCGGGGCTCGCTCCAGGCGACATTCTGTTTGTCCCGTCCGGGCGGATCAGGGTGCAGGTTGCGGGGCACATCGCCCGAACGGGCGAGGTGGAGCTGCGCAGGGGCGCGACGATCCTAGACGCCATATCCGCCGCTGGGGGTCTGGCTCAGGCGGGCGACGGCGCCCGAGTGGTCATCACGCGGAGGGGCGAGGGCGTGGGCCGCGTGTTCGAAGTGGACGTAGACGGCCTGCTCAGGGGAGGCGTTCCCCAGGCCGAAGCCGCGTGTCTGGAAGACGGGGACGTGGTGTTCGTCCCGGAGGCCAATCGAAAGATCGCGGTGATGGGCGGGGTGGCGCGACCGGGTCTGTACGACTACAAGACCGGGATGAAGTTCATCGAGGGTCTGGCGATGGCAGGAGGGCCGACGGCAGCCGCGCGGCTCGACCGGGTAATGGTCTACTCGGGCGACCAGGCGGTTCAGATAGCGCTGGGCGACGCTAAGGCCAAAGCACTGACGATCGATCCGACGAAGGGGAACAACCCCGAGCTCAAGTCGGGCGACATTATCATAGTGCCGCTCTCTGAGAAGATAGATTGGAACATGATTATCTCGATCCTCTCGGCCATCAACCAGATCAAGGGGATTATTACGCGCTAACGGGGGGCCGCTCATGGACGAGCAAGAGATCAGTCTACAGGAACTGTGGCAGACGATATGGAAACGAGCTTGGCTGGTTGTGGGGCTGACTGTGTGCGCGATGATCGTGGCTTATTTCGTCAGCTCCGCGATGACCCCGATCTACGAGGCCGAGACGAGTTTCATGGTCAACTCCAAGGGCAGTAACTTTGCACTGCCCATTGAAGATCTGGGGTTGATGGGCTCGGGCGCCAACATGACCCGAAACTACGTGGAGGTGCTCAAGAGCCGCACGGTGGTCGACCGGGCCTTAGCCCGGGTGGGGCTGGATCCGGAGCATGACCCGGTTGACGCTGACGATGTGCGCAGCTCCATTACGGCCCAGGTCATAGCGCAAACCGACGCGATCCGGGTGAAGGTGCAGCTTGCCGACAGGCAACTGGCCGCGGATCTTGCCAACGCGCTCGTGGATGTGCTGATCGAGCACAACCGGGACATGAACCAGGCGGCTACGCGCACTGCCCGGGAGTACCTTGCGGACCAGCTGGAGGTGTCAACCATCCAGCTGCGCGGGGCGGAGGAGAGGATGCTTGCTCTAAAGTCGGGCAAGCGGATACTTGAGCCTTCGGCTGAGGCGCAGGCGCAGATAAAGAGGATTGTCGACCTTGAGACGAAGAAGGCCGAAGCCGAGGTCTCTTTGGGTGAGACGCAGGCGCGTCTGAAGAAGATACGCGAGCAACTCGGAGGCATGACCGACACGGTGGTGTCGAGCCAGACAGTCGTGGAGGATCCCGTGGTGGCAGGCTACCGCAGTCGTCTGGCGGACCTGGAGATCAAGCTGGCCGCTGCCCGGGAGAAATACACGGAGCAGCATCCGGAGGTCGTCAAGATCGCCGCCGAGATGGCGGAGGCCAAGGCCAGCCTGAACTCAGCAGTCGCCAAGGTGGTCGGCACACAAGTGTCCAGCCCCAACCCCATGCGGGAGGAACTGCTGAAGCAGGTCATCGAGGCGGAGACGCAGATGGCGTCGGCGCGAGCCCAGGTGGACGCGCTCGCAAAGCTGATCGCCGCGGAAGAGGCGCGGCTCGGAACGCTGCCCCAGAAGGAACTGGACCTGGCGCGCGTGACCCGCGACCTCGATGTGGCGCAGCAGATATACATAATGCTCAGGACCAGATACGAAGAGATGCGTATCACCGAGCAGATGCAGACGTCGGATATATGGCGGATTGACCCTGCCGCGGTTCCGACCAGCCCGGTGAAGCCCCGTAAGCTCCTGAACACCGCCATCGCCGGGGTGCTGGGCGTGTTCGTGGGAGTAGGAATGGCGTTTGTCACGGAGTTCGCCGACACCTCGATGAAGTCGGCTGAAGAAGTGGAAACCGTGTTGGGGTTGCCTACACTTGGCGTGATCCCCAGGCACGTGGGGCCCGGAGTTGAAAGCGTGACCGAGCATCCCGGGTACTACAGAGCGCGGTCAGAGAAACATGGCAGGTCCAAACATCGCGAGTAGCAAGAGATAGCGCTTGCGGCTCAGCCCGGTACACGATGTGGGCAGGCCCGATTGCGGCTTTTCGATAGGATTTGACGTGAGCGGTAGGCCGACGGAAGGGAGTGGCAGGGTGATTCCGAGGACATGGCGGATATCTCAGCGCAGGTATCTGCTGCTGGACGCGCTGATCCTCATGGCAGCGGACATAATTGGGCTGCTGGTGAGGTTCGACTTTGCCGTCTCTCCTGATGTGGCTCAATCGTGCATGCGGGCATCGCCCTTCACGGTGCCTGTCAGGCTTCTCGTTATGTCTGTATTCGGGATGTA
>JAKQKQ010000214.1 GCA_029560585.1 Verrucomicrobiota bacterium | reverse complement strand
GTCCGAGGTCTTCGGCGGCCTGGCGGGCGTTGCCGTCGTGTCGGGCGAGGGTGCGTTTGATGAGGTAGGCTTCGACTTGTTCGAGGCTCATCTCGTCGAGGCTCGGCGTGGATTGGGTGGCGTTGAGGCCGAGATCGGCGGCGCGGATCACCTTGGCGGGGGCCATGAGCACGCCTCGCTCGATGGCGTGGTCGAGCTCGCGGACATTGCCGGGCCATGCGTAGCGGAGCATGGCGTCGAGGGCAGCTTCCTCGAAACCGGTGATGGGTTTGCGGTAGCGGGCCAGGTGGCGCTTGAGAAAATGTTGGGCGAGCAGCGGGATGTCTTCGCGGCGCTCGCGCAGGGGCGGCAGGTGGATGTGGATTGTGTTGAGGCGAAAGAGCAGATCCTGGCGGAACCGGCCGGCGGCGACCTCGGCGGAGAGGTCGGCGTTGGTCGCGGAGATGAGGCGGACGTTGACGTGATGTGTCTTGGAGGAGCCGACGCGCTCGAACTCGCCGCGCTCAAGGGTGCGCAGCATCTTAGCCTGCTGGGAGAGTGGGATGTTGCCGATTTCGTCGAGGAAGAGGGTGACCTGGTCGGCGAGCTCGAAGCGGCCGGCGCGGTCGGTCTTGGCGTCGGTGAAGGCGCCGCGGACATGGCCGAAGAGTTCGCTCTCGAAGACGCCTTCGGGCAGGCCGCCCATGTTGACCGAGATGAGTGGGCGCGAGGCGCGGTTGGAGACGGCGTGGAGCGCCTGGGCGACGATGCCTTTGCCGCTGCCGTTTTCGCCGGTGATGAGGACATTGGCATCGGCCGGGCCGACGCGTGCAATGACCTCCAGGACCGGGCGCATCGAGGGGGCTTGTGCGATGAGGACGGGGCCTTCTTTGCCGCGAAGCAGTTGGTTTTCCTCTTCGAGGCGGCGATAGGCGCGGAGTGCGCTGCCGAGCTCGATCTGCGTCTTGACGATGGTGAGCAGGCGCTGGTTGTCCCACGGCTTGGGAATAAAATCTTTGGCGCCGCGGCGCATGGCTTCGACGGCGAGATCGATCGTGGCCCAGGCGGTCATGACGACGACGGGGAGGGTGGCGTCGAGCGTCTGGATTTTATCGAGCAGGGAGAGCCCTTCTTCGCCCGAGGTGGTGTCGCGGGCATAGTTGAGATCCATCAGGAGCAGGGCGAAGTCGGAAGACTCGATGGCCTTGATTGCGGCCGCGGGGGATTTGACGGTCTCGATTTGGTAGCCCTCGACTTTGAGGAGGAGCCGGAGGGCTTCGAGGACGTCACTCTGATCGTCTGCGATGAGGATGCGGTGGGGCATGATGGAGGGCGGAGACTACGCCGTTTCGGCGCGACCTGAACAGATGCGAGTCGGCGCGTGCCGGCAATGGGAGAATGTGGGGAGCGCCAAGTGCGGGGGAATGCGCGCGCGTTGGTGCGGGGCAGGGAGGGTCCCGGCGCCGCTCAGTGTGTTTTGTGGCGCGTCGGGCGGTGCGATTGGGCGGCCAGCATCGCAAGTCCGGCGATTGCGTAGTAGGCCATGAACATGTCAGGGCGGATCAGCGAGCCGAGGTAGGGCGTGCCGATTGCG
>JAKQKQ010000170.1 GCA_029560585.1 Verrucomicrobiota bacterium | reverse complement strand
CCCTTGGGACGCTAGGCGCAGTTCACTTTCGAGCTTGTCGAAATAGCCCTGCGGATCGTTGCGGTAGCGTTCCAGTTCCTCCCAGGCCCGGGCACGCCCATTCGGATTGATCTTCCAGCCGCGTCCCCAGCGCCGGTCGGCGTAGGCGACGTACTTTTCCGGGACGATCCCGTAGGCCTGCACGCGGGCCATCAGTTGCTCGAAACTGGGGCGTCCTTCGTGCAGCGGCGGCTCCTCGGCGGGCAGTGCATTGACCACCGTGGAAACCTGCACATCGGCGGCATTAGGCTGCGGCAGTTCGGCGTCGGCCGCGGCCCGATCCCCTTGCAGCACCTGCGTCGCCAGTTGCGCCTGCACGAGGGCCGTCTCGGTGTCCTCGTTGTCGCGCAGCAACGCCGTCACATCCACCGGCGCCTCCAGGTCGATGATCCACTGGGGTACGCGCACGGCCCTGCCCTGCTCGTCGATATGGGCCACCTCCATGAGTTTCTTGGCCAGGTAGAACGGCGTGCGTTGCCGGTCGAGGAAGCCGGAGATGCGTCCGCCCCGCAGGAAGCCCACGGTTTCAAACTTCTGGATCGCGGCGTTCATCGCGTAAAAGCTGTTGGTGTGCAGTTCGAAAGCGCTGATCGAGCGAATGCCGGGAATGAAAAAGAGGAAGCGCCCGGTCAGGTTGCACTGGCGCTGCTGGTACTCGCGGCAGGCCTCGGGCTCGCAGAGTCCGCTGTTGTCCTCGCGGATCATGGTCTTGCGCCCGCCGAAGAGGCGGATCGTGCGCCGGCCTGTCTCATCGACCGGCACCGGGGCATGGCACATGCAGTGGCGCACCCGGCCATCGGCCGAGTATTGCGACCAGTAGTGCTTGTCGTGTGCGCCCCAGGCCGCCAGCTCGTGCGGCATCACGGTCTGCCAGTAGTCGGAAGGGAACACCACCGGGAAGCGATACAGGCGCCGACCTTCGCCCCGATCCTCGCCATAGGCGTCCAGAATATCCCGGGCGATCTCGGGATTGGGGAAGTCCTGCGCCCGCACGGTGAACCACGGCACGTTGCGCGGCACCAGCGGCGTCTTGAGATCGGGCAAGGCCTCGCTGATGGCGCGCTCGATCTGCTCGAAGGACTGGCCGGCGGCCACCCCCTGCTCGTAGATCGCCCTGGCCTTGGGCTCTCCTGCGGCCTTCTTCGTGAGCACCTTGATGCCGGCGCGGATCTTGCCGCCGGTGGGAATGCGGGCGGGGCCTTGCCCCAGCAGGGTCGGCGCAGCGGTCGCGCCACCGCCCTGCACGGCGATGACGGGGTGTGCGTTGGGATGGGCCATGACGGCGCTCCTCCATGAATATCGGGACATTCCGACGATTCATGCTCTCGCGACTTCCCCGCG
>JAKQKQ010000156.1 GCA_029560585.1 Verrucomicrobiota bacterium | reverse complement strand
CGGTCCACGCGAATGAGACCTTCTCGACCACCTCCGTGCGCGTGACGTACTCCCGCCGGCGGATGGCGAGTTCCAATTCCGCGCGCTCGTTGCCGATCTCGTAGCGGCGCACGATCTCCGCCTCGCGGCGCGGCAGCTGTTCCCGCGCGCCGTTGCTCTCGCCCAGGCCCTTCTCCTGGATGAACCTGCGCCATGCGGCTGCGTCCTGCTGGTTGTCGGGCCGGGCCTTCGGCGCTCCGGGGAGCTTGGCCCAGGTGCGGAACGATTCGCGGGAGTAGGGCAGCACCTCGGCCAGGCCCCGGAACCCCCTGACCCAGTGCGGGGCCTCGGCGATGCCGTCCCTGCGCCGACGCTCGATGAGCGCGCGCTCGCGCGCGGTGAGGGTCTTTCCCGCCTGGAGCCGCCTTACGATGTTGGCCAGGTCCGCGGAGAGCAGGCTCCCGGCCTCCTCGGGCCCGAGGTCCTCGATCGTGCGGGATTTCACTTGACCGCGATCCAGCCGGCGAAATTCAGTTGCCTCCAGAAGCAGTCAACGGAGCGGAACCCGCAGCCCCGGAGCATGTCCTCGTTCCAGGCGGCCGTCACCGGCACCAGCACGCCCTCCAGCGAAAACCGCTTCCGGTCGATCTCCTCGCGCGAGTAGCCGTTGCGCTCTTTGAGCGCGAGGTACTCCTCGACGAAGAGGCGATTGAGGCCCGGGCCAGACCCGAGCACCTTCTCCACGAGGATGAAGGCGCCGCCCGGCTCCAGGGCCTCGAACACCCGTCCGACGATCTCGAGGCGGTACTCGATCGGCGTGAACTGGAGCGTGAGGATCGATAGCACCACCGAGGCGCGGCACTCGGGGAAGGCGGTGCGGAGGTCCATGGAGAGGATCTCCACGGCACCAAATCGGATGTGGTCGGCGAAACGCTCCCGGGCGGCGGCCAGCATCGGTTCGGAAACCTCGATCCCGATGAAGCGGTTGCGACCGGCCAGCGCGCCCACCAGCGGGGCCAGCGCTTCGCCGCGCGAGCAGCCGAGGTCCACGATGGCGGTGTCCGGACGCGCGTGGCGGATGGCGAGGCGGGCGACCGTCTCCCGCATCACGGCATACTGCGGGATGCTGCGGGCCAGCATGTCGTCGAAGCAGCCGGTGACCTTCTCGTCGAAAGCCCACTTGCCATCGGGCAGATGCCCTACACTGGTAGCCGGGTCCATGGTTCGTCTCCAACCGGCACCGCCCGGATGCCGTTGCGCTCGTACATCGCCCGCGTCTTGGGATTGCTCTCTAACGCCAGCATCGTCTCCGGATCAAACCGCGTGAGGAGGTGAGCCTTCAGGACCAG
The DNA here is from genome assembly GCA_029560585.1 of Verrucomicrobiota bacterium. Taxonomy (GTDB): domain Bacteria; phylum Verrucomicrobiota; class Verrucomicrobiia; order JADLBR01; family JADLBR01; genus JADLBR01. Next base: position 2,576 of record JAKQKQ010000156.1, on the reverse strand, counting down.
TTCCTTCCACGCGGGCGGATAGAGATTCCGGTCGTTGAAATAAGCCTCCTGCGGACCCCAGCCGGTCTGGGCCCGGATCCGCGCGAGCGTCTGCTCGCGCCATCGAGCGGGCCTTGCGGTCACGAGGATCACGCGATGCGACCGCACCAGTTTCACGAGCCAGGGGCGATATATCTCCGTCTTCAGGCGCGCCGACATCGGCGGCGGGTCAATCCCGCGTTCGGGAGAGTTCTCAACCAGCGTGTAATTCAGGTCCAGAAGGATGATCACAGCGTTACCCCCAGTCGTTTGGAGAAAGCCTCCCGCGCCTCGGTGGCCAGTCCCATGCGGCTGCCATCGGGGTAGGGGAGGTCGAATTCGAAATCGATCGCGTCGCGCAGGCGCGCCATGCAGACATCGACACCATCGGCGAGCGCCTTGGCCTTGGCCTTGGGGGGTGCTTTCGTCATGCCGATAGTCGTCTGTCAAACTCCCTCATCCCCGCCCATGCGGCGTAGTAGGTCTGCAGGCTCACCAGCGCCGCCTTGATGACGTCGCCGTGCTGCGAGTAGCCGAAGTTTGTCAGCATGTCCCGGCCCCCGGTGATCTCGGCCATGCGGCGGGTGTAATCCTCGCTGTTCATGTACTCGGCGGGGCCGGTGATCATTCCCGTCCCGGGATCAAAGCTGAAGCGGCCGCAGGTCTGCGGACCGGCCGCGTCGATCGCGGCATTCGCCCTCTCCGCCTCCTGGCGCCGGGCCTCCGCGATAAATTCTGGCCTCCGAGGGGCGTCTCGTGGCAAGTTGAAAGAGCGGTTTCTCATAGGTTTTCCGGGGGGTGGGGGCCTTCACCCGCCCGGTTTGGCGGCTTAATAGATTCCCTAGGGGTGGGCTGCCCGGAGGCCGGTCCGGGCTGGGTCAGGAGCAGAAGGCATTGCGGATCGCCACCACAAGCCTTGCGATCCATCCAATCCTGGCCGGGACGACCGCCATCAGCTCCCCATCATATCGTGCGTTGGGGAGTTTTTTATGTCTGGCTAGGGCGTCTTCGCGGTCGTAAGCTTGGATCGATAGATCCCACCACGCGCCATCGTGGTAGTAACTGAACAGGAACGTACGGGTCTGTCGCATAAGAGGGAAGGAACGAGCAATGAAATATCACGTCTACAAGGACTCATCGAACTATTGGCGCTGGCGCCTGAAGGCAGTGAACGGTCAAATCATCGCCGTTTCGGGCGAGGGATACGTGAACAAGCAAGACTGCCTGAATGGCATCGCATTGGTGAAGGCATCGGCCACAGCTCCTGTTGTCGAAGACTGAGTGTGCGCAAAGCCAGCGATGGGGTTCTGTCTCCATCGTTCAGACGTCGCAGAGTTTATCGTACAGATCTACGAGGGGCTTGAGCTGTTCCTTGAGGGCCTGCCTGTCTTCCCATAGGTCGGGCGGTTCTGAGGAGATCCGGGCGTTGAGATAGACGGTGACTTTGGCGAGGTGGGAGAATGGATTGAAGACGCGATTGGAATCGCCATCGCGCTCTTTGGGTTCTGGGAACGGGAGAACCCCGGCGAGCTGGTAGGCCTGGCGGATGGAGTTGGCCTGGGCGGTGACTTGTTCGAGGGGGACCTGGGCTAGGCGCATGTAGCGCCGGCATGTGTCGGGATGAAAGCCGAGTTCCTTCTCAACAAATTTTTCCCAAGGCACCGATTCCGGCACATGTGCGGGTTTTGGCCGTTTTGTCCCAAATTGTCCCGTTTTGTCCCGAATTAGCCCGCGGGTCTCGGGGTACGCCGCCCTGATGGCCAGCAGCACGGTGCCGCATTGGTGGGCGAGCCGAACGGATTTGCCGACGCTGACTACGGCACTCTTCGCCGCTTCCTCTGCCTCCCTGTAGAGGCGCTTGGCCTCCGATACCTGCCTGGGATCGATGGGGGTTAGTGCCTTAATTTCGTTGCTCATGGACGGTTCCTTTCAGGATATCGGCGAGTTGCCATACGCCGCTTGGGCGGTGTCGACTTCTGGCGACCTTGCGCTGTCTGTCCCTGTACGTGATTCGAACGCCGGCCTTCTTCATCCCGCGGGCCTCGGGCAACCGCAATCTCTCGCAGTAGCGGATGATCCGTTTGGACACGGCCGCCCTGGTGACGCCGAAACGCTTTGCGATCTGGGTTTCAGACAGGGCGTTTCGGTTGATGGCGTAGACGCAGCATTGGACGGCCAGCGCGGGCTTGTCGTCGAGTTCGATCTCCCCGAGGACGAACATGATCGCGTTGGAGATCTGATCGTTAACCTGGCATCGGACCATCGAATTGATGTGGGCCATGATGGCCTGCACATCACCGGTTGCGATCACCTCCCGGAGGAAGTCTGCCGGGGTGTCGATGGCATCCGCCGGATCAGGCCAGTACGATGAGTGGATGGAGTCTGCTGGATCACGGAAGTCTTCTTCGCGGGGTTTGGCCATGGGTCACTTCCTCTTTCGTGGTTTGGTGGATCGATGTCGTCCGAGGTAATCCTCGATGAGGATGCAGGCCTCGTGGGCGTCGAGGGGGTCATCGAAATCGAAGCGATCGACCGGCAAAGGGGCGGTGGGTGATTCG
>JAKQKQ010000166.1 GCA_029560585.1 Verrucomicrobiota bacterium | reverse complement strand
TGGAAGGGAGCCCGCCGGATTGAGTACGATCGCACCGAAAGCTCGAAATGGAAGCGGTGCGGCTCGTCGTTCGGCTGGGTCTCACCGGGTGCCGCCAGATGGCGCGAAAGGGTAGGGGAGTTGGCGCGGGCGGTGGGCGTCGATGAGGAAACCGGGCTCTCTCGGGTGCTTGGCCCCCGGTGGGGCTACCAATGGCGGACGGCGATTGTCACCGCGATGGAAGAGGAATGGCGTGGCCTGCTTTCGGTCATCGTGTGGAAGCATGGCGGCAAGATGGGCCCCAAGCCCAAAATCAAAGTGGGGGCGGACGTCCTAGAGTGGTTCCCATCCGACCGGGAAACATTCGAGGCATTCGTTGCCTGAATACACCCTTAACACGTGCAAAACGTTTAAGGGGTCTGGGGGTGAATCACCCCCAGTTAGCAGGCGCGCGGAAGCGGCCTGCGTCGCATTCGTCGGAAGGGTGGGGGAGTGGTGCGGGCTGCGGTGGGGCGCGTCAGAGTGAAACACTCTCACCCCCCATAAGCGGTTTGGGGTTGCGTGTGACATACACGGGTGTAAGTCACCCCCCATGCCAACCCCAATGTTCACGGTTCGATTGTCTCAAAAGACGCAAGCCGACCTTCGCGAATTCGCCAAGGTTTACGGCTCTCCCAATGCCAGCGCGTTTGCGCGTGAGGTCTTGGAGGTCATGTGCTCGGGCGACCTTTCGAGGGTCAAAGACTTCAACGCCCGGTTGATCGCTCGGGCGGGCGAGCAGATGACGCTAAACATCAACGGGGCGATTGAAGCCTCTGTCGGTGAGGCGGAGAAGGTGGCCAAGAAGGCCCTTAAAAACGCCCGGAAACCGGCCAAGAAGGGCCGCAAACCATCCAAGACGGGGAAAGGGGTGCGTCGTGCCTCCTAAGCCCGTAAAAGGGCAAGAAAAGGCCCCGGCCTGTGCGTCAACACGGGACGGGGCAGCCTTTGGTGATTCCGTAGGCGGGAGGGCTAACACCTCCCAGAAAACACCTGTGCGCGTCCTCTGCAATCGCAAAGGGCGGCGGGTGCAGGCTGGGAGGGCGTGGGCATGCTAGACCCATTACCGGGCTCACTGGCCGATTTAAGGGCTCAGGACAGGGCGGCGGGCACGCCCGCGACGCCTGCCGGATGCGGGCCGGAGGCCCGCGCCGGCTGGCCGGCGGGCGGCTCGTCCGCCCTTCCTTGTCATAATAGTAACAATTCCCCGCAAATGGGGGCGAAAGAGGCCCAAAAACCAGCCTACAAACTGCGGCCAACATGGGCCGGAATCGAGGGCAAATCAGAGGTTAAAAAGCAGGTCACAGGAACCGAGGGCGAGCGGTGCGGCTTCGATTCCGAGGGGCGCGTATGGCAAGAGGTGGTGGGCGGGACCCTCCTTTGCACGGATGGGCTCAGTGCGTCGGATGCAAAGCGGGCCTATTCGCTACGTCAAAACATCCAAGGCTTTACGGAATTCTGGAAGCATGAGTGCTGCGGGTTCCTCACGTTGACGCCAAAGAAGGTCATACACCCCAAGGAGTTCGC
>JAKQKQ010000115.1 GCA_029560585.1 Verrucomicrobiota bacterium | reverse complement strand
TGGGCCATGACGCGGACGGCAACCTCACCTCCGACGATCTCTGGTCCTATGAGTGGGACGCCGAGAACCGCCTCAGGACGGTGACGGCCAATCCATCGCTCCCCGAGGCGAACCGGGTCCGCCTGACATTCGATTACGATTCCGGGTGGCGGCGCATACAGAAGACGGTCGAGCGGCACCAGGGCGGCGCCTGGGTCGAGACGGCCCGGACGAAATTCGTCTGGGACGACTGGCACCTCATCGCCGAGCTGGACGCGCGCAACGGCGATGCGCCCATACGATCCTACGTCTGGGGGCCGGACCTCTCCGGCGCGATCGGCGGCGCCGGCGGGGTGGGCGGACTGCTCCTCATACGCGACCACGCGGCGGGCGCGGTCTACGCCCCCTGCTACGACGGCAACGGCAACGTCGTCGCCCTCGTCGCCATGGACGGCTCGCTGCAGATCGTGGCGCGATACGAGTACGGCCCCTTCGGCGAACCCCTCCGCGCCACCGGACCGGCGGCCGACAAATGCCCGTTCCGATTCTCCTCCAAGTACACGGACGAAGAGACAGGGTTAGTCTATTATGGCTACCGGTACTATAACCCGGGAGTCGGGAGGTGGATCAGCAGGGATCCGATCGGCGACCTCGTCTTTCTCTTGCACTATGGCGCCGACAAGCCTCTCTCCGAGCGACGGCGCCTCGTACGCGAGTTCCGTAAGGCGGGTTATGGTTTCCTTTCGAACAGTCCGACTGCTTCGTGGGATGCCATCGGATTGTGCCCGCCATGCATGTGTGACAAATGGACCATTAGATTGGATGAAGTAGGCGGTGCTGGAGACGGATGGGCCGTGGTCGTCGTCCGTGCAGAATTGATGGCGGACCCGTCATGCAAAATGGACGAATCGGGCTATACTCGCAAATATATCTATGCCGGTGGAGGTATCGGTGTTGGCATAAAAGTGTCCGCAACTATGCGTGTGGGAACGAAAAGCTTCACAACACCGTGCATCGGCTGGCTAGATCACAGTGGGGTGGGTCGAGTGACCACTGCTGGCGCTGGGATTATTCAAACATACGGAGTTATATTCTTGGATATGCCACAAGCATATGTCACTATCGCTTCTTGGTCATTTGGGTTTGATTTCTCAGATGCGACAACGGTAGGCTATTGGCACGTGCAAGGACGACCATGGTAGCCGGAGCTGATTCTGGAGATGCAGAAGTACTTCCACATCCTCGATCACGCGGTTAAAGTTGCTTTATTACTGGCGGTGGCCTTTGGTGTCACCATCATGTGTGTTGGAGAAGCAAGGACCAATTGGCTAAGGGAACATCGTGTTCTTCTTAACGAAGCCGCGGCGTTCGTTTGCGTTCTGCTAGTTTTATGGATGTGTGCTGGCGGGCATCGGTCGAACCTATGGTCTTGGGCACCAGGGATTCGGAAGTTACCCGATGTGATTTGGATTCGATGGCTAATCGTAGCGGGGTTGATCGCTGGGACAGCGGTGGGCATCATCGAAAGCAACCGTCTGGGGTTTTAAGCAGAAGCCAAACGGGCCGGGGGTCCCGCTGTCGCGTGGTGCAACGTCCGCCACCCCAAGTCGTGGGTGGTGAACCGCTCCGTCACGCCGGATGCGTGCCTTCGCTGCGTCTGAGTTGGCTTTTGCCCGAGGCGCTGCTGATGAGCCAGGTTGCTGTTTGACTGAGCGCGCAGGTGCGGACACGATGGAAAGAATGGGCAGGAAGGATGCGGGCAGGGTTCTGGGGATTCTGACCTTGCTTGGGTGCGGGGCCGTCGCGTGCGACGGTGCCGAGAGCTGGGTCGAGGGGGAGTTTGGTGGCGATGCGTCGCCACCCGCCGGGTGGCGCGAGGAGGCGAGGGACGGGACGATCTGGGAGGGCACGGCGGAGGCCGTGGGCTGGCGGCTTGGGAGGGTGCAGGGCGGGCGGCTGGTCTGGGTCTACGAGGGAATCCCCGCGCTCACGGGGGATGCCTACGTCGAGTTGCGCGCGAGGGTGAAGGGTCCACGCGCCGGGGCCGCCGCATTCGAGTTGGCGGAGGGTTCTAAGGGCCGCGCCTTGTGGCGGGCCGCAATCGAGGGGACGGGCGACTGGGAGGAGATGTTTGCCATCGGCAAGATCGCGGGCGGGGGCAGGCCCCTCGCGCTGCGGATGGCGCTGGCGGGCCCCGGTTCGGTGGCGGTGGACCGCGTGTCGCTGCGGCGCCTGGGCCGGGAGGAGGCGGACGCCGAATTGGGGAAACGCTATGCCGACGGGGGCCCGGCCAATCTCGTCGACCAGTCGCGGTTTCCGCTTGGGATGCCGGCGGGCTGGCGGCTTGCCGGGGGGTATTCGCTCGGGGACGCCGTCCGGGTGTCATCTGGGGCGGCGGGGCCCTCCGGGGGCGAGACGCTCAGGATCGAGGCCCCGGATGGGGTGGGCATCCTGACCGGCGCGTTTGCGCCGGTGCGCCCGCTCGTGCCGCATTCGGCGGGCTTCTCGGCCAGGGGCCGCGGCAAGTGGCGGTGCGGCCTAGAGCTTTCGGGCGAGACACTGGAGGGCGCGTCGGTCGAGTTTGACCTCGGCGATGCCCCTTCGGCGGATGGCGCGAGTTGGCGATCGGTATCGGTGCCGTTCCTGCCCGACGTGGGCGGGGGACCGTACCGGCTGCGGATCGAGGGCTCGGGGGAGCTGTGGATCGACGGCCTGCGGGCCGGGCCAGAGTCGCGGGCCAATGGACCGCCATCCGCGTGGCCGCCCGAGGTGGCGCTTGGGCTGCCGCCCGGCGACGCGGCGGAGGCCGGCATCGGGTTCACCGATCGGCCGGCGGAGGTGCGCTATTCGGCGGCGTGCGCGACCACCGGCGCGGTGCTGTGCGTCGAGGCCGAGGCGGCGGGAGGGGAGAGGCGGCGGCTG
>JAKQKQ010000107.1 GCA_029560585.1 Verrucomicrobiota bacterium | reverse complement strand
CATCAGCGAGGTGAGCTTCCACCGGTGGAAGCGGCAGTTCGGGCAGATGGAGATCAGGGAGGCCCGGCGGCTCAGGGAGCTGGAGCGGGAGAATCTGGAGCTCAAGAAGCTGCTGGCCGACGCGCTGCTCAAGAACCGGGTTCTGGAGGCGGTGTGCGAAAAAAAATTGTGAGCCCGGCCCACAGGCGGCAGGCGGCAAGGGGGGTGGTGGCCGAAGGGATGTGTTCCGGGCGTGCGGCATGCCGCTATCTGGGCCTGTCGCGGGCGACCTACCGGTACCGGGCCCGGCCGCCGGGCCCGCGTCACCTGAGGATGCTGGAGCGGCCCAGGCAACTCTCGGAGAAACACCCGCGCTACCGCTACCGGCGGATAGCGGCGCTGTTGCGCCGGGAGGGCTGGCCGGCGGGCGAGCGTCAGGTGCAGCGGCTGCGGCGGGCGGCCGGGCTGAGGGTGCCACCGACCAGGCGCAAGATCTGCCGGCGCGGGTACTCCACGGGCCTGCCGACCAAGGCGGGGCACCGCGGCCACGTCTGGAGCTGGGACTTCGTCGCCGACGCGACGGTGCGCGGCGGGGCGCTGAAGATGCTCACCATCCTGGACGAATACACCCGGGAGTGCCACGCGCTGCGGGCCGACCGGGCCCTTCGCTCTGCCGACGTCCTGGAGTGGCTCGAGCGGGCGATCGCCCGCTACGGGGCGCCGGCCTACCTGCGCAGCGACAACGGCCCGGAGTTCATCGCAAGGGAACTGCAGCGATGGCTGGCCGAAAACAGGATCAAGACCATCTACATCGATCCGGGCAGCCCGTGGCAGAACGGGTTCGTGGAGAGCTTCCACGACAAGCTGCGGGACGAGTGCCTCAATCGGGAGCTGTTCGGCAGCCTCCGGGAGGCGCGCGTCATCATCGAGCAGTGGCGCGTGGAGTACAACGAATGGCGCCCGCACAGCTCGCTAGATTACTTGACGCCCGTGGAGTTCTCGGGCGGCAACAATCCGGGGCTTCGGTCGCCCTCCGGGCTCCCTGCGCCCCGGACTGCAAAACCACAACCAAACGGAGACACTAAGAAACCGGTGGAACTTCAGTTTTGACCTGTCCCACCGCGGGGGTCAGGCCAGGGCAGGGAAGCCGATTCTGAGGAAACTTTCAACATGGATTTACCAAATCGTCCGACGCCTAAAGAAAGGCCCCGCGCCCATCGGGCCCGGCGGCTTTTCCTTCCCCCTCGACGCAGTGCGGCGACTGCATCGCTGAGGCAAGTGGCCGCGGCCCTCACCCGCCCGCCATCGCCTCCACCTTCTCGATCAGCTGCCCCAGCGTCATGTCCCCGGCCATCACGTCGGCCCACGCCGCGTCCCGGTCCTCCTCCGTATCCGTCTGAGCAACACCATGTCACCGTCGGCGGGCGGCTGAGGTGAATTTTGCGGGGGGATCTCAGGCGGCGGCGCGCGCGGCCTTCCACGCGGTGGGGGTCAGCTCGGCGACGCGGTTTATCGGCCAGGCCGGAA
>JAKQKQ010000106.1 GCA_029560585.1 Verrucomicrobiota bacterium | reverse complement strand
TTCCGGCCTGGCCGATAAACCGCGTCGCCGAGCTGACCCCCACCGCGTGGAAGGCCGCGCGCGCCGCCGCCTGAGATCCCCCCGCAAAATTCACCTCAGCCGCCCGCCGACGGTGACATGGTGTTGCTCAGACGGATACGGTGTAATGGCCCGTATGGCGCTCGATAATGAAATGGCAAACCGGACAAGAGAGTGAGGTTTGCAAACCGCGCGCATACGTGCGCTTTGCAAGGGCGACCTGTGGCCACCCTGCCGAGTTGAGATTGAACCATCCCCCGGAGGTGTTCTCAGGGATCTTGAAGACCTACCTGAGCGAACCGCCAAAACTGACGAAACCCGGTTGTGTCGGTTTTGTCAGTGCCCATCCGGGATATTCGGCCACATCACATGGGCATCCGCATGTGGAATCGGGGGGACCAGCCAAGCGCCTTCCCGGAAAACCATGTGAGGCAATGAGCTTAACCCCACAGACAATTCAACGTTGCGCCTCAACCTCGGCACGGCTACGCGCCGTAGTGTTGGAGGCGTTTGTTGGCCCGTCAATCTTTCGTCTCTCTCTCCGTTTGTCCGGCGGCCTTGTCGGAGGGGGCATCGAAGTCGATGCTCGAGATGCTATCTACCGGTATGCACTCAAAGTAGTGTTCGCCCCGCCCGGCGATTCCAAAGATGCCAATGAAAGAGAACTCGCTTGTTTCACCAGTCCTGAGTGTGACTGTCCAGGTCGTATGGATCGGCGGAATGGTATCATTGTTTCGGACGGCGGAAATGCGAGCGATCTTCTCCAGTGGCACCTCGATCGTGCCTCCAGCATTTTGGCATCTAAAGACCGCGGGGATGCGGATGTCCGTGAGGCCGTGCTTCCGGGATGATACATCAACTACGGTTGCCGAACGCGAGGACCGCGTTTTCAGTTCAGGAGCCACCGGCAGTTCAGGAAGTGACACTGACACAAACTGGACATGCCCAACTCCGTTGGTTGGTCCCAAGAATCCTGAGACCTTCTGGTCCCCGAACCCGCCAAGTTTCTCGGTTCCTGTCAGGTGGAAACGCCAGAACTTCGTGGCGCTTCCATAGGCCTCCCCAACGACCTGCACTTCCGGGGAATCCCGAAGAGTGACTTCAATGGGGAACTCAAACCCACTCTCATCACGCGGGCGCGCAGCGACCGTCTTGATCCGGTGGAGCGGAATGAGAATGGAGTAGTAGCACTCCCAGGGCGGATTCTTGCGGTTCTTTCGAGACACAGTGTTGAGCGGCAATATGAACATGGAATCGAGTTCGGCTTGAGTGATCTGAAGTGCGCCAGCTCCGAACTGTGTGTCCTCAGTTCCCAGACTTGCCTCTGTCAAGGCATGCCGCTTTCCGTCCCGGTAGGTGACTTCTATTGTGCCCTGAATCTGGACGGGCGCGCGTGGCGGAGCCGATTGTTGCGGGGGCGATACCGGTATCCATATGATGCGTTCCTCTGCCGGTGAGGGAGAGGCGTACAGAAGTGCACTCACCACAGCCAAAGCAATGGTCCTAACTCTTCGTGCTGCTGTCGTCATTCTGGTCATCTTCTCTTCTGCTCCTTCGGCCAACGTCGGGTCTGAGGGTTCGCGTGGAGCGCAGCGGAACGTGATACCCTCCGGTCTCTGGTTCGCCGATTCTATCTGACCTTGCGAATGCCGTAATTTCCGTTGACCACTTTGACAATCTGAATCTCGACGCCATTCCCGTTCAATCGGAAATCATCCCCTTTGTAGATACCGTTCGGGTCGGATGAGTAGCGGAAGAATATCTCGTAGGCACCGTCCGGGACGTTGATCGTCGTGGTAGCCCCTGACGAAACGGTGAAGTCCGTGCCTCCGGTGCCGGAGCGTAAACCCACCTTGACGTCGAACTCGTTGGGGTTCTTAACGCGCACGGGATTCTGTCCCCGCAATTCATCAACGTACTTCGGCCATGTTCCGTCTGACGCTGTCACAATCGGGGGGGTGGTACGGCCGATCTGGTTGTTTCCTTGCCACTTGACTGCGGTCCATCTTTGACGGCACTGATCTCGTCGGCGTCCACAAACAGCGAGACGCAATGACGGCCAGAGAAACTCCCGCCGTAGCCAGCGATCAGGACTATTCCAGAATCAGGCAACTTGCTCTTCCCGATCTTGCCGTGGAAGGCCACTTCCTGCCCTTCTTGCATACGGGAGATCGCATCACCAGACGAGGTCGGCAGCATGACCCAGACACCCGGCGGATCATTCCAATCGGCAACCGGGAAGGGACGCTTGCCACTGTCAGTCTTCAGTATCGCTGACTTGGGGAAGTCCCACTTGCCGGATACCTGCTTCTCCTGCTTCAATTGCAGCACTGCGGAAGGGCCTTCAGTTCCAGAGGTCACTTTCTGGACGACTCCGCGCCACGAGACCGTCTTGCCAGAAAACATTGCGTCAGCAGCATCATACGCTTTCTGTTGGTCTGAGGAACAGAGGCCCCAACGGGGCTGTTGGTTCCCCATCATGAAACCGACCCCCTCAATGATGAAGGCATTTGATGATAGGGAAGCACCAAGGGCTGCAACGAATGCAGTGTAGTCGGTCTGCCATGCCTCCTGCTTCTCCTCCGCTGCGAGCGCGCCGTTCACCAATACAGCCACCAGGGCAAGCGCAAGAACCTTCTGATATGCAGTCTTCATCTCCCGATCTCCTTTTCTATTCTTTACCTCGCCACCGAACGGCGAGGTTAACCGGACGTTGCCCCGCGTCCGCGCGGGGCAACGGTACGGTTCAGCCTCTGGTTCGGCTCAGTCTTTAGATTTGGGAAGTGGGATTGCGTACCCGAAATCATCGGTAATCGTCCATGTGCCGGAAACGCCCTTTGGTGGCCATGAGAAACCCTGCGCCGCATCCAAGTAGGAGAACCAGAAGCGAGGCTGTGGAATCCCGTGGTGCGAGATCATAAGGACATGAGACCCAATGGGGACATCCAGTGTGCTTTCCTGTCCAGCCGTGAGTGGTAGTTTCTGTCCGGTTGACAAGGCAAGTTCAGCCGGGTGTGTCGACTGATTCTTGACGGTGATTGAGGATGTGACGAAATTGTCTGGGATCGGCGTTTGCGTTCCACCGCCAACTTGCTTTCCGGCCAGCATGCATGAGACAGCGGCTAAAGCCGACACACACCGAAAACCCGCCTCTGTGACGAGGCAGTCAACGCGAGGTTGAAGGATGTTGATGGTTCCGTCATCCGCATAGCGGAACTCATAGAGAATCCGCGTTTCGTAGCGTGCCCACTGGCCACCAAACTTGCCAGACACCCACTCAATTCCTTCGGCAAGGCTTTCGATGCCGAGGGGTGATCGGTCTGGAATTGCCTTGGCGGTGTTGTTGGTGCCTCCGATCCTTTCCAGTGTCCAAGGATAGACTCCTTTGTCATCAGCAACGGCGGAGTTGTATTCAACGATATACGGCAAGCGCATCCCCGCCCATTCTGCGTATTTCTCCGCAGCCTCGTAGGAAACGAATACAGTCTTTTCCATTTTCTCTGGTGATGGTTCACTTCCTTTCCATGACGAAGGGAACGCCGCTTGCGTGGCCTTGCAGAAGCGCATAAACTCCTCATTCGTCACCTCATCCTTGTCCATCAGGAATCCCGTGACAAAGTAACTTCTGTTGTCAAACTGGCTGATGTAAGGCTTGATCCATCCGACTTCCTGAGTCCCGTCGTTGTCGAACAACTTCTGCATATTGACTGTGCCGCTCTCCAATGGTTTTGGATTGGGCCTGACCGTGCGAGTGGGGACGAGGATCATGGATTTCTTGGTGAGTGGGTGAATCCAACTCTGGCCGGGAGTCAAGTCCGCCGGTGGCAGGTTCTGTCCGGTACTAGATGAAACGAACATACACATGCTCAGCGCGGTTGCGAAACCGACGATTGTCTTCATGGTCTGATTTCCTCTGTTGTGGTTTGACGACGCTGACACGATCATTTGCCGATTCATTCTGCACTCATTTCTTTGTTGCCGAACGTCGCACCTGACCGGACATCAAAGGCCGCCGCCCGCGGCGGCCCTTGAGGGTACGGGTCGAGGTGCTGGTTCGGCATCCTCACGTCTACTTGACCTGACGAATGCCATAGTTTCCATCCACTACTTTTACGATCTTGATTTCGACTCCGTTGCCCTGAAGCGTAAACGATTCACCTTGGAATAATGCTTTGGGGTTGCTGGAGTACACGAAGTAGATGTCGTATTTCCCGTCAGGGACGAACTTCGTATACGCACCGCCTGGAGGCACGATGAAGTTGACCCCCTTTGCACCCGAGCGAACGCCGGATGCCACCCAAAAGTCATTGGGGTTCGATACCCGAACGGGTTTGTCTCCTTTCGCGCTATCGATTTCCTCGGTGTAGGATGGCAGGAGGTCCGAGGGCAAGTCCTTGGACATGTTCTTCAGCGCCTCGATGACCTCGCCACCTTCGGTCGAGACAATGACGCTCCACTCGCCCGCGTGATTGCCCAGCCCCATCATGAAGCCAACGCCAGCAAAGATCGAGTTGCCCTTGATTGTTGTCCGGAATCGAACCCAATCGCCAACGGTAATGTTCGCCCACGACGCCGACTCGTCCTTCGTGGAAGTGACATGAAGTGAATCCAGTACTGCGAAGTGATCGGGCTGGACAGTGATTGTCTGGGGCGGCATCCGCAGCGATACGCTGGCGGCGCCATCTTTGCGAACGATCTCACTGACTCGACCAATCCATGTGACCGGGCGCGCGCCGACCGCATCCGTTGCCTCTTTGAAGTCCTGTGGCAATGGTGTGTACCATCCCGATCCGGGTGGGGTTCCGTACATCTTGACCTTGGACAAGTAAGGGGAGATGTGCGCGCCAAACGCAGCCCAGTCGTTTTCCCACCCGACCGAGTTCGTCTGACCATGGACTTGATAGTCGGTTGCCAGAACCGTCACTGCCACTACGAGGGACCCTACTGCTCTCATTGCCAGCTCCTTCGGATGCTGTATGCATTGCGGCTCGACAAAGGCATCCGTACTCTGTCTTGTCGAACGAGTCTGTTGAGAAACCATCTTGGAGCCAGGGTCTTTCTGAGTCGATGAGATAAATGGCCACCCTGCCGAGTTGAGATTGAACCATCCCTCGGAGGTGCTCTCAGGGATCTTGAAGACCTACCTGAGCGAACCGGCAAAACTGACAGAACCGGGTTTTGTCGGTTTTGTCAGTGCCGGGGCGGGCACTTCCGCAACTTCGCGGGGGCATCGGATAACGTCACCGCACCCGTGCGCTAGGCGGATGACGTTTTCAACGGATCTGGTGAGAACTGACACGCGGGCATATGTGCAATGAAAGCCGTAGACGATGTGGAAACCGGAAGTGCCCCTGGACCCGAGTATTTGGATGCCCGCAGAGTGGCGAATCGTTTTGGGATAAGCCGTAGCCTTGTTTTCAAACTCGCCTATTCGGGGCGGTTGCCATCGGTCAGCATCCGGTTTCCGGGGGCAAGGCAGGGCAAGCGGATATTCCGCGTGGCGGACGTGCTGAAGTTCTTGGGCCGGAATCCAGGATGACCCTGTCGCCCCCCGATCGCGCCACGTCCGCCCATGACGGCACTCCCGCTTCCGCTCGACTTCATGAGGGGGACTCGTTAAGGTCCAGCCCGTCTTGAAGGAGGGCTTATGCGCATGGCGTTATGGGGAGTGATCGCGGCGGCGTTTTTTCCAAAGGCCGTGGATGCGGCGCCTTCGGTCTCCAACGTGCGAGCCTCCCAGCGGGAAGGCGCGAAGCTCGTGGACGTGTACTATGACCTGAGCGGTGCCACGCCATTGGTGACGGTCTCGGTGAAGGTTTCCACCAACAACGGCGTGTCCTACGACCTGCCCACATCGAGTTTTTCCGGCGACATGGGTGTCGGCGTAACGAACGCCGTGGGGCTGCACATCGTCTGGGACGCAGGCGCCGATTGGGATGGGCAGTATTCGCCGAGCATGCGGTTTAAGGTGACGGCCAGCGAGCACCCATCGTCGGGCTTCGTGCTGATCCCGGCGGGGAATTTCCAGATGGGGGACACCTTCACGGAGGGAGACACCGAGGAGCGCCCGGTGCACACGGTGTACGTGAGCGCGTTTTACATGCAGGCGACGGAGGTGACCAAAGCGCAGTGGGATGACGTAAAGGCATGGGCCTCGACACACGGCTACACCGATTTGTACCTCGGCGAAGGGAGGGCCTCGAACCACCCGGTGCATACGGTCGCCTGGTACGACGTCGTGAAGTGGTGCAACGCGCGCGGCGAGAAGGAGGGGCTGACGCCGTGTTACTACACCACATCGGCCAAGACAACGGTGTATCGCACGGGAATAGTGAACGTCGCCAACGGTGCGGTGGATTGGAATGCCAACGGCTACCGGCTGCCGACCGAGGCGGAGTGGGAGAAGGCGGCACGGGGCGGGGCCAGCGGGCGCCGTTTTCCCTGGAGCGACGCGGACACGATCACCCACGGCCGGGCGAACTACAAGAGTTCCAGTTTATTAGACGCATACGACGTGAGTCCGACGCAGGGTTACCACCCGACCTTCGAGACCGGCCTTTCTCCGTATACCAGCCCGGCGGGGTATTTCGCGGCCAACGGCTACGGGCTCTATGACATGGCGGGGAACGTGTGGGAGTGGTGCTGGGACTGGTATGGGTCGGGCTACTATGGCAGCTCGCCATCGTCGGACCCGCTCGGGCCGCCTTCGGGCTCGAACCGTGTGCTGCGCGGCGGTGATTGGAACTCCTCCGCGTTCATCTGCCGCGTCGCGGCACGGGAGGACGACGACCCGACCTTCACCCCCGGCCGCTACGGGTTCCGACCTGTCCGCAGGTAGAAGTGGCGAGGGTCTCTGAGCTAAACTCATGCAGCAAGAACAGCAGGCGATCGACAGCAAGCGAGGGGCTGATGGACGAGGCCCGTGCGGGCTCCCGCGAGCGTGGGATCAGGGAGTGCCATAGGCCGATAAGTGGCCCCTTTCGGCGCGTCGGGAAATTGGGAGAATCGAGGGACGAAACATGAAATGGGTGGACAAGCGATTACCAATGGGATGTGCCGCAATCCTGCTTTGGGGCGCAGTGGCGCAGGTGCCGGCGGAAACCGCCTCGGACGAGTCCAATACCATTGCCGTGGACACGCGAGACGGCGGGCCACTGCCTGCCGCAGGGGACTACGATGGGGATGGTTGTTCGAATGAGGGAGAGTACGCGGCGGGCACCGATCCGCGCAATGCGCGGTCGCGATTCGAGGTGGGCCAGTGGAGTACGACACACAACGCCGGCGGGACCGGAGTTATCTGCACCGTCAGCTGGCCCTCGGTGGGCGGGCGGCTCTACCGCATCGAACGATCCTTCGACCTGAACCAGTGGGACGTGGTGGCAGATAACATCAATCCCGCCCCACCGATTAACACCACAACTGACGAGATCGTCCCGGCACCGCCGAAGGTGTTCTATCGGGTCATTGTGAAGTGAGACGGCGGGGACCCGCCGGTGCCGCTGCGACCACCAAAATCGCGCTAGGGGGGGCCAGGGCGCACGTTTGATGCATGGGCGGGGCCAGAATTCCGCCTTGTGCCATCGCCAGCAAAATGCACAGTCAGGTGTAACGCTTGGGATCGCGGGGGCCGGAAAGGCCGCCCTTCCATGCGCTAGGCCCGTGCGGGGGTTCTTTCCCCTATCCCAAAATCCGCCCCCGTGCCGATCGATCTCTGACAGCTTAACGACAGAACTGAGCGACAACCGACCCACCGGGGTAAAGCCCGTGACTTCAGACAACCGCAGCGCATCGCTGAAGCCCGCAACTGTCGAGCTGCAGAGCGGGGCAGCTGGTCGCTCCAGTGACCTTGTTAGACAATTCCGATCACTTTTCGGAATCGAGCACGCCTTCCTTTTCGCGGATAAGCACGTGCGTAATTGTACCGTCTTGTTTTGTCGCAATGCCAACCGCGCCCCACCAATGAACAATCGCGTTAAGGCCAATCCATGACTGGAAGTCCTTGGCATTCCATGCCTCCATCTCTTGAGCCTTGCCGAATTGTTCGACGACCTGTGAGAGTTTGATCAGCGGCCCGTGTTTGAAGCGTGCTGTGGATTTGAGTTCCTTTCCTACTGCAATGCTCTCGTCAGGAAATACTGCAATGTGTAAGGCCTCGGCGTAGGGGCTACTCGGAAGCATCTGTTGTTTGGCCAATGAGCGCCCTAGTGCCGGTGCCTTCTTCAGGTCATCGCCGTTCGTGCAGATGTCTTTGAGAAGTTTGTCCGATACCTTGTCGTCCGCCGTCTTGATGAAAGGCGGGCGATTCTTATCCATAAACATTGGAGCCATGGCGTACACCTCGCCGCATTTGAAGTAGATGCCAGTTTGGAAATCCCCGCGAAACTCCTTTACTTCTCCCGCGCTTGCCGCAAGTGATACAAGCGAGGAAGTGACTCTCAGGATTCCGAGTGTTATTATTGCGCGAACTACCATTTTCATTATTTATTGCCTTTCGTGTTGTCGAACGTTGTTCAGGGGAACAAAAGTATCGATCTTCTCTTAAACGGATAAAGAGGGGTGGGTCTGGAGGGGGGTCGCAGAGGTCGAGTTTTGACCGTGTCTGACGGAGGAAAGGCTCTCAGGATGCCTGGCGCAAGGCAAGCCGAAACGCAGCCGCGTCGGGGACGGGGCCGGGCAAGAGCGCTATCACTCGTGGCATTGATGGCGGCTTGCCCGTCTGGCTGCGTCTAGGCGAGCGTGTGACCGAATCTATGGCGTAACTTGCCTCGGCCCCGTCCCGCCACACAGTCGGTTGGGTCCTTCCCTTTGGGCAGGGAAGGCGGGTCCGTGGTCTACCGCCTAACTTCCGTGTGAGGCCACAGAAACATTCCGTTGTGAATCAGCGAAACGGCGTGCCGTGTCCATCCTCCGTCACCGTGAGAACATCCAGAATCGCCCACACCCAGGCGATTATGGGCCCGCCGTGCGCAAAGCCCAAGGTGGTGAGCAACAGTTGTGCGAGGGCGAACCAATAGCGCCCCGCATACCAGTTGTGCATTCCGAGCCCACCTAGGACGATTGCGAGCGCGACGAAAGCAGCGTGGCTTTTCCCTTCGGCGAACGACGGGGCGCGCGGGTCGATAACGGTGCCTTTCGGGAGGCGGCGGAGCACGATCTTCGGATCGTTAAGGCCGTCTGGAGTCTTCGGGGCAGAACCCACGTTAGCGAGAATGTACAATGATCGGAGATTCCTCACCAGCGATAGTTGGCGCTTGCTGGTCTCCTGTGATTGTGTGGGGGTGCTCCGGCGTGCAACGCTTCCTTCGATGAGTGAGAGGCCCTTCTTGATCCAGTAGCAATTCATCCAACGGCCCGCAAATTACGCGCGAGGGGTGTTAAAACTTGATGTTAAAGCGACCAACGCATGTTGGTTCTAGTCGCAAGTGCCTAGAAATCAAAGAGTTCGGAAGGGGTGGGAGTCGAACCCACGGTGACATCACTGCCACGCTCGATTTCGAGTCGAGTGCCTTAGACCACTCAGCCACCCTTCCAGAGGTCGAAAACAAGAACCAAATGTATTATGTGCGCACCTTCCCGGGCGGCAAGGAGAATTGGACCAGCCTGAAGACCGACCTGCTGTCGGTGGAGCGGGCCCAATGGCGCATGGCATCCGCCGACGGCAAGAGGACTTTCGGGGGCGCCATGAAGATCTACCGGCAGCGGCTGGCGGAAACCATCGTTCGTCCCATCACGCGGGACTACAGGGAGGCCGGCATCGACGTGCGCACCGTGGCGGAGTGGCTCGGCCACAAGGATCACGGGGCGCTGTTGCTGAAGACGTACTCCCACGTGCGCGCCGAGCGCGAGCGGGAGATGCTTAAGAAAGTCGGGTGGTGGGAAGGCTCCCGCGGGGCACAACCTGCGTGCGCACGGCTCACTCTGTGTTCTTGGGCGACTCCAATATCTCCAGCTTGTCGCAGCTCTCCCACGTCGCACCCTCGTCGCCGGCTATCTTGTAGCCCGTCACCCGGATCTTCATGCCCACCGCCAGCAGTTTGGGGTTGTCGGAGAGCAGTTCGATGTGGATGCGCGGCGATGGATGACCGGGCGGATTGCCGGGAAACGCGCCGTTGTAAAACCGGAGCAAGTCGCGCACGTTTTCTTCAGTCAGACCCGTGTAATCCTTGAGCACGACTCGGAATCGCGCCGCCAGTGTGCGGTCAACCCCCAGAGTCCCTGACATACCCGGCGCCCGCGCCTTGATGAACTGTTTGGGCGCCCACTCCACCTTTTCAATCGTGCCGGTGATGTCCATGGGGCCGACGGGGCGCATCGGCGCCGCCAACATCGGTAGGGGCGGCGACCATCCAAGAATCAAAGCAAGACAACATGCCATCCTGTATCTCATCATCCTGTGTCCTCATTGAGCGCGTTGGTGCCGGTTTCGGTCTATCTCTTGTCCAGTCTACTCCTGCCGCGCACCTTTGAACAGCTTGTGCCACACGCCTGCGCCGCACGCCCCGGGGCAATCTGAGCCGATGGATGGCCTGACCTCAAACCGCCTACGCGGCCCGCTACAACCGCCGCCACTGCCGGGTGGGCCATCTCTTCCAGGGCCGCTACCGGGCGGGGGTCGTCGATGCCGACGGCCAGGCGCGCCATCTGGTGCTCTACATCCACATCAACCCGATCCGCCGCCGCCGCGGGGGGCGCAAGAAGCCCCCGATTCCGCTTTCCCCGGCCTGGGCCCACTATTGGTCGCGGGGCAAGGCCGGGATGGTCCGGGGATACCGCCAGGCCATCCAGGAGGCCATGGCGCTTGAGCCGCGGGACTGGAAAGATTTCGTGCGGCGGGGACTGGTGGCCGGGGGACCGGATTTGCTGGAAAGAGTCCTCCGGAAATTGTCCGGCAAGAAGGACCGGGAGTCGGCGGCATGGAGACAGCCGGTGGAATGGGAGCGACGGCGGAAGAGGCTCGAAGCCGCCCTGAAAAGGGAACCCGACCGTGGCGTCGCGTGTTGGGTGCGGATGAGGTTGCTGGGAGAGAGGGGGGCCGATGTGGCCCGGGATCTGGGCTACAAAGATGGCAGCGGGGTGACGCATGCGGTGAAGCGGGTGGAGCGGTTGAGACGGAGCGACGGGATCTTGGACCGAAATCTGGGGATCTATGAAGGCGATTCAATTTTCAAGGGCTGACCCCTGGCCTGCCCCTGGCCTGTGTAGGTATGATGGCACCGGGATTCTGTATCTGAACTACGCGATCCCTGAGCCCGGCACATGGGTGCTGCTCTTAACCGGCTTCACCCTCATCTGTTGCCTGGGCCGTTGCCGGAAATCCTAGCCGAGATATTTCACAGCCTGCCGGCAGTGAGATTCCATGCTAAATGATTCAACAAATGGGGATCATTTCGAGAATATACGCGGTCTTTCATGGATGCTCTTTGCTTTCCGGCTGGGCCACGAGGACGAGGCGGAGTTCGAACGGCTTGAGCGTCGTTTTCGTCCAGATGTTCCGCCAGCGGTAGGCAATCGGCTGGTTCTGCGCGGTGGCGTTCACGAAGAAGAGCGCCTCGCGACCGTCCGGGGCCGCCCACGCGGACTGGAACACGACGGGCTTGTCGTTCGAGACGTCGCGGCCCCGGAAGTTCTCCTCGTACGGCACCCAGGCGCACTGCAGTTCCGGCGGACGGAGCCCGCGCCCGTGCGCGAGCCAGGGGCAGCCCTCACCATGATAAATTTTCACCCAGCGTTCGCAGAAGTCGAGTGCCACTGTGTCGCCCGTGAGCATCAGCGTCTTCGCGGTGCCGTCCGCCGCCACGACCTCGCACGTCACGCCGTCGACGAGGAACGACGATTCGCCCCAGGCGTCGTTCATCACGCGCAGGTTCTTCGTGCCGGCCGGCAGCCTGAGATCGGCCGCTAGGCGTTTCCACCCCTCTTCGACCTTCGGCGCGGGCAGCGACACGCTGCCGAGGGACTTGACGCCCTTCGCGAGTGCGGCGACCGAGAGCGCGTTTCGGCGGTCGTGCTTCACCGATTTAAGCCAGGCGGAAAAGCGGATCGTCATGCCGGGCTTGAACGTCTGGTCGTCCGTCGGAAGATTTCGCGCCACCTGCACGCGTTCGCCCTTCGCCTCCACGGCGAGGGCGTATTTGCCTTCCTTCACGTCGCCCGTCATCACGTGGTGGCGGTCGGGACGCTCCCAGGCGACGAACGACTTGCCGTCCTTCGTGAGAGTCTCGAAGCCGCCGTTCGCGAGCGCTTCGCCGGCGAAGTACGCCTCAGGTGCCACCGGAAGACGCGGCATCTGACCATCCGCCGCGCTGTGCGCGAGCCAGAACATGTTGTCGAAGCGAATGCCCGCCTGCATCGGCGCCACGTACTCGTGGTAGAGGTAGGTGTACACGCTCGCCCACTCCGAGCCGAAGAAGCGGCAGTCGCGATAGTCCTGCACGGCGAGGATGTCATTGTAGTACTCGTTCGGCTCCTCGAAGCTGAAGAGCGCATCCGGCTGGAGCCTGCGCATCTCCGCGAGCATCGTCTCGAACTGGAGGCGCAGGGAATCCGTCATCCACTTGCCCGGCCCCGGCGCGTGGCCGTGTTTTATGGACCAGCACGGTTGGACGCGCGCGCCGACGTCCTGGTCGGCCTGCACGAGCTCCGCGCCGCGCTTAACGAGTTCGCGGGCCACGTCCTTATTCCACCAGTCGCGGGACCACGGATCGGCCGGGCACATCGTGGCCGATTCGCCGCCCGCGAGC
The DNA here is from genome assembly GCA_029560585.1 of Verrucomicrobiota bacterium. Classification (GTDB taxonomy): domain Bacteria; phylum Verrucomicrobiota; class Verrucomicrobiia; order JADLBR01; family JADLBR01; genus JADLBR01. Next base: position 109,680 of record JAKQKQ010000106.1, on the reverse strand, counting down.
CAGTCGAGTTTGTCGAGCCAGATCTCGCCGGTCGGGCGGCAGACAGCGTGGGGCGCCGCGCGCTTGTAGAAATCGTCGCGGAAATCGAGCATGAACGACCCGTCATCGCGCTTGCCGTAGGAGAGGTTCCAGTGGTGGCCGCCTGGCCACAGCCAGGGACGCCCGCCCGCCGCCTTCACGTCCTCCATGATCGCCGCGAAGGAAGCGTCGTCCGGATAGCACGGGAAGTAGTCGGGTGCGATCCAGTCGCCGTGCTTCTCCCACCCTATGAGGATGGCGATGAGCGGCGTGCCAGGGAACTTTTTGTTCCAGTAGTTCACGAGCCAGTCATGCAGCGCGCTGGGACGGTCGAACCACTCGCGGTTGAAGCTCATCACGGCCGGCGCGTTCTTCATCCACGCGGGGATGTCATCACGCTGCAGAAACGGCGTTTGGCACCACTTCTTCGTCCTGGCCCAGGCCTTGTAAAGGTCGGCTGCGTCATACCACGTGGCGGGCTCGCCGGCGGGACCTTCGAAGCAGGACATCACGATGTCGTAAGCCCGGCAGTCGGTCGCCTCAGTGTAGCCGAAGCGGCTCCAGCGGAAAAGGAAGTCGCCCTCGCGGAACGTGCCGTCCTGGAGCGTGACGCGCCACCAGCGGTCCATCAGCAACTGCTTCGTGTGGCCCTGGTCGTCCTCGGCGGCCGTGTAGAGCCCCCCGCGCTCGTCGTAGAAGCAGCCGAACTGCGCCACGAGACTGCCGGGATAGTCGCCCACGTGGCGTTCCTTCCAGTACTCGCGCCTCGGGTCCATCGGGTACCGCACGATGCCACCCTTCGCCTTGCCCATCACGATGGCGTCGTCCGCCGCCGAGTTCCCGAGGCGCTCCGAAAGCGCGAACATCGGGTACTGCGTCTCCAGAAGCGCCCAGCCCGCCTTTGGCGTCACCTTGATGCGCCAGAGGAGCTTCTTTCCCTCGGCGGCGACGCCGCAGACCGCCCGTGCGATGGCCTCGCCCACGTCCTCGTAGATGAGAAGCACGCCGTCGTTCGTCTTCTGGACGGAGAACTTTTTCGCGAGCTTAGACGTCACGGTCGTTCTGTCCGTGAACGCACCCGCGCGGCAGCACTCGATCTGGAACAGTGGGAAACGCGCGAGGCGCGAGGCGAACTCGATGCCGTTCGCAGACTTCACGCTCTCGACCGCGCCTCGGTCCTCCTCGTCGAACGTGACATTCACCGTCGACGAACCGACGCCGAGCCCGAAGGCCTCACATGCCGCCGCGGCGGCGAAAACGGGGATGAGTGATCTTTTCATGGCCTGTGCGTTGCGGCAACCGGTCGGGAGTCGGCGACCCGGCGCGGCGGATCAACGGTCGGCAGAACGGCGGCGCGTTTCCAGTTCGGCTGCGGCATAGGCGCGGCGCTTCTCCTGGAAATAGCCGTACTCGGCCTTCTCCGCATCGGTCCAGGTGTTGTGCTGCGCATACGAACCACAGAAGGGGATCAGCAGATCCAACCAACAGGCGAAAGTGCGCTTTTCGCTTTCGCCCACCTTCACACCGTAGTGGGCGGGCTCCAGGTAGTCCATGATTCTGCTCCTGGAGGCACCCGTGTGGTAAGGCGGCAGTATGACGGCACGGCTGCGGGGCTTGAGCCACGTCATCCACGGATTGTTGTCCGGATTGCCAGAGGTCGTGATCGTGACGTATGACTGGGTGTAGGCCCGTTTGGGATCCACCTGTCCCGCCCCGATCAGTCTCACGCTCTCCGGTCTGGCCACCTCTCCGGTCAGGCTGATCTTGCTCTCTCCGATCCTCGAAGCGTTGTGACAGCTCACGCAGTGCCTGTCAAAAATGGGCTGGATCTCCTGGACATAACTGAAACCGTCGACGGGCGCATCGGCATCGAGAGGCCTGGGAGCGTTGACCCCGAGATAATTCTCCACGCTGTCCAGCCATGACTGGGACGCCAGCCGCCTGACCAGCGGGTGCTCCCTCCCCGCAAAAGACTTAAGCTTCTGGGGCTCCTTGGAGAGAGCCGCAGCCATCCTCTGGGTGGCCGCCGGTTCAGTTCCCGCGTACCTCTTGTTCTCGTGGCAACCCAGGCACGACAAATACTCGCCGTTCTGGAGCGTCGACCAACTCCGCATGGTCTGGACGGTGTAACCCCTGGCGTCGAGCACCTGAAAATACACCGGCGTGCGCGCTGGAACCTCAAAACAGCAACTGCCGTCGGCCTCGATGTCCACCTCGCCCAGGACGTGCTTGACGTCCCAGCTGCCGCTGTTGAGCGAGATCGGTGTCTGGCACAGGCCCGTTTCACACTCACCGCCGTTCTGGCCGTAGCCCATCCGGGCGGCCCGGTACTCCAGCGCGATCACGCGCAATTTCTTCGCCGTGCCTCGCGCGATGCCCGCAAGCCCAGGTCCCTGATAGACATCCTGGACGAAGTAGATCCCGTTGTTGTCGCGGGAGGACACAACCGTTGCACGGCGGTGAGGCGATGTGCGGACCATCATCGCAATGGCCTGCCCCGTTCCCTGCCAGTCATCGAACGCCAGCAGCTCGCGCGCGCCGTCGGCACGCATATAGTAGACGCCGAGCGGAGGATTGAAGGGACCAAAGGGCGGAAGATATCCCTCCGGGCAGAACGAGCAGAGATAGTTCTCCTCGTCGAACGCATAGGGGTGCGAGTACTGCGGCCCGAACTGCCCGAACACATCTATCTTGAAGTCGAGGTACGGCTTGGACGGATCATGCGGCTCCGGTTTGATGAAATCGGCCGACTCGCGCCCCGCATCGCCGTTGAGCTTCGTGTTGACAAACTCGATCCCTTCACCCGCCTGCAAGCCCCTGGATCGGTCAACCAGGCCAAGCTTTCCCTTGTAAATGGAGTGATGGCCGGCGATCAGGGCGATGACCTTCTGCGATCCCGGGATGGCGTGCGCGTGGATGATCGAGGACGGAAACATGCTGTTGTTCCCGTAGTACTCCATCTGACCCGTGCCGTCCGCGTTCATCGCAATGAGCGGATGGGTGAAAAGGGCGCTGCGGTCGTTGTACTCCCATCGGGTGAACACGATGCGACCGTCTTGCAGCACCTGGGGGTTGTTCGTCATGAGCTGGTCGAACGTCAGGCGGTGGATATTCCCGCCATCGGCATCGCAGGAATAGATATTCCCTCCGGCGCGATACCAGCAATCGCTGATGTGCACGTCGCGCGTCGAGGTGAAAACGATGCGGCCATCCGGCAGGAACGCCGGCTCGCAATCTGCGACCGGTAGGGGCTTGCCTCCTTTCAGGATGGGGAACGTGATCTGGCGCACCCGGCGCGTCGCCATATCCATGGTGTACAGGTAATAGGAATCGGTCTCGAAATTATCGCGCATGGAAAAAACAAGCATCCGGGCGTCCCACGAGAGGCTCGGATAGCAGATCGCGCCCCCGGGTTTCTCGAGCAGCACCTCATGCCTGACCGAACCGTCCTCCAGCACGGTTCCCATGCAGAGTTGCCCCCCCTTCTTGAATCCGAAGGTGTAGTCATGGACCTGCTCATCGGGAATGTCATATTTTCCGGCGAGCCCCTGCATGCAACCGAAGATGCCATGCTTGACATAGATGAACTGTGAGGCCCTCTCGCGAACGGCCCGGAGGCGTGCCTTGCGCCGTGCGGCGCAGGCGTCGACATACGTCGCGCGCCAGCGCGCATCGCGCGCGGGAACGCCGCCATCCGCAAGGCCATCCAGTCGCCGCAGCAGTGTCTTCAGGCCGGGATCGTCCGCGGGCACCTGTCCCAGGACCTTTCGCACCATGGCGCTCTCTTTTTCGAAATCGCTGTCCGACGTGAAAATGCTGGAGATGTCGAGGCCGGCATCCTGATAGAGCCAGTCGCGCTCGAGGCGGTGTCGCGGGAAGGCGAGATCCGGCGGGTTTTTCACGGGGAAATCGTCCGGCCGCGAGTCATAGCAGGCGATCTCCGCAATCTGGATATTCAGGTTTTTACCGTCGCCCGCCGTGGGGAGCCCCACCTTGCGGCACCACGGGATCTGCGCCTCGGACATCCAGGGGCCGGGATAGCGCTGCTGGTACGAGTCGTTGACGCGAACCTTCAAGTAGCGAGTCCTGACCGACGACCATTCCACGAAGGCGGAATTGGAGTTCGACGTCGCGGGCAGGTCCCGATTCTCCGCGAGCGGCGCGATCTGCTCCCGCCCCTGCGCGTCAGCGCACGCGGAAACGCTCACGTTCTTCGCCAGGACGTAGACCCAGGCGTTGCGCGCCACGAACCGAATCCCCGAGACCGTCCGCTCCGCCCCCAGATCCAGGACGAACGTCGCCGTCACGGGTGGTGCCGCCAGAGGCGGACATACGCGCGTGTCCTTCCCCGTGCGCGTATCGTCCAACAGGCAGGCGTAGGTGGCCAGATCACCGTCAATCATCCTGCCCACCGCATATTTTCCAGGCGGCTTTGAAAACGACTCCGCGTCCGTCCACACCGCAACGGGCCGAAACTCTGCCGCCACCAGCGAGCATGCGGATAGGGCCAGTGGCAAAACGGCGCCCGCCATTTTCGCAGCCGATGTCATCCTTATCGCGGCTGCCACCGGCGCGCTAACGGAGGCCGGATTCCCAACTCGGGCCTCATCGATCATTCTAACCGAATAGCTGAGCAGTTCCCGGGCGTCGAGCCGAAATACCGACATCAGAATCGGAGGTCTCGAGGGTCGCTGGGCAGGGCTTTTCTTTTGTCTAACCGACACAACGGCCATATTAGAACCGGGGTCACATCTTGACATTAGACAGAAGGCTTGACGAAATAGAGCCGGTGGGAGGAGGATGGGATAGATGGCGCGGCCGGTGAGATTCGAGGTGGAGGGGGGCTGGTATCACGTGACGGCGCGGGGGGTGGAACGGCGCGACATTTTCCGGGACGACGGGGATCGGGAGGGATTCTTGGAGCGGGTTGGAGGGATGGCGGAACGGTTCGGGGTGGAGGTGGCTGCGTACGCTTTGATGGGCAACCATTATCACCTGATGGTGAGGACGCCGGAGGCGAACCTGAGCCGTGCGATCCAGTGGCTTGGGGGCGGATACGGGATGTGGTTCAACCGGCGGCATCGGCGGGCGGGCCATTTGTTCGGGGGCCGGTTCAAGGCGGTTCTCATTGCTGGGGAGGGACATTTGATGGAGGTGAGCCGGTACGTGCATCTGAACCCGGTGCGTCTGGCGGCACGGGGTTTGGGCAAGGCGGCGCGGCGTCGGCTGGCGGCGGGTGTAGGTGGGGCGCCGGGGCCGGGGCAGGTGCGCGAATGGCTGGCTGTACTGGGGGGCTACCGGTGGAGTTCATACCGGGCGTATGCGGGGCGGGAGGCGGGGCCGGAGTGGCTGCGCTGCGGCCTGATCCTGGGACGGGTGGGCCACGGCCCGATAGCGGGTCGGCGGGCGTGGTATCGGCGCTATGTGGAGGAGGGGGTGCGCCACGGGTTGCCGCCGAGCCCGTGGCGGGAGGCGGTCGGCTCCGTCGTCCTGGGGGGTGCGGAAATCCTTGGGCGGCTTCTGGCGCGCCATCGGGGCGACCGACGGGAGCAGCCGGGCCTAAAAGGGTTGCGGCGGCGACCGGGGTTTGAGCAGATCCGGCGAGCGGTCGAGAAAGCCAAGGGGCAACGGTGGACGGACTTTGCCGACAGGCGCGGGGACTGGGGGCGGGACCTGACGCTGTATCTGGGCCGCCGCGATGGGGGGTTGAAACTGCGGGAGCTGGGCGATGCGGTCGGCGGAGCGGATTATGCCACCGTCTCAAAGGCACTGCAGCGTTTCGAGCGGCGGCTGGCGCGGGAGAAGGTCCTGCAGCGGGCCGTCGCGGCGACTCGTCGGCGACTGGATGGCCAGTGAAACGGTGCCCTTGTGGACGAAATGTCTAATGTCGAGATGTGACCCCTTTACGGTCGGGGGCAGCCGCCCGGACCGCGTGCCCGCCTTGAGCATCTCCACGATGCGGCGCAATCGGCGATACTGCGGCCTGGACCCGGCTCTCATGCCTTTCCCCTGTGGCTGCAGGGTGTGCGTGTTGCGGCGGAACGGAAGCCCGGATTTCGGACCGTTTCAATCTGGAACTCAGGGAGGCGGGAAGGCTTCCCATCCGTTCCTGATTCCCTGAGTTCCAAATGGCAATCGTGCGCTGTCCGGGTCCGGGAAACCAAAGAGGGCTTGAGCGTCCCGCCGTGCCCTGACAAGCCGTTTTTCCCGCCCAAAATATCTTTGCCGGTGTGCCGTCAGATGGCACGCCCCGGTGCCCGTGATCCGGGGGCCTGTGCCAGATCGCCTCCGGGGTCTACCGCCCGGGCGCCTCGCCACCGTGGAAGTGCGGATACGGTCCCCATCGGGATATAAGACGTAAAGGAAAGCCCCCGCGCCCTCGTGGGCCCAGCGGCTCTCCCTTTCCCCATCACGACATCCCGACGACCGCGTCGAAGAGGCCGTGGATGGCCTCGCCTCGGCGCAGGGCGGTGTGGGGGTTGATCTCCCGGTAGACGGCCGTGAAGGCGTTGAACAGGCTCCAGGCGTTGCGCGGCCGGAAGGCCTCGTGCTCCGGGTGCCTCCATTCCTCCAGGACATCCGGGATCTGTGACACGGTGATGGCGCGGCAGTCGGCGGCGCGCACCACGATGGAGTCGGCGTGCGCGTCGCAGGTTTGATCGGCCTTGCTTTGGCGCCAGGGGCACCGTTACCTTCCGTCCGGGTGTTGTCATCGTTGTCGTTATTCATAAAGGCGGGTGAGTCTACCCGGCTCACCCGCCAACACCCATGCCATCTATCCGTAATCCACCCATGACCACTCCAAAACTGCACGTCGCCTGCCTCCTCCTCGCTCTGCCCACTCTTCTCCCCAATTTCGGCCCCGCCCCCGCCCGCGCCGCCGCCGGCAACCAGCAACCCTTCGAGTGGGTCTCCCCCCTCGAGAACGGCGCCCACTTCCGGCAGATCCTCCCCCCCACCCTCAAGCACGCCGCCTTCAAGAGCCCCTCCATGGGGATCGACGTGGGCTACTACATCTACCTGCCCCCCGGCTACGAAACCACCAGAGCCCGCTACCCCGTCGTCTACTATCTCCACGGCGGCCGCCCCGGCGGCGAATCCAAGGCCGTCCGCCTCTCTACCTTCGTCGATGCCGCCCTCAAGAAAGGCACCATCCGACCCACCCTCTACGTCTTCCCCAACGGCGGCCCCGTGAGCTGGTACGACATGCCCGACATCAAGAACGGCATGGGCGAATCCGTCTTCGTCAACGAGCTCATCCCCCACATCGACAAGACCTACCGCACCTGGGGCACCCGCGAAGGCCGCGCCCTCGAAGGCTACTCCCAGGGCGGCCGCGGAACCACCCGCATCATGTTCAAGCACCCCGAGCTTTTCCTCTCCGTCGCCCCCGGCGGCTCCGGCTACGGCCCCGAGAAGAAAGTCCAGGAAAACGACGGCTACGAATCCCCCAATCTCCGCTTCCTCCCCATCGGCTACAACACCTGGGACCTCGCCAAGGCTTACGCCGCCCGTCCCAACCGCCCCGCCCTCGACATTCTCATCTGGGACGGCACCAAGTGCTTCAACTACGAGTTCAATCTTCAGTTTTCCGCCTACCTCAAGCAGCTCAACATCCCCCACGAATTTCTCTCCATCAAGGACGTCCCCCACACCGACGCCGGCAGCTACGAGAAGAACGGCGACGACATCATGCGCCACCACCAGAAAGTCTTCGCCCAGCACCGCCCCAAACCCTAGTTTCCTGCTGCGCCAAGAAACATCTCCCAACCCTCAACGATCGCCACTGGCGCCCGCACCATCCCCGCAAACAAATCGCGATTCTCGTGCAGCCAGTTGCACCACGTCCGCCGCAACCGTTCCACCTCCGGCCACCGAAGCGGACGCGCAACGTGATCCTGATGCGGGGGGCGGGGTGACGTTCGGGGGACAGGCATCCGATCCCGCTCGACCTCCGGCGGGCCGAAATCTATGCTGCGCGCATGGTTGGAGGGCGTCCGTCCGGGGATTTGGACCATGGCGGATCCTCCGGGCGCGGCGCGTGTCGCGGTGGCCTCCGAAAGCAAATCTCTGTCGGTATAGGCATATTCTTGTCCTGTCGGTTTTTCACCGTTGCGTCGCCCGAGGCGGGCGGCGATACCATCGGTGCCGTCTGCGGGGGAGGCAATCTCTACCGCGGTGAATACGCGGCCAAGCTCGCCACGCTCGCGTCGCTCAAAGCGGGTGTCGCGCGCATATCGCTGTACCCGAACGACTATTTCGAAAGGACGGCGCCGAGCCCCGCAAGGATCGATGTCGCGCTGCTTGCGACGTTGAGGGCGGGGATAGAGCCGTATGTCATGTTCGAATTCCGCCACAACTATGACTCGGCCGCGCCGAACATGCCGGACAGGAATTACCCCGACTGGTTTTCCATCGGCAAGGCGTTCGCCGGGCGTTTCGCCCCCGGGGCGGAATTCCTCAGGTCCAACGGGGTCACGAATGGCGTGCGGCGATGGGCGGCCATCAATGAGCCGGACTGGCGCGCCGCCGAGGACAGCAATCTCACCTATTCGCAATACCGCGATATGTTGAAAGGTCTCGCAGACGGCGTGCACGCTTCCGATCCGGCGGGAAAGGTGATTCCGGGTGGGTACCTTGCCCTCAACCGCGATCTCAGGAAGCCCACGGCCGGCACCGCGCACGGGTATCTTGCCGCGGTGGCCGACCTCATCAACGTTGGGACGCTCGCGGGCTTCGATCTCCATCAGTATTACGACAAGCGGTACGCGCCGGTCGAGAAGCACGAGTTCTCCGTGCAGCGCGTGTTCGAGCGAGCCATCCACGATTCGAAGATAAGGCGCACCGACATCGAATGGACGGTGACCGAGCACAATGTGAAGGCAGATCCCGAAGCGTCGAAACAGGGTTACGACGAACAGACGATGCGCCGCTGGTTCCTCACCCATTTCTTCGACGTGCACGGGCTCACCCGTGCCGACGGGTCGAAGGCCCCGGGCGTGCGGCTCGCGTGGAACATCTGGCGCCAGAGCGCGAAGGAATTCCACATGGCCGATGCCGATGATCCCTGGGCTCCGCGCTTCGCCGGAATGGCATACCGCGATATCCTCGCATACGTGCATGACATGCGATTCACGTATCAGAACCCCAAGGAAGGCGTATACCGGCTTGCCGGCGGCGGGAAGACGGCATGGGTGTTCCAGAACCTCAATGCCTCATGGTCATCGCTCTCCGGGGCACGATTCAAGGTGAAGGATATTCCGCCTAAGGCGGCGAAACTCACCGTGTTCGACGGGTATGAGGTGACCAACGAGATTCCCGTTACCGGCGCAAGCATGACGATCCATACGCCGGTCGGCCGATCGTATCTTATTCTCGCTGATGCCCAATAGATTGTTGGACGGTGGTCCTGGGCGCGGGGTCTCTTGGCGTCGCGGGACCGTCGAAAGTAAATTTTGAGCGTCCCGCCGTGCCCTGACAAGCCGTGTTTCCCGCCCGAAATTTCTTTGTCGGTGTGCCGTTAGATGGCACACCCCCCTGCCCATGATCCGGGGGCGTGTGCCAGATCGCCTCCGGGGTCTACCGCCTCTGTGCGCTGGGCGCCCTCGCACGGTTTGGGTGCAGGGCCTCGCCGAGATGCGGTGAGGGTGGCACGCGCCATTGCCATCGCGGTCGGCATCCGCCCTCCCAGGCGCGCGCGCAACGTGGTCCCGATGCGCGGGGCCGGGTGACCTCCACGGGACCGTCTGCCACGCTATGCCCATGGCGGGACGGGTCCAGACGGGGTTGGCGGACTCCCGGACTGCGAAGGGGGCGGGTGCCGCCCACAGCGTCAAAAAGGAAATGACTGTTGTCCGTAGTGACCGCGCCTCAATCGCGCCGGGAGACATATCCACGAGGGAAGCCCGCGACGCAGCGGTATATGGTGCCAACGATTGCAGGGTCGGCGCCCCGCCTGCCGGTCTCCGAGTGGCAACCGGTGCGACTGCCCTACAATCCGCGGCGACAATATCCCCTTGCGGCGCGTTCAGGGCCGCAATGACGCGCTTGTTCGCGGGCCGTGCTCTTGCTAGCGTCCCGCCGATGAATTTGATCCACTCGCGTCTGTTCCCCGTCGTCGCCGTTTCCCTCGCAGCGGCCTCCCTTTCCTTCGCGGCCGACCAGAAGTCGGTCACCTATGCCCAGCAGGTGAGGCCGGTCTTCGAGAAGAACTGCTTCAAGTGCCACGGGCCGGAGAAGCAGAAGGAGGGCGTTCGCTTCGACAGTCTCGCGGACATCCTGAGCCACGACAAGCTGGTCCGCCCCGGCGACAGCGCCGGCAGCGGGTTGATCCGCGTGGCGAGGCAATTCGGCTCGGGCACGGGCAAGCACCGCAAGGTCAAAGCGACGCCGCTCACCCCCGGCGATCTCACCCTGCTAAAGACGTGGATCGATCAAGGCGCGAAGTGACCGGCTGCCGGGGAAGGAAAACCGCCGAGGCGTGGTTCGGCATCTGGCCGCCGGGGTGCGCGCGCAACGTGGTCCCGATGCGGAAGGCGGGTTTGAGGACAGGGCGAGCGTCGCCAAGAGGCGACAGATGGGCGCTGTCGCCCGTGGGTGACGATCACGTCTGACCGCTTACGCTCGGCTGCGGTGGCCCGCCACATCGCCAACCGGGAGCGTGCACCGCTCCGATCTTAAGACCCCCGTCGGCGTGCACGGTCAGCGGGTGAAGCAGGATCCGTCGCGTAGCCGCAGTCGGTCGCCGCAACCGGGTGCCGGTGCGGGCATCGCTCGCTGGCACCTGGACGGACAATGAGCGTCGCCACGCGAAGTCCGCATCGCCCCAACCACCTCGGGTTCTCCGTTGTCAGGATCCGGCGAATCGATGGCAACCGCCTGTACTTTGTGGGAATCGATATGTTGGATGAGACGCCGGTGCTGGACATCAAACCCTACATCAGGCAGTTCGATTGCCGCACGAACGCTGTGAGCGGGTGGCTCGAGAAGCATCTGCGGGGTGGCCGACGCGTTGGCGGCAAAGCCGATCGGTGATCGGGCGCGGCCGGGCGACGCGGCGCTTTGGGGATGGGCGACGCCATTGGCATGGGTGGCGCCCAGAGCGGTGCGCGAGATTCCCGGGCATTACAGTCGAATGACGAGATTGTCGGCTTGGACGGATGCCGCATACGTTTTGACGGCTCGCGGCGCCGGGCCTCCCAGCTTGCTGCCATCGAGGGCGAATTTGCTGTGGCCCAGGCTGGCGCACCTGAATTGCTTCTGGGCCGCCTGGTATTCGAGTTCCACGCCGCGGTGGGGGCAGTGCAGCGAGACGACGGCGAATCGGCCGCGATCCACGCGGGCGACGATCAGGGGCTCGGGCAGCGCGGGATCCACGATCTTCACGGATCCGCCGACGGATGCGAGGGCGGGGGCCTTCTTCAGGAAGACCGTGACCTTCCTCCCCGGTTCGATCGCGCATGCGCCCGCCGGAAGTGCCGGGGTCGCCCCTACCTTGGTGAACGTCGCGCAACCGGACAAGCCGCAGAGGCAGGCGCCCGCCATGGCCGCCCCCTCGAAGTTGCGCGCGATGAATTCCCTGCGGTTTATCTGTCCCATGATTTTCTCCTGCCGTCGCTGTCAGGTGCCTCGCTCGGCTCGGGGGCAGGATGGCTGGCTTGCCCGCGCGTGTAAAGAGGTTCGCCGTCGCGCGTTCACGTGCGGTCGCATCCTCATCGGCAAATGGCGCCTGTGCCTGCACGGGATCCTGCGAGAGACCTAAAACTGAAGGGGACCTGATCCCGCTCGACGGTGGGCGCCCGTCCGGCCACCATGGCATCAGGGTTATGCAGGAGGCGGTATTTGGACAGTTGCTCGACTCGGTGCCGGACGGCGTGTTCGCCGTGGATCCGGAGTGGCGGATCACGTGCTTCAACCGCGCCGCGGAACGGATCACGGGCATCCGCCGAAACGATGCCCTGGGCCGCCGCTGCTGCGACGTGTTCCGGGCTTCCATCTGCGAGAGCGCGTGTGCGCTAAGGCAAACCCTGGCGACGGGCCAGCCGCTGCTCAACAAGGTCGTTTACATCGTCAGCGCGAAGGGGGAGCGCATCCCGATCAGCATTTCCACGGCCATGCTCAAGGATGACAGAGGCAGAATCATCGGGGGCGTCGAGAGCTTCCGGGACTTGCGGGTGGTCGAGGAGCTGGGACGTCGGGCCCGCGAGCAGGATTCATTTTCCAATATCATAGGTCGCAGCGCCCGAATGCGGCAGCTATTCGATCTGGTGCCGGTGGTGGCGGCCAGCGACAGCACGGTGCTGATCCAGGGTCCGAGCGGCACCGGCAAGGAGCTGGTGGCCCGTGCCATCCACGAGCATTCCCGGCGCCGGGCCAAGAGGTTTGTGGCGATCAACTGCGGCGCGCTGCCGGACACGCTCTTGGAGTCGGAACTCTTCGGGTATAGGGCGGGTGCCTTCACCGATGCGAAGAAGGACAAGCCGGGCCGGTTCGCGCTGGCGGAGGGAGGCACCATTCTGCTCGATGAGATTGGCGACGTCTCCGCCGCCATGCAGGTGCGCCTGCTGCGCGTATTGCAGGAGCGCGTCTACGAACCCCTCGGCTCGGTCGAGCCGGTCAGGGCCAACGTGCGCGTCATCGCGGCCACGGCCAAGGACCTTCGGCAGCTCGTGCGCGACGGCCTGTTTCGCGAAGACCTTTTCTATCGCATTCACGTGGTCCGCCTAGAACTGCCCGGCTTGCGAGAGCGCCGCGAGGATATCCCGCTGCTGGTCGATCATTTCATCGCGCGTTTCAATCGGCTCCAGGGGAGGGATGTCGCGGGCGTGTCGGAGGAGGTGCTGGCACGGCTGATGGGGCATGATTTCCCCGGCAACGTGCGCGAGCTTGAGAACGCGATCGAGCACGCGTTCGTCCTGTGCCGGGGGGGATTGATTGAGGAGCGGCATCTGCCACCCCACCTGCGGGCAGAAGGCATGGGTGGGGAGACGCGCCTGCCGCCGGGACTTACCCTTGGTGCGATGGAGCACCTGTTGATCCGCGACGCCCTGGGGCGCCACGGAGGTAACCGGGCGGCGGCGGCGCGGGAACTTGGCATCGACCCGAGCACGCTCTTCCGAAAACTCAGGGCACAGAAGGCGCGAAAGCCGACCGGGGGAAGGGCGGGCGGCCGAGGCTAAATGCCATGGCGGACACCGGCGACCATGGCAAAACGCCACGGATTGGAGGACTGTGTGGGTTCGGCTAGGACATCGACCCTAGAATAAGGGGCGGGTCGGGCGTTCGCGGCGTTTTGCCCTCAACGCCAGCCCGTTCGGCCGATTGGGCGCGGGTTCGGCTGCCCATCAACCCGAGCGAACTTTCCATTTTGGGGAAAGGGTGTGGGCATCTGGCATGGTAATTGCTTCCTGCTGGCGTGACCGTCGCCATCCCCATCTGGCAAGATCGTGTATCGCCGGTGTTCGACACGGCGTCCCGGCTGCTGGTGGTGCACCACGGGCGCGCGGGGGAACTTGGGCGAAGGGAGATTGCCCTCGGCTCCGTACCGTCTGATGGGCTGGCGCGCACCGTCCTGGATCTTGGCGTGGATGTGTTGCTATGCGCCGCGATCTCGGAACCGATACGGTTCACGCTGGAGCGCGGGGGCGTGCGCGTGGAAGACAATCTGTGCGGCGAGGTCGAGTCCTTGCTGCGGGCATTCAACGCGGGCACGTGGCGCGATCCCAAATTCCAAATGCCGGGGTGCGGCAAGCAAAGAGGATTCCCGGGCCGGAGGTCGCGATGCCAACCCTTTCGCACGGAGGCGTTGAGAAGGGCGCGATGATGAACACGATGATTTCAACAAATATGGCCCGACCGGAGAATGACGCGGACCGGTTCCAGTCAACCCGGGCTCGCGCGCATCCGCACTGCGTTGTCTGTAGTCCGGCTAATCCCCTGGGCCTCGGCCAGAAATTTGTGCTTCAGTCAGACTGGAGCGTCGAGGGCACATTTTTGGCGAACAAATCATTGGAGGGGTATCCGGGCCTGCTGCACGGAGGGGTGACAGCCGCCCTGCTTGATGGGGCGATGACGAATTGCCTTTTCGCCCGAGGCATCCATGCCGTCACTGCCGAGCTAAAGATCAGGTATCGCGGGCGCGTCACGGTCAAGGACAAGATCGTCGCGCGCGCGTCACTTCAGGAAACCCACGGCAGGCTGCTGCTGCTGCGGTCGGAACTCTGGCAGGGCAATGCAGTGAAGGCGATCGCGTTCGGCAAATTCGTGGAGACCGATGAGTGAGGGTATCGTCGTCACCGTGCTGGTGGAGAATTCCGTGCATGGCCGCGGCCTGATGGCGGAGCACGGGCTGGCCTTTCACGTTCAGGCCGGGGCGCAGGGCTTGCTTTTCGACACGGGCCAGAGCGGACTTGTGGCACGGAACGCCGCGGTGCTTGGCGTGGACCTTGCGGGCGTGCGCGCGATGGCTCTGAGCCATGGGCACTATGACCACACGGGGGGCCTGCGCGCGGTGTGGGAGATCGCGCCCGACGCTCGCCTATACGCGCATCCGGCGGCGGTGGCACCGCGCTATTCCCGGAGTCCTGACGGCACCACCCGTGCCGTTGGCATCGACAGGCCGGGCATCGAGGCCATCCAAGCCCACGCGCCACGAATCGTTGACACCCTGTCTACGACCGAGGTGCTGCCTGGCATATTCGTGACCGGCGAGATCCCTCGAGTGACGGAGTTCGAGGATGTTGGCGGCCCTTTTGTCTTGGACGTGGCCGGTGCGCGGCCCGACCCGATCATCGACGATCAGGCCATGTTCTTCGACACATCGGACGGCGTGGTGGTGCTACTCGGTTGCGCGCACGCGGGCGTGGTCAACACGCTGCGCCGGGTTCGCGACATGACGGGGGGCAGACCCTTTCACGCCGTGTTTGGCGGCATGCACCTGCTGGTGGCCAGCCCCGAGCGGGTCGCCCGCACGGTACAGGAGCTTCGCGCGCTGGGCGTGCGACGGCTCGGTCCCGCGCATTGCACGGGCGCCGCGGCGGCCGCCCGCCTATGGCATGAGTTTCCGGGAGCGTGCACCGCGTGCTCGGTCGGAAGCCGATTCGTGTTTCGACGAAAATGAGGGCGCGCTGAAATGACTGCTCACTTGGTCTCCAGACTCGACCGCGCCCTGGCGCGCGTGTGCCACAGCTGCCCCGTGTGCCGGAGCGCTCGGAGGCGACAAAAGGGTCTCGCCTTTTGGCTAGTGAACAAGGTGGAGCGTCGCCTCTGCCCGTTCTGCCGCGCCTATGAGCGGGTCAATGGACGCAGGGCGCATGAGCGGGCCGACGGGAGGCTCCCGTGAGTGTGCCATCACGGGCGGGGGGTGGTGACGCCAGATCTTTCCGGCCACCCGACACGCCGGGCTGTCGCTGCCCGGGCAAGGGGCGGGGACGGCGCGGTGGCCCACGGCATTGGTTTCGCATCACCGGCCTGTCTGGCCGCGAGCGGGCGCAGCTCGGGATGCCAGCCTTCGGTGATCCAGAGTGCAACCCGAAGCCTCGGCGCGGGTTCCTGCGGCGATTATTCGTGGCCCTGCGGCGCCGAATGGGCCAGCGGAAAACTGGGACCGGGCAGCTGTCGGTGCCGCCCGCGGGATCTGGACTCAACCCATGAAAACTGACGATTCTTCGACGGGCCAGGGCGGCCGGGGACCCGCCTCCAGCAATGACGCCGAGATGCAGCGACTCCGGCAACGCCTAGAATCCATCCGCCCGATCCTCCTGAAGCTCGGATCCCCAGGCCTTGAACCACCCGCATCACCCGCACCCTCAACCGAAGAAAACCCCATTGCCTGCCTATGAAGATAGCCATCCCTGTCGAGAATGGTTGCCTGCACGGACATTTCGGTGGCTGCCGCCAGTTCGCGCTAGTCGATGTGGACGCGAGCACGAAGCGCGCGCTTCGTACTGAGATTGTCGTCGCGCCCGAGCATCGGCCCGGACTGTTCCCGGTTTGGTTGAGGGAGCGCGGCGTCCACGTCGTCATAGCGGGGGGCATCGGGAGACGCGCGCTCGCCAGCTTCGCGATGAACGGTATCGCCGTCCGCGCCGGGGCACCGGGCGCGACGGTGGCACAATTGGTGGACGCATACCTGACCGGCCAATTGACCGCGACGCCGGATGGCTGCGAGCGCCATGGCCACCACCACGACCACGAGATTCACCACCATGACCACGAGGGCCCGACACAAGACACCGTCTGAACCGACCGGTCTCCGCATCATGCTCCGGTCCAAGATCCATCGTGCCACGCTGACCGGCAAGGCGCTGGATTACGAGGGGAGCATCGCGCTGGACCGTCGGCTGATGAACGCCGCGGACCTCTTGCCAGGAGAGCAGGTCCATGTGCTCAATGTGAGCACGGGTTCGCGGCTCGTCACCTACGTCATCGAGGCCCCCGAGGGCTCCGGCACGGTCATGTTGAACGGCCCGGCCGCACGCCTCGGCGAGGTGGGCGACCCCATCATCATTCTCGCGTATGGCCATTACCCGGTGCAACAGGCGCGTCGGCTCAAGGCCCGGATCGTGCGCGTCGACAAGGAGAATGCTCCGCTGCGACCTTGAATCAACGGATCGCCAAACTGAACCCATGCCACGAAAGGAACCGCACCCATGACAAAGGAAGACCTCATTCGAGGGCTAAACGAAGACCTCGCGGCCGAGCTCGGAACCGTCATCCGTTACACCTATCAGGCCGCCAGATGCTATGGCCTGCTGGCGGCCGAGTTGCGAGAACTCCTGGCTAAAGAGGCGGTGGACGAGCTGGGCCATGCCGCCTTCCTGATGGACGTGATCCAGGACCTGGGCGGAGAGCCGACCACCAACCCCAAGCGGTTCGAAAAGCCCGCCGATCTCAAGGGCATGATCGGACTCAACGTGAAGATGGAAGCAGAAGACGTCTCCAATTATCTGGCCCACGCGAGAATGGCCGAGCAACTCGAGTTTCCCGAGTTAAAGATGAAGCTCGAGGAGATGGCGGCGGACGAGGCGGGGCACGGCCGCGAGCTGCGGCGGCTGTTGAGGGGACTCTGATCCGGTGAGGGTCGCCAGGCTTGTCGGGGAACAGGAATCGGCGTTGGTGAACCCATGAGATCGCGAGCCACCCGCCACGTCTTTGGCCCGGTGCCATCGCGTCGACTGGGGCGGTCGCTTGGGGTGGATCTCGTGCCGTTCAAGACGTGCAGCTACGACTGCATCTATTGCCAGTTGGGCCGAACGACCCGCAAGACGGTCGCGCGCAAGGAATGGGTGCCGGTCGGTGCGGTCCTCGACGAGATCCGGAGCAAGCTCGATAGCCGGCCCGATTACATCACGTTCAGCGGCTCGGGCGAACCGACGCTGCACTCGGGTCTGGCCGAGATCATCGCGGGAATCGGCGCCATCTGCGACATCCCCGTTGCCGTGTTGACTAATGGTTCGCTCCTCTGGGACTCGGGCGTCCGTGCGGCCATGGGGGCTGCCGACGTCGTCATGCCCTCGCTGGATGCCGGGGACGCGCTGGTGTTTCATGCTGTCAATCGGCCGCACAGAAGCATCACTTTTGAGAAAATGCTTTCGGGGCTGAAGGCTTTCCGCGAAGAGTTTGACGGACAGTATTGGCTTGAGGTGATGATTCTGGCCGGGCACACCGCCCCTCGCGCCCATGTCGAAATGATCGCCGAGCACGTTCGACGCATCCGGCCCGACCGGGTTCATCTCAACACCGTCGTCCGTCCGCCGTCCCAGGACTACGCGGCGCCGGTGCCGCTGGGACGCCTGAAGGAATTGGGCGACCTTTTCGAACCCAGGGCAACCGTCATCGCGGGATTCCGCGGCCGACATGCCCCCGACGCGGGCATGGCACAGGATCAGCGCGACATCATGGAGTTGCTGTCGCGGCGCCCGTGCAGCAAGGGAGATCTGGCCTCTTGCCTGCATGTGCGGCCCAGCGAATTGGCCAAACACCTCAAGGCGATGGAGGCGGCGGGGCGCATTGCCCGCCAATCGCATCGCGGCAGTACATTCTACAGTGCCAAAGGGATCGTCCGATGAGCGTCGGCCTTGAGCCCCGCCTGGACTGCGTCGCTTGTCTGACGCGTCAGGCGCACGAGGCTGCCGTTGCGGCGACCGACGACGTTCGCCTCCGCGAGGTGGCGTTGCGCCGGACGTTTCGGCTCATCGCCCGCATGGATTGGCACTGCCCCCCGCCCGCCCTCGCCCAGCAGATCCATCGGCTCATCCGCGGGGCGACGCATAATCCGGACCCCTACGCCGAACTGAAGGACCAGCTCAATCGGCGCGCCGCACCGCTCGAGCCCATCTGGCGCAAGCGGTTCGCCGAGGCGTTCCCTCCTTTCGAGGCCGCGGTCCGGATGGCGATCGTCGGCAACTTGCTGGACGTTGCTGCCAAGACGCAGTTGGGGGAGGTCGATGTGCTTGCCGCCTTCGAGCGCGCCCTGATCACGCCCTTGGTGGGATCGGTCGATGAGCTGGAGGCCGCCGTCGCGGAGGCGCGAGATATTCTCTATTTGGCCGACAACGCGGGCGAGATCGTGTTCGACCGCTCGCTGCTGTCCCACCTGCCGCTCGGCAACGTCACCGTCGTGGTGCGGGGTAGCCCCATTTTGAATGATGCCACATTTGCCGACGCCTGCTGGGCCGGCCTGGCCGATTTCTGCGACATCATGACGAACGGTTCGGATGCCCCCGGCACACTCCTGGACGATTGTTCGCAGGCGTTCCGCGATCGGTTTGCGGCCGCGGACCTGATCATTGCCAAGGGACAGGGTAATTACGAGAGCCTCGCCGGCATAGACAAGCACGTCTTCTTCCTGCTGAAGATCAAATGCGACGTCCTGGGCCAGGATCTTGGTTGGCCGGTCGGCAGCCTGGTGCTGCACCACCAGCGCCCTGTCGGTGGAGATCGCCCGCACCCCCGGCGGGAGCCACCGACCCTGCCGACGGAAGAGCGCAAGCCCCATTCGCGGTCCAGCGGGCTTCGCCACCCACATCGCCCCCCCACGCGCGCATGAAATTGATCGGCCCAGTTGGAGGGATGAGTTGGGACTCCGCGTCGGAACGCTGCTGCCTCATCAACGAATCGGTGAAGGAAAGAGACTCGCACAGGAGACCATATGGAGACTGGAGATAATCTCGCAGACAGCGGCTGGGTGGGATACCGCCCGCAGATCAAGGTGGTGGACTGCACGATCCGCGACGGCGGCCTCATGAACAACAGCCGGTTCGAGGACGGCGTCGTGGGCGCCGTGTATCGCGCCTGCGTCCAGGGCGGCATCGACTACATGGAGATCGGCTACCGGAACTCTCGGAAGATATTCTCCCCGGACCAGTACGGCGCCTGGCGCTATTCCCACGAGGACGACATCCGCCGGATCGTCGGCGAAAATCCCACCAACCTGAAGCTGGCGGTGATGGCCGACGCGGAGAAGAGCGATTACCGCAATGAGATCCCCAAAAAATCGGAGAGCGTCGTGGATCTGGTGCGGGTCGCCTGCTACATCCACCAGATCCCGCTGGCGCTGGACATGGTCAAGGATGCCCACGACAAGGGCTACGAGACCACCGTTAACCTGATGGCCGCCTCGGTGATCCAGGAGAGGGAGATGGATGAGGCGCTGGCCCTGATCGCGAACTCGGAGGCCAGGGGCGTCTACCTGGTCGATAGCTTCGGGCATTTTTACAGCGAGCAGGTCCGGTGCCTGATCACAAAGTACATGCTTTTCATGCGACCGGCGGGCAAAGCCGTCGGGATCCACGCCCACAACAACCTCCAGCTAGCATTCGCCAACACGATCGAGGCGATCGTTCTGGGCGCCAACATGGCCGACGCCACGATGGCTGGCCTAGGTCGCGGCGCGGGCAACTGCCCCATGGAGTTGCTCATTGGCTTTCTGCACAACCCCAAGTACAACCTCCGCCCGGTCCTGGACTGCGCCGAAAATCGCATCGAGCCGATGCGGAAGTCTCTCAAGTGGGGCTTCGACCTGCCCTATTTGATCTCTGGCCTGCTCAACCGGCACCCGCGCCTCGCCATCAAGTTCAACGAGGCGCCAGAGCGCGGCGACGTCCTCGATTTCTACGACAGGGCCCTAGCCGGGGAGTGAGACGGCGGCTGGCCGGAGTAGGGCGACAATAAGACTGATCGAATGACGCCAGACAAGGTGGTTGAGCGGATACTGAAGGATGCCTCGCGCGAGAGGGCCATCACGAGATCAGAGGCCGTATTGCTCCTGTCGATGCCGGAAGATTCCCTCGAAGCCGCCCTGCTTCGGGCCCAAGCAAACGCGATATCCCGCCGGCGGTTCGGGAACAGGGCCCTTCTGCTCGGGCAAATTGGCGTCGACATGGCCCCCTGCGCGGGCGATTGTGCTTTCTGCTTCTTCGCCAAGTCGCACACGGGCATCCGGTCGTCAACTTTGCCTGCCGAGGAGATCATCGAAAGGTGCCAGCGCTTTGCCGCCGGCGGAGCCCGGGGCGTGTTCCTAATGACGATGCACCGGTTCGGATTTGAATGGTTCCTCGATCTGTGCGCGACCCTTCGCCGCTCCATACCGGCACAGATGGAGATCTTGGCGAATGTCGGGGACGTGACGGCCGGTCAGCTGGGGGAATTGCGTGCCGCCGGTGTCACCGGCGCGTATCACGTCTGTCGTCTGCGGGAAGGCGTCGACTCGTGCATGGCGCCCTCCGAGCGAGTGGCGACCATCGAAAGGATCATCGGGGCCGGCCTTGACTGGTACACCCTCTGCGAGCCGATCGGGCCAGAACATGGGCCCAAAGAATTGGTGGACCAAATCTGGCTGGGTGTCGAATTGCCCTGCAGGCAGCACGGCGCCATGCAGCGTTTCCCTGTCCCCCGTTCGCCGCTCTTTCATAAGGGCCAGATATCCTTGTCGCGGCTGGCTCAGATCACCGCCGTGATCGCGTTGGCCACGACAGGGAAGCAGGGACTGAAGAGCATCGCCGTCAACGTGTCGAATCTCGTCGGGCTCTTCAGCGGGGCCAACGCATTCTTCCCGGAGGCGGGTGAACCGGACGGACAGGGACCCACACGCGACTCGTCTGCCGCCAAGGAAGGGTTCACCACCGCATTGTGGCGCCGAAGCAATGAGATCACGACGGCCGATTGCCGCAACATGCTCATCGCCGCGGGATTCTCGAACCTCATGGACACCCAGGGACGACCGATCAGGCCGTTGCACGATGACTGGAGCGAGCCCGCGACGATATCGGCAACCGGAGGATGAGATCCGGCGCGGAGCCGATTTCATCATTTGGCACACCGGGGGCGTGCTGTCAGCGCTTAAGGCAGGAGCCATCGCGCAGCCGCCGCCCGCCGCGTTGCTCGATGTGTTGAAGATTGGTGTGAACCGTGCCATGCGCATCAAGACCGTCGTCGAAGCGGGCGAATCGCTGAAACTGCTCGGGCTGGACGCCGCCGTGGCAGCATTCATGGGCGAGTTCGCCGGGCGGGACCTGGGGCGGCGGTTCTGCTCGACGCCAGCGTCGCGATAGACCACGCTGCCCCCATGGTGGGATCGGCTCACGCCCTGCTCGGTCTTGCACTTCTCTGGGCGTTGCCCCTTGCAGCGGGCGAGGGAAAGCCGGGGTTCCCGCAGGCCACACCGGCGAAGAGCGTCGCGGCGGCCAAGTTGGAGACCGATGATACCATGGAAAAGACAATCCTCCTGCGGCCGATAGGCATCGTTCATTCGCCGTATCTGGATGCGAAGGGCACGCCCATCCAAGGTATTTTCGGCGACCAGATGGAGGCGTGGGTGGAAGTCCAGGCGAAGTACGTCGAGGGCTTCCGGGATCTGGATGGGTTCAGCCATGCGATCCTGATCTACCACTTCCACAAGTCCGACAAGGTAGAGATCGTGGGTCAGCCGTACTTGGAGAAGGAGCCGCACGGGGTCTTTGCCACGCGGAGTCCCCATCGGCCCAATCATATCGGGCTGTCGGTGGTCCGGATCCGACGGATCGAGGACAACCGCCTGTATTTCACGGAGGTGGATGTCTTGGACGGCACGCCGGTACTGGACATCAAGCCCTACGTCCGGCAATTCGATAGCCGCACTAATGCGGTGAGTGGGTGGATCGAGAAGCATTTTCGGGGCGGCTTGCGCCCAGAAGGCAAGGCCGATCGATGAGTTCCGGCGCGCTCGGGAATGCGGATTGCGATGGTGCGAGCGGCGCGGCGAAGCGCCTGATTCTACGGTGCCTTTGAACAGAGTGATTCTGGCCATCTCCGCGCCTCACCGCCGGCAGAACAGCGGACCAGGCTCTTGGTTGGGATTGTTTCAGCCCCCGCGTCGCAGAGGCCACTTGACGCCACCAGGGCGCAGTGGTCACTGTTCTTATGCGATCTGTCGGGGTTCAGCCCATTTGATGGTCCGTGATCGTCCCTGAAACACCCGCAGGGATGGAGAACCGACGGGACGAGATACCAATGAAGCGCACTGCAAGAATCTGGCTGTTGGGGCCTTATGTTGCGATCGGTGTGGGGTTGCTGATCATGAGGAACGCATGGGCCACGGTGTGTGGGTTTCATGGAATCATGCTGGCGGCCCTCTGGTTGCATCGGAGACGATGGCGTGTCGATGCCCTGTGGGGCGGCGGCCGCCCATCGTGGCTGCCTGCGATTGTGCTGTCAGTTCTCGCCTTTGGGTACGGGCTGACCCAGCTGGCGGGGTTATTCCCGGGTTACGGCCGGCATTTGAGAATCGTATTAAACAGCCTCAGCCTTTCGGGGGCGGGAATGGGTGCCCTTGGGGCGTATCTTTGTCTTGTGAACCCTGTGATCGAGGAGGCGTTTTGGAGGGGACTGTTTTTCGAGGGTCGGAAACGTCTGGCGCTCTCGGACCTGGCCTATGGGGGGGTTCATTTTCTGGTCTTTCTGCCCTTTATGTTTTCCCACTATGCGCTGATCGCCGCCGCGTTTCTCTCGGCGATGGGGTATCTTTGGCGTAGAATCGCGAGCCAGCAGAAGGGTCTTGCAATGCCGATTGCATGGCATGCCCTGGGTGACGCTTCGATCATCCTTTCGGTTGCGGTGATTTTACGATAAGGCGCCGCGCGGGATGTTTCGGACCGCTCTTGGTCCCCCGCACACTGGCTCGTTCACTTGGCCTCGCGGCAAACATCGGGGGCGAAACTGTGGCTGTCATTGTTGCGTGGGCGGGTCTTGGTGCCGGGGCATGGTGGGTATCGTTCGACCTTGGGCCAGCGGGCTGCTACGTCATTCCCATGGTTGGAGAGATTCGGCCGAGGGGCCCAGCCCGTGGGAGCACACGGGCCGGGGGCTTCGCCCCCAGGGTCGCCGGAACCAAGTTTCTGTTCGTAACGGCATCTGGCTTTGGGCCTGCGCACCCGGGCGATGCTCCACGCGGCCCCATCAGGAGATGGCCATGAGCCCGCATTGGAGTATCAACACCTGTCTGTTGGTGGTGCTGGTTGTTGGGGCCGCCCGAGGCGCCGACGATTCGCCACGGATCGTTCACGTCGGCGCCGTCGCGCCGGATATCCTTGGGATCACCATCGAGACCGGACGGCTGATCAAGGGGCAACAGGAACCGTACGCTCAGCAGGACGGGGACGTCGTCGAGAAGATGGAGAGATTCGGGAACGGATATGTGAGGCGGGGAGGCAATCAGATCGGTGCGCTCGTCGGCCCCAAGGCCGATGTCATCGGGTACTTTGATCGTCTGGAAGGGGCGCCGCTGGGCACCGCTTGGGCGGACAAGCCAGACACCTATACGATCTCGTCCAGAGATGATCCCGTCTTCGCCGCCGGTCTGAAGCCCTTGGCCGTCTATCGCAAGTCCAAACCCACGGACATGGCCCAGGCCGGGGGCTGGGCCTTTCAGTGGCCGATGGTCCACGTTCTCTATCTGAAACTCCCGTCGCCGCTCACGTCGGGGAAGTCGTACGCAATCGCCTTTGCGGGGGGACTACTCCCGGGCACGACTTACCCGAACCGGGTGGAAACGTCCCGCAGCGAGGCCGTTCACGTCACCCAGATCGGCTTTCGCCCCGACGAGCCCGTCAAGGTGGCCTTTCTCTCGTGCTGGCTCGGGAGCGGCGGGGCGCTGTCTTATGCCGCCAACACCCGATTCCGGGTGCTCGACGACAAGACGGGAGAGGTCGTTCACACGGGTAAGATCCTCCTGTCCAAGGCCGCCGGCGCGAAGGACGAGGACCCCTACAACAAGAATTACAACGGGACCGACGTCCACCTGCTCGACTTCTGGGCGCTGAAGGTGCCAGGCACCTATCGCATCTGCGTGGATGGCGTCGGCTGCTCGGTCCCGGTCGAGATTGCTCCCGACGCCTGGCGGAAGGCCTTTGCCGTCTCCGCGAAAAGCTTCTACCACCAGCGGAGCGGCATCCCCCTCGGCCCTCCGTATTCGACCTACAGGCGCCCCCGCTGTTGCCACCCGGAAGACGGGGTGACGGTCGCGACCTCAAGTTGCTCCCTCATGGACAGCGGGAATGGATTGAACGCGAAGGGGACGGACAATGACAACTTTGGCAACTTGGTGAAAGGCAAGACCGACGATCGAGTCGCCAACGCCTGGGGCGGGTACTTTGACGCCGGGGACTGGGATCGGCGGATCCAGCACCTCGACGCGACGCGGCTCCTCCTCGAGTTGGGCGAACTCTTTCCCGATTTTGTGGGAGGCGTGACGCTCAACTTGCCCGAGTCAGGGAACGGGCTCCCGGACGTGCTCAACGAGGCGCTCTGGAACATAGACTTCTTCCGGCGGTTGCAGACGCCCACAGGCGGTATCCGAGGCGGCATAGAATCGGCCGAACATCCCCGGCTCGGCGAAGCGAGCTGGCAAGAGTCGCTCCCGGTGATGGCCTACGCGCCGGATCCCTGGTGCAGCTACCTGTACGCGGCGGATGCGGCCCGGGCCTCCGCGCTCCTCCAGCCGCTGAAGTTCGACGTGGCCCAGGCGCTACTGGTCAGCGCCCGAAAGGCCATGGGGTGGGCCGAGGCGGAGTACGCGAAGGGCAAAGATGCGAAGCTCCCGCACCACGTCCGGGATGCACGCAACCTCGCCGCCGCCTCGCTCTTCGCAGTCACGGGCGAGAAGCGGTGGAACGACCTCTTTCTGGAGACCACCGTCTTCACGGACCCCGGCAAGACGCCGAGCGTCTGGCAGAGCCACGACCAGCGGGACGCGGCCTTCGTCTATGCCCGAACCAGGCGCCCTGGCGTTAGCGAGGACATCCGGAAGAACGCTCTGAACGCGACCTTGCGCGAGGCCAACGGGTCCGCCGAGCTTGGCGCGAAGACGGGATTCAAGTGGACCAAGCGAGATCCGTGGGAGCCCTTCAATGGCGGGAAGGCTTCCGTGCCGCAGGCGATCACCCTGATGCGAGCCTTTGCGCTCACGGGCGACGAGAGATACCTTTGCGCGTCGCTTCTGGCCGCACAGTCCGGCGCCGGGGCGAATCCGCTCAACCTCTGTTACACGACGGGCGTCGGCCTCAACAGCCCGAAACAT
Source organism: Verrucomicrobiota bacterium (assembly GCA_029560585.1). Taxonomy (GTDB): domain Bacteria; phylum Verrucomicrobiota; class Verrucomicrobiia; order JADLBR01; family JADLBR01; genus JADLBR01. The sequence goes on along the minus strand of JAKQKQ010000106.1, from coordinate 84,110 downwards.
CCGCTGGTCGTCGACGCGTTCGTGATGGGCTGGGCTCCACCTCCGGGCATAACGGTCTATGGCCCCAATGACTTTGCGGGCGCGCCCGGCTATTTCACGCTCAAGCTGCTGGAACCCGTCATGTATCCGGCGCCGATGAAGTGGCCGGTGATGGATTTCTACGTCGACATCTTCCTTTTTCCCGCCGTCACCGAGTTCACCGTCATGGAGACGCTCGGGCCGAACGCGTATGTGTGGGGAAGTCTCGCGGCCCGAAAATGACCTTTGTGAAAGGGGGAAAAGGTGGATGCCGCTCGACCTCCGGTGGTTCGCCCGCTACCCTGCCAGCATGGTCGGAGAGGTCTTGCCCAGGGTCCTGGCTCCCAGGACGCCGTTCGTGACGCATTCCGCCCGCAGGGCCACCGGGAGCAAGATCAGTCGGTTTGGCTGGGTGGAACATTTGCCACATCGTATGCGCCGGCAGGAAGACCACTCTTTCAAAGGATCTGAACTATGAAAACTGAGCCACTGGATTATCGTCATTTGTCAGCGAGGGGCTTTGTGTCCCCGGCATCGCACTTAACGAGGCGACAGATGCTCGAGGCCGCGATGGCCGGCGTGTTGGGCATAGGCGGTGGAACGCCCCTCCTGGGAAGCGAGCAGCGGACGGACCAGCCCGCGAACGCGGCCCCCGCAGACCCGCGGGTCCGAGGACCGTTTCCGATTCTGACGACGCCCTTCACGGCATCGGGCGCGGTAGACTTCGACGCGCTGGCCAACCAGGCGCGGTTCGTGGACTGGGGCGGGTGCCCGGGCATGATCTGGCCACAGTCGGGCGACAGCGTCGATCTGCTGACGACCGACGAAAAGCTTCAGGGAATGGAGGTCCTGGCCAAGGCGGCTCGCGGCCTGCGGACGGCGCTGTGCCTCGGCGTGCAGGGTAAGGACACCGACGAGATGCTGGTCTTCGCAAAGCATGCCGAGGAGCTGGCGCCGGCGGCGATCATCTCGCGGCCGCCGGACTCGGGCACGACAGAGGCCGACCTGCGCCAGTACTGGCGCGCGCTCGCGGCTGTGGCGAAGCGGCCGGTGATCCTCCAGACCACGGGCGGCGTTGCCTACAAGGGGTTGGCGCCCTCGCTGCCGCTCCTGATCGAACTGGCCAAGGAGTTCCCGCACTTTGGCTACGTCAAGGAGGAAGCGGGGTCCGTCGTCGCGCGGATACGTGCGCTGCTGGCGGCGCGGCCACCCATCCGCCGCGTGTTCAGCGCCCGCGGCGGGCTCGGCTGGCTCCACGAGTCGCGACTCGGCACCGAAGGGCTGATCACCGAGCGCGCCGTGTACGCAGACGTCCTAACCCGTATCTGGGGACTGCAGCAGAGCGGCGAGGATCCGACCGCCCTCCGAGACGCATACAGCAAATTCCTCCTGATGACGAATTTGAGCGACAGCGTTCCGGGAGGCACCTTCCGCGGCGCCCAGTTGTACCTCTGGAAGAAATTCGGCGTATTCAGGACGATGGTCACGCGGAGCTACGGGCCTCGCAGCGCAATCCCCTCGTCGCCCATCCTTTCGGAACTGAAACTGACCCCGGAGGACATCGCGGAGATCGAGTACCGATTCGAGGCATTGAAGCCGTATCGGAAGGAGGGCGAGCCGAGCTTTGCTGGCTGAGGGAGATCTGGGAGGAACGGGGCAGGCCACACGAAGCTCGTCACCCATGGATTCTGATCCCTTTGGCCGGAGCCCGACGGGAGCAGGCCGACGCCGCCGACCCTCCAGAACCAATTCCCTATCGGCATGAGGCGTTTGATTCTAGCAGCGGTTGTGGTTGCCGTCGGGATACTGATATCCTGTTCCCGCGCTTCCGCCCAAGAACCTGCGAACTCCGCGACGCCGGCAGTCCTGGAAAACGGGTATCTGCGGGTTCTGTTTGACTCGGGTTCGGACGCAGGAACCGGCGCGCGATTCGACGTTGTCGATAAGCGGACAACGCGTGTGTGGAAGCAGTTGGACGCAGGCATCAAGACGTCGGGATTCCAACTGTCGAAGGATTCAGCCTCGTTCGATCTGATTCTCCCCGGGCAGGCGAAAGGCTACCGCGCGGTAATTCGTTTGGCACCGGACCAGCCGGAACTCGCCGTGGAGCTTTGCGCGCCGGCCGGAACGGAGATCCAAACGCCGATCTTCTTTCCCCCCGCGTTTGAGTCCACGCCGGGCGATCGAATAATAGTTCCGATCGGGGAAGGGATCTCGTATCCCGTTGAAGACTCCGACCCGCCGTTGGGAGTTCGCCCGTACTATTCCGGCCACGGAGTCACGATGGCGTTTTTCGCGGCGGCGGAAGATCGGATTATGCCATCTGGAGAAGCGACCAGCGGTTCCGCGTATGTGGCGATCTGCGAGACGGCGGATAATTCCGGAATCGAATTGCTGCGCGCCGCAGGGGCTGCTTTCGGCGGACCCGCTCAATCTCCCACAGACTCCGAAAAGGCAAATTCGAACGGTCGCCTGTTGGCCGTCCGTCAAGTTTGGGGCGCGGACCGGGAGAAGTTTGGATGCGCCCGGCGGCTCCGGTTCGTCTTTTTTGACACTGGCGGGCACGTGGCCATCTGCAAGCGATATCGCCGATACGTGCAGGAAAGGGGCCTTGTCGTTCCGTTCGCGGAGAAGATGAAGCGGAATCCGGCGAGAAAAGACAATCTTGGGAAGCTCTTCGGCGCGGCGAATATCTGGGTTCTTTCCGGCGAGTTCAGCAGCGAGTCCAAGAACCTGTACGAAGAAGCCTCCGGGAATTATCGGGAGTCGCCCGAGACGCAGCGGTTCAAGGACGCGCAGTTGGCGATCTATCGGGAGATGCGCGCCAACGGCATGGACCGGCTGCTTATCGGTGCCGGATCGGACGCAGCTCATGTACGAGAGATCAACGCCATCGATGGCGCCCTGTCCAGCCGGTACGACATTTATCAGGACGTCATGGACCCGGAGCAGTATGGCAATTTGACCGCGATCAAGAACGAGTGGCCAAAGGAAGCGTTTCCGCAGGACTTGCGTCTTAATCGCGACGGCTCCCGCGCCTGCGGCTGGCAAGTTCCGCTGAACCACCCAATCTTTCGCGACGGGAAAGAGATTACGCGGATCAGCTGCAACCAGCTTTGCGACCGTCAGGCACTTCCCTACGCGCGGAAGCGGATTGCGGAAGAACTTAGGACAAAGCCGTATTGCGGCCGATTCATCGACGTAACAGCCTGCTCAACATGGTCCGAGTGTTGGTCCCCGGCGCACCCAACGTCACGGTCGGAAAGCCGCGAGTTCAAGGCGAAGCTGCTGACGCTGCCCGGAGAGGAATTCAACCTGGTTCTCGGTTCCGAAACCGGGCACGAAGCGTTCGTGCCGTCCTGCGATTATTTCGAGGGCATGCTAAGCCTGATCGTCTGCCGGGTGCCCGACGCGGGGCGGAATATGGTGAAGATATGGGATGAGGCTCCGGCGGTTGTCGTCAAATACCAGACCGGCGAGTCGTATCGGTTGCCGTTGTTCGAGCTCGTTTACCACGACTGCGTCGTCTCCTACTGGTATTGGGGCGATTACAACAACAAGTTGCCGGCGATCTGGGGCAAGCGGGACTTGTTCAACGCGCTGTACGGAGCGCCGCCCATGTACGTCGTCAGCCCGGACAATTGGCCCCAATTCCGCGAACGGATTTTCGCCAGCTACCGCGTGGCCGAGCCGGTATCTAAGCTCACGGCGCAGTCCGAAATGATCGGCCACCGCATCCTGAGCGCGGACCGGACCGTCCAGCAGTCGTCGTTCGCTAATGGCGTCTGCGTCACCGTGAATTTCGGCGCGGTAAACTATTCCATGCCCGACGGTTTCATCCTGAAACCCGGTTCGTTGAGAATCGAAGGCAACCAATAGAGAAGGGATGTGAATGTCCGTGGCTCCCCGGCCGGCCCTTTCCAATGCAGAAAGAATCCGCTGCCGGTGGGCCGTTCACTCTCATTGCGGGTTTGGATTCTGGTCTAGCCGTTAGCGGGGGAGCCCGAACGCAGCCTGCGACGGGTGCGCGGCATCGGTTGCCTCGGGCCAGATTTGGCGGTAACCTACAAATTGCATATGCGCCGACTTCTCTGGTGGGTTGTCCCAGGTATTCTCCTTCTCCCGCCGTCGCCTGAAGCTGCAGGAACAGAGGCGCCGCGCGTGGAGATGGCCGACGTCTGCGTGTACGGTGCCACGCCAGGGGGCATCTTGGCGGCCGTCGCGGTGCGGCGCGGGGGACACAGCGTGGTGATCGTCGAACCGAGTCGATGGGTGGGCGGGATGCTCGGTGCGGGCCTGAAGCCCATGCAGGATTGCCCCAATTATGCGGCGACCGGCGGGCTAACGCGCGAACTCCTCCGGACGCTGGGCAGTCCCGAGTGGGAAGGGGACCACGTGGGGCGGGGCGCCCTGTCCAAGATGAACCCCGACGAGGTGCGCCGCGATTTTGAGAGGTTGCTTGGCGAGCGTGGCGTGCCGGTGATCTTCGAGCACCGCATCGCCGCATGTGACAAGCGGGGGGCGAGGATTCGTGAGGCCACTTTCGATCTCGCGCCGTTCGATGCCCTGGGTTGCCCCGTGGCGGAACCCAAGGCCGGCGCCAACCTCCGGGTTTCGGCGAAGATATTCATCGATGCCAGTTACGAGGGGGACATGATGCCGCGCGCGGGCGTGTCGTGGAGGGTGGGGCGCGAATCCGCCGGGGAGTTTGGCGAGGAGTCCGCCGGGGTGCAGCCCCCCATGGAAGAGGCGCCGATCGATCCCTTCGTGGTGCCGGGTGACCCCTCGAGCGGCCTGCTCAAATGGGTTGAAGACGCGCACGACAAGGCGCCGGGTGCGGCCGACGAATACACGCAGGCCTACAACTACCGTTACTATACGACGGACGATCCGGCGCGGCGGATCCCCCTGACGCCCCCGGACGGTTATGACCCGTCGGATTTCGAGCTTGTGGGCCGATATGTGAAATACCTGGTGGAGACGTCCCCGGATGAGGGGCAGCTCTTCCGTCGGCTTGAGCGGATCTTCCCGGGATGGTTGAACTCGGGCGAATGGAACTATCATCGCGAGTCGCTGTTCTCGATGGCGCCTGTAGGCATAAGCCACCGCTATGCTGCGGGCGATGCCGCGGAAAAGGCGCGGGTCTGGAAGCAGCACCAGGATTACCTGCGGGGCCTGCATGCGTTCATGAGCACCGACGCCCGCGTGCCCGAAGCATTTCGCCGACGCACCGCCGCCATCGGGCTGGACGGCCGATTCCACGCCGACACTGGAGGGTGGCCACACCAGTTATACATACGGGTGGCGCGGCGCCTTGTCGGCCGTTACACGATAACGGCGCACGACGTGTACAACCGGGCGAACATCGAGGACCCCATCGGCCTCGCCCAGTACGGCATCGACACGTATCCCGCGCGGCGGATCTGGTTCCGGCGCGACGGGCGGATGTACGTGGGCCTCGAGGGCAAAATGTTTGTGGGTGGAAGCCGGGGGCCGACGGACGTCCCGTACCCGATCCCGTATCGCGCCATCACGCCACGCCCGGATGAGTGCGACAACCTCCTGGTGCCGGTGTGCTTCTCCGCCTCCCATCTCGGCTATGCCTCTGCCCGGATGGAGCCGGTGTTCATGATCTGCGGTGAGTCAGCGGGCATCGCCGCCGTCCGGGCGCTCGATGAGAACGCCGCTGTGCAGCAGATCGACCCGGCCGCATTTCGAGGGGCGCTCGGGCGCGCCGGGCAGAAACTCGCCTGGGACGGCCCAGTTCCCGCGACGCCCCGCTCGGGCACGGGTGGTCGAGGGCGACCGCTGACTTTTGAAGTTCTGCTGGAGGGTTGCGACAGGGACGGCGATGGACTTGTCTCGGCGGCCGAGTGGGGAGCTGGCAAGCCGGGCTGGGGTTGGTTGTTCCCCGTCATTGATGCTGACGGCGACGGGCGGATCACGGCCGTCGAGTATAAGGCCTTTCAGGAGTACAAAGCCAAGAATCCGGATTGGGCCAAGTGCGGTGACGCGGCAGCGGATCGTCTGCGAGGCGACAAGAAGTAGCAGAACCGTCTCGATCTCGCCACGAGCGACGACGGCTTTGCCTCGATGGACGCCGGCGAGAGAGCGGGCGCGGTGACGACGCGCCCGATCAAATTCAGCGGCGAGTGAATGCGGGAGAGAACCATGAAGCAGCGCCGCTGCTGATTCGCTTGCCCCTATCTGCACTGGCCGCTTGGCGTTGCGGCTCAGAGCTTGGTGGGTGGGACCCGCGTCCACGGCGCGAAAGTGCCCATGGCGTGATGCTGCACCTTGCGGCTCCAGATTCGGTTCCCGCAGAAGGCGAAGAGCACGTTCTTTTCCTTGCCGCCGAGGCAGACGCCGATCACGCGGCTTCGATCGGGCACGGGGACGATGATCTGCGTGGGGCCGTCATCGGCGCTTATTTGAACGCCGCTGCGAGTTGCGATGAACTGTCGGCCTTCGATCGAGTAGCACACGGATTCCGCGCCCGCGTCATCATCCCAGTCGGCGACATGCAGCGGGAAGAATCGTTCCTTGTTTGCGAGCGTGCCGTCGGCGTTCATCTGGTAACTATAGATCCATTTAGAATGACCGTCGGCCACGGAGAGCAACCATTGGTCGGGACGATACGCCAGTCCGGTGGCGAACTTCAGCCCCGTATCGACCAGCGTCTTTTTGCCGTCCTTGATGAACCAGACTTTGCCCGATTCACCTGGGCTGTCGCCATTGCTGGAAACATATAATCCCTCGCCGGGCGCGGCGAGGATGGAGTGACCACGAATGCCATCGAAGACGATGGTGGCGGCGCCCGACGCATCGTAGCTCATGAGACGGCCGGACTTCTCAGAGATGCTGTATAGCCTGCCATCCGAAGCCACGGTGACGCAGTGAGCGTGCCCCGCATCGGCGACGAATTCCCGGACGTTTCCGTCGAGGTCGATTCGGTGAATCCTATTATTGGAGGTGTCGGCGAAGAACACCTCGCCGCTGGCATTGCAGGCGGGGCCGCGCGTGCTCTTGAATCCCTCGGCCAAGAGCCGCCAGCCTTCGCCGGGGATCAGGATGTCCTGCGCCCGCGGCGCGCTCGGTCCCGCCTTCACGCGCTCGGGCCATCCGCTCCAGAGATACGCCATGCCCTCCCGCCAATTGTCGATGTATCCAGCACCGTGGCGGCCATCGATGATCCGGAAGCGGTAGTCGTAGCCCGAGAACTTCAGTGCCTTGTCCATTTCTTGATCGAGCAGGAACCAGTCGCCCGCGGCGTTCTCCATGTCGTGCGTGGCCGTGGTGAGGAAGGCGCGGATGGGCCTCGCCTCGAATTTCCGCACCATGGTGGGAAACTCGTGTCCGCCGCGGAACGCGACCCAGCTGCCGCTCGCCGCATACACGCGGCTGAAGGCCTCGGGCCGGTGCCACGCCGCGGTGAAAGCCGCGATGCCGCCGCTGCTTCCGCCAGAGATACATCGGTCATTGCCGTCGGTTGAGAGGTTGAGGCCGAACTTCTTCACGACGAAGGGCAGCAACTCGTCGGTGAGGAAGCGCACATTGTCGTCGCCAACGCCGTCGTATTCGTAGCAGCGGTTGCGGCGGCCCAGCGCGCCCTTCATCGGCGCGGGCAACTCGCCGGGCCGGACGAATACGCCGACGGTCACCGGCATCTCCTTCGTCGCGATCATCGTTTCCATCAGCGCCTTCTCGCGCGGGTTGAAGCCATCGGTCTTCACGTAGACACAGGCTGGCCGCTTGCCGTCGTACTGCGCGGGGATGAAGACGGTGACATCGCGCATGGTGCCAGGATAGATCTTGCTCTCCGCGAAGGTGAACTGGCTCGTGCTGCCGGGCAGAATGTCCTCCTGGTTGATCGCCGGTGGCTCGTACGTGCTCGCGCCTTCCGTCGCAGGCTGTGAGGTGGTGCCGGTGCCGGCGAGCGGCCTGATGAACCACTGCAGGTGCCGGTCGGTCGGGTTGCAGGTCCAGAGATCGATCTTTGCACCAGGATTCGGCCTGCCGCCCAGGTGATCGAGGCCGAGCGCGGGTGCGTGCTGTGGCGTGAGGCAGTAGCCGCCATCCTCGTGCTTCATCAGCGCCCACAGTTGCCACGGTCGTCCGAGGTCTTTCTCGAGGACGATGGAGGTCCCCTTATTCGTGCCCCCGTCACTCGCGGCGAGCACGAGCGAGGGATCATGGGCGGGCCTGATCGTTAAGAAATGTCCGTCCTTCGGCGCGATGATCCATTTCTGATTTTCGCCACCTGTTGGTGCATTGATCGAGACGACCGTGCCCTCGGCGCGACCCGAGTCCACGGCCTCCAGCACCATCGCCTGCGCGCTAACGGGGACGATGGCATATGTGCCCCAGTCCTCGTCGGCGGTTCGTGCGGTTGCGAGCGTGGGCGGCTGCGATCCGTGTGCGGCTTCGGTCGCGCCGAACGCAGGCAGTGGGGACCCCAAGAGTACTGCCGTTGCTATCAAATCGGGGAGGGGAGGTCTGATGATGCGCATGGTTGGGATCGATAGATGGAATGATTACAATTTGCGACTCAACAGTGCCGACGAGCAGTTCGGGTGTCCTCCGCGTGGTGGCTGAGAGGGGCGACGGCGCCTCCATGCCTGGGGCAGCAGCAGCGTGACACCGGGTCGTTCGGTTTGGCAACCATCACCATGGCGCCAGGCAGCAGCCTCACTACCCGAGGCGCTTCCTCAGCGGCCCGGCGGCAGTGCGGCCTTCCATCCGGCTTTGAGGAGACCGGCCATTTGATCGCGCACCGGCCCGAATGCGGGTTCTTCGGCGAGATTGATTGTCTCCCAGGGGTCCTTGCGCAGGTCGTAGAGCGCGGCCGGGACGTCGGCCTTTCCGGACTTGAACTCGAGGTAACTAAAGTCTTTCGTGCGCACGACTTGGTCGCCGTTGCCATCCACCATGAACACGGCCTTTTTCCAGGGTCGGTCAGGATCGGCGAGCAACGGCACCAGGCTGGTGCCTTCGAGGGCGTTCTTCGCATCAAGCCCTAACAGTTCGGCCAGCGTCGGCACGATATCAACGAACTCGACGAACCCGCGGCACGCCTTTCCGTTGGCCGGGGCGCCGGGCACGCGCACGATGAACACCACGCGCCGCGTGGCCTCGAGCATCGAATACTTGGACCAGAAATTGTGGTCGCCGAGGTGGAAGCCGTGATCGCCGAGGAAGATGACGATGGTGTTCTTGTCCAGCCCCTCGCTCTGGAGGGCGTCGAGGATCACACCGGCGTTGTCGTCCACAAAGCTCACGCATGCGTAATAGGCCGCGATCGCCTCGCGGGCCTGCTGCGCCGTCGGTTGCTGCTTGGTGAAGATGTCGGGGTTGCCGCCGGTGGCGCGCTTCGTGTATGGGAAGCCGCGGAGGCTCGAGGCGGGTGCCGGCGGCTCTGGGATCTTGGCCGGGTCGTACATGTCGATGTACTTCTTGGGTGCGATCAGTGGGGTGTGGGGGCGCGCCTGCGCCACGGCGAGGAAGAACTGTTTCTTGGTTTTCGCGAACTCCTTCAGCAAAGCCGCGGCCACCTGCGCCTTCTGGTAGTCGGGCTCCTGCTCTCGCGCCAGGCCGGAGTCGCCGTACCGGTCCGACTGTCGCCGCTTCCATTCGCCATAACCCTTGCCTTTGCCTTTGGGGGGCGGCGGATTGGTTCGCGCGCGCTCCGCGGGGGGGAGGTCGATAATCGGTCCCGGCCCGTTCCAGCCTTTGGGTTTATTATACATCTCGATTCGGTCGAAAGTCGCCAATTGCCGGTCGGCGTAGTCAACCGTGTGGAACAACTTTCCGATCACCGCGGTGTAAAGTCCCTTGTTCTTGAGCATCTCGGGCAGTGTGAGGACACCCGTGGGCAGGTGCTGGTTCATCACGTGGCCGTTGGAGAGCACGCCCGTGGTCAACGGCCGGAGCCCGGTCAGGAAGGATGTGCGCGTCGGGTTGCAGCAGTAGGCCTGGCAGTAGGCCGAGTCGAAGCGGACCGCGCCGGAGGCAAAGCGATCGATGTTCGGCGTTTTGCAGATGGGGTTGCCGTAGCAGCCCCAGACTGCCGCGTTGCAGTCCTCAATATCGATGAGAAGGACGTTCATCTTCGACGTGTCGGGCATGTCGGCGGCCGCTGCGGATACCGCGATCGCGGCGAAGGGGATTATGATGTGGCGCATGGAGGGACTCCTTGTGTGTTTTTCCGCGCTCGAGTGTCACGATGTTGAGGCGGAGACGCAAGTCCGGAGACGCGGATTTGGTGCCAGTCAGACTTTGGTGCGATGTCTGCCTCTTGTGGGGGGCTGATGCCTCGGCGTGAGAAGACCCACGGCGCGCTTCGCCATGTGGCAGATTAAGCGCGCACATCGTCATCCCGATATGCGGGGCAGGGGATCGACGCTCGACGGACCGTTATGGTAGACTTTGTCCATGGACGCGGTGAGTGGGGGGGGTGTCCCCTCGGATCCTAGAGTGGCTGAGGGCGAGGCTGGTCGGTCGGCCGAATCGCTCTTGTGCGCCAGCCTAGAGAATGCGCCTTTCGGGGTCATTGTCGCCGGGACGGCACCGGACGGGCGCTGCCTCTACGTCAACCGCGAATTCACGGCGATCACCGGCTACACCCAAGAGGATATCCCGACGGCGGCGGACTGGATCCGGCGCGCCTATCCCGATCCGGGCCATTGCGGCCGGGCCGCGTCGAATTGGCGGGCGGACGTGGACCCCGGGGCGATTAGTCTGGATGACATTCACGAGATCGTCCGTCGCGATGGCGCGCGACGCACGATCCAGTTCCGGGCAAGCCCCCTGCGCGAGGGCCTGATATTCGCGGTGCTGCTGGACGTCACCGATCGGGACCGGGTGCGGCGAGAGATGGAGGTCCGCGAGCACGCCATCGCCTCGTGTGCGGACGGGATCGCCCTGGCCGATCTCGACCTGAGGCTGACGTACGTAAATCCCGCCTTTCTGCGGCTGTGGGGCTATACGGACGCGGCTGAAGTGTTGGGGCGTTCGGCGACCGAGATGTGGTGGGATCCTGCGCGGGCGATGCGCGTGGGGGGCGAGTTGATCGAGAAGGGGCACTGGACCGGCGAACTGGCGGCGCGGCGGCGCGACGGAACGACGGTGAATGTGCTGGTATCGGCGTCGGTGATCCGGGACGCCCACGGCAAGGCGCACAGCCTCATGGCGTGGTTGGTGGATCTCACCGAGCGACGAGAGGCAGAGCGCGCGCTCTTGACCAGCCGCTCGCACCTGGCCGCTGTCATCGAGAGTCTGCCGTGCGACTTCTTCGCCATGGATCGCGCGGGGCGCTACGTGCTGCAGAACTCCGTGTGCCGGGAGCGCTGGGGAGATGTGATCGGCCGGCGGGCCGAGGAATTGGATGTTGCGCCGGAGACGCTGGCACTGTTGCAGGGGCAGAATGCGCGGGCGTTTGCCGGGGAGACGGTGAAGGTCGAGGTGGAATGCGAGGTCAGGGGCGAGACTCGGGTCCTCTACAACGTCGTCCACCCGATCCGGGTGGGTGGCGACGTGGAGGGGATCATGGGGATCAGCATTGACATCACCGACCGGAAACGCGTGGAGGAGGCAATCAGGGAGAGCGAGCGGAAGCTGCGCAGCCTGAGCGACAACCTGCCCGGCGGGCTGGTCTATCAGGTGGACACCGGCACGGATGGGCGGGAGCGCCGGTTCACCTATATCAGTGGCGGCGTCGCGACGCTCCACGAGATCTCTGGGCCCGAGGCGCTGGAAGATTCGATGCGCATCTACGGCCAGATCCACGAGGAGGATCGCCTCATCGTGGCCGAGCGCGAGAAGGTGGCGATCGAGACAATGACGCCCTTCTGCGCCGAGGTTCGTGTCACCCTTCCTTCGGGGAGGACGGGGTGGCGTCTTTTCACCTCGGCCCCGCGGCGCCTGCCGAACGGCCATTTAATCTGGGACGGTGTCGAGATAGACATCACCGAACGCAGGCGGTCAGACGAGGAGCGGGCCCGACTGCGGGAGCAGTTGAACCAGGCCCAGAAGATGGAGTCGGTGGGTCGGCTGGCTGGCGGCATAGCGCACGACTTCAACAACATGCTCGCTTCGATCCTCGGGCTCGCGGAGCTGGCGCTGGACCGGGTTGATCCGTCAGATCCACTGGGTGATGACCTGCGGGAGATCCGCACGGTTGCCGAGCGCTCCGCCGAACTCACTCGGCAGCTCCTGGCCTTTGCCCGCAAGCAGACCGTTGCCCCCCGGGTGATCGATTTGAACAAGACGGTGGGCGGGATGCTCCAGATGCTGCGGCGGCTCATCGGCGAAGACATCGATCTCTCGTGGCGACCGGGCGAGGGCACCGGGCATGCTAGGATCGACCCTTCGCAGATCGACCAGATACTGGCGAACCTGTGCATCAACGCCCGGGATGCCATTCGCGGCGTGGGCAGCATCACCATCGAGACGAGCAGCGCTGTTTTCGATGACGCCTGCTGCGCCGCCCACGACGGTTCTCTCCCCGGCGAATACGTGCTGCTGGCTGTGAGGGACGACGGCCACGGGATGGATGCCGAGACGCTCGCGCACGTGTTTGAGCCGTTCTTCACCACCAAGGGGCCGGGTAAAGGCGTGGGTCTTGGCCTCGCCACGGTCTACGGCATCGTCCGGCAGAACAACGGTTTCATCCGCGTCAGCAGCGAGCCGCGCCGCGGGACCACCTTCGAGATTTTCCTGCCCCGCTGCGAGGAGGAACCGGCGCCATGGTCCGGGGACGGGGGGGCGAGACCGGCGGCCCCTGGCCGCAGGGAGACCATTCTGCTCGTGGAGGACGAGGCGAAGTTCTTGGATGTGGCCCGCAAGATGCTCGAGCAGTCGGGACACACGGTGCTCGCTGCCGCCACGCCGAGCGAGGCGATTCGGCTCGCGCGGGAACACCCCGATCGGATCCAACTGCTCTTGACTGACGTCGTGATGCCCGAGATGCGGGGCCCCGATCTGGCGAAAGGCATCCTGTCCCTCTGTCCTCGAGCAAAAGTGATTTTCATGTCGGGTCACGCGGCCGACATCCTCGGCCGTCAGAGCGAACTGGATGAGGGCGAGCACTTTCTCCAGAAGCCGTTCTCGATGGGCGATCTGACCGCCAAAGTCCGCGAGGCGCTGGCGAGTTGATTTTCCGGCACTGAGTCGCTGCACGGGCTATGCGCTCGCGAGCTGAACCGAAAGGGGGCGCCGGTCAACACACCGGCGAGCCATGGCTTTGGCGCTACGGCGAATTGGCCGCTGCCGGCAAACTTCGCTCAGGACGTCGCGGCGGCGACGTTTGACCTCGATGCGGCAACCCCGCCGCCGAACCGCATCGCGGTTGCGAGGCGGGGGACGCGCCCGCCTTGCACGTGTTCGATCCGCTCTGGTAAGCTTGCGCCATGGTCGGCTGTACGGGCGCCACATCGCATCTCGGGAGGTCGGCTGCACGATGCCCCGCCCTTTGGTTTGCCGGTGCGCTTATCATGGGGTCGGCAAGCGGCCAGCCAGCGGGCGACGAGGCGAAAGTCCGCGCCGAGATGCGGCTGAATGAGATCCCGTTCAAGATCGTGTACGAGAGCTACCGCGGCACGAGTTGGGACCTCTGCATGGTGGGTGCGGATGGTTCGGGGCAGGTGAACTTGACCCACACGCCAGATGTCGATGAGCTTTACCCGCACGTTTCGCCCGATGGCACCAGGATCTGCTGCGTTATCGACGAGACGGTTGGCGCGCAGAAGGTGCGCAATCTCTATCTCATGAACATGGATGGGACCGGCCGGATCAGGATTGCCGACAACGCGCGCGAGGGCTGCTGGAGTGCGGATGGTAGATGGATTGCCTACCTCCCGGCCGAATTCCCAAAATACACCCTCACGGACTACGCGAGCAAGGGCATGATGATCTACGACGTCGCGACGGGGAAGCACGCGCCTCACCCGAACGCCGCGCTGCACCACCTCTACAATCTGACATGGTCGCCCGACAGGGATTGGTTCGTCGGCACGGTGCACGGCGGCATGGGCTTCAAACATGCCGTTCTGGCTTTCGAGGCGAATGGAACCCGAGTTTTTGACCTCGCCAAATGGGGCGTGGGGGGATGCCGTCCCGATCTTATTGCCAGCGGTGCGCAGCTGGCGTGGGGTGCCAATGACGAAACATTGAAAGTTGGGGACGTGGCGTTCGGTGGCACGGAGCCTAGAGTCGAGCACGTGCGCGCACTGGTGCATTGCGCCAAAGGATTCAAGGTCTACCACGTCGATTGGGCACCGGACGGCAGGCACGTCGCGTTCAGCTTTGGGCCCGAAGCCGGCAAGGAGATGCCCGGCCAACGCGCGCCGACCTGGAACATCTGCGTGGCGGATCTGGGGGGAAACTGGGTGCCCGTCACGACCGATGGGCTGGATAACAAGGAGCCGGACTGGGTGCCTCTGTCGGCCGGCACGAAGTGACGGCCGAGTGGCGGGCACGGTCTGATGGATCCGGGAACGTCGTGAAGGAGATGGCGCTGAGACGCGCGTGGCCGATCCTGTCTTTGATGGCTGGCGCATGTCTTTGCCTCGCCGGTTGCGGCGGAGGTAGGGGACGGCCCGCAGCCGTGAAGGCGGGGGAAGCCCAGGCGGTCGTCGTGAGAACGAAGTCGGGGGCCGAGATGATCCTGGTTCCCGGCGGTAGCTTTGAGATGGGCGGTGCGAACGGCGAGCCTTGCGAATCGCCCGCGCATAAGGTGTGGGTCTCTTCGTTTCTGATGGATCGCTGCGAGGTGACCCAGCACCAGTACGCCAAGGCGCAGCTCCCGGATCCATCGCACTTCAAGGATCTCCAAAACCCGGTCGATCAGGCCAACTGGACGGATGCGGCCCGTTTCTGCAACGAGCGTTCGCGCGCCGAAGGCCTGAAACCCTGCTATGACGAGGCGACGTGGACGTGTGACTTCGAAGCCGACGGCTATCGGCTGCCCACCGAGGCCGAATGGGAATATGCTTGCCGGGCCGGCGCCGCCACGCAGTACGCATTCGGCGACGATGCGCGCGCACTCGGGGCGTATGCTTGGTTCGACGCGAATTCTGGCAACCGGACCCATCCCTCGGGGCAGAAGCAGCCCAATCGATGGGGACTCTTCGACATGCACGGCAACGTTGCGGAATGGTGCAACGACGTTTTCGACGCGGTTTACTACAAGACCAGTCCAGGCTGCGATCCGCACGGGCCCGCGGCCAGCGGTCCGGAAAGGGTGGTCCGTGGCGGCTCGTGGAAGTCCAATGCGCGGGCGTGTCGTTCTTCCGGTCGCCATGGCGACCGATCGGTCCTGGACACGTGTCTGGCAAGTGACACCCTTGGTTTCCGCTGCGTTAGAAAAGCGCCGGCGAAAGATGGTGGTGCGAGGGACACGATTGAATAGGGGAAAGTCACGCCCGGGTGTGGTTGGGGCATGGGGACAACGGCACCCGGTGATGGGGCCACCCGAGCCAGCTCGACGTGCATTGGCCCGGCTGCTAGATCGTCCGCATGGCTGATGGGATGCGACGCGGAGTCTCATCGATCCACGCCCTCGCTCTTGCGCTGATTTCGGCCTTGGCGTCGCCGGGGGCAGATGCAACCCGGCCGAATGTCCTCCTGATCACGGCCGATGATATGAACCATGACTCGGCGGGCTGCTACGGGTGCCCGATCCGAGACCTGACGCCGAATCTGGACCGCCTGGCAGCCGATGGGATGCGTTTCCACTACGCTTACTCCACCGTGGCCGTCTGCCAGCCGGTGCGAGAGACGATGCACACCGGCCTCTACCCGCATCGCAGCGGCGCCATGGGTTTTTTCCCAATCCGCAAGGGCGTTCGCACCCTCAACCAGCAGCTGCATGACGCGGGCTATCTCATCTCGATGTTTGGGAAAAACGCGCACTATCAGCCCGAGGAGAGCTTCTGCGTGGACCATAGAGAGACGCAGATCAGCCGTTCCCCGGCCAGACTGGCGGAGGCGACCGAAAAGTTCATTCACGCGGCCCGCGGCCAGGGCAGGCCTTTCTTCCACCACGTCAACTGCACCGATCCTCACCGCCCCTTCATCGGGGCGAACGGGCCGGACGATCTCGCCCACGGCGACGCTCCCAGCCGCTGGATCAAGGCGGAGGAGGTTATCGTCGTGCCCGGCTTTCTGGAGGAGTTGCCGGAGATCCGCCGGGAGGTGGCGCAGTATTACACGAATGTCAGGCGGTTGGACGATTGCGTGGGGGCCGTGCTCAAGGCCATCGATGATGCCGGGGCGCGCGACAGCACGCTCGTGATGTTCTATGGTGGCGACCACGGCATGTCATTCCCCTTCGCGAAATCAAACGACTACGAGAACAGTTCCCGCGGGGCGCTCATCCTGCGGTGGCCCGGCACGATAAAGCCAGGCAGCTTGGATCGCGACCACTTGGTCTCGACGGTCGATTTCACGCCGACGCTCCTGGACGCGCTTGGCTTGCCCCCAATCCCCGATGTGGACGGTCGGTCGTTTCTGCCCGCTTTAAAGGGCGAGAGGATGCCGGGCTGGGACAGGATCTACACTTTTTACAACGCAACCTCTGCGAATCTCTGGTTGCCGATGCGCTGCGTGCGGACGAAAGACCGCTCGTATATCTGGAACGCGTGGTGCGACGGCAAGACGCAATACAAGGCGGAGAACATGAACGGCCTGACATGGACGGCGATGCTAGCGGCGGCCGAGACCAACCCCTCCATCAAGGCCCGCACCGACTTCTACCTGCATCGCGTTTCGGAGGAATACTACGACATGACGGACGATCGATTCGAGCGCCACAACCTGATCGATGACCGCGCCCGCCAGTCCGAGATCGACGCGATGCGCAAGGACCTTCTGGCGCTGATGGAGAGAACGGGAGACCCTCTCGCGCAGGCCTTCGCGCAGCGGGACACACCGGAGATCCTCGCCTCCGCAAAGCGGGGACTGGCCGATGAGTACGTGCGCAAACCCAAGGGCAAGGGTGCGCGCAAGGGGAAGAAGGCCACAGCCGACGAGGGCGGGGCGGCCAAAGCGAGACCGAAGGCGGGAAAGGACATCATCGCATTCGTCCTCCCGGAAACCATCGTCGCGCACGGAACCGTCACGGTCGGGATCCGCCATCATTTCGCGGAGGGCGTCGGCGAACAAGCGATCACCGTCACGATGCTCGCCGGCGACAGTCGGGAACGGCTGGAGCGCAAGGTGCTCAAGGCCCGTGGGGAGGGGGAGATCGAGGCGACTTTTGCCGTGCCCGCGGCCCAGTCCGGTCGATCCATCAAGTTTGCCGCCTTTGTGGGAGAGGATTTTACAAGAACGCCGCAGCACATCCAGAGCGTGCCCCTGACCGTAAAGTAGTTTTTCGCGCGTGGCCACGCGCGGTTCGACGCTTCAGAGTCTCCTCATGCGGCCCTGCTCGAGCCGTTGGCGGTTCCGTTCCTCCTGGCGATGCAGGGCGTTGACGATGCCGAGGCCGACCTGATTGCCCACGGCGGAGGCGATGATCTCTTCTTCGGTAGTAAACGCGTCGCCGCCACCCTTCTCGAGCCAGATATATCCGAGTACCCGCTCTTCGTCCTTGAGCGGCAGGCCGAGCAAGGTGCGCGCGCCATCCCGACGCCGGAGCGTGCCGCCGTCGCCGTCTCGGATCAGGGCCTCGGCCTCGGCAAACTCTAGGGTCGGCTCCTTCCAGCGGCTGCCCTCGTCGTACGTGCCCGTGAACGGGTTCAACAGCATGACCCATCCGCCGGTGGCGTCCGGCACATCCTCAAGGAGTCGCGCGAGGATGCGCCGGGACAGATCGCCCGCATCCGCGCCACCCTCCCCGACCATCTTGCCAGTCTCGAAGACCGTGATCAGGTAGCGCGAGGTCGTGCGCAGGCGGCGCGACATCTCCTGGATGTTGCCAAGCAAGAACTTCACGCCTTCTCTCGCGTGGTCGAGGATGACGTGGCGGAAATCCTCGTTGCCGATGACGTAAAGGCGGGAGGGTGCCTTTGCCACGGCATCTGCGCTGCGCGGGGCATTCTCGTAGAACGCCATTTCGCCGAAGATCTCGCCCCCGCCGAGGACCGCCAGCGTCCTTCCCTTCTTGCGGATTTCGACGGCCCCGCTCTCGATGATGAACACGCTGTCGCCCGCGTCGCCCTCACGGAAGAGCGTTTCTCCCTCCTGGCATTGGCGCGCCCTGGCTATCTTAGCCAGCTCCTCGAGCACCTCCTCGCCAAAACCGGCAAAGATGGGGATCGCCTTGAGCCTTCCGATCACGCCGATCCTCCCCCCGCGAAGCGTTTGAGTTGCTCGGGGTCGTTGGCCTTCGCCGCGGCGACCTCGAGGGTGACGACCTTTTTGCGGACGAGGTCGGCGAGATCGCGATCGAGGCTCTTCATGCCACCGCGGCCGCCGGTCTCGATCGCGCTATAGATCTGGTGGGTCTTACCCTCGCGTATCAGGTTGGCGATGGCCGGGCTCACGATCATGATCTCGCGTGCCGCCACGCGGCCATCCCCACTCGCCCGCGGCAAGAGTTGCTGGCAGGCCACCGCCCGCAGCGTCACCGAGAGTTGCGTGCGCACCTGCTGCTGCTGGTAAGGGGGGAACACGTCGATGATGCGGTCGATGGTCTGCGGCGCATCGGTGGTGTGCAGCGTCCCAAAAACCAGGTGGCCGGTCTCGGCGAGCGTCAGTGCGACGCCGATCGTCTCGAGGTCGCGCATCTCGCCGATCAGGATGATGTCGGGGTCTTGGCGCAGGGCGCGCTTGAGCGCGTGGGCGAAACTTGACGAGTGCGGGCCGATCTCGCGCTGCGTGATGACGCATGTCCCTTTCGGGTAGACGTACTCGATCGGATCCTCGATGGTCAGGATGTGCTCCCGGCGCCCCTGATTGATGATGTTGATCAGGCAGGCCAGCGTCGTGGATTTGCCGCTACCCGTTGGTCCGGTCACCAGGATCAGGCCGCGAGGCGCCTCGGTCAACTTGACGAGTTGCGGCTCAAGGCCGATCTCTTCTGCGGTCGGGATGGCCGACGGGATCACGCGCAGCACCGCTCCCACCCCGTCTTTCTGCCGGTGAACGTTGATCCTGAATCGCGCGCCGACCCCCTCCGCTTCGATCGAGGCATCCAGCTCGTTCTCCGCCTCGAACCTCTCGACGAGCTTCTTGGGCAGCGCAGCAAATATGATCCGCTGCGTGTCCTCTGGGGTCAGGATTGAGGATTCGCTTTCCAGCATGTCGCCGTTGATGCGGAAAAGAGGTGGCCTCAGGGGAACGATATGGATATCGGATGCGCCGAACTTCACCGAAGAGGACAAGAGTTCCTGCATTTCGAGCATCGCCAATACCTCCCACGCGCAGGCAGCTCACTGCCAGCCCTTATAGGATATCGATGCGGGAAGGCGGCGTCAATTCGGGGGGTTCCAGTGTCGGCGCGGCCTCGGGGTCCCCTCGTTATTCGCGGTGCGATCAAGGCCAGGGGGCTTGGGCGTTCCAGACCTTGATGTCGTCGAAGTAGCCGTCTTTGCCGGCGATGCCGAGTTCGATCTTAGACTTGGTGGGGTGGGCGATGCCCGAGGATTTGAGGTAGGCGACGGGTTTGCCGTCGAGGGTGACGCGCATGGCGTCCCCGAAGGTCTCTACGACCAGGGTGTACCACTTGCCCGTCTTGAGCTTGGCGGGGTAGGTGACGCTTCTGCCTGCAAGGAGTTTCGCGACTTCGGCCTTCTTGGTGGGATCATCCCTCATTTCTCGGATGTCGTTGCGCATGCCGCCGTCGCGCTCGTCGATGATGGTGATGCCGTCGAGGCGGACCTGCGCCCGGCAGATGTGGCCGTAGTGGGAGCCGGTGAACTTGCGGTCATCGAACTCGACGTCGATCATCGAGGCGCCCTCGAAGCGGATCTTGGTCTCGACGATACTGTCCTTGGTGGGGATCTCGAGGCCGTGCACGGCGGCGTGGGCCTTGACCTCGGGCTTGCCGTCGGCGGCGGGAATGGTCTTGTCGCGGGTCTGCGTGCCCTTCAGCGCCCCATTTTCGACGGCGAAGGTCGGGACGACCTGGTGCCAGACCTTGGCGGGCTCGCGGCCCTGGAAGTCATCGGAGAAGAGCAGTTCCTTTTTCCTGGCGATTGGATTGGAGGGAATCTTGGGCAATTCGGCGGCGAAAGCGGCCGAGGTGATGAGGAAGGTTAGGCCAATGATCGTGCGCGTTTTCATTGATGTCTCGGGTGGTGGGTCGTGTCCATGGTCGAAAGCAGGGCATCAAGTAACCATCGCCAGGGCACGGAGTGAAGCCAAATTTGACCGTCGGGCCATCATTTGTCGACGGTCCGTTTTCCCGTAAAGAACTGCTCCAGGTCGGCGCCGATGCCTTTAAACGTGCGTTCCACATCCCGGCCGAACTCTTGAAACTCGGACTCCGCGCCCGAGCCTGAGGAGCGTCGCGCTTTCTTCTTTGTCTTGGCGGTCGTGAGCGCATCCGCGCCCCAGGTGGCAGCGAGGACCTCGCTGGTTTGCGCGTTGAGCGCCATGCGGCCCACCATGGTGTGTCCGGTATCATAGGCATAGAGATACCAGCGGGCTACAGATTTGTCTTCTGGATGGAAAAGGACATAGCGAAAGCTCTTGGGCTCGACGCCGGCGGCTTTGGCCGCGGCATGGACCCGCCCGCGCAGGTTGCCTGGGGATTGCGACATTTCCGAGGCCTCCAGGGCGACAGGGGTCGTGTTCTGGAGGTCATCGAGAGTCTTGGCGTCATCGGAAACCACTTTGTCATCTCTGAATTCGACGAGGCGCCGGTCGGACTTGAATTTTGGGTCGAGGAACTGGACTCTCCAGGTTTGCCCGTCCAAGGAATCTTCGATCTCCGCGCCCAGGACGCGCGTCCCTTTGTCGGTGAGCAAGAGTGCGCTGGCGATGCGGTCGACGACCTCGCGAACGGCGGACTTGTCGTTCTGGGCGGCCAAGGGACCTGCGGCCATGAGAAGGAGGAGGGGGGCCGAAAACAAGCGCCCCCGGCGAATGGGAAAAGTTTTCATGATCATTTTAAAATGGCCACAGCGTCGTGCACTTCAACCCAATTCTCGTATCAACCGGACATCCACGCCACGTCGGGCGGGCCCCTGAAACGGGATGAGGCTTGAGAGAGGCGAGTTGTCGCCGAGCGGTTCGTTGTGGGTTGTATCGCATCCGTCGGTTGCATACGGTGCACCAACGCGATTCCCGACCAAGGAAACCCTTAATGAAAGCCATCCTGCGGCGTTGTCCCATCCTTCTGCTGGCGTTGGGAGCGGCCTTGCCCACGGGTGCCGACGAGGTGCCGGTGCTCTCGGATGCGGCCAAGCCGTTCAGCTTTGTTGTCCTCGGTGACCTCCATTACAAGCGGCCGGACTTCGAGACCCGCAAGACCGTGGCGACGATTGCCGACAGCATCAGGGACTGCGACCCTCCCGTGGCGTTCGTCTGCCACACCGGCGATATCGCCGAGGGGGGCACGTACTCCGTGAAGGATGGCAAGCGGGTGTTCCGGTTGGCCAACCATGACGAGACGAAAGAGGAGATCTCCTTCGCGATGGAGGATGTCCTGGGTCGCTTCCACTTGCCGTTCTTCATCGCGGTTGGCAACCACGACAAGCATGGTGGCGGCACGGCATTTCCCGAGGTGTTCCTGCCGCTCGTGTCGCGCGAACTGCGCTCCGAGGTGACGCGATCATACTATGGGTTTCGCCACGGGAACACGTGTTTTGTCTTCTTGGATTTCGCGGCGGCGGACCTCGATGCGCAGCGGGATTTCGTTTTGGAATTCCTCGCCCGTGTCCGCGCGACCCCCGGCGTCCAGCATACCTTCCTCTTCGCGCACTATCCGCTGTGGCCGCTCATCCGTCCGGGATTCAGCAGCGAGCGATTCACCGGCTCGCTGATGCCGATCTTCAAGCAGTTTCCGGTGGACGCATTTTTCTGTGGGCACACGCACAACACGTGCGCCTGGGTTCGGCGCATCGAGGGCGCGACGATCACGCAGATCCAGGGCGTGGCATGCCAGTCGAGCCCGGAACTGGTGCCAATGGAGCAGCGGCGCACCCTGCTGCTTCCGGCCGACGAACTGAGCTATTTCTGGGGCTACGTCTCCGGACCTCCCTGCGGTTTTTTCCTCGTCACCGTCGATGAGGGGGTGCGGGTTCAGCTTCGGTCTGGCGCGAAGGTGATCCGTGAGTTCGCGTGGCGGCAATCGGGCAAGATCACCGACAGCATCAAGCCGCCGCCGAGGCCGCCGGTGACCGTGACGGAAGACGCGTTGCGGCAGGCCAAGGCCGTCGCGCTGGTGCTTTGCCCGTGGGCCGAGGAGCGCGCGGAGATCGGCGTCACCCTCAATGGCGAGCGCGTCGCGACGGCCCACATCGGTCCGACAATGCGAAGCAATGCATTCGTGGACGAGACGAGGATCCCGATTCCGGCGGAGAAATGGGAATTGCTGCGCGTCGCGAACGACCTGAGCATCGACAACCCCAAGAGTGCAATTTTTGGTCTGGGCCACGCCTATCTCGAGGCCACGCTAAGGGACGGTCGAATCGCGCGGACCGGGGTTTCGAAGCGCTTTCTGTTTTCAGCAACCGAGGCCGAGGGCAATGCTGCCAGGATCGCCCACGGTTGGAAAATCATCCCGGGCGATGCCATTTCTTCCGTCAGTCTGGGCCAACCGCTTGGCCCGGTGCGGCTCCGGTTCCCGGTGCCCGAGCGGTGACCTGTTTGGCGGCGGCGTTTGCGGCTTCCGGGGTGAGGATGCGGATTATGAAGTAGGTCACCGGCGTGTCCCCGCCATTCTTCACGCCGTGGGATTCATTGGAGGCGAAGAAGATCGTTGATCCCGGACCGACCTTTTCCACCCTTCCGTCTATCGTGACCTCCAGGGTCCCTTCTTTGACGATGACGATTTCCTCGTCCGGATGGCTGTGCGATGGGTGGGGCGCCTCGTTGGCGCGGAGCGTGGTCACGTGGCTCTCGAATCTCGCGAGTGTGGCGGTGGGGGCACTGACGATATCGCGCCGTTCGCCGGTTTTTGTCGGGATCACGTCGAGTTTCGTCCAGTCATACACCGTGGACCGGAGCGTCTTCGGCGCGCCCGATACGGTGCCTGGCGACGATTGATCTGGAGCCACGCCAGGCGATGCCGCTGCGACGGCGAGCAATAGGGCGGGGAGGAGGATGTGCTTTCGCATGCGCGAATACTCGCGCCGCCCGGGCGTCGCGCAACCATCTTCCCCAGCGCGATGATCGAGGGTGGAACGCGCGGCTTGACCGGTGCCGCCGCGACGGGAGCGCGGGACGGCGGGTATCCTGCGGATTCTCTGCCTGGCAGTCTGGCGGACTACCCCAAGGTCCGAGAGGCTGCTAGGCGGCGGAATTGTGGGGCGCCTTGCATGGCCACGCGCGATGTCCCATGGTTCATGCCATGATGTCTTTGCCTCCCTCGGTCGAGCTTGAGGAGATTGGGGCCGGATACCCGTCGCTTCGGATGAGGCACCCGCGGGCGGACGCTCGGATAGCGTTGCACGGTGGACACGTGATGGAGTGGATCCCCGCCGGCCATCAGCCCATGCTGTACTTGAGCCCACGGGCGGTTTTCTCACCCGGCAAGGCGATTCGTGGTGGGGTGCCGGTGTGCTGGCCATGGTTCGGCGCGCACCGGATCGATGCGGGGCTTCCCGCCCACGGGTTTGCGCGGGGGCGATTCTGGGAGTGGGGGACGGTCGATGAACGCGAGGATGGGGTTTCCGTGCGCATGGAACTGCGGGACGACGCCGGAACGCGGTCGATTTGGCCCCACGAGTTCCGCCTCGTGATGGTCGCCGATATCGGAGCCACATTGACGATCACCCTCGTGACACACAACACGGGCGATCGCCCTTTTGCTCTTGGCGCGGCCCTGCACACATATCTGCGCGTGGGCGATATCATGCGGTCGCACATCGATGGCCTTGACGGTGCTGAGTACCTGGACACTGTCGGGCCAAGGGAATCCCGCAGACAGGGCGGGCCGGTGACGTTCGGTGGCGAGGTGGACCGCATTTTTCGGCACAGGAATGGCTGCCGCTTGTTGGACGGGGCATGGGGCCGACAGGTCTCGGTGAACCAGCAGGGCGCAAAGGACTTGGTGGTCTGGAACCCGTGGGTGGAAAAAACCGGGAGGCTTGATGATCTGCCGCCAGATGGATTTCGGCATTTCGTCTGCCTTGAGGCAGCCAACGCGGATGGTGATCTGCCCGTCTTGCCACCCGGTGCACAACACACATTGCGGACCATCATCTGCCCGAGCCGGGCCTGAAACATGAACAGGCGAGCATAGGCGAGCCGACTTGGATGCCGTTCCGCACAGGGATTCTGGCTTGCTGAGCCCGGCTCGACACATGGGCCCAGGTGCGCTAGCATGCCATCACAAACCCCCTATCTGACAGTCGTCGTCATACGATGCGATGGAAACAGATGCAGATGCCGTAATGGTGCGAGTCGTGTCGCGACGGCTGCCTTTTGCCCTCTGCGTTTTTCTGGCGGCCGCATCACGGTCTGTCGTCATTCCGAGCGCCTGGTGCGAAAACGGGCGCGCCCCGGAGGGGGACATCTTCGCCACGCAAGGGATAGAAGTGGGCGGCGCATCGGCGGCAGACCTGATTCGACCCATTTTGCGGAGGATTCCGGAGACCAATGCGGAGTGCGCGGTCTTGAGTGTCTGCTATCCGTTCGCGGGATCCCAGTTCCCGCCGGATATCGTTGCCCCCGAGGTGTTGTGGAATGATGCATCCGCGGCGCGCGCATGGCTGTTGAGTATCCGCTTCGGCACGAACAGGGCCGCGATACATATCCTGTGCGACGGGAAGCGGCTCGAGCCGGACATCGATAAGGAATGTGTCCGCGATAATAACAGGTACGAAGAATCGGCCAACATAGCATCGGCCAAAGGATGGCGCCCGCCCGATCCCATCTGGGAAAGGATCAAGAGATCTTCGGTAACCAATGCGCTAGTCATGACGATTTACGGCCTGGACGCACCTGGTTTCGGTGGGGGCGAGGATGCGCGCGTCGTGTCGAGGGGTTCGGTCGCCTTCAGCACGTCGAGCGATCCGATTGGCGCGCCGGTCTTTTATCGCGATGTGCCGCTCATGCCCAGCCGGACCAAGGAGGGAGTGGTCAAACCTCTCTCCGATGATGCCGTCCCGCTGGTGAAGTGGCGCCTGCGCGATATATCGAAACCCGCCTCGCGCGTCGTGCTGCATGACATGCCCACGTGCGCCAACTGCCATTCGTTCGCGTCGGATGGGGGGCGGATGTCGATGGACATCGATGGCCCCGATGGGGACAAGGGAGCGCACGCGATCATGCCGGTGGCGGCGCGCATGTCGGTGGAACGTGATGACGTGTTCAGCTGGAACGACTTTCGGCGGCAGAATCCCCAGGGTACAAAATCCTCCGGCCTCTTTCCCCGCATTTCTCCAGATGGTCGCTATGTGGCTGCCACCATACACGACGAGGTGTACGTGCAGAACTACATGGATTTCCGGTTCCTCCAGACATTCTATCCGACGAAGGGCATCATCGCCATATACGATAAGTCTTCCGGAGAAATAGACACCCTGCCGGGCGCGGATGACCCGCAGTTCGTTCAGTCAAATCCGGTGTGGAGCCCCGACGGCAAGGAGGTCGTGTTCATAAGGGCCGCGGCCCGGGATAGCTATGGGAGGGGGCCTCGGGCGACGTATGCCAACGACCCCAACGAGACGCCGATCCAGTATGACCTGTATCGCGTGCCGTTTAACGGCGGGAGGGGGGGCGTCGCCAAGCCCATTCCCGGCGCTTCCGCGAATGGGAAGAGCAACTCGTTTCCGAAGATATCGCCAGATGGAAGGTGGATCGTATTCGTTCAGGCGAACAATGGCCTGCTGATGCGCCCGGATTCGAAATTGTGCATCATCCCGGCCTCGGGTGGCGAGGTGCGAGTGATGACATGCAACATGTACCCGATGAACTCGTGGCACAGCTGGTCGCCGAACGGGAGGTGGCTGGCATTCTCCTCCAAAGCGTTTGGGCCCTACACCAGGATGTTTCTGGCGCACGTCGACGAAGATGGGCGGGATTCACCGGCGGTGCTGGTTCCGAATTGTACCTCCGCGAATCGCGCCGTGAATATCCCAGAATTCGCGAACATACCGGAGGGGGGCATCGAGGAGATCGATATCCCCGCCGTGGACTATCGGCGGCTGATGAAGAAGGGGACCGCGCTGGCGAAGTCAGGAAAACTGGCGGAGGCGGAACGCTATCTGAGGGAATCATTGGCGCTGAGGGGCGACTATGCCGCAACGCATGTGACGTACGGATTTGTTCTCGATTCGCTCAATCGGCCGCGGGAGGCGGTGGAGCAATACGCCGAGGCCTTGAGGATGGATCCCAGGGACGGGGGCGCCCACCGCTATTGGGCGCAGACGCTGATAAAGGCGCGGCAGTTGGACGAGGCCGTCGGGCACCTGATGGCGGCGCTGAAGATCGATCCGTTGGATGATGACGCATACCGGCACTATGGCGATCTGCTCGCCGTTGCCGGGCGGGACGCGGAAGCTGTGAACTGTTATCGGAAGGCGCTGGAACTCAATGGGCAAAACGCTTTCGCGCACAATAACCTTGGTCAGATCCTAACGCGATCGGGACAGCTGGAGGAGGCCCTTCTGCACTTCAGGGAGGCGGTGAAGTGTGATGCGAATTTTGCGTCGGGGTACGCCAACGAAGGGGCGGTGCTGGCGAAGCTTGGGCGCGGGGGTGAGGCGGTGGGCCTCTATCGTCGGGCGATCGAGCTGGATCCGAACCATGCTGCCGCATACTGCAATCTGGCGCTTCTTTTGGCCACGCATATGGACGGAAACGTGCGCAACGGCGAAGAGGCTGTCCGTTGCGCGACGAAAGCCTGCGAGCTGACTGGCTACAAGAATGTGCTCTGTCTGACGGCGCTGGCGGCGGGCTATGCCGAAGTTGGGGACTTCGAGGGGGCCCGGCGCAGCGCGGGACAGGCGATGGAACTGGTCCCACCGGGATCACCGCAGGCGGCGGATATTCAGGCAAGGGTGCTAACGCCGATCACGAGCGGGCAACCCATCCGGCGCGGCGATTGAGCGCGGCCTGCAAGGCGATGCGGGGACGCACCGCACTCCACGCCGTGGGACGCAGGAGCGCGCTTGCGCGCGATTCGAATCGGCTGCGAGCAGGCTCCTGCGATTCCGTGTCTGGATTTTCGAGCTAGGCGATCCGCATCGTGAGGCCGCCGTCGATGGCGAAAGTCTCGCCGGTCACATAATCGTTGGAGACGAGTTCGCGGATCAGGCTGGCGACCTGCGCCGGGGTGCCCTCGCGGTGCAACGGGATGCGATTGGCGATATTGTGTCGCTGGATCTCCGGCGTCATGGACGCATGGAACGCGGTGCGAATGATGCCCGGGGCGACACAGTTGACGCGGATGTTGTCATCGGCGAACTCGCAGGCCATGGCGCGGGCGAACTGTGGCAGGGCGCCCTTGACCGTCTGATAGGCGAGGTTCTTTTTGAGGCCACGCAATCCGGCGGCCGAGGAGACAAGGACGATGCAGCCGTTCTTTCGCTGTCGCATGGCGGGGACCGCGGCGCGGCAGAGATGGAAGATGGCGTGGACGTGTACGGCGAAGGCCTCGTCCCAAGCCTCGGCAGTGAGGTCGAGCAGGCCGCCATTGACGGGGCCGCCGGCCGCGTGGATGAGCACGTCCACCCCTCCAAGAAGCGCCGCCGTCTGCTCGACGCAGCGCGTCGCCTCGTCCGGTCGGGCGACGTCGGCGGCGATAAATGCGGCCCTGCGCCCGAGTTCTTGGATCTGGTGGCAGACGTGTTCGGACTCTGCGCCGGGATGGCGGGCGACGAGCGAGATGTCCGCACCGCCCCTGGCCAGGGCCAGCGCCGTTGCAGCTCCGATGCCCCTTGTGCCTCCGGTTATCAGACAAATCTTGTCGTCGAGTTCCATGTCGGTGTTCTCCATTCGGCGCGGCGGTGCAATGGGCGCCCGAACGGACGGTACCCCATGCGGCCTGGGCGATCCAGTCAGGAGCGGGCCCAAAACTGCTTTCGCATCGCGAGGAGCGTGCGCGAGGCGGATGGGACGTGACAATACGCGAGCACCTTGGCGTGGCCGCGGCAGACATATTGATTTTTATCCTCGCGCGGATAGTTTTTAATTATACTGCCATGTCGCACGCGAGGAATTCCTATAAGGTTGCGTTCTTGGGAGATTACCCGCCGAGGAGGTGCGGGATCGCCACATTCACGCGGGACCTGAGGGATGCGGTCGTCTCGTTGAAGCCCGAGTGGCAGTGTCCGGTGCTGGCTGTCACGGATTCCGGCCGCCAGTACGATTATCCCCTGGACGTCCGATTCGAGATCCCGGAGCCGGACGTGCAATCGTATCTTCGGGCGGCGGATTTCTTGAACCTCTCGCACGCAGATGTTCTGTGCGTTCAGCACGAATTTGGGATCTTTGGCGGGCGCGCCGGGAGCCATATTGTGGCGCTTTTGCGGCGGTCGCGGATGCCGACGATCACCACGCTCCACACGGTATTGGATGCGCCGAATGTGGAGCAACGGCGGGCGTTCCACCAAGTTCTGGATTGCTCGGATCGCGTGGTGGTCATGTCCGAACGTGGTGCCGGATTGCTGCGGGATATCTACGGCGTGCCCGAGGAGAAGGTCGCCGTCATCCCTCACGGGATCCCCGATGTGCCGTTCATCGATCCGAATTTCTACAAGGATCAATTTGGGGTGGCTGGACGCCCCGTGCTCTTGACATTTGGCCTGCTTTCTCCGGGGAAGGGGATCGAGTTCGCGATCCGGGCGCTGCCGGCCATCATTCGGGAACATCCTGGCGTGGTATACATCATTCTGGGTGCGACGCATCCCAACCTGTTGCGGGAGCAAGGCGAGATGTATCGCCTGTCCCTGGAGCGGCTCGCCAAGGAGCTTGGGGTGGAGGCCAACGTCGTGTTCGTGAATCGCTACGTGGACAAGCACGAGCTGTGCGAGTACATCGGCGCGGCGGACATCTACGTGGCGCCTTATTTGAATGAGATGCAGATAACCTCCGGTGCGCTCGCGTACTGTTTCGGGTCGGGCAAGGCGGTGGTCTCGACGCCTTTCTGGCACGCGGCGGAGTTGCTCCGTGAGAACCGGGGTATCCTGGTGCCTTTCCGGAATGCGGAGGCCATAGCGGGCGCCGTGAATGGTTTGCTCGGCGAGGAGGCGCGGAGGCATTCCCTGCGCAAACAGGCTTACCTGATTGGCCGGGGGATGATCTGGTCTCAGGTGGCCCATTCCTACGCGAATCTTTTTTTGGAGGCCCGCCACCTGTTTCAGACGGGGGGCGGGCGTGCCCCGGTCGCTGCGACGCTTGCGGGGGGGCACGCGGATCTACCGCCGTGGCAGTTTGATCACCTGGTGCGAATGACCGACACGACCGGGATTTTGCAGCACGCGATCTTCTCGGTGCCGTGGTTTGAACACGGCTACTGCACGGATGACAACGCGCGGGCGCTGTTGCTGGCGATGATGCTTGATGACCTCGGCGAGGAAGTGCCAGAGATCATTCGCCTGCGGTCGGTGTATGCGGCCTTTCTCCAAGATGCATTCGCGTCGGAGACGGGCCGTTTCCGCAATTTCATGAGCGCCGACAGGCGATGGCTCGAGGCGACGGGCTCTGAGGACAGTCACGGTCGGGCCCTGTGGGCGCTGGGGGCGGTGGTCGGCCGCACATCCTTTCAGAGCCTGCGTGAATGGGCCGCCGCCCTGTTCGAGAAAGCGTTGCCGGCGACCGTCGCCTTCAGTTCGCCGCGCGCGATGGCGTTCACGATCCTCGGGCTGCACGAATATCTACGGGTGCTGCACGGGGACCTTCTCGCCAATCGGGCCCGCGTCGAGCTGGCGGAGCGGATCCTGGAGATGTTCCGTCGGAACTCTGGAGAGGATTGGGCGTGGCTTGAGGATACCGTCGCGTATGACAACTGCCGGTTGCCGCACGCGCTGATTCTGGCGGGGCGCTGGACGGGCAATGACGCGATGCGCGACGCGGGGCTGCATTCGCTCCGATGGCTCATGGATCATCAGGTAGGCACCGACGGATGCTTTCGCCCCGTGGGGTCCGATGGGTTCTGGCGACGGGGGCACCAGGCCGCGGCGTTCGACCAGCAGCCGCTGGAGGCGGCGGCGGCCGTGGGCGCGTGCATCGAGGCGTTCAATGCGACCGGCGATCCGCGCTGGAGAGACGACGCCACGCGGGCGTTCGAATGGTTCCTCGGATCGAACGATCTCCGGCTTCCGCTGTGCGACGCGGCCACCGGTGGCTGTTGCGATGGGCTGCAGAGCAACCGCGTGAATCAGAATCAGGGCGCGGAATCGACGCTGTCATTCCTCCTCGCGCTGGCCGAGATGCGTATGCTTCACAACCAGACCGTGACTTTTGGTAATCATGCTGTCCCATGAATAGCATCGAATCACAGATTCGTCGTTTGCCGCTGGCGCTGGGGCCCGATCCCAGGCGGGTCCTGCTGCGTCCCTTCATGCCATCCCTGATCGTCAAACCCCTCTCCCCGATGGAACCGAATCAGCGCGTGGCGCACCTATTTTCGCGGGTCATGCTGCTGGACGACGCCGCGGTGGACGAGAAGCTGGGGGAGGTCATGGCGGACTTCGACGAGCGCCACCAGCGGATACGGGACATTTTTGCCGAGCGTTACGAGCAGATCCGCCCGCTGTTGCCGACGGACAGGGAATTGGGAGAGGGCCGCAGGCTGCTGCTGGGCTCGTACTTCACAAACGAGTATTCGCTGGAGTCCAGTGCGCTATTCAATCCGAGCATGGTCGCGGCGCCCGATCAGGAAGGCGTCGGCGAGGGCGAGCTGCGTTTCATCCTGAGCCTGCGTGCCACGGGTGAGGGGCACATTTCCTCGATAACGTTTCGGTCGGGGGTGGTGTCGAGGGAAGGTGGCATCCGCCTGGACCCGGTCTCTCGTTTCGTCCACCAGCCGCGACCGCAGCCTGCCGCCCGCTATGACCTGAGGACATTCCGGCGCAAGCTGGAGGAATTGGGTGTCGAGCATGAGACGGTGGTCGCGTGCACGCGGGATCTCGCCGATGGTTTCATCATGGAGGACGTGGTGCGTCTTGTGAAACGGCTTCGCACGAGCGCGGAGGAACCCGCCGTGCGCCGGGCCGCCGACCGCGCCCTCATGCTCGCGCAGGCGAACTACACGGTCCGTTTCGCCGATGGGCTTGGCATTTCCGAGAAGATCATCTTTCCCTATGCGCCAAGCGAGAGCAATGGGATCGAGGACGCGCGGTTCGTCCGCTTCACGGACGAGGATGGATCCGTCACGTACTATGCGACCTACACCGCCTACGACGGCAATGTCGTGCTCCCCCAGATGGTGGAGACCCGTGACTTTCAGGAGTTTTCTTTCTGCACGCTCAATGGGGCGGCGGTCCGGAACAAGGGGCTGGCGCTATTTCCCCGGCGGATCGACGGCCACCACGTGATGCTCGGCAGGCAGGACAGCGAGAATATCCACATCATGTTCTCCGACCATCTGCATTTCTGGCATGATTCTCAAATAATTCTGCGGCCGTCGGAGCCGTGGGAATTCGTCCAGCTGGGGAACTGTGGATCCCCGATCGAGACCGATGCGGGCTGGCTGGTGTTGACGCACGGCGTGGGACCGATGCGGAAGTATTGTATCGGGGCCATCCTGCTCGACAGGCAGGACCCGACGCGGGTGATCGGGCGACTCCGTGAACCCCTGCTGCGTCCGGCATCAGACGAACGAGAAGGGTATGTGCCAAACGTTGTGTATAGCTGCGGCAGCGTCGTGCATGGCCCGAACCTCATCCTGCCCTATGCGGTTTCGGACTCAGCCAGTCGGTTCGCGGTCGTGCCGCTGACGTCCCTGCTCGGTGCCATGGAACACAAGTGAAGGGCAGACTGGAAATGGGTGGGGCATTGCGGGACAATGGGGCATGAGAGCGTGGGCGTGCCTCCTGATGTTTCTTGGTTGGCGGTGTGGCGCGGCGGAAGGCGTGCGGGTCATTCAGCCGAACATCGTCATCATTTTGGCCGATGATTTGGGATACGGTGACGTGCGGTGCTATAATCGCGAGCGAGGCAAGATCGCCACGCCGAATATCGACCGCCTGGCGGAGGAGGGCATGCGCTTCACGGATGGGCATTCCTCTTCCGGTGTATGCTCCCCGTCTCGCTATGCCCTGCTGACGGGGCGCTATCACTGGCGGACGCGGCTGCAGGCGGGCATTGTCGGCGTCTTCGGCGAACCGCTCATCGCGCCCGAGCGTATGACGATCGCGGGCCTGGCACAGACGAAAGGCTACCGGACCGCTTGCATCGGCAAGTGGCACCTCGGGTGGGACTGGTCGATCCCGGATGAGAAGGCGGCGCACTTTCGTGGCTTCGGCGGCAAGGCGGGCGGCGGTGGCAAGGTCGTGGCCAACGCGACGGACGCGGATCGGGCGGCATGGCGCGAACTGTTTTCAAAGCCGATCGGAGGCGGGCCGACCACGCGGGGATTTGGCGAATACTTCGGCACCGACGTGCCCAACTGGCCACCCTACTGTTTTATCGAGAACGACCGGACGGTGGGCATGCCGTCCGAGTTGCTGCCTGCGGAGTTGCTGCGGAAGCACCAGGCGAGCCTCCAGGGGCCGGCGCTCGAGGGCTGGCGACTTGAAGCGATCCTCCCTGCGCTTTGCGATCGCGCGGTCGACTTCATCAGGCGCCAGGCGGGAGGCAGGGGGCCCTTTTTGCTCTACCTGCCCCTGACTTCACCGCATACGCCAATCGCCGTGTTGGAAGAGTGGCGCGGCAAGAGTGGCCTCATCGCCTATGCGGACTATGTCATGGAGACGGACGCGCTGGTGGGCCGCGTGCTCGATGCGCTGGCCCAGAGCGGGGAGGCGGACAACACCCTGGTGCTGTTCACCAGCGATAACGGATGCGCGCCCTACATCGGGGCAAAGGAGATGGAGGCGAAGGGCCACTTTCCCAGTGGGCCGTTGCGCGGCTACAAGGGCGACGTATTCGAGGGTGGCCACCGGGTGCCATTCATCGTCCGATGGCCGGGCGTGGTGCGACCCGGCGCCGCGTGCGGGCGGCTGGTCCACCATGCCGACGTGATGGCGACGCTGGCGGACATCTTCGGCGCAAAGCTCCCTGATGGCGTCGGCGAGGATAGCTTCAGCCTCTTGCCATTGCTGAAAGGAGAGGACAGGCGGGTCCGCGAGCATGCGGTCAGTTGTGCCGCCAGCGGCATCCCCGGTCTGCGCAAGGGGCCATGGAAGCTCATCCTGGCGCCCGACGCGAAATCCGGCACCCCGGTTCAGCTCTACAATCTCGATAGCGACATTGGCGAAAGCCATAACGTCGCCGCGGAAAATGCCGGGACCGTTGCAGAAATGTCCGCCCTGATCGAGAGGCTGGTGGCCGAGGGCCGGAGCACGCCGGGCGCGCCCCGGCAGAATGACGTCGAGGTCAGGCGCTTTCCGGCTGCCCGTGCGCCGAGGGCGGGCGGAAACTGAACGCCTCCGTCGTTCGACGTGTCGGCGCGATCGTGATGCTTCCGCGAGGCGGGATGGCGAGGTATCGCCGGCACGGGCTGGGGCGATTGGATCGCGCCCCGATTCAGAATCGCAGCAGCTGTAAGACGTTTGTGACTTCGCCTTCTTTGGTCACTAGTTTCGGCGGTGCGGATGGGGGATCGAGGACGAGGCATTGCTTCTTTGCCTTGATTGGCGTCGTGAGGATGTAGGGCTTGCATTTGCCGATCGCGGCCATTGCCCGCTTTGCCCCATCGTAAAGCGCTTGGCGGGTTTCGGCGAACGGATAGAGTTCGGCCGCCTCGCGGGAAATGCCGCGCTTCACCGCGACGGTCACGCATTCGTCGCCGAAGAACCTGCGCGCCTCCCGGCACGTTGCCTCGTCGCCGGTGACCATGATCGGCGGAACGCCGAGGTGTCCCGCCATCGCCGCGGATTGGGCCAATTCGCCCGATTCGACGCCATTGTACCAATAACGGTTTTCGGCTTTCGAAGATTGGGTGTGGTTGAGCACACCGTCGGGCGTGCCCATCATCGCATGGTAGCCCAGCAGGACGAGGCCGGCGTACGACCCATCGAGATCGCACGGGGACGGAGGGCGGGGGAGGCCGGTAACGTATTTGGCGCCCGGTTCCATCAGGTGGGGCACGAACGCCTGCGAACCGTGGCCATCCAGAACGACGATTTCCGCGGCGCCGCCCTCGCGGAGACCGCGGACCACGGCGGCGATGTCGCCCATCAGGTATTCCATGGCCAACCTGCCAAGCTCCGTTTCTTTCGCATCTCGCGTCTGTGCGAACTTGTAGACACCGCTGGCACCCTCCAGGTCGGTGATGACATAAATCTTCGTCTGTGCTTGTGCGAGCGCGACATCGGGAAGTACCCGGGGCACGATCGCGATGGCCGCAACAAGGATTCGAATTAGCCGCCTGGCCGACACGCGGATATCTGCTTTATATTTATTCATTTGGCTGAACGCGCTCCTTTCTGAATCGACACGGTCCCTCGAGCAATCGGCGCATTTCGGAGCAGGCCTCGGGCGGATAGTTATTGTAATCGACGCATTCCATGCAGATCCCGTCCGCGCCCTCTTCCCAGGCGAGATGGAGCAACTTTCCGGGGATCTCGTGGATGGGAAGTTTCGTGGCCGCGTGGTACGAGGGTATCCCGCGCCTAGTGAAGTCGTACATTTGCACGGGACACAGCACCTGGCAGCGCCCGGCACAGAAATCGATGGCGTCTCGGTAGATTTCGCGGGTGCTCTCGAAGGGGCGGGCCCTGTCCCATGTCACGCTCATGATGGCGACGGTGTCTATAACGCCTTCCTTGACCAGCCGCCGCCAGTCTACGGCGCGCGTGAGCAACGTCGCGTCGGGCGACGGGCCCAGGGGAGAGACATCCGAGACGCCCAGGATCAGGCGCACCTTGCGCCCGGAGGAATCCAACCGGCGCCGCAAAGCAACGAGGTAGGCGTGCGTGGTTTCGGCGACGAACGCGCACCAGCGAGGATCGGCTGCGTCGGTGGGTGGTTCGGAGTGATACCTCTTTCGCCAGCGCTCGATCTCGGGTCGCACGTATTCGCAGGCGGGTCCCCACGCCCCATTTCGCCACGTGTCGACGAGAAGGTGATCCATGCCGCGCGCCAGCAGTTCGTCGACAAGCCGGAGCTTATGGGCGACTACCTCTGGATAGGCGAGGCTGCAGCGCCCCGCCCAGACCTGCCCCTGGGCGGTGGTCGCCCAGAACTGGGGGTGCTCGAAGTTCCACGCGCCGAATGTCCAGCTGGCCCAGTGGGTCTCCTCAAAGGGCCAGTGGACGCCCGCGTTAAGGCCGCGCTGGTGGCAGACGCCGAGAATGTGGCGGAGGATATCGGGTTCGCTCTCATAATAGCGCAGCCAACCGTGGACCGGTCGATTGTCTGGCAAGCGACGTTTGTCGAGCGGGGCCTCGACCCTGGGCGTGGATTCCTCGGCACTGCGATAGCGCATGGTCGCGCCACCGCAGTTGCGCCATAGAATCGTCCTCGCGCCGGTTTGGAGGACATGATCCAGCACGGCGATGTTGCCGGCGGGCGTCTCGGTATCAAAGAGGTACTGCCCGTCCTTCGGGATCCTTGCGAAATCAAAACTGTCCACGAGTGCCGCCGACTCGAAGCGCGCGGGCTCGGGTGCCGCCACGGCGACCGCGGTCATCAGGATAAGAAGTGCCGTGGGGCTCAGGCCAGTCATCGCACTGCCTCCGCGAACAGTTCTTCGCGCGTGGGTGGACGTTTCATGCCGGGGGGATAGCCGCGCCCGGTTTCAAACGCCACGATGGTGCCGCGCAGCCGGCATCCGCCGCTCCCCTGGCGGCCAAGGCACACCTTGGTCGCTGGTCCATACGCCATTGTCGCGCCCGCCGCGCGTCCGGCCTGCAGGGCACCATCGAGATACATCCGCAATCCGCCCTCCTCGTCGCGCAGGCCCATCACGGTGAACGCCGTTCCGCGTTTGAGTGGGGTGTCCGAGGCCACACCCACGTAGAGCCCCTTGGGGTCTCGGGAGCTGAAGCACACGTGTCCCGCATCGTTGACGAAGATCTGCCAACCGAGAGGGTGTTCCGCGTATTGGCCGACCACCGCGATCCGAGGCCCACCACCGACTGCATCGACCACCAGGGTCATGCGAACAAAGAAACGTCCGGCCCCATAGTCGAGGCCCAGGGGCCTCTCAAAAGTGGCGGACCCTTTGCCATCGAGGGCGAGGCCTCCTGATTCCGGAAACGTGACAAGGCCCTGAAGCACGGCCGGGGCCGCCGCCCCATCGGCATTGACGAGCGTCGCGGCACCCCCTTTCACCGCGAGGCGGGCTTCGACGCGGCTCGTGGCCGGTGAAACCGCAGGCGGACCTTTCAGGATGGGGGGACGCGGCTCCACGCGCATCCGGCAGAGCTTGTAGAATCCACTTCGGTTGTTCTCGAAGACGATCTCGCGTCCATCCGGTGACCATGCGGGGCTGCGTGAGTTTCCCTTGCCGGTCTTCAGGCGGGTCATTGCGCCAGATCGCGGCTCCAGCAGATAAATGCCCCAACCGGGGTCGCCACCGCGAAATCCGGTGAATGCGATCAGGCGGCCATCCGGCGACCAGCGCGGCGCGTAGGCGCTCATCTCGGCGGGAGTGAGGGGGATGCTGTCCGCCAGATCGTCGGGGCGTGCGGCGCGGAGCCGCCAATTACTGCGGAAACCGTCGAGCTGGTTCCAGAGCAAGACAGCGCCATTTGGCGAGAGCGACGGTTGAACGGCGCCCGATGATGGCCCGTCCAGATGGAGCACGCGTGTCGCAACGGCGTTTTGTGCCAGGGGCAGGCGCCAGAGCGAGGTGCTGTTCTCGGTGTTGTCCCGCGTAGAGGCATAGTACACCGCAACGCCATCGGGCGTCACCGAGGGTGTGTAGTCGCGCCAGTGGCCGCGGGTCAGGACGCGGGTGGCATTGTCTTTGAACAGCCGGAGGCCGTATCCAGAATCGGATTTCCTCGTTTCCGCCTCGACGGCGGTACCGGCTTGGTACCCAAATGTGTACACCAAGGCGCCATCGGGCGCCCACGCCGGATAGCAGGCATGGCCGATGCCTTCGGCGATTCCAGAGATCGCCCCGGTCTTCAGATCCACCAATGAGATGTCGAGATCTCCCTTGCGATCAGTCTGGAATGCGATGCGGTCTCCATCGGGGGACCATGCGGCCTCCGTGTCGTTGCCGTCGCCGGACGTGATGGCTGACACGGTTCCGCACTGGCACGCCCATGCATCCTCTGACGCGACCGGGCGACATCCCGTGCTGCCGACGGCCAGAAGGACCAAGGTGGCGAAAGACACCCGTGCGATCCCGGTGCGGGTCTCTTGCCGTTGGTCGTGCGCCATCATCGGGGTAGGTGGAGATGACTTATGCCGGGTCACCAGTAGCGGTTTCGATTCAGAAAGAGGTAACCTGGCACGCCCAGCGCCTCCACGTGGAAATCCTCAAAGGCGCCCGCCCCGGGTCTCTCTAACTTCACCTGCCAAATTCCGCCGCTTGAGCCCTGCCCATCCGTCGCCGTGAACCGCTCGATCTGCGTGATGTTGTCTTTTGTCCAGACTTTTGCGCCCGAGGGATCGAGGACGGTCACTTTGACCGCTTCTCCATCCCCTTCACCCGCCGCGCCAATGGCAAACACGCCCGTGCCAGGTGGAACGGGCACGAACAGCGAACCGGTGCTCGCAATGAGGTTCGCGGCCTTCTTGGTCACGTCCAGCGCGACCGGCACGTTCGCCGACAGCAGTGCGAATGCATTTGCACCAGCATCCACCTCCAGGGTGTAGAATCCGCCCACATCGGGCACGAATCGGATCTCCGCCTGTCCCCGAAACGCGGGCAGGGCGACCTTCTGGACCACTTTCCCGACGGGGGAGCGGACAAGGAGGGGTTTCGTGGCCGGCGCGTAGCGTCCGACCTGGCTATGCTGGCCGACGAGCACGACCTCGCGCCCGGCCGCGGCATGGAACACGTATGTTCCGGCGCGGCGCAGCCGCAGGGGCGACAGTTTCTGGATTCCCTCCTCGCGATCCACCACGCGCGCATTGGCGAGATCGGGCGCCACGCGCGGGACACGCACCGTAAACCGCGGGGGGAACATTTTGTTCGCCCACTCTGGGGTCAGGGCGATCTCTCGCCTGATACCGGCCTGTTCCACCGTCACCGTGCCCTCCAGGTCGGCCACCGGTTCGACGACGGTGGTGTTATTCTGCCACGCGATCCATGGCCTTTCGATCGGCGACATGATCATCAAGCGATCGAGGCGGATCCCGCCCACGGGCAACTCGTCCTCGACGCGGTTGGACAGATGGATATCTGGTGTGCCCGGGGCCCCGGCCGCACATCCCGCGATCACGCAGCGTTCGAACGCCAGCGAGGCGCCTGAGGCGGGTTTGCGCGCAATGCCCACACCTGAGCGCTGAGCATTTTCAAATCGGCAACCCGTAAACGTCATGGTGCCCCGCACGGCCTGCTCGGGTGAGTTGCCGGTCGTGATCCGCACGGCGAACCTGTCGCCGGACGAAGTGCAGTTCTCGATGCGGATGGCGAGTGGCTCGGAGGCGCCCGTGAGCTGGGGGACGTAGAAGTCGTAACCGTCACCCTGGTTGCTCACCGTCAGGCAATCGCGCATCACGCAGTTTTTCAGGCGCTCGCGTTCGTGGTTGGGCTCGAAATCGATGCCCGCGGCCGGCGGCGTGCCCGCCGTTTCGCGCATGACGGTATTCTCGATGAGGAGATCCTCGGCCGAGATCACGCTGATGCCCTGCCGGTAGTTCTTGTCGCACACCACGTCCTTGATGTGGATGCCGACGTTCGGGGCGCCGCCCTTGGCGCAGCCGAGATAGACGCCGTCGCCGCCGCTCTCGGCCAGGGTCAGGCCAAGGATCTTCACGTTGACGCTGCTGCGGATGTTCAGCACGTGGCGCCACTCGGCCTTGGCATAGGGCGCCGCGTCGTAATCGGCCCGCCTCATGCGCAGCGTCGCGCCGGGGCCCCGCAGGGTCACGTTAGTGACGCACACCAGCGAGAAAAGCGAGTCAGACTTGCCCGTGAAAGCGCCTTTCTTGGCCAGGACCTCCACGCCCTTTTCGAACACGATCTCCTGGTCGCTCACGAGCGTCAGCCTGTCAGTTATCCATGGCGCGCCGGTATCATCCACGATCAGGCGCGGGACGCGCGAATCGATGGCCGCCTGCAGCGCGCGCGTGGCGTCCTCTTTTTCGAAGCCCCACCACGAAGCGCGGGCCTCCTTGAGTTCGCCCGACACCACCCGCGCGACCTGTTCTGGCGCCGCGGCAGGTGAACCCGCGGCGACCGCGGCCGCCATCACCACCAGCATGATCCGTTTCATCGGTGCCCTCGCTTTCCCGTCGCTATTTCTTCTGATAAACACGGACGTAGTCGATCTCGTAACGCTGCGGGAAGATGGTGTCATCAATGCCCTTCTGGCCGCCCCAGGACCCACCGATCGCCAGATTCATCAGCAGGTAGTGTGGTTTGTGGAAAGGGTTTTGTTCGTCTGGCCCCGCCTTCGGGATGGGGTAAGTGAAGTACTGGGTGTCGTCGTAGAAGAAATCCATTCGGTCTGCGGACCACTCCATCGCATAGATGTGGAAATCATCCGAGGGTCGCTGTCCTTTCAGATTGCCGCCCAAGGAAGCGCGCTTCCCCTTTTCGTAACCGAACCAGTGCACCGTGGCGAACAGTGTCCCCGGCTCGTGGCCGACAAATTCCATGATGTCGATTTCGCCGCACTTTGGCCAGCCGGTGGAGTGGATGTTCGTGCCCAGCATCCAGATAGCCGGCCAGACGCCGCGGCCGCGCGGCAGCTTGGCGCGGACCTCCACGCGGCCGTAGGTCAGCGAGAAGAGGCGATCGGTCGTGAGGCTTGCAGCGGTGTATTGCGCGGTTTCCGGCTTGGGGCCGGGGCCGTTCCACGCCTCCTTGCGACCCTCGATGATCAGGTGCCCGCCCTCGACGCGCGCATTCTCCATCCGCGCCTTCGTGTAGTACTGGGCTTCCTTGTTTCGCACGCGGCCGACCTCGTACGTCCACTTATGCGGGTCTGGCAGCCCGGGCTGGCCAAATTCGTCCGACCAGACCATCTTCCACCCCTCGTGTCCAGCGGCGTTGAGCGCAAATGTTCCAGCTAGCATTGCCACGAATACCAGCCAAGTTCTCATCGGGCACTCCTCGGTTCCCTCGCGCTCACACCAAGACGACAGCGTACCGCATCGAGGAGCGGTGCGTCTACCGGTATCGACGCCGCATGCCAGAAAGAGAATTTTGGGGATTCAGGCAAGGGTTCTTATCTCACCTCACGGACCGTGGGATCCCGGTGGGGATCAGCGCGAGATGTCGAGCGCGAGGGTGTTCGTGCCGGGTTGGATGTTGATGGTCCAGGCGCCTCCGCCGGGGCTCTGCTCTTTGGTGGTGACAGTGCCATCGGGGGTTTCGAGGCCCGGGACGTCTGTGGCGCTGTAGCTGGCGGTGAGGCTCACCTTGCCGAGGACGGGTCCGGTCTGTTCATTCAGTTTGAATTGGCCCTTCATCACACGGGCGCAGGCGACTGGTGCGGAGGGATCGTCGGGCGCGAACACGATACTTCCCCAGCTCACGGGTGCGCCATTGACGGTGAGTTTGCCGCTGACGGCGGCGCGCGCGCCGGGGCTGAGGAAGCCCTGGTTGCGCAGCCAGTCGCGGAGATGGCCGCTCCAGGTTCCCAGCACGGGATCGCCGAGGAAGAGGCCGACGCCATGTGGCCCTGGGCGGTAGATGTGCAGTTCGGCAGGCACGCCGTGCTTTCGGCATGCGAGATAGAAATTCACGCTATTCTCCGCCGGAACGA
The DNA here is from genome assembly GCA_029560585.1 of Verrucomicrobiota bacterium. Classification (GTDB taxonomy): domain Bacteria; phylum Verrucomicrobiota; class Verrucomicrobiia; order JADLBR01; family JADLBR01; genus JADLBR01. The sequence continues at coordinate 43,041 of JAKQKQ010000106.1, read as the reverse complement.
CGATGTCCTCGTCCGTTTGGAAGATGAATATCGGCGGGGTGTTCTCCGTGACGCGCAGGTGGGTGCTGACATGGCGGGCGAGTTCGTCACTGTCGTTCGGGCCGAGGAGGTTTTTTCGGGAACCCTTGTGGCCGAAGTCATCGATCATCGAGATGACCGGGTACGTGGGCACGGCCACATCGGGTCGAGCGCTGACCTGATCGATGGCATCGTCTGTGGCTCCGGCGGGTTTCTCATCGAACATCGTCGCCGCCATGGAGGTGAGGTGGCCTCCAGCGGAGAATCCGATGATGCCGATGCGGTGCGGGTCAACGCCGAGTTGGGTTGCGTTTGCGCGCACATGGCGGATGGCGCGCTGGACATCGATGAGCTGGGTGGGGAAATGGTAGCCCTGGCTGCCGAGGCGATAATGCAGCACGAAGGCGGAGACGCCGAGGCCGTTGAACCACTTCGCGACCTGGGTGCCCTCGTGGTCGGCGGCCAGACCCCCGTATCCGCCGCCGGGGCAAACGACAAATGCGGCGCCATTCGACTTTTCCTTTGCCGCCGGCCAGACGAGCAGGAATGGTTGGTCTTTGCCCTCGTTTCCCTTTGCCCCAGGAGCGCCGTCGGGCCAGAGGGGGACTTTGGCCGGTTCGGCGGCGGGCGAGAGTGAGCAGGCAAGCAGTGCCGCAATGGTGGTGATAAGTGTCTTGTTCATTGTGGGGTATCCGTTCTCATAGGGTCCGGCTGGTTAAACTGGCACAAGAAGTACGTGGATAGGTGAGCGATCACAGGCCTGGAAAGAGGAATGATATTCTCCTCCGCGGCGCCCGCTCGGGAGGGATAGCACGACGCTGCCCGCGCCGAATTCTTGGCCGTGTGCATGTCGATCCTAACCTGTTGCTTTGCGCTCAAAGGTTTTCAATACCGATGCACCAAAACAGCGAGTGATCCGTTTGTATGCCTCGAATCTGCTAAGCCTACCGTAATACTTAAGCCACAGGTTTCTAAAACCATGTGCCAGCTCTCGTTCGGAAATCCTCGCTGGCCGGTACGTGACGTTCGCTCCGTTATATTTGCTCCATGGAACATCAAGAAGTCTCCGTTCGCCTGCGAGCCTCGCGCGCACGCTCGTCCCCGGATATGGCGTTGAGATAAAGAATTCAGCCAGATCCGTCTCAAGGCTATCGGAATAGTCGATAAGCCAGCTAAAATGTTTCTCTTCGAATAGATCGGAGCCCACGCAAAAGCTTGTCATTACAGGAATTCCAAAGCTCCTGATTTTCTTGACAGCTTGGTCGACGGCGGTTGTGTCGCCAGCATACATCTTTTCGCTCTCGGAATCGAGGCCGGTGACGAGATATATCTGTGTGCAGCCCGCATTGGCAAGGAGTTCCATTATGTTATCTGCGGCGCGGTTGATTAGAAAAGGGAATGAGGCGATGAACAGACGTTTCTTCAGATGCGCGATTTGCCGCAGCAGCGCGGATGCGTATTGCGAGTCGCGTGCTGATGAAAAGATCAAATTCTCGTCGGCCACATAGAAAGAGGGGTAATCGAGGGCGGCGATTTCGGCGACGACATCGTCGAGAGGCCTGTAGACGATGTCGTCGCCGGCATACGGGGGAACCACGCAATAGGGGCATCGGTAGGTGCAGCCGCGAGAGATTTGAACCACGCCGATCTGGACGTATCCCTTCTTTTGCCAGAGACTCCTAACAGGGGTGTGGTATTGCGACGAATATGGAACTGCGGATCGCGTGTCGTATAGTGGTTTGAGGCGATTGTGTTTGAAGTCGGTGATGATGTCCGTCCAGCACGGTTCGGCCATTCCCGCGCAGACCGCATCGGCGTGTTTCATGGCTTCAAAAGGGAGGAGGGTGGGATGCAGGCCTCCAAAGACCACTTTCTTTCCTCTCTTGCGAATTTGGATGGCAATCTCGTATGCGCGTGAGGCTTGAGGTGTGAAAAAACTTATTGCTGCGAGATCGAAATCCAGATTGTCGAAATCGAGCGACTGGGTGTGTTCGTCGACGAGTTCTATTTGGCAGTCGTGAGGTGTGGCTGCGGCGACCGAAGGAACTGCAAGGCCGGGCATCCTGAAATTGCCGATTTCATAGCCGGCGAGCGTCCGACTGAGATCCTCGTCTTGATCTAAGAGCTTTTGCCATTTCGGGAATATGAATCTGATTTTCATTTTGCTAGCCGGGTGCCATGTGGATTAGATCTGGTGGCGTTGCTCTGGGCGGGTGGCTAAGCGATGTTTCGCCAAGAAGGGACGAGTCGTGCGGCGATCCGGGTTCGGGAATGAGAGTGGTTTCGGCGGATGGTGCGAATAGGGCGTGGCGAGTGTCAAGTCGAACGAGTCCGGTGGGATAAGGCGGGGATGTTTCTGGGAGTGTGGCGATGGGAATGGGATTTCCTGGGGGAACGGTTAGCCTGCGTATTTCACGGCCTGACGGCTGTGAAATATCCGGGTTAGCAGCCCGTTGAAGAACGGTGTTGGTCCCCCTGATAGCGCACGTATTTGGCCTCGACCTTGGGTGAAGCGCTTGTTACGCTGTTTCGATGGCGGGAGAGTTCAGCGCTCGATTTTGGCCCGCCGGGAGTCGATTTTGGGGGGGATCTGCGCGGGGTCGGTTTTCGGCCATTGGGGCGTGGCAGGGGAGGAGCGGTGGCTTTGCGCCGTTGTCATGACCAGCCCAACAACGATCACGCCGCGGCGTTTGCGCATCCTGCTGGTGAAGCCGAAGGCCTCGTTGCGCACCGTGATTGCGCTTCAGAGGTTCCAGTTGTTGGAACCGATCGAGCTTGGTTACCTCGCCGCCGCAGTCGGTCCTGAGCACGAAGTCCGCGTGCTTGACCTGCGCTTTGAATCGTCCGCGCGCCGGGCGCTCGAACAGACCCTGATCAGGTTCCGACCCGATGTCGTTGGTTTGACTGGCTACACACATGTGGCGGTCGTGATGAAGGACCTCGCCCGGCTGATCCGGCGGACGTTGCCCGACACATGCCTGGTCATCGGCGGGCACCATGCCACGGTCGCTCCGGACGACTTCGACATGCCCGAGATTGACATGGTCGTGCGCGGCGAGGGGTGTGGGACATTCCGCGCGATCGTGGACGCGCTTGCCAACCACAGACCTCTGCCCGACCTGCCCGGGACGCGGCGGCCCGGGCCGTCCTTTCGGCAGATCGATCCCGAATCTTGGCCCGCCTTTCCTGGGGTCGAAAAAATGCCTGTGCCAAGGCGAGATCTGTGGGACCACCGCCGCTACTACTGCGTGTGGACCGGCGAGGAATCGCGCTATTCCGACCCACTGTTTCCCCCGGTATCGATGGTCCGCAGTTCGTTCGGTTGTCGTATGACTTGTTCATTCTGCATCGTTCCGAAATTATTCGGCGGACGGCATTACGCGCGTGACCCCGAAGAGGTGGCCAGAGAAATTGCCAACCTCGCTACCGATCACGTCTACTTCTGTGACGACGAGAACTTCATCGATCCGGAGTTTGCTGACGCGCTGGCAGACGCGCTCGAACGGATGGGTGTGAAGAAGCACTACTTTGCCTGGGCCCGGACGACCACAGTCAACCGCCATCCGGAATTGTTTCGCCGCTGGCGCGCGTTGGGGCTCGACGTGACATTTCTGGGTTTCGAATTCGCCACTGACGACATGTTGCGCAGGATCCGCAAGGGCTCCACGCTTGCCCAGAACGAGCAGGCCCTTGAAGTCCTTCGAGGTCTGAACATAGCCGTCCACGTGGCCTTCATGATCCTCCCTGAATGGGGCGTCTCCGATTTCGAAGCTCTCCGCGACTACGTGGCCCGTATGCCGCCCGCGGAATTCAGCTTCACCGTCTGCACGCCCTCGCCCGGTACAGCCGACTACGATGCCATGCGCTCGAGGATCTGGGTTGAGCAGCCGTCCTTGGTCCACGACTGCATGCACCCGCTGTTGCCCACGAAACTCTCGTTGCGGGAGTTTTCACGCCAGTACTCGTTGACCGTGGCCGCCGCGGCGCGGCGGAACCCGATGCGTGTGCGCGCCATTCCGAGGCGGGCGCGTGATCTATTGCGCGTGCTGTATGCAGAATTCTTCTACGTCCGCTCCTTCCGCCGCCTGCACAAGGACTTCCCGCCACACTTGCGGCACTATACCGGGAGATGTTTACAGCGGGAGCTGGGCGGCTAAACCTCGCCCCGATGAAACGGTGCGCGTGGCTGCTCTGGGTAGTGTTTGCGGCCGGGCTGATTGCCGGGGTGGTGCGCCTCCGATTCGACACCGAGATCCTGCATCTTCTACCGAGTCGGCTCGGGGTGGTGCGGGGGCTTGGGCTCTATCAGCGCCATTTCACCGATCCCCGTGAGGTGATCATCACCATTGAGGCCCCGACCGCCGAAACGGCCGAATCTGGCGCGCGTGCGGTCGCGCGGTTGCTCGGGGCGGAGTCAAACCTGGTCTCTTGGGCGGCGTGGCAGCCGACATGGGTGGAGAAACCGGATGAGGCTGCCGAGTTGATCGCGTTCCTTTGGCTGAATCAACCACCTCCGGTCGTTGCCGAGATGGTGGGGCGGCTGGCGTCGGCGAATCTTACCAACACGCTGGAAGAAACCCGGGAACGGCTGGCCACATCTTTTTCTCCCGCCGACATGGCGATGGGCGGTTATGATCCTTATGGATTCTTGCGTCTTCCGGAATCGCTGGCGGGCGCTAGTCCCGCGATCGGGGCGAGCCATGACTCATTTGTGTCCGCCGATGGGATGTTGCGCCTGGTCATCGTGAGAGCCCATCCGGAGCTGGGGGATTATCGGGCCTGTCGCGCGTGGATGGCCGATCTGAGGCGGGCAGTAGACACGGGTCGGGACAGCGGGGTCATTCCGGCGGGGATTAGGGTCGGGTACACCGGCCGACCCGCGTTCGTGGACGAGATCTCTTCTGGGATGGAGAACGACATGGCGGGTTCCTCGAGCGGGACCCTGGCCGTTATCGCGATCCTGTTTTGGCTGACGCACCGGCGATTGCGCCCGCTGGTGTGGCTGTTGCTTGTGATGCTCATGATCTTGGCGGGGACGCTCGCTTTGGGTGGACTGTGCTTGGGCACTATCAACGTCATGAGCATGGGTTTTGCGGCCATATTGCTTGGACTGGCCGAGGATTTCGGGATCGTGATCTATCAGGAGTCGAGGTCACATCCAGACCTTGATGCGCCGGCCCTGCGGAGGCGGGTGAGGCCCGGAATCTTTTGGTCTGCGATCACCACGGCGGGGGCGTTTTTTGCGCTCAATCTCAGCGTTTTACCGGGGTTGGGGCAACTCGGGACACTCGTGGCCCTTGGCATTCTGTTGGCTGCGGTTGTCATGCTGTTCGGGTATCTTCCGCCCCTGTTGAGGCTTCGTCGCGGGACCGATGGCAGCCGCCATGAGGGGCGAGGGGAGAGGCTGTTGTTGTTTCAACCGATCTGCGTGATGCCCGCCCGGTTCAGCTGGGGAATGACCGTTCTGCTGGCGTGCGTCGCGGTCGCGGTTTTATGGTCCCGGGGTTTATGCTTTGACCGTTCGTCCGGTGCGCTGGAGCCCCGGAACAGCCAGGCCCAGGAAACGCTGGCGCGAGTTCAAGGCTTGTTGGGTCAGGGCCGGGATTCGCTGATAATCCTCCTCCCCGGACGTAACGAATCAGAAGTCGCTCTCCGGCTATCGCGCGCGAACGGGATTCTATCGGAGGCCGTGTCTCGGCGAGAGATTGCCGGATTCACGTTGCCGACCGCACTGTGGCCAGATCCGGAAAACCAGAGTGCCAATCGGGCCGCACTGGCGTCGCTTGTGCAGAGGAGCAAGGAACTCCATGATGCGGCGCTCGCCGCGGGCTTTACCGCCGAGGCGCTGCGAATGACGGAGGAAGTGCTGAGGTGCTGGGCGTCGGCGCCCTCCGGTGAGAGCGCCATCTGGCCGAGCAACGGTTCCAGTCGGTGGTTCTTGGACAAGGTCGCGGCGCGAGGCGAGGGAACGGTTATCGCCCTTGGGGCGATCCAGCCCGCGACAAATGCGGTGGCCTCGGGAGTGGTCGGCGCGGATTGGGCGCGGGAACTTGACGCGGCGGGGGCCATCGTGACGGGCTGGGGTCTCCTCGGGGGCACGATCTTCGATCAGGTGCTGCGCGAGTTGCCATTCGTGCTGCTGCCGATTCTTGCCGTGGTGGTTGGGTCCCTGTGGTTGGCGTTTCGCTCGATGCGAGACGTTCTGCTCAGTTTCGCGACCCTTGCGTTCAGTGCGTTGATGCTGGGCGCGCTCATGGCCGCTCTTGGCTGGAAGTGGAATCTGATGAACGTGATGTCGCTCCCCCTCCTTCTGGGAATGGGCGTGGATTTCAGCATCCACATGCAACTCGCTCTGCGCGACTATCGGGGTGATAGGCTCGCGGTGAGGCGTTCCATCGGTCGCGCGCTGTTGCTCGCGGGGGCCACGACCGTCGCCGGATTTGCATCGCTCGCGTTTTCGACCAACAGAGGCATGGCTAGTTTGGGCAGGACCTGCGCCCTGGGAATCACGTTGACGCTGCTGGTGGCGGTCTACCTCTTACCCGTTTGGTGGCGGGGAACCTGCCCGCCAAATCGCGACGGGCCGATTCGAGAATAGGGGGATTTCCGTTGCTGGCCGTTTCTGCGAGACGGCGCGTCGGCGGCTGGCACAGCCGCCCTGCTGCAGCCGCATTTTCGTCTTTGGCCGATGCCCCGTCTGCAGGGCATGGGATCTACAGGCAAACGGGGGCAGCGATGCTGCCATAACCGATTCAAAACCAGATGGTTCGGACGGAGTCGAAACGGCCAAAATGACCGAATCTTTGACGCCCCATGACATAGGTATGACAGGGAGTCGGGTCACAACGGACAAGGGCAAGATCATCCGGGTGCGGGCAGGGTCGGCGGAAGTGCCGATCTACAGCGGGCAGGTCCACGGACGCACCCGATTCACGGTCGCGTACTATCACGGGGGCCGAAGGGTCCGGAAGACCTTCGGCAATCTCGCGGTGGCCAAGCTCGAGGCGCGCCGGGCGGCCATGCTGATTCAGAACGGCCAGACCCACAATCTCGACCTCGGGCCATCGGCGCGCACGGAGTACGTGGCCGTCAGGGGTCTGCTGGAACCACTGGGCATCCCGCTGGTGGCGGCGGTGCAGGAGTACGTCGCCGCCCGCAAGCTGCTGGATGGCGCGCCGCTCCTTGCGACCGTCGAGGAACACGCCCGGCGGGGCCGTGGCGTCGCGCGCGTCATGGGCGTGGCCGAGGCGGTGGAGGAGTGCATCCGGGCCAAGGCGCAGGACGGCGCCAGCCTCTGCTACCAGCAATCGCTGCGCTGCGACCTGGGCCGGTTCGCGGCGGCGTTCACCGGCCCGATCCTCGAGGTGCGCTCCGACCAGATCGATGACTGGCTCCGCTCGCAGAAGGTGGGGCCGTGCCGGCGCAACGGGCTGCTGACCTCGGTCAAGACGCTCTTCTCCTTCGCCCGGAGCCGGTCCTACCTCCCCAAGAACGAGCGCACCGAGGCCCAGGCGCTGGGCAAGGTCAAGTTGCCGGACAAGGATGTGGAAATCTTCACCCCGGACCAATTCCGTGCGGTGCTGGCCGCGGCAGAGCCGGAGATCATCCCGTACCTGGCGATCGCGGGTTTCGCGGGGCTGCGCTGCGCCGAGGTATGCAGGCTGGACTGGGGCGCCATCGATTTGGAGCGCCGCACCATCGAGATCCGTGCCACGCAGGCCAAGACGGCGTCCCGGCGCATTGTGCCGGTGAGCGACAACCTCGCCGCGTGGCTGCGGCCCTACGTCTCGCGCGGCCCCGTCGTCACTGACCCACCGGTGGACCGCCGGATCAGGCCCACGGCCAAGCGCGCGGGCATCCGGTGGCCCCACAACGTCCTGCGCCACTCCTTCATCAGCTACCGGATTGCGCTAGTGAAAAGCGCCGACCAGGTCGCGCTGGAGGCGGGCAACTCCCCCGCGATCATCTTCAAGCACTACCGGGAACTGGTCACCGAGGAGCAGGCGCGGGGGTGGTTTAGCATCGTCAGGCCATAGCCTGCACGGTATTCGCTGGCTCATGCGGCCTCGAATCTATAGCGTGACTCCGCATGCCGACCGAGGCCGACACGTGCCGGCGCTTCGTGGTGCCGAAGTTGCAGGCGGCGGGGTGGGACAGTGAGCCGCACTCGATCGCCGAACAGAGAACGATCACCGATGGTCGCATCGTGCCCCTCGGCAAGGGATTCGTCCGCAAGCCGCCCAAGCGGGTTGACTACCTCCTGCGTTACCGGCGGGATTTCCCCCTCGCGGTGGTCGAGGCCAAGGCGAGCTACCGCAAGGCGGCAGACGGCATCCAGCAGGCCAGGGATTACGCGGAGCTCCTTGGTCTGAAATTTGCCTACGCCACCAACGGCAAAGAGATCATCGAGATCGATTATTTCACCGGCAAGGAATCGATAGTCACCGCGTACCCCTCACCCTCTACCCTCTGGACCCGGTACCGCGTCGGCAGTTCACTGACCGACGACACGGTTGCGGACCGCCTGCTCACCCCCATCAACACGACGGTGGACAAAGGCGAACGCTACTACCAGCAGATCGCGATCAACCGGGCCGTCGAGGCGATTCTGCGCGGGCGACCCCGCATCCTGATCACCATGGCCACCGGGACCGGCAAGACCGCCGTGGCGTTCCAGATCTGCTGGAAGCTCTGGAATGCCCGCTGGAACCGGGCGGGCGCGCACCGCCGCCCGAAAATCCTCTATCTCGCCGACCGCAACATCCTCGTCGATGACCCCAAGGACAAGATGTTCGCCCCCTTCGGCGATGCACGCCACAGGATCGAAAACGGCGAAGCCGTCAAGAGCCGGGACATCTACTTCGCCACGTACCAGGCAATCGCTCAGGACGAACGCCGCCCGGGCCTCTACAAGGAATACCCCAGCGATTTCTTCGACCTCATCGTCGTCGACGAGTGCCACCGGGGCAGCGCGCGCGACCGCAGCAACTGGCGCGAGATCCTCGAGTATTTCCAACCGGCCTGCCAGCTCGGCATGACCGCCACGCCCCTGCGCGAGGACAATCGCGACACCTACCTCTACTTCGGCAACCCGATCTACCAGTACAGCCTCCGCCAGGGAATCGAGGACGGCTTCCTAGCCCCCTACCGCGTCCATCGCGTCATCACCGAGTGGGATGCCGCCGGCTGGCGCCCCAGCCCCGGCGACATCGACCGCTACGGCCGCCAGATCCCCGACGAGGAGTATCAGACGCCCGACTTTGAACATGCCGTGGCCTTGCGCGCCCGCACCGAGGCCATCGCCGCCCACCTGAACGCGTTCCTCGGGCGCACGGATCGGTTCGCAAAAACCATCGTCTTTTGCGTCGACCAGGAACACGCATCCGAAATGCGCCGCGCGCTGATCGATCTCAACAGCGACCTCGTGCGCGGGCACCCGGACTACGTGTGCCGCATCACGGCGGACGAAGGCGACATCGGCCGGGGCCACCTCGGACGCTTCCAGGACGTGGAAGGTCGGACGCCGGTCATCGTGACCACCTCCCAACTGCTCACCACCGGCGTGGACATTCCCACCTGCCGCAACATCGTGCTCGCGCGGGTGGTGGGATCCATGACCGACTTCAAGCAGATCATCGGCCGGGGAACCCGAGTCCGCGACGACTACGACAAGCTCTGGTTCAACATCATCGACTACACCGGCACGGCCACGCGGAACTTCGCCGATCCCGATTTCGACGGCGATCCCGCGCTCGTCACCGAAGAGGAAATCGACGAATACAAGACCAAGCTGCGCATCGACCCCGCGGAACTCACCGCGGTTCAGCCCGAGCCCATCGACATCGAGCCCTCAGCGCCCGGCGCCGGCACCGTCATCGAACCGCCGGAAACACAGCGCCGGAAATACTACTTCGACGGCGGCCAGGTCGAGATCGCCGCCCACATGGTGTACGAGCTGGACGCCGACGGCACGCAGCTCCGGGTTGTCCGCTTCACCGATTACGCCGCCGAGAAGGTGCGCACGCTTTTCATCTCCGCTCCCGCGCTCCGCAAGCGCTGGATGTCGCCGGAGGGCCGCTCCGACGTGATCCGGCTTCTTGAGGAGCGCGGCATCAGCTTCGAGGAACTCATGGGGGCCGCCCGGCAGCCCGAAGCCGACCCGTTCGACCTGCTCTGCCATCTGGCCTTCAATGCCCCGATCCGAAGCCGCCGGGAGCGCGCCCAGCGCCTGCGCGAGGAGAAAAGAACTTTCTTTGATCGCTATTCCGGCGAGGCGCGCGCCATCCTTGATGAGCTGATCGAGAAGTATGCCGAGCACGGCACGGCCCAGTTCACGATCCCCGACGTGCTCAAGGTGCCGCCGATCTCGGATCGCGGATCCGTCGGGGACATCATCCGCATTTTCGGCGGCCCGGATAATCTCCAGAATGCCGTCGAGAATCTCCAGCGATACCTCTACGCTGCCTGAACGATGCCCTCAAAGAAGAGAACCGCCCGCCCGCCCGCCGTTCCGCTGACCACCGCCCAGTCCCTCGGGGCGCTGGTCAAATCCGCGCGGCAGATCATGCGCAAGGACAAGGGCCTCAACGGCGACCTCGACCGGCTGCCGATGCTCACCTGGATCATGTTCCTCAAATTCCTCGGCGACCTCGAAGAGATGCGGGAGCAGGAGGCCAAGCTCGCCAGGGCGAAATTCCGCCCCGCCATCGAGCCGCCGTATCGCTGGCGCGACTGGGCTGCCGATCCGCGTGGCATCACGGGCGACGACCTGCTCGCCTTCATCAACCAGGACGAATGCCGCCGGCCCGACGGCAAGCGCGGTCCCGGGCTGTTCGCGTACCTGCGCGGCCTCACCAGCGCCAACGGCGACGACCGGCGGGATGTCATCGCCACCGTGTTCCGCGGCGTGGACAACCGCATGCGCAGCGGCTACCTGCTGCGGGACGTCATCAACAGGGTCGCCGCGATTCACTTCACCTCCCATGAGGAACTCCATACGCTCGGCGCGCTCTATGAGACGATGCTGCGCGAGATGCGCGATGCCGCCGGCGACTCCGGCGAGTTCTACACGCCGCGCCCCGTCGTCCGCTTCATGGTCGAGGTCACCGATCCCCGCCTCGGGGAGGCGGTCCTCGATCCCGCAAGCGGCACCGGCGGGTTCCTCGTCGAGGCGTTCAGCCACCTTGCGAAACAGGTGAGGACCGTCGAGGACCGCAGGGTCCTGCAAGGCAAGTCGCTTTTCGGCTGCGAGCCGAAATCCCTCCCGTACCTCCTCTGCCAGATGAATCTGCTCCTCCACGGGCTCGACGCCCCGCGGATCGATGCCGGCAACTCCCTGCGCTTCAAGTTGTCAGATGTCGGCGAGAAGGACCGCGTCGATGTCATCCTCACGAACCCGCCGTTCGGCGGCGAGGAAGAAAAGGGCATCCAGGGCAATTTCCCCGAGGACATGCGGACCTCCGAGACCGCGCTGTTGTTCCTGCAATTGATCATGCGGCGCCTGCGGAAGGCGTCCAAGCCCGGCCATGGTCCCGCCCGCGCCGCGGTCGTCGTGCCGCACGGCACGCTCTTTGGCGACGGCGTCTGCGCCCGCATCAAGGAGCAGCTCCTCAAGGAGTTCAATCTCCACACCATCGTGCGTCTCCCCGACGGGGTCTTCGCCCCCTACACTGACATCCCCACCAACATCCTCTTCTTCGACCGCTCCGGTCCCACCCGTGAGATCTGGTACTACGAACTCCCGCGCCCCGAAGGCCGCAAGAAGTACTCGAAAACCCAGCCCCTCCGATTCGAGGAGTTCGCCCCCGCCATCGCCTGGATGCGCGCCAAGAAACGCGCCGAAAATACGCAGGCCTGGAAGGTCCCCGTCGACGACGTCCTCCGCTACGACGATTCCGGCCGACTCCTCTCCTGCAACCTCGACCGCAAGAACCCCAATGCCCCCAATGACATCGAACACCTCCCGCCCCAAGAACTCCTCGCCCGGATACGCGCAAGGGAGAAGGAGATTCAGGAGGCGCTGCACGAGATTCAGCAGACGATCGAATTGTCTCAAGAATGACTGCTCGGCCTTCAGTGCGTCTCCGTGATGTCCTGCATTTGATCCAGCGGTGGGAGACCCCCGCAGTGGACAAGGAATATCGCCTTCTTGGCGTTCGCCTTGACGGTGCCGGACCGTTTTTTCGTGAAACGGTCACTGGCGATCAAACCTCGGCATCATCTCTAAACCGTGTTGAAGATGGAGATTTCATTTACAGCCGCCTGTTCGCATGGCGAGGCGCATTCGGCGTGGTCTCGCCCGATTTGACCGACTGCTACGTGTCCAGCGAGTTCCCTGTCTTCCAAACCAACAATGATGCAATCGATCTCCGTTTTCTCACTTATTGGTTTCGCCTGCCCTCCACTCTTCGACGTGTCGCTCAAGATTGCAGCGGAAGCACGGCACTGACGCGAAACCGGTTCAAAGAGGACTTCTTCCTCAATCTGGAAATCCCCCTACCACCCCTCGCCGAACAGCGCCGCCTTGTCGCCAAGCTCGATGCCGTCGCCGCCGCCATCGACCGCATCACCGCTGCGCAGGCCGCGAACGAAAGGGATTCTGAAAGCTTGGAAGTGGCTCTACACGAGACTGCGGCAGCGGGACGCATCATTCCAATCCACCAGCTCTTGGAACTCCACGAGGAAGCACAGTCCATCGACTTCGACTCGGAGTACCCGCAAGTTGGAGTAAAGAGCTTTGGCTGCGGTCTATTTGCGAAAGGTGCGATCGCTGGCTCTCAAACCACGTACCGGACGTTCAATCGTCTTTTTGCGGGAGCATTGGTTCTGAGCCAGGTCAAGGGGTGGGAAGGCGCCATCGCCGTGTGCCCAGCAGAACTGGCCGGGTGGTTTGTGTCGCCGGAGTATCGCACCTTCCGATGCCGAGATGGAGAGGCGGACCCGGCATACCTGGCGACGATTGTCCGAAAGGAGTGGTTCTGGTCACGCCTGCGGGACGCTACCCATGGAGCTGGCGCACGCCGCGAACGGGTCCGGCCCGAACGTTTCTTGAACCTTGAACTCCCAATGCCCGACATCGCCCGGCAACGCCGACTCCTTCCCGCGTTTCGTGCCATCGCGCAAATCCGCTCCGCCCAATCCGCGCGCGCCGCAGACCTAGCCGCGCTGATGCCCTCCATCCTCGACCGGGCTTTCAATGACGGGCTCTGAGTGCCCGGATGATCTGAGTTCGACCGTCACGAGGCAGGCTGCTGGACGGTCCCTTTCTGTTCGCCGGGATTCGCGAAGCGAAGGTAAAGCGCGGGCAGGAGGAAGAGATTGAGCGCCGTCGAGGTGACCAGGCCGCCGAGGATCACCCAGGCCATCGGGTATTCGATCTCGTGGCCGGGAATATCGCCTGCGACGACCAGCGGCAGCAGCGCCAGCGCCGCGCACGAGGCGGTCATCAGGATGGGCGAGAGCCGTTCCTCGGCGCCGCGCAGCACCAGCGTCTCGCCGAAGGGCTCGCCCTCCTTGTCCTGGATGTGGCGGTAGTGGCTTACGAGCATGATGCCGTTGCGCGCCGCGATGCCCAGCACGGTGACGAACCCGACCAGCGACCCGAGCGAGAGCACGCCGCCCCCGAGGAACGCGGCGGCCATCCCGCCGATCAGCGCAAAGGGCAGCGTGAGCGCGACCAGCAGCGTGAGCCGCCAGGAGCGGAAGTCGAGGTGGAGCAGCACGAGGATGCCGAGCAACGCCAGCCCCGTGAGGGCCAGCAGGCGCCGCTGGGACTCCTGCCGGGCGGCGTATTCGCCCAGAAACTCGGGATGATAGCCGCGATCAAACGACAACGCCCGGACGCGCCTCTCGACCTCGCGCGCCACGGCGCCCAGGTCGCGGGCGCTCACGTTGCAGGTGACGTCGATGCGCCGCGAGGCGTTCTCGCGCTTGATCTCATTCGGCGTCGGCACGATCGCCACATCCGCCACCGCACCCAGGGGCACGGGCGCGCCCGCGGGCGTCTCGATCGGGATCGCGCTGAGCGCGTGCAGGTCGGTGCGCAGCCGCGGTTCGCCCCAGACCGCGACATCGTAGATCCTCGACGTCTCGTACACCTCGCCCACCTTGGTGCCCTTCACCAGCGTCACGGCGGCCTGTCTCGCCTGCGCGGGCCCCAGCCCGAGGTTGGCGGCCGCCTCAAGCCGCGGCCGCACCTGGACCTGCGGCACCAGCGATTGCGGCTCGACCTTGAGGTCCGCCACCCCCGGCACCCCCGCGATGGCCGCGGCCACCTCCTGCGCCTTGGTGCGCAATACGTCGAGCTCGGGGCCGAAAATCCGCACCACGATCGTCGCGCTCGCCCCCGTCAGCACCTCCTTGATCCGCTCCTTGAGATAGGTCTGCACGTCGCGGTACAGGCCCGGATACCCGGCGACCACCTCCTGGATCCTGGCCAGCGTCTTGCGGTAATCGACCGACGGATCGACGCTGATCCAAAGCTCGGTGAAATTCGGGCCGACCACCTCGTCGGCGACCTCGGCCCGGCCGATGTGCGAGCCGAGGTTGCGCACTCCGGGGATCGAACGCAGTTCGCGGCTGGCCTGCACCGTGATCCGGTTCATCGCCTCGATCGAGGTGCCCGGTTTCTCGACCCAGTGCATCAGGAAGTCCCGCTCCTTGAAATCGGGAAGAAACTGCTCGGCGAGCAGTGGCCAGGCGGCGGCGGTGGCGGCGAACGCCGCCGCGAGGAACATCACGGCGGCGCGCGGGCGCCTGACGATGAACGGCAGAATCCCGCGGTACCGGGCCTTGAGCCAGGCGGCCAACGGCGATTCCTGCCGCACGGGGTGCTCCGTCGGCAGCAGCATCAGGCAGAGCGCCGGGGTCACCGTCAGCGCCACGAGCAGGGATGCACCGATCGCGGCCATGTACGACAGCGCCAGCGGCCGAAAAAACGTCCCCGCCAGCCCCGGAAGGAAGAACACCGGCAGGAACACCATCACCACCACGAGGCTCGCGAACACCACCGCGCTGCGCACTTCGAGTGACGCATCGAGCACGACATCGAACGCGCGCCGGGGCGCCCCGAGGCGGCGGTTGAGCTGGAGGCGGCGGCGGATGTTCTCCACGTCGATGATCGCGTCATCCACCACCTCGCCCACGGCGATCACCAGCCCCGCCAGGACCATGACGTTGAGGGTGTATCCGTGCCAGTGCAGCACCGCGGCCGCGGCCACCACCGACAGCGGGATCGCCAGCAGGCTGATGAATGCCGCCCGCCAGTCGAAAAGGAAGGCGCACAGCACCACGATCACCATGAGGCATCCGAGCAGCATCGTTCGGCCCAGGTTGTGGATCGAGAGCTCGATGAACGTCGCCGGCCGGAAGATGGTCGAATCGAACTCGACTCCATTGAGCCCCGGCCCGAGGGCATCGAGGGCCCTTTCGACTTCGCGGGTGACATCGAGCGTGTTGCCCCACGGGTATTTCTCGACGATGAGGAGCAGTCCCGGGCCGTCGTTGATGATGGCGTCGCCGATGGGCGGAGGGTGCCCCACCACGACGCGGGCGACATCCCCGAGGCGAAGCGGGAAGCCGTCGCGGTAATCGACCACCGTCCGGGCGAGGTCCGCCGGGGTCAAGACGGGGGCGACATGGCGCACGGCCATGCGCTGGTTGGGGGTGTCGATAAATCCGCCGGCGCCGATGGCGGTCGCGTCGCGCGCGGCGCGCACGACCGCGTCGAGGGTGACGTCATGGGCGTTGAGCCGGTCGGGATCGACGAGCACCTGCAACTGGCGGTCGCGCTGGCCCCAGATGGCCACATTGGCCACGCCGCGCACGGCCATCAGGCGCGGCCTCACGGTCCAGAGCATGAGGTCCGTGAGCTCCATCTGATCGAGCGTCGTCGAGGAGACGCCGATCTTCAGCGCGCGGCTGAGCGACGAAAGCGGGGGCAGGATGTGCGGGGCGCGGGCGACCGTCGGGAGCCGCGGGGCGACGGCGGCGAGACGCTCCTGCACCAATTGCCGCGCCCGCATGAAGTCGTTGCCCTCCTCGAAAAGCATCAGGACCGACGAAAGCCCGAGGACGGACTTCGAGCGCAGCACCGTGACGCCGGCCACCCCGCTCATGGCGTTTTCGATGGGCAGCGTGACGAGATTCTCCACCTCCTCTGTCGAAAGGCCCGGTGCCTCGGTCTGGATCTCGACGCGCGGCGGCGCGAATTCCGGAAACACATCCAGCGGCGCGTGGCGCACCTGCCGCACCCCCGTCAGCAGCAGCACCGCGGCGGCGACGACCACCGCCACCCGCGCGTGCAGGGAGTTCTCGACCAGCCAGCGGATCATGTTGCGGGTTCCACGAGCGGCCTCATTTGCCGGCGCCAAATTCCGTGCCGAAGAGTTCGGCCGCGCCGTCCGTCACCACCTCGTCCTTCTCGTCGAGGCCCGCCTCGATCACGGCGTCGGCCCCGGAAACGCGCGCCACCTCGACCCGCCGCCGCGCATAGGCGAGCGGCCCCGCCTTCATGTAAACCCATGTGCCGCCGTAGATGTCGTGCACCACCGCATTCCAGGGAATCGCCAGCGCGCCCTCCCTTGCCCGCAGAGAAATGAGAACGCCGATGCGCTGGCCGAGCCGGAGCGATCCGGCCGCATCCTCGACCTCGTAGTAAAGATCGACGGTCGGAGCCGGTGCCCGGCTGGATGGGGGATTCGCGACGGGGCGGGCTTCGAGCGTCCGGCCCTGCTGTGACGAAAATTCCGCCACGGCGCCCCTGGCATCACGATCGATCGAACCGACATCCCCCGCATAGACCGGCACGCGAATCCAGACCTTTCCCGCCCCCCCCGCCGGGAGCAGCGGCGGCCCCAGCAGCGCGCGCTGGGCCCTCGCGGTCTCGGTTTCGGTGTCCGCAACTTCCGCGGCGGTGCGAGCCTCCTCGACCGCCCTTTCGCTGCCGGCCTTGCTCTGGAACAACCGCTCCGCGCGATCGAGGGCCCGGCGCGCCCCGTCTGCGCGGGCCGCTGCCGCGGCCACGCGTCCGTCCGCGTCGATCTGCTGCTGCGCCAACCGGATCAAATCGGCCGGCAGCAAGGTGGGGATGACGGGGTAAGCCGATTGGCCGTGGAGTCCCGATTGGTCGGGTAGCGGGGGAATCACTTCGCCGGAGAACAGGCGGGTGCATGGCACGGGCCGGCGTTCTGCTTTCGCAAGTTTGATTCCCAGGCGACGCTCGGCCTCTCCGGTGAGAGTGATCGTGTTGAGGGCCGTTTCCTCGATCTTCCGGGCGACCTGCGCGGGCGCCGGACCGTGCGCGGGAGTCGGTGCGGACGCACCCCGAGCCACCGCCAGCACCAGTACGAATGCGAAACCGAATGCCGCCTTCTTCATGATGTCTTCCCCCGCTCCGGAGGATTTTGCCCGAGGCGGTGACCGATGCTCCGTTCGAGTTCCGCGCGCGCGCGTCTCCATGCGGCCAGCGCCGTGGCCTCGCGCAAGCGCGCCTCCGCCAGTGCGCGCTCCGCCTCATGGACCGGCACGAAACTGGTGGCGCCCGCCTTGGCCGCCTGCCCGGCCAGTCGCTGGCCGGCCTCGAGTTGTGGCAGCAGCCGCTCCCGCCACGCACGCACCTCCGACGAGGCCTGCTCTTCGCGCAGCCGGCTCTCCCGCACTTCGAGCGCGATCCGGTGCCTCACGGCGGCGCAGTGGCGCACGGCCTTGTCCAGTTCGGCGCGCCGGCGTGACAGGCGTCCCTGGCCCTGGTCGAACAAGGGCACCATCAGATCGAAACCGGGACCCGGCTCGAACAACGGGCCGACATTGTTGGAATCGAAGATGCCGGTCAGGGAGATGATCTCGACACGCGCCAGCCCGGCGCGCTTCGCCGCGGCCTCGACGGCCAGTTGTGCCGCCCGGTAGTCGGGCCGGCTGGCCAGCGCGTCGCGCAGCAGCGCCTCGACCGGGGACAGTTCCCCGGTGGGGGCTTCGAGCGGCCCTGGATCGAGACGGAACTTCACAAACGTCATTCCCGCCAGATGGCGCAATCGCTCCTCCGCGACGGCCGCATCGCGCTCGGCGATGGCCAGCTCTTCCCGCGCGCGCAACGCCGCGTTGCAGACGTTGACCGTTTCGAGTTCGCTCGCCTCGCCGCCGGCCAGTTGGGTCGAGGCCAGCGCCGCCATGCGTTCGAGCGCGCCCGCCGATTCGGTCCCACACGCCACCCGGGCTCGGGCAAGGGCCAGTTCGACGCTGGCGGCACGCACGTCGCGGATCAGGTCCAATCCCTGCTGGACAAGGGTTTCGGCGACGCGCTCGAGGTCGAAGGCCGCGGCGCGCTGCCGCTGCGGCGCCAGCCAGAGAGCATCAATCGGCAGCCGGGCCGTGAGCTCGAGAATCTTGGGTGCGTTCGGCAGCAACATCGTGACCGTCGGGTTCGGCAGTTTGCCCGCCTGCACCCAGTCGGCCCGGGCCAGCCCAAGATCGGCCATCGCTTCCGCAAAGGACGCGTTGTTCCACAGCGCCAGGGCGACCAGTTCGTCTTCGTTCAATCCGTCGGCCTCATTCACCCCCGGGGGCCGTAAAACCGCATCGGCGGCAACGGTCCGGGCCGCGACATTCGTCGGGGTCGAGAAACCGGTTCGCAAATGGAGGGCCGAGCCAATGGTGCCATCATCGATGCCGGGCCCGGCGCACCCGGCGACAAGCAGGATCCCGCAAACCGGCAACATCCGGCATACAGCAAACTCTCGTCGCAGCTCGTCGCGCACCCCGGCCATCGTGTCACCTGTTTTGTGGATAGGCGCCATCAGCACCGGCGCCAGCCGGCATGTCCCACCATCGCGGGGCCAGCGGCCGCCGTTGAAGCGTCCGTTGACGAAAGCATGCCACCGATATCCCGTCAAGGTTCGCTGCTTCCACCCGTTGGCAGAGGTCGCTCGCGCAGGCCATCTCCTTCGAGGCGCTGCCCGCCGCCAAACTTTTGAAAGTCGGGCGCCCATGCGGGCGAGTGCGGTGACGCTTAGAAATCGAGGTTTCATGGCGCAAGCACCGCAGTCGCTGTCTGTTGTCGGGTGATTGGACGCGCCTTCACGCCTTCCAGATATGGCGACTTCACGCGTGCCAACCAGTCCACCAGCAAAGCTTTCATCCGCTCGGCTTCGGCGCAATGCTTCTGCCTCTCGGGATTGCGGCCGATGAGATTGGTGATTTCGTTCGGGTCGTTTTGGAGATCGTAGAGCGCGTCCAGGGACTTCGCATCGGCGGTCTGGCCGAACATGAGTTTCCATCGGCCGTCGAACACCATGAAGCCGGGGAAGTGGGTGCTGTGCCATTCCGAGACGGCGATGCGAGCCTCGCCATCGTCCTTGCCCTCGATGAGCGGGCGCAGGCTCCGGCCTTCCGACGCGTGGCCCGGCTGGCCGAGGTAGTCAAGGATCGTCGCAAACAAATCAATCTGCGCGGCCGGCGTCTTGACCACCGTGCCCGCTGGGATGACGCCGGGCAGCCGCATCAACAGCGGGATGTGGGCCGCGCCTTCGTAGAACGCCATCTTCGAATTCATGCCGTGGTCGCCGAGCATTTCGCCGTGGTCGCTGGTGAACACGACGAGCGTATTCTGCGCGAGGCCGAGTTGGTCGAGCCGTTTCAGAATTTTGCCGATCCAGTCATCCACCTCGGCGACGAGACCGTAGTAGTCGGAAATCATCTGCCGGACCTTTTCCGGGTCGCGATAAGGATCGGCGTCTTTGCTTTGCCGTCGCATGTAAGGTGAGTTTTCGGAGCGATCGTTCAGGCTCGCCGGCGCCGGAATCGTCGCGGCGGGATACATGCCGTAGTAAGGCTTCGCCACCGCCATCGGCGGATGCGGCGGGCCGATGGAAATCGTCAGCGTGAACGGGCCGCCCATTTTGCGCAGTCGTTCGAGGCCCTCCAGACCTTCCTTCGCCGTCCAAGCGGTGAGCGTGTGCTCTGGTGGCACGTCGAGGCAGCCGTAGGTGAATCCCTGGCCGACCGTGAGTTCGCCTCTCTTGTCTTTCCCCGCCCGAAGGAGTTTCTCGACCTGCTCCTGCGTCATGCCGTAGCCGCCGTCAATCGGGTCGGGCGTGTAAGGCCGGCCATAGAAGTTGGCGAGCAATTCGCCCGGCTTGAGCGGGCGCGCCGGCACGTGCGCCTCGATGTACGCCCCGAAAGCCTGCCCCTCGTTCATGTCGGCCTTGGAACCGGGCGGGCGCGGCCCGTTGACCCAGCGCACCGGATGCGAGTAGTCGAGCGCCATCTTGTAAGGGCTGTGATACTTGCCGTGGTACTCGCCGCTGTAACCGCTGCGCAGCAAAATCTGGTCGAACGTAACGAGATCGGGCAGATCGTCTCGCGTGATCTCCTTGTTGTCGGTGACCTTGTGCGAGCCGACGCTGCGCCCGGTCAGGATCGTCGTGCGCGCCGGCGAACAAACCGGACAGGACGAGTAGAAGCTCGTGAACCGCGCGCCCTCGCGCGCCATCCGGTCGAGGTTCGCCGTCTCAAGGACTTTGTTCCCCGCGCAACCGAGCGCATCCCAGCGCTGCTGGTCGGTCATGAGGAACAGCAGGTTCACCGGCCGCTGCGGCGCGCCGGCGTGGACCAAAGTGGACGCGAAAAACGCGAGAAGAGCTGCTGCAGTGAACAAAAGCCAAAACGATAGCCGTTCCATCTTTTTCTAGCGCCCCGGGCCGCGGACACCGGAACCCTTCCGGTTGGCGATCAAGTCGCCCAGATCCTCGCGGCATTGTTCGGCCAATGCCAGTAGCCTCTGGACGATCTCCGGATGCCTCGCGGCCACGTTTCGGTGCTCGCGAACATCTTCCGCCATATCGTAGAGCTCCGGCGCGAGCACCGGCTGCTTCAGATACACACCGGGCCAGCCGTCCATGCCGGGTTTATGACCGCCGAGCGTGCGGTAGCCGTGAGGCAAAATGAGCTTCCAACGACTCGTTCGGACCGACTCCAATTGCGCGCCAGTCCATTGGCCGAATGGGACGCCGTAGAAGAAATAGGCCTCGTGTGGATTCTTCGCGCCGCGCTGGCTTGCCAGCAACGGCCAGATGTCCATGCCGTCAATCTTGTGATCGGGCAGCCTCGCGCCGATGAGCCGCGCGACCGTCGGCAGCAGGTCGATCGCGCAGGCCATTTCTCTCGCGATGCTCCCCGCGGGGATGTGGCCCGGCCAGCGGGCGATGAATGGCACGCGCGTGCCCCCGTCCCACGTCGTGGTCTTTCCCTCGCGCAAAGCGCCCGCCGAACCCCCGTGATTGCCATAGACCAGCCACGGGCCATTGTCGGACAGGAACATGACAAGCGTGTCCTCCTCCAGTCCGTGCTTCTTCAGCGCCCCGAGGATCTCCCCCGTGCTCCAGTCGATCTCCTCGACCGCATCGCCATAGAGCCCGCGCTTGGTCTTGCCGCGGAACTTCTCGCTCACCGCCAGCGGCACGTGCGGCATCGTGTGTGCCACGTACAGGAAAAAGGGTCGCGCCCTGTTGCGTTCGATAAATTCCACCGCGCGCGCGGTGTATTGCGTGGTGAGCTGCTCCATGTCGCGGTGGGTCAGGTTCGGATTGATCACCTTGTCGCCGTCGTAGAGCGGCAATGGCGGGAACTTGCCCGGTTTCTCAGGATGCAGCGGCCACTGGTCGTTCGAGTAAGGCAGGCCCAGCCATTCGTCGAAGCCGCGGTGCGTCGGCAGAAACTCGGTCGGCGTGCCAAGATGCCACTTGCCGACCATGCCGGTGGCGTAGCCTCTGCGCTTCATCATCTGCGGAAACGTCAGCTCGCGCTTGCTGATCCCGAAGTCATACCACGGCTCCATCGCGCCCTCGATCCCGACGCGGTTCGGATAGCACCCCGTCATGATCGCCGCGCGCGACGCCGAGCAAACCGCCTGCGCCACGTGGAAATCGGTAAACCGGATGCCCTGGCGCGCGAGCCCGTCGAGATTCGGCGTCGCGAATCCCTTCGCGCCATATGCGCCGACATCCGCGTAGCCGAGATCATCGGCGACGATGAGGATGATGTTGGGGAGGCGGGCGGCGTGCGGCGACCCGCGCGCGGCCAGCAGGAGGACGAGAGCCAGCATGCCGCGAAAGGCGCGGCCCAGGAGAGAAGCTGCCGGTCTCATCGGGTCACCTCGCGAATGCCCGGTACGCGGCGTCGCGGAACTGCCCTTCCACCTTCTTCCCGTCGTCGCTTCGCCAGCCGGCGTTCTGCACCATGAAGATCGTGATGAGCCCCTTCTTCGGATCGACTGTCATGTTCGTGCTGTATGCGCCGCCGTGCCCGAAGGTGCCGCCGCCCGTGGCGAATCCGAAGCCGTATGCATTGCTCACCTCCGGCGCGGTTTGTTTGCTGGTCATCTGCTTCACCGCCTCCTCGGAAAGGATGCGCTTACCGTCGAGGACGCCGCCATTGAGCAGCATCTGGCAGAACTTCGCGCAGTCCACCGCGGTTGAGAATAGACCGCCCGCCGGCATCGGAAAGCGATTCGCGCGATCGTTCAGCGGATAGCGTAGCTGCGCTACGTTCGTCTCCTCGATATCCGTCTTGTCCTTGTTCGCCTTATAGGATTTCGCGATGCGCGCGATCTGCGCCTCCGTCGGCCAGAAGGTGGTGTCCTTCATGCCGAGCGGATCGAACAGACGCCCCTGCAAAAAGTCCTCGTAGCACATCCCGGTGACCACCTCGATGACGCGACCGGCGGTGTTGATGCCGGCGTTCGAGTATTGGTACTTCGTGTCCGGCTCGAACTCCAGATTCAGCTTCGCGTAGCTCTTCACGCGGATCGCCAGCGTCCCCTGATCCAGCGTCGGCTGTTCCATCGGCGATTTGAAAGCCAGCCCGCTCGTGTGGCTCAGCAGGTTGCGCACGAGGATCGGATGCCTCGGCGCGTGCGGTGTGCCGGAGGTGGGCTTCTGGTTCGCGCCGCCTTTCTCTGAGACCATCTGGCCCCTGAATTCCGGCAGATACTTTTCCACCGGATCGTCCACGCTCACCTTGCCTTGGTCCACGAGGATCATGAGCGCAGCCGCGGTGATCGGCTTGCTCATCGATGCGATCCAGAACAGATCGTCTGCGCCCATCGGTTTCTTCGTGCCGACATCAGCATATCCGATGGTCGTGACGTCCAGCACCTTGTCCTTGTCCGCCACGAGCGTGACCGCACCCGCGAGGATATGCCGGTCCACGAACGGACGGAGAACGGATGCGATGGCGTCGCTGGCGCGGGCATGAGACGCAAGCCCGAGCGCAACGACCAACGGTGTGATGCGGAGAAATGGGATGCGGGTGGTTTTCATGGGCAGTTTCAAAAGGCGGAGTGGCTCGGGCAGGACGCGCGAGGGCCTTCCCGCGCGGACCGGAGGCTCTTCGCGTGGAACCCATACACACTCGTGCCAAGCATCTGGTAATAGCGCGGCGACTCGTGCGCCACGTCGGGGACGACCTCGTAGTCGTGCTCGATGCCGAGTTCGGTCAGGACGTTGTGCAGATCCTCATTCCGCGGCAGCAGGCCGTCCAGCGAACCGCAGCCGATGCGGATGCGCGTCTTGCCGCGCAACTGGTCGGCGTTCTTGCGGGCCAGTTCACGCGGGTGCTCGGCCACTCGGCGCGCGGCGTCGTTGCCGAACACGCCGAACATCGGGCCTTCTCGCGGGGCATTCGTCATGTTCGGATCGAGCAGCGCGCCCGCGTTGATGACCACCGTCGCGAACAGTTCGGGATACTTGAACCCGAGATGACCCGCCCCGTAGCCGCCCATCGAGTATCCTTCGATGATGCGGCCGTCGCGTCCCGCGATCGTGCGGTAGGTGGCGTCCACGTGGGGAATCAGGTCCTTCACGATGACGCTTTCCATTGGGCACCGGCCGTCGCTCGAATCGCAGTAGAAGCTCTTTACCATGCCGTTGACGAGCACCACGATGACAGGCGGCAGCACGCCTTCCTTGATTGCCGCCTCGACGTGCGGCACGAACATGGTCGCGCCGCCGCGCTGGTTCCCGCCCATGCCGTGCAGCCAGTAGATGACCGGGTAACGCTTCGTCTCCTGCTCGTAGGCCGGCGGCAGCCATACCAAGTAGCTGACCTCGCGGCCCAGCACTTTGCATTGGAATGTCCTGTATTGCGTGCCGTTTGGCGCGCCGCGGTCCGGCTCCAACCACTCGGCTTTCGGCATGGGCCGCTTCGGCATTGGCTGGCGCGCCTTTGATGCCGGGTCGGCGCCAGTCGCCATGATGGCCGGCAACAGCAGCATGCACAGGGATGAATGAATCAGTCGTCGTTTCATATTGTCAGTTCCTGATCGCGCCGCCTTGGGGTGGTTCGAGAAAAACTCCCACAACGCTTCGCTGGCGGCGAGTCCATGTTATGTCCTCGTCTGCGCCCCCACCCGCACGCTGATCTGGGAATTGCCGGGTGCTGCCGCGGGTGACACATTTTGCACCTCGATCCTGCGGGCTGTGCGTGTGTCGCCGTCCTTGATGTATTCCACGCGGACCGTGTCGTTCACCTTGATGTCCGCAAGCCTCATGGGCTCACCTGCCTGTGTGATCGCGGTGTTGTCGGTAACGGTGAAGACCATTTCGCGCGCCACTAGCAGCGTCAATTGTTTGCGGTCCAAGTCCACTTTCTTCACCCTGCCGGTCTTGGTCTGCTCGGGGGCCTTTCTTTCTTCCGCCGTGGCGCTGGCGGCGACCACACTTGCTGGCAGTGGCTCACCGCGCAGCCATGCCCTCACCACCGGGTATTGCGACTCAGGGAAGGCGTGGCCCACGCCCTTCATCTCGTGCAGCGTCGCTTTCGCCCCCGCCGCGACGGCCGCCTCATATATTTCCTTTGCCCGTTTCCCGGACTGGGTGCTGCCGTACAACATGAGGAACGGTTTGGCCTTTAGCCATTCGTAGTGCTCCAATCGTCCGCCGCCTTCGCCGAAGAAGAACGCCGAAAAACGCCGGGCCACCTCGCCATCGGACTGATCGATCAACCCCGCTGTCGCGTGGGCGCCGTTCGAGAAGCCCCCGAGCACGCGGTGCGCGGGATCCAGGTTCGGCACCGTTGCCTCCAGTTTCGCCAGCATGATCTTGTGAAACGACCACATGAACCGGCAGTCGTTTGCTTGTAGGATCAGCCGCGACGTGCCATTGCCGGGCACCGGCGGATCGAGCTTCTCCTTGAACAACGGCAGGTCCACACAGACGAAATCCATCTCCTCCGTGAGCTTGCGGGCCACGACCGGATTTTGCCCGCGGCCCCCTCCGCCTCCGCCCAGGAAGATGAGCAGCGGGTGCTTGCGCTCGCGATCGTAATTGCGGGGCAGGAACACCGTCATCATCGCCGGGATGCCCTTGGGGTCGGGCCGTTCCGCGAATGTCGGCGGCATCTCCGGAAACGGGATGGTGATGGTCTCTCCGGGCTCGAGTCTTGGAGCAGGCTCGCCGATGACACCGGGGGGCGAAGCCAGCAGCATCGTCGTTGCGAGCGGACCGAACAGGAACAATCTGTTGATGCGCATGGTTGCGAATGAGTAAACGGGGTGGGGATGTGTCATGGTTCTACATGGCCGCCGAGCGATTCCAGCACACCGCGCCAGAGGGCGTCGCGCTCAGCGCGGGCCTGAGTGCCGCGCGGGTCTTGGTTCACGGAGGTTTGCACCATCACGATGCCAGAGTCGGGCTGAACAAAAACGCTTTGGCCATAAATGCCGAGCATCGCGAATGTCCGATGTCGCATGGGGAAGAGCCAGAACAGATAGCCGTAGCCGTGATACGGTGTGGCCGTGCGCGGGCGGAACGCGGGCGGCTGGCGCGCTGGATCGGTGGCGTCGAGCAGATACTCCTTGGACACAATCTGCCGACCGCCGATGTTGCCGTCGCGCGCCAGCAACAGGCCCAGCCGGCCGTAATCGCGCAAGGTGGCGTTAAAGCGGCCGTGGGTTCCTTCCTGGCCGTCGGTGCTGATATTCCATGCCGCGTCAGCTTCGGCGCCAAGCGGTCCCCAGAGCCACTCGCTGGTCAACTCCCCGATGTTTTTGCGGGCCGCGCGCGCCAGCACGTAGCCCAACACCATCGGCTCGGAGGAAGCGTAGCCGAGCTTCTCGCCCGCAGGGTATGCGCGTTCGGTAAAGGACGCCAGCAATTGCAGGACGGCCCCAGGTTCTCCGCCGCGTTCGGCGCGACCGAGCCGGGCGATGTCATCGCGTCCGGTGTATTCCTCGGTAAACTTCACGCCGGAACTCATGCGCAACAACTGCCGGACCGTAGCCCGGCCATAACCCGATCCTTTCAGCTCAGCGACGTATTTTTCGGCCGGATCGTCGAGCGACGCGAGTACACCTTTCTCCAGAGCGATTCCGACCAACAACGACGTGATGCTCTTGGCCACGGAGAATGAAAGGAAATGATCGCGCTCGCTTCGCCCGTAGCGGTAGCGTTCCGCGATGATCGCGCCGTCCTTGAGAATCAGCAGGCCGGTTGCGCGCTGGTGCTCCAGATAATCGGCGAGGTCGTAGCGCGCGTTCTGGTAACGGTAGCCTATCGTTGCCGGCGCGCCGTTGGTTAACGGTGTAACCGGGCCACTGCGGGGCACGACACGTGAGGGCAGAATCTTGTCCGCGGCGCTGAAGCTGCCGACTTTGAACAGCTCGGTGAACATCGTCGTCGCCGTGCCGCGCGGATAACCCATTGCCTTGCCGAGCGCCGCCTCATCCGGTTCGGCGAACAACGGAACACCCTGACCGAGGAACACGCACACCAACAGAACGGCCACACGGGTGGGGGCAGTCGTCTTCATGGCTGCTTTGCTTCCTCGCTCGGGCGGGGAATGATCCAGCGGGGAGCGACCTGATCGGCCTCGTCGGCGGTGATCAACCAGTTCATGAGCCGCTGCCTCATCTCGTCCACAACAGCCTTCTGGGCCGGGTCGGCGGCGAGGTTGCGTTGTTCGTGAGGATCGTTCTTCAAGTCATACAACTCGGCATGGCCCTCCGGGTAGTAATTGTATTTCCAGCGAGCGGTGCGGACCATCTTCGCGTCGGGATGGCGAATGCCCTTCACGCCTTTGCCCTTCTCGAACGGGAAGTCCATGTTCCCGCCGGTAATGACTTCCGGGATGATGTTCTCGGCGAACACGGCCTCGCGCGCGTACGCCTGCCGGCCCGAGCCATCGCACAGGGGCAGTAGGCTGCGGCCCTGGCACTCCAGCGGCTCCGGTAATCCGATGAGTTCAAGCAGCGTCGGCAGCACGTCCACGCTCTCGACCAGCGCCTCATACCGTCCCGGTCGAATGCGGGCTGGTGACCGGATCATCAGCGGGATATGGACCGAGGCCTCAAAGAAGCAATTCTTGCCCGTCAGGCCATGTTCGAGGAGTTGGTCGCCGTGGTCTGACGTGAATACCACGATGGTCTCCTCAGCGACACCGGCAGCCTTCAGCGCGTCGAGGATGAGCCCGATTTCTCGGTCCAGATGGCTGACCGTTCCGTAGTAGCTGCGGTAGAGCCACTGAAGCTCCTTACGGTCCATGCCGTATTCCGCCCTCTTGCCGCGCAGGATGAGCTTCTGGAGCGGTGGCGGCAAGCGGCCGATCGTCTCGGCGGTCTCCGGCGCGGGCAGCGGAATCTCCACGTTGCCATACATCGAATCGAACGGCACCGGCACTTCGTAGGGGCCGTGCGGTTTCCAGAACGAGCAAAAGAGGAAGAAGGGCCGGTCGCCGGACGCCAACTCCTTCAGCCGTTCGCACGCGCGCAGCCCAGTCCATGTCGTCTCGGTGAACCGCTCGTCGATCGCCGAACGGAACGGATTCGCGTCCGACGGCAGACTGTCGCGAAGCTGCCGGACCGTACGCGCCAGCCGCCGATACTGCATGTCACGCAGCGGGTCGTTTGCCTGGCGCCACCTCACATAGTCCGACCACTGGTCTGTGAATCCGGCCCCGTCATGCAAATCCACCAGATCGAAGCCGGTGCGCCGCGCTTCGTCGGGGGTCGGCGGATATTGATAATAGAGGTGCGTCTTGCCGACCAGCGCCGTGCGGTAGCCGGCGCGCTGGAGCCGGGCCGGCAACAACACCTCGCAGGTCGCCAGCGGCGTATAGTTGACGCGGTTGCGATGGCTGTGCGGATAGCGGCCGGTGAAGAATGACGCGCGTGACGGCACGCACACCGGCGCCTGCACAAACGCGTTGGAAAAATTCGCGGACCGCCCCGCCAATCGGTCAAGGTTCGGCGTCCTGATGATCGCGTTGCCGTTGGCGCCCACGCAGTCGTAGCGCAGCTGGTCGCACATGATCCACAGGATGTTCGGGCGGCGCGCATCCTCGTTTTCAGCCTTGGCGTCTCCTCCCCGCGCCGCCCCCGTGCAAACCACGGCGACGATCAAAGCGAGGCCAACGAGTAGCCTGCAAAGTTTTGAATGCATGCATCTGCTCCAAGCCAGAATTGCATCGACCGACTGGGAGGGGCGGCTTGGTGGAGCGACCCAGCCAAAAGTCGCTAGCCAGCGTCTCATGTCACTCAACCCTGAACTTGCGGGCCGTGTCGGTTTCCAGGAGCCTGGCGGTGAACTCCTCCAGCAGCGTGCGATCTTGCGGTGTGCAAATGGCGGCGTTCGAGAGCATGTCGAGGTTGGCATCAACTTCTTTCCGCAGGCGCATGCCGATGACCAACATGTGGACACGCGGATCCCCCAACACGTGGCGGATCGCGGCGCCGGGCAGTTGCGCGAGACGTTCCTTGTCGAATCCCGGCACGAGGTGACCCGACCAGGCGCCCAGCCAGCCGCCGCCGATGACTTTCATCGCGGCGATGCCCATGCCAAGTTCGTGTGCCCTGGCCAGGCAGGCGTCGCGCAGTTGGGTCGTTCGGGGTGTCCAGAGCTGATTGTGGCCGCGCGGCACGTAGCCGCAGGCTAGCATGCAGAGGTCGAATCCGCCCGAGTTGATCAGGGCCAGCGCCTTGTCGAAGTAGCCGTGCGCGGAGAATCCGATGAAGCGGGTCATCTTTGCGTCGCGGAGCTTGACGATCTCGCCGTGGATTTTCATCGCCTGCGCGACGCTCATCTGCTCAATGCCCGGTGTGCCATGAATCAGCAGAATGTCAGCATGATCGGTCTGGAGCGTTTTTAGTGAAGTCTCGACTTGGCGACGCACGGCCTCGGGACGGGTGCCGTCAACTTTTGTTACCAGACACACGTCTCGCCGTCGGTCTTTAAGCGCCTCGCCCATGATGGCTTGGCTTTCAAAGTAACCCGGCGAAGTGTCGAAATAGCGCACGCCCCGGTCGTGGGCGTACCGGACCAGGGCCACCCGATCCTCCTGCGACAGGGGATTGCCCCATTTCGTGGGCAAGCCAGCCCCGCCGTAGCCGAGGATGGGCAGTTGCAAGCCGGTTTTGCCCAGGGTGCGAATCGGAAGTTCTCCCGCGGATTTGTCCGGCGCACCTGCCAAGGGCAAGTCGCTGGCGAGCGCCGGCAACAGGGCCACCGCTTTGATGAACTCACGGCGTCCAATGGCAGATTGATGACTCATGTTCCCGCCCAGTTTCCTAGCACGGAGCGGCTTCGCCGTGCGGGTAGCGGTAATCGGCTTTTGGGTTAGTGGACACCCGTGTGGTCGAGCTGTCTTCCAGACGATACACGTAAAGCTGCCCCTTGCCGGTTTGGGTCGAGTGATAGACGATCGCCGACTCGCCATCAATCCAGCGCGCATAAGCAAACCAAATCGGTTTGGCCTCCGCGTTGGCAAACGCCTTGAGGTTCGCGATCGTCCGTTTTTCGACATCGAAATCCGCGAGATAAAGCGTGTGTCCGGGTTCTCCGGTTTTGAGTAGTTTCTGGTGCTCGTGGGTGATGTATTCGAAGCAGATCTTCTTCTCGCTGGGCGAAACGCTCATGCGGTGAAAGATGCCCTTGCCTGTCAGTTCGCACTGGACGCGCTCGTAAATTGGCTTTGGCCCTTCCCGGCGCGTCAGCAAGAAGATGCCCGCGGCCTGCTTCGGCGGAGACGCGGTTACGACAATCCGGCCATCCATGAGGCACGAATGCGCCCAATTATGAAAATTCGCCTCGGTGACCGCGACCTCCTCGCCCGGCTTGCCGCCCACCTTGCTTTGCATAACGATGAAACCGCGGCCCTTCTCGTTCTTCCGGTTCCAGATGGGCGTGTTGAGGCCGTCGCGCGTCCAGGTCGGATTGAAATCCGTGTGTGTGCCGTCGCTCAACGTTTGGAATCCAGTGCCGTCCGCGTCGATGATGAAGATCGCGCTCTTCCAGTTGACGGTGACCGGGTCGTCCTTGAGCCTGCGGAAACAGACGAGGTGGTTCCCGGTCTTCGACCACGACGGCTTGAAGTCCCAATAGGGCTGGCCCGGAGTCAGAGGCTTCCGTTCCGGCTGGCCCAGCTCATTCACGTGAATCTGGCCGTTGCAGAAGTACGAGATCCGCGCAGCACGTGGACTCGGCGTCTCGGCGGCGCGGGCGACGAGTGGTGCGGCCACGGTCACTTGCGCGACCCTCTTCAGAAACTCGCGCCGGTCCAGTTGCCTGGTCTGTATGCTGATATCCCTTTGTGTGTTCATGGTGTCGTCTTCATCATGTGCTTGGTGAACCACTCCAGTTCGAGCCGCGTCGCTTCCTCGAAACCGGCGCGGTAAATATCGTAGTGCGTCATGCCTTTGAGGACGTGATAGGCTACCGGCACGCCGTTCCTTTTCAAAATCTCGGCGACCTGCTCGCCGTTCTTATGGCGGTCCATCAGTTCCTCGTTCTCGGCGTCAATGATGATCATCGGCACTCGGATTTTCTCGGCGGCCTCGATGGCACTGAAGCCGATGCTCTTCGCGGGATTGACCCGCATGTTCTCGTAGCGCGCCATCTTTCCGCCCATCTTGCCGGTCTCGAACGGCACCGGTTCAGTTTCGGCGCGCGCCTGCTTGGTCGCGAGATCATACGCGTTCTGCTCTACCGCCGGACCGCGCCCGCCACCCATGCCACCCACCTGGGCGGCGACGCATTTGACGCGCGGATCGTTGCCGGCGGTCCATGTCACCAGCCCGCCTCCATAACTGGTGCCCAAGATGCCGATGCGTTGCGGGTCAACGTTCGGTTCGCCGGCGAGGAAACTGATTGCCGCACGGATGTCCATCGCCTGGTCCGCAAAATCCATCTGCCAGCGGATCGCCCGCGCGCGGACCGCGATCTCGCTCTTGGCGTCGGGCGCGGGCTGTTTGTCGAGCGACATCAGTCGGCTGTCGCTCTCGCCCCAACCGCGGTAGTCGAACGCCAAGAACACGAACCCCGCCTGCACGAACCTTGGCGCGAGCTGTCGCGGCGTGCCTTTCTTCGTGCCGCCGGTGCCGGCGCAGAACAACACGGCGGGCAGTTTCGCGTCCTTCTTCAGTTCTTTCGGAAGATAGAGGTCGCCGGCCATCCGCACGCCATCGCTCCAGATCGTCACATCGCGCTTATCGACGTTGCCGGGCAAAGGCATCGGTCGGGGCACCTGGGCGTCGGCCGGGGTTGCTAGTGCGACGAGGCCAACCGCCACCAGTTGAATGGCGATGTGGTTTACTCGGAACTTCCCCTCTGGTCTGTCGTTCATACGCGAAGCTCCTTTTGCCCCCGAAAGACTTTCTTCGAGCGGAAGTGTTTCATGGGGCGCGCGGTTCCCCCCGGTAAATCCATGCGGTGTCGTGGGACGGAACGCTGTTGCAGTCGTAACCACCAAAATACAACACCTTGCCCCGGTCCTGCGGGAACGGCGACACGGCTATGGTGCGGGTGGAGACCAGTTGCGGCTCGCGTGGGTCGGTGATCTCCGCCACCTCATAGGTGATGTCCGCCCCCTTCGCGTGGCGGATGCAGTAACGCCCGTTGCCGGCGCGCCCTCCCCGGACGGTGTCCTGCTTCTGCACGCGCGCTTTGATGCGCGGATGCGAGTTGATGACCGCCGCCGGGTGGGAACACTGAAATCCAAACAGCCAGAGCCTTTCGCCCGAGCCGGGCATCACGTAGGGCATCAATTCGTTGTAAGCGGAGAGGGCACCAGTCACTGGAAGGCCCAGCTTTTCCGTCAGGAACACGGGCATATCCAACTCGATGGTTTCCTTGAACCCGTCGCCGGGGTCCAACCGGCGGACCTTCCGCAATGCGACGAACCAGAGCACCTCGCCCTTCCCGCCCGGTCTCGGCACGGACGTCAGACCGCGAATGCCGACAGGGGGGATTTCTTTTTCGCAGAAATAGACCTTTTTCCACGCCGGCGCCACGCCGTCGGTGCGCTGGAAGATGTGGCGCGTGGTTGCACAGTATAGGATTCCGTTGCAATCGCAGAAGCCCATGACGCGCTCCCCTTCCGGCGTCGGAAACTCGGGTGTCTTGTCCCAGCGGATGCGGCCCGGCGCCGCCGGGTCGTAAACGCCGCTAATGACGCCCAGCGGTCTGTTGCCGGCGAAGATGCGGTCAATCCCCGTGACCTTGTCCCGGTGCAATCCCATGGCGCGGGTGGTGGCGCCCCTTGTGACCGTCCCCAACCCCGAGGCGACCCAATCCCCGGTGGTTTCCTCGCGGCAGAAGACTTCCACTGGCCCGCTTCTGACATCCGGCGCGGCCAGCAGCAGGTCAACCGGCGCAATCGCCTTACCGGTGGCGTCGGTGGAAAACGTGACCTCCCGCAGGCTGCCGTACCGCAAGTTGTTTGTGGTGAACTGATGCTCCACGCGCCACTGACCTTTGGGCGAATCCAGCACGATAATCTGGCACGCCTTCGGGATGGATGGATCGCTTTCCATCCAAAGGCTCGTGCTGGCGTAAAGCAGGCCCTTGTGCGGCACCAGGTGCATCACCTCCGTGCCGGCAATGGGGTTGCCGTTGGCGTCGCGAACCCCCGATCGCATGGACCGCTGGAAAGCAAGCTGAGTGAGGGGCGAATCGTCATCTCCGCGCACGAGGGTTGTGCCTGAGAGCGCGATCGTCGCAGTCGACACGATTGCGGCACTGATGATGGTCGTTCGCATGGTGGATTCTATGGTTTGACGAACCATTTGCGCGCGCCCGCGTCGCTCATAAAGAAGTTCAGCAGCAACGTTGTCGTCTTCTTGCAGCCATTTTCGTTCGGATGCAGTTGATCAGAGCGCACGTCGTTCTGCGTCCAGGTCAGCCCATCGAGCTTCCGCGGCGAATTGCCACACGCCCAGAGGTAGGGTCCCCACAAGACCAGCGGCGCCTTCACCTCGCCGCGTGCGGGGTCAAAGTTGAGGGCCGCGTCGCCCCGGATCTGGGCCTGCACGAGCCAGCGCGTGGCGAAACCCGATTCGTAGGCGTACGGCTCCGGGCTGCCGCTCTGCCGCCCCGACCATCCCCCGAACGTGCGGCTGGACAGAACTACGACGCGCAGGTTCGGATAATGATGCCGCGCGATCTGGAGGATGGCCGCGATGTCGGCCTGCAACGCGCGGGCGTGGGCCGGGAATTCGCCGAGCGGTTTCGGGTTCGCCTCGACGTGCTTGAGCCAGCATGCCTGCACCTGCGCCGGCGCAAGGCCGGCCGTCTCGATCCGTTTCGCCAGGGTCGGCCACGTGTCTCTTGCGACGCCGGCCGCGGTGCGCCGATTCTCCTTTGGCATGCCGAGGAGATCCATTTCCCGGTCGAGCCGCTCCCGCTCGGCCCCCGGCAGGACGTCCGCGCCGTCCCATGCCCACATGACCGCCGAGCGCCCGCCCATGCATCCGTTGACGATGATGACGTGTGGCGACTTCTGCGCATCCGCATCCGCGGCGCGTTTGAAATCCTCCGATTCAATCGAGGGGTTGGAGAAGCCGATCGTGATCAGGCCGATCTTGCCATCGCCCGAGGCGCGACCCCCGACGTCGAGGGGGCGGATCTTCTCCGACTCCTTCAGGTAGGCGACCCGATGCGCCTCGGGCGGCGTGTTGCCGCCCGCGCCATAGAGGCCGCCGTCTTCGCCCTTGTAGGGCGCCGTCATGTCGGTGATGGGCACCAGCGCGCTCCAGTCATTCGTAGACACCACGACCTGGCGCTGGGGTCCGCCCGGTGGGATGGGGCCCTTCTTGCCGGCGGCACGCCTGCGGATCTCCCGTTTCACGCGCTCGAGATAAGCCGACTCCTCGGCGGTGAGTGCCTCGCCGCGGGCGGATCGCTGCATGAGCTCCCGCCCTCGCATCGCGTCGATGGGCGGTTCCGATTCGGCCGCGCGCAAGGGGCCGCAGGAGACGAGGAGTGCGGCCAGCGCCAGCGTGACGAACGGGATCGATCTTGTCCTCAATTGCGGGCAAACCATGACTTGGCGGTGGGGTCGGTCTTCAGAAATTTCAGCAACAGCTCGGCGACCTTGGTGCGGCCGGTCTCGCTGGGGTGAGTGCCATCGCGTTCCGAGAGGTCCTCGCGCGCATAGGTGAAGCCGTCGGCCTTGCGCGGCATCTCGCCGTCCGCCCAGAGATAGGGTCCCCACAGCAGCAGCGGGGATTTCACCTCGCCGCGGGCCGGGTCATAATTGAGTTCGCTCTTGCCTGCGATCTGGTCCTGAATCAGCCATCTCATCGAGAACGCCTCCTCGTAGGCATAGGGTTCCGGGTTCAGCGACGTGATGGCGTAGCCGCCGTAGATGCGGCTGGAGAGATACACGATGCGGAGATTGGGAAAGCGCCGCTTCAGGTGACCCAGCACCACGACGAGGTTGTCCCTGAGCACCTCCGCGTGCTTTGGGAATTCGCCCATTCGCGCCGGGCCGGCCTCGGCCTGCTTCATCCAGGCGACCTGGATCTGTTTGGAACTCAGACCGGCGCTCTTGACGCGTTCGTCCACCGTCAACCACAGCGGCGCATCGGGGTCGGCCCACCGCGTTCCGGTCTGGCCGCCCTGCGCCCCATCCACGAGAACGACCTCGGGCGGCTTCTGCGGATCGGCGTTGGCCAGGGCGATGAAGCGCGAATACTCCTGCGTAGTGTTGGACATGCCCACCGACAGGACGCCGATCTTGCCGCCATCTGCAGGTTTGCCGTCGTCGTCCAGCGGGCGGATCTTCGCCGATTCTCTCATGGTGGCTTCGAAATGTGCCTTGGGCGGTTGATTGCTGCCGCCGCCGTAAAGGCCGCCCTCCTCGCCCTTGTACTTTGCGGTGCCCAGTTCCGTCAACGGGATGAGGTGCTCTGTCCACTTCGGAGGCGGCGGCGGAAGTCCCTTCCCGCCTTTGCCCTGAGGCTGGTTGGCCTGCGCCTTCCGGCGCGCCTCGATCGCCCTCTGGACGTAGGCCCGCTCCTCGTCGGTGACCTTTTCGCCCCGTTTGCCGCGCTCGAGAATCTGCCGGGCTTTGTCGAAATCGATCGCCTGGTCCTCTCCGCGTGCCACGAACGGCGCCGCCAGTGTCGCAAATATCAGAAGAACGTGCCAGAACCTCGGCCCCATCATACGTGAAACACCGCACAGTGCCATTGGTTGCTCCAAATCGACCCTGGCGCAGGTTCGCGCCGGACCGGTACTCGGACGCCGTGCCACCCGATCCCCCGCCACCCATCACGGGTGCGAAACCCCCAAGCGCAGAAACCGGTGGCCGTTTGTCGCGGCAGGAGAATTGTCCCTTGCCGAAAACAGCCGAGGGGTGTCCTCGAGGGCCATCGTGTCGCACTGGCGCCGCTGATGACGGGATCCGGATTCCGGACATTGAGCGTGTGCCGGCGTGGAGACGCATCAATTCCGCGAGGACATTTCGACGTCAGCGCAGAAATCGAGAATTCTGGCGATATAACAACTGTGACCAGGGTTGAGATTTTCCCGGTTCCCTTTCTTGATGACTTCCATCTGCATCTTGGACTCGGGATGTCCATAACGGAGCAATTTGGCTTTCGTTTCCTGCCAATTCTCCGAACACTTTTTGTAGCCCCGATCGTCTTCGCCGATGATGTATTTGATCGGGACTGTGGTGCGTTCCGAGGAGTTCAGGAACGGGAGGTGATCCTCATCGACTCCGCGCGCCAGATAGACCCCGGAATTGATGATGACACCCTTGAGTAATTCGGGGTGGTTGAAGAGAAACAGGTAGGCGACATGCGTCGAGGATGAAAAGCCGGTGATATAGACCTTGTCCTCACCGTGATGGAGTTTCTGAACATCCTTAAGGATCGCGCGGATTCCCTCCGAATCGAATTTGGCGCGCGCAGTCTCGTCGCGGCCATCGGTCGCGGCGTCCGCAGTGCTGATGGCGTCGGCAACTGCCCCGCGATATTCCGCCATGGTGGCCACTCGGTCGGCATTGATGACGAAGGGTGCCACGATGATGAAGCTGGCCTTGCGCTTGTCCCGTTCTGCCGCGAACATGGCAATGTTCTTCCCCTTGTCGCCATAGTGGGCGCTGGGGGCCACGAGCACCGGCCACGTCCGGCCCGCCGACCAGTCCTTGGGCAGTGAAATGAAGTACTTCATCGGGTGCGTGGTGGCCGTCCGCACCGGCGGGGCAGCGGTGGCTTGGGGAGAGTCGCCGTCGGCAGCGTGCAAAACGGCCAGCGGCACCAGCAACGGAACAGCGAGGCCAGCGAGGAGGAGTCTGTTCATGACTTGCGTTAGGGTATCACCGTCGCCGTCCGTCAGCCACAAGACAAAGCGCCGTGGTCTCTCGCGGCCCAGCTATTCGGCCGCGATGCGCCGGTCCCCCGCAGGCGCGGTCGCTGCATTGCGGTCAAAGCAGAGAAAGAACGGTCATCGGCGGATCGGTTCACGCCGGCAGCATGCGCCGGGAATCCGGCCAGTGCCGCCGTCCCACCGACATCGCATCGCGTGTCACTCCCACCGCCGCGTTCCACTTGAGGGCGGTGCCCGATTCGCGGTATGTTATGCATCTGGAAAGTGAGGTTCCGATGAACAGAATCATGACATTGGCATTGGCAGTGATGCTGGCATTGGGCATTTCGATGGCGGCTTCCACTGCCGCTGAGGGTAAATCGGCACAGACCAAGACGGGCACAGTCACCAGGGTGGACGTCGCGGCCAAGCAGGTCGTCGTTCAGGTGGCGCGGGCGCTGACGTTCACCGTCACGGACGACACCAAGATCACCCGGCGCGACGAGCCGAAGAAGATCGAGGACATCAAGCCCGAGGCCAAGGTGAGCGTCACCTACGTCAAAGAGGGAGAGACGCGCACGGCCCAGAAGATCGCGATCCTCGGGGACCAGTGACCGTCGCGACTCCGGGGGCCCTCCACGGGTCACGGGTGCGACACTTTGAGTCGCAGGAAGCGGTGGCCGTTCGTGGCGACAGGGAAGTTGTCCCTGGCCGAGAACACCTGCGGGGTGTCCTGGAGGACGGTGGTATCTGAACCGCTCCAGACCCGGAGGTCCCCGCTCGACTCGGCGCCCCAGAGGATGCCGGTCACACCGGCTGCCTTCGAAAGCGTCGCGGTCAGGAAGCCACCCTCCATGGCGCCGCGCAGATCGCACCGCGACGGGTCCGCGCGGAGCGGGTCGGTGCCGGCCGCGTACTCGAACAGGTTTGCCGACCCGTCGCAATCGGGGTCGGCGAGATCGCCCGACATGGAGGGGTTGTTGGCGCTCGCCCCGAAATGGGAGCGCCTCCAGGATTCGATCGGGACCTGGGGCGGATCGGGGCCGATGGTCAGCACCAGCGTGGCCGAGGTGGAGCCCGCGGCGTTGCCCGCCGTGACCGTGACGTTCGTGGTGCAGGGGGAGGTGGGCGTGCCGGCGATCACGCCGGTTGCGGGATCCACGGATAGCCCTTCCGGCAGAGGCGCCGCGCCATAGGTGAGCGGTGCGGTGCCCCCGGATGAGGTGGCGGTCAAGCGGAATGGCGCGCCGATCTGGCCGAACGCCGCGACCGCGCTGGTGATATCGGTCGGCGGTTTTGGCGCCACCGTCACCATGAGCATCTCGGAGGCGCTCGCCGCATTGCCCGAGGGATTCGAGACCACGCAGCGGAAAAGCGCCAGGTGATCGGCGAGGCTTGTGACCGGCGTCGTGTAGCTCGGCGAGGTCGCACCGGCGATGTTCGTCATCACTCCGGTGAACGTCCCCCTCTGCCACTGATAACTGATGGGTGCCGGGCTCCACGCCCCGACCGAGAATACGGCGACCTGATTGGTGAGCACCCGCGCCCTGGCGGGATTAGTGATGATGCAGGGCGCGCCGGAGGCCGGCAGCACCGCGAGG
Source organism: Verrucomicrobiota bacterium (assembly GCA_029560585.1). Classification (GTDB taxonomy): domain Bacteria; phylum Verrucomicrobiota; class Verrucomicrobiia; order JADLBR01; family JADLBR01; genus JADLBR01. Next base: position 4,847 of record JAKQKQ010000106.1, on the reverse strand, counting down.
GTCGCCGCGGCGCTGATCACGCTGCCGGCGCTGTTGCTGACCACGACATCATGGGCCGCACCGCAGTCGAAGGTGAGGGGTGATGATCTGGTATGCGAAGGGCCGGTCGCGTTCGGGATGTTCATCCCGTTCCTGCGCCACTGATAGTTCAGCGGTGCGGTGCCGGCCGCGGTGACCGAGAAGACCGCCTGCTGGGCCGCGAGAACCGTCTGGTTCGTGGGCTGGACGGTGATGGCCGGGTCTGCGGGGGCGGATATGACGGTCAACGTCGCCACGGAGCTGGTGACGCTGCCGAGGCCGTTGCCCGCGATCGCCCGGAAAGTCGCGCCGCCGTCGGCTATCGTGGTGGCCGGCGTCGTGTACCACAGGGACGTCGCGCCGGGGATGTCCGCGCCGTTCCTCTGCCACCGGTAGCCCAACGGCGCGTCGCCGGTGGCGGTCACCCAGAAACTGGCCGGATGCCCCTCGGGCTGCACGTTGTTGACGGGGTTCGACACGATCTTCGGCTGGGATCCCCGGCCTGTCAGGAATTGGCTGCAGAATGCCCAGAGCCCGTCGGCGACATTATAGCCGGTTCGCACGGAGGGCGTCGGGATCTCATGGATGCCGCCAATGATGGTCACGAACGCAACCTGGGTCCCGCCGACCCCCCCGCGCCACGTCGCCTGCGTGACCCTCCCGGGGATCAGCGGCGATGACTCATGCGTTGTCACCGGCACCGCATCCATCAGCCCATCGGTCATCCGCCAGGCGTCGACGGTGTCCTTCACCATGGTGTAGGGCACGTTCGCGTCCATCGTCCCCTGGAACACGATCATCGGCACCGGCGCGATGGGGATGTTCGATGTCAGCCCCATGAACTCGTTCATGGGGCCGGCAGCCCGGATCATGTCGGGCCGCTCGCAGGCGTAGGCCAGCGTCATGTGGCCGCCCTTCGAGATGCCGCAGATGAACGCGTCGTTGCAGTTGTCGGACGCCCTCACCCGGTTGATGACCTCGGTGGCGTAGTCAAAGTCCTCCCACCCGGTGACCCGCGGGTCGTCGTTGTTCCACACGGTCCCCGGTACCCCCGTCGAATTGCCGGAGAACGAGCAGGAGACCACGACGAATCCCGCCTGTCCGGCCTTCGCGTTGAGGAACCCCGCGGGGCTGCCGTTGGGGCTGGCCTCCATGACCAGGATCATGGGGACGGGGCTGTTCGTGGACAACCCATCGGGCCGGTACACGTAGTAAAACCGGTTCTCGACCATCGGGGTGCCATACGCGTCGGTGGTGTTCAGGGTAAAATTGACCTTCACCGCCGTCGCGGCGAGGCCGTCGCCCGACAAGACCGCCAGGGACAGGAGGAAGGCCGCCGTTCTCATCGTGCCCGTCGACCCTCCAACCCGAATACGTCGAACAGGAAGACCTGCATATCCGTCACGGTCTCATCATACCTGCGATCGTTGAAGAAGCCATGCTGCTCCCCATCGTACAGGCGCAATTCCGCCCGTCCACCCCTGGCTTTGACGGCGTCGGCAAAACGCTGGCTCTGCTCCGGCAGCACCGTCTTGTCCGCCTTGCCATGAAGCAGGAGCGTGGCCGGCGGCGGGGTCCTGATCTGGTCGATGGCCGAGACCTCTTTGATGCGCTCCGGGGTCAGCCTGCCATAGAAGGAGGATTCCTTGAGGTTATCGGCCCCGCCGAAGCGCTCGAGATGTCGGCCGATATCGTAGGCGCCGTTGAACCCGACGAACGCGACGCACTCCGGCGTGCGCTGCGCGGCCAACGCCCCGAGCGACGCTCCCGCCGAACCTCCCGCCCACGCCATGCGCGCGAGGTCCAGATGATGCTTTGGGGCATTTGCGCGGACGTAGGCCATGGCATCCATGATGTTGCCCAGGATCTCCTCGAACGGTCCGCGTTCCGCACCGCGATAGTTGATCCGTACCCCCGCCACGCCCAGCTGCGCCATGTGCAGCGACTGCGCCCTGAACTGCGCGGGGGTCTTGCCCGGAGTGCCGCCACCGTGCAGGTAGATGACAAACGGGAACGGACCGTCGCCCCCAGGCAGGTCAATCTCCATCGGCAGGGTTTCCCCGCCCACCCTCTTGTATCCCACCTTGACCGTGCCCCCCGGCGCCTCCGCGTTCAAATCCCGCTGCAACAAAGCTGAGACAGACCGGACATCCGCACCGCGCGCTGGCCTGTCCGCCGGGGCGGCACCGACCGCAACCAGAGACCCCGCGAACAGGCAGGCCCACGCCAGGCCAAGCCACCCGGCCGCAACAGGCGCCGACGCGGCCCACCTGGATGTCCGGTGTCCCATTGTCGCAGGAATAAACCCCGGTTATCCCCCTTTGTTGCTCGTCCCCAGAGTGCCGCTGGCCGTCCTTGAAGCGCGCCCGGCCAGGGGTCGCGTAACCATTTCCAGCGGCGTCGCGACGGAGGCAACCGGGGGTGTTCACCGAGGCGGCTCGATCCTCTAAACGGCGGACCTGTACCCGCATCATGACGGCATCGGAAATCCCACGAGCCGGTTCAATTCGGTGCAGGAGCGGACGGGAGCCGCCCCGCGCCGGTAGTTGCTGGCGAATGGGTGAACGGCGGCCGCTATTTACCGGTTTACGATGCGGGGCACCGGACCGCCATCGAGGCCAGCGTCGGAGCAAGCCGTTTTGCCTTTCCGCAGGGGACTCAGTTCGCAACAACCAATCGGCACGCCTGAGATAGCTTCCGCGCCGGACTGCCTTGCGTGCTGCCAGGTGAAGCCGGGTGGCCGGTCTATTACACGGCCGGGTCCACAAACTCTCCGGGCTGCGGCGACATCGGTGTGCTTGCCCCGCAAACGGCCGGAAAACAACAAGCTCCACAAATCACGACGACCCGGACCCCGGCGCGGCATTTTGATTCGCCCCTGACGCGGTGACAGGCCCGATAGCGGTGCGAGCACGTCTTCTGCAGCAGCGCGCTGTGGTTTTGGCGACCCAGACACTCGGCCACCGCGCGAACGTCGATGGCGGCCTCTCAGGGCTGCTGGCTCCGGAGAGGAACCTAGGGGGCAATTCCCTGTTCCGATCCGCCGACCGGATCGCCGCCGAGAAGCGCTACCTGAAGAGCAAATGGAAAGCCCACATCCGATTCGAGACCTACAAGAGCCAGGAGCGCACCGCCATCGACGCGCCACGCAGGCAACCCGTTTCTCTCGACGGGTGACCGATTGCACCAGAGCACCCCCTTTGCACCCCCCGGCCCGATGGCTTCCCACTCCAGCCCCACTTACCCTCAAAAACGGATGGACAACCAAGTTTCCGTGAACGAGGGCAAGGGGCATGGAACAGCCCACCCTCTTTGAGATGCCGGAGATGAGACTGCGGACCATCAAGGGCTACGACTTCGGCGAGGTTAGCTCGGCGATGCAGAAGGCGATCCGCAGGGGCGACGCGCGCCTGGCGGGCTACTGGGCGCACGAGCTTTTCGCCAGCGGCTTTGGTCCCTACGTGTGGCGTCGGCTGCTCACCATCAGCGCGGAGGACTGCTGGGGGATCATCACCGCCGAGGTCAAGGCCCTGCACGACGGGTACGTCGAGATCAACCGCAACGTCCCAGCCAAGAAGGCCCGCGGGCGGATCTTCATCTCCAAGGCCGTGATCCTGCTCTCCCTGGCCAAGAAGAGCCGCGACGCTGACCACCTGCAGAACCTTGTCTACGACCGCGGGATGGGCGTGACCGCCGAGGAACTGGAGGCCGATCTCGGGGCGGCGGGCCGGGAACCGATCCCCGACTACGCCTACGACTGCCACACGAAGAAGGGGCGCTCTCAAGGCAAGACCAAGGCCGATTTCTTCCGGGCCGAGCAGGCGGCGCTGCGTCCCGCCGAGCAGGGTCTCTTCGACGATCTCATCGCGCGGATCGTCGAGGACTGAGGCCAGACAGCCGCCACACATCCCTTCGGCCCGCCAAGGATATGGGACCGCCATTGTCCCACCCGCCCGCGTACGTTGTCTCCATGGAAACCTGTCCATTCACGGCGATCGATGAGCTTGATGAGACCGCGCGGCAATACATCCGCCATGGTCGGCCCACGTGGGGATCGGGCGATGCGCTCCAGCTGGACCGCGACATGTTCTATCCCATGACACCAGACGTCCTGCGGGTCGGGGGCCGCCAACTGCGCCGCATCCCCACGCCTCCCCTCGCCTGGATCGGGGGGCTCGCCCGCCACGCCAGGATCCACTGCGACCGATGGACGACGCACTTCCACACCGACCTGATCCACGGCGAGACCCGCGTGCATATCGACTACTTTCACTTCATCGGGTGGGGTCCGCTGCAGGGGGTCGAGGGATTCGCGATTTCGCGCGAGGGTTCCGTCCTAGTCGCCGGAGGTCACTGGGGGCAGCCGCCAGCCGGGGGCTACCGCAACTGGCCCGTCGCTGTCGACCTCGGGTCGTTCGTGCTCAACGCGTATGAGCCGTGCCGTCGGGAGGGGGAGAACTTCCACTGCGAGGGCGTGGCCCTGTGGGAGAAGCGCGATTCCCCGGTCAAATCGTAGGCCCTGCCAAGGCCTTCCCCCCCATCCCCACCCCTCCCCACGGCACCATTCTGCCTAAACGGGCCACTTACAAAGTCTTCAGTTATCGGCCACCCGATAACTCGAAGGCCGTAAAACGCCGATAAACGCGGCCCGATCCCCGGCCACTCTATAAGGAGGCCCTACGGCCTTCCGTGCCATCAACTTTCGCGCCAACGGAGTTATCCCGCGACAAATGGCCGACAAATTTGGTGCGCCAAAACGGATGGACTCACGCGGGCCGGCCGAACGAGGTTCAGGCCATGGAAACAACATTCTTCAAGGAAGTGCGGAC